>JAIKXM010000046.1 GCA_024684085.1 Lachnospiraceae bacterium | reverse complement strand
CTTTTCTCCATGTTCATATCTTTCTTTTTGTGTTACTAAATAAAAATTATATACATATCTACAAGTACCTATTGTTTGGTTTATTTTCTGTATCTGCTCTTTAGTAGGATTAATTTCAGTTTTATAACTTACAATCAATTTTCATCACCACCTTAAACACACTTGTCTATATTTGTTCACTTTTATCTATATTTTTAATTACTTATCAATGTCTCCTGTCCGAAGATTTCTCCTGTTACACAAATATGTTTTTATTATACAACTCCCGTATTCTTTTTTCATTAACCTTTAACAATGACTTCTTTATCTAATGCCAATCCGAACAATCTATCTGCCTGAAATTGACCTTGCCTACCGGAAAAGAGGAAGGTTTTGCAGGATACCTTCTCGCGCCAAGCGCAGATGCTTTGTTTCGCGCGGGTGCGCATCCTTAGCGGAGCGTTCTTGTATAATAGCTTCTATATACAAAGCCTTGTTAACTAAGAATAACATGGTATGTATACTAATATCGTCTTGCTTATAACGCATCACTAAGTTTATAATTATCAGCGGTTCGAATATAAATCGAACCGTAGTTATGAGGGAGGATTATATATGGACTACTATTTCCAAAAAGACAACTCGCAGGGGCGACTGTCTTTAATCGTAATAGTTATTGTGGCTATAGTACTCGTAGCATGTATTGTCGGAGCTGTCATACTGGTCACACCTTTAGTACACAAGTACACAAGCGTATCGGAATCTACGTCCGAGTGTGAGCTTACACCGGTTGAAGCGCCAAGGGATATTTCTGCCGAATGTGCCCTTTTTTCATTCAAAATGCCGGCAAATGCCACAGGAAAATGGTTTTCCGAGACTACAGATACATCGATCACCATATTCGATTTAGAGTCATATGGGAACGAATCATATGGTGAGGAATGCTACGATTACATATTTAATATCTCTGCCTATAAGGAACCATCTGAATACAAGTGTGGGCTTACCAATGAGGATGAATCAGTTTTAAAAATAGGTGAATTGAAAACTCCAGATGGAATGCAATATGACATGGTAGTAAAAACTCTTAGAAATCATTACTATGGCTACGGAATGTCGGAGAGTTACGAGAGGATCTATTCCAGCATAGATGCAATAATATTAAATATAAAAGGCAATAATGGAAATAACTATGTACGTCTTAGTGGAACCAGAGGTGAAGACCTGTATGATTCAGTAATTGAAAAATACAAAGAAGCCATCTTAGGAGAATGGGATGAAGACATGCTTGAAGCAGAAGGAATATGTCCTGAATTGTATCAAATGGCGCAAGAAGATATTCTAAGTATAGGATACTGTTTTTTCGATATGAACAACGACAATATTGAAGAAATGCTTATAGGAAGAATTACAGAGAACATTACGTCTGAAATGATCTATGACATATATACAATAGTAGATCGTGTACCAACTTCGGTTCTTGCCGGACCGAATCGAAAAAGCTATCCCATGGGCGCAAAGACGTATTTTTTAATTGATGAATATATTAACGATTCCAATAACAGTCAATGTGATTTTTATTATCTGGAACCTAATTCTACGAATCTTATAACCTATGCCAGTTGCAAATACGACCCTTCTGCGAACGAAGAACAACCATGGGTAATCCATCGCTATGTTGGGACAATTAGTCGCTCTTGTGAGGAAACCTTGTATCGTGATGAGGAAACCTGCAATCTTATTAAGCAGGTATATGGCGTAGGTGATTATGCTCAACTTGAGTATAAGTCATTTATACAATAAAAATATAATGCGAATCCCGGATTCACTATGTACTGACACCGACCGGACTCGAACCGGTAACTTCAGCTTATGAAACTTATGCCATTCCAGCGGCTACGGCATCCTGTTACGACATAGGACTCACTTCATATGCCGAGCACCCAATGATAGTGATCGGCATATTCTATCCTCTGCCGTAATATGATCATTAATTTAACCAAATCTACCGGAACAGGTCACGGTCCTTAATGATCTGCTACTCGGTTATGGCATCCCTCCATGTTGCCGGTTTGAAGTATTCCTTAAGCGGAAGAAGTCTCTTATCGACATCAACTCCCAATACGGAATTGAAGTTGTTGGTCGCCTGCATCTGTGCTCCGAATCCAACGATCACAATGATCTCCTCATCACTGTAGAACTTCCTCAATCCGTTCAGTAACTCATCAGACACCTTTGTAGGATCTTTAACGATCTTCTGACCAAGTTCCTGAAGAAGCTTCTCATTCTCCGACACTTCGAACTCGTTAGGATCAAGTCCCAATTCCTTAAGATCGCTGATAAAGAACAGTGAGCATAAGAGGCATCCGTTTGTTGTAGATACCGAATGTGCATAAATAGTCGCCGCTCTTAATCCTACAACCTTAACAAGGCTCTCCCATGAATCATACCAACCCATAAATGCCTTATATGTGCCATAGTCCTGAAGCATCACAAGCTTCATATTAGTAATCTTTCCCTTCGAATTAAGCTCTTCATAAGCCTTTGCTGCTTCTCCCGTCAGTTCCTCGGGAGTCTTCAAATTAACTCTTGCCATAATAATTACCTCTCTGTTCTAAAAATATATTTACTTTAAAACCGATCATTCGATTTCTACGTACCTTGTTAACATATTTATTTGCTAATAATCTCTTATACCATTCCGCCAAAAACGCCAGAACCCATATCTTCTATGACAGCCACATCGGATCCGACGATCTCCGCTGTTCCTGCGCTCTGTTCTGATCACAATGCCAGCTTCAATATCTCCCTGATGGTATCGGCATCCAGCGGAATATAATGTCCCACGCTGCCGTTCCTTGTCGCTCTTCCCGCCATGACCTCGAAGTCTCTCTCATCAATCCCAAGTTCTGTAAGCCTTGTCTTCACTCCCCACTTTCGGAAAAGATCCTCGAGACTGTCTGCGAGTATAAGTGCCCTCTCCTTCTCGGAATAGTCGTACGGATCAACTCCGAATACTCTGCTTGCCAACAACGCAGGGCGCCACGGTTTTACACCTGATACGTATCTGATCCACGCTGTCATTGCCACCGCCATGCCTTCACCATGAGTGATATTATATTGGGCTGACAGCTCATGCTCGATCCTGTGCGAACCCCAGTCAGCTCGTCTTCCCGCATCCAAAAAGTTATTGTGAGCCACGCTTGCAAGCCACTGGATCTCGCCTCTTGCATTCACATCGCCGGGATCCTTAAGAAGCCTGTCCGCGTTGAGCAGCAGGGCTCTCACTGCGCCTTCGATCAGATAATCCGTAGTGTCGGAATGTTTTTCATCGGAGAAATATCTCTCAAGCAGGTGCGATAACACATCGGCTATCCCGACGAAAGTCTGATACTTAGGAAGGCCTGCCGTAAATCGGGGATTCATTATCGCGAATCGCGGAATGATCCGATCGTCCTCAAAACCAAGCTTCCACTCACCGCTTGACAATATCGCCGCATTGGAAGTCTCCGACCCGCTTGACGCGGTTGTCGCGATAACTCCGACCGGAAGAACCTCCTTAGGTATCACTCCTTTCTCAAAGAAATCCCAGGCGTCGCCGTCATACGGAATGCCGATAGCTACAGCCTTGGCCGTATCGATCGCACTTCCGCCTCCTACGGCAAGCACAAAATCAACCTTGTCTTTCTTACCCTGCGCGACCAGCTCTCTTACAAGATCGATCGACGGATTTGGCACAACAATGCCATTCTCGGTAAACCTTATCCCAAGCTCCGACGTGGCTTTCTCTATCACTGAATATATCCCCAGCTCCCTGATAAAATCCCCGCTGTATACGAGCAGCAGTGACTTCACACCATGATCTTCGAGCAGACCTTTCAGCTTCAGCTCGCTGTCCTCGCCGAACACGATCTTAGCCGGATTATAATATTCGAATCCGATCATCTCAATTCCTCCCTTTTCTAACCGAACAGCCCCTTGCTCAGATATCTGTCTCCCCTATCCGGGAAAACAATAACGACATTGCCTTTATCGATCCTTTCCGCTAACTTAAGCCCTGCAGCGAGCGCCGCTCCGGAAGATGAACCGGCAAGAATACCTTCAGCTGAAGCCAAAAGTCTCGCCGCTTCAAAAGCATCCTGATCCGTCACCTTGATAACCTGATCCACGAATGACATATCCATCGTATCTGCGATAAAATCATTGCCGATGCCTTCTATATCATAGTCAGCATGCTCACCGCCACCGATAACGGAACCAACGGGATCTGCAAGAACTCCCTCTATTGATCCGTTTCGCTCCTTCAGATACTTCATAACACCTGAAAAAGTACCTCCGCTTCCGGCACCGGCTATGAGATAATCTATCTCACCATCCATCTGCCTGTATATCTCCGGTCCTGTTGTCTCATAATGAGCGAGCGGATTGGCGGGATTGCGAAACTGCCTCAACGAAACCGAATCGGGTATCAAAGCTAACAGCTCTTCTGCCTTTTTCTCTGCTCCCAGCATGCCTTCTTCGCGACTTGTACTGATGATCTCGGCGCCGAGTGCTTTCATTATCATCTGCTTCTCGGCGGAGAATTTCTCAGGTACGGTAAAGATAACTCTGTAACCTTTATTAAGAGCGGCGATCGCTATTCCGATCCCGGTATTGCCGGCTGTCGCCTCGATTATAGTACCTCCGGGCTTAAGTACTCCTCTTTCTTCGGCATCCTTCACCATATACATACCGACGCGGTCTTTCACGCTTCCGGCGGGATTCATCAATTCAAGCTTGGCATAGAGACCTACACTTTCTTTGATCCCGAGGTGACTCAGCTTAAGTATCGGCGTATTACCTATCATATCGTGAATACTCATATGAACATCCATGATCAGATCACCCCCTTTTCGGAAGCGAGGATCGCCTGCTCCAGATCCTGTATAAGATCATCCGCATCTTCTATTCCGACTGACAGACGGATCAGCTCATCTACAATACCTGTTTGCCTCCTGATCTCAGGAGGAATCGCCGCATGCGTCATACTTGCCGGATGACTCACAAGCGACTCGACACCACCTAAGCTCTCCGCTAATGTAATAAGCCTAAGTTTTTCAAAAAAAGCTCTGTAATCGTATCGGTCCTTCAACACGAATGAGATCATAGCTCCCGCGCCGTCGGCCTGCTTCTTCTGGACTTCGTAGCCCGGATCACGCTTAAGTCCCGGATAGTACACGCGATCTACATAGTCACTGTCGGCCAGCCATTCGGCTATTCTCTGTGCATTTTTTACATGTCTGTCCATTCTGACTGCCAGAGTCTTGATGCCTCTGATCATCAGGAAGCTGTCCCAGGGAGCGAGCACTCCGCCGATGGCATTCTGAAGATAATAAAGTCTGTCAGCAATCTCCTTGTCATTGACGACTGCGAGGCCGGATACCGTATCGCTGTGGCCGCCGAGGTACTTGGTTCCGCTGTGGATCACTATGTCGGCGCCAAGCTCCAACGGACGCTGAAGATACGGGGTAAGGAAGGTGTTGTCCACTATCAGCAAAACGCCTGCCTTATGCGCGATTGATGCGACCTCCGCAAGGTCAGTCACGACGAGCAGCGGATTGGTCGGACTCTCTACATATACCGCCTTCACATCGCTGTCTATTGTGGCTTCGACTGCTTCAAGATCGGAAGTGTCAACTATCTTGTACTCAATGCCGAAGTTAGTGAACACCTTGTCCAGTATTCTGAATGTTCCTCCGTAGATATTGTCGGAGACTACTATCTTATCGCCTGTTTTAAAAAGAGACAGGACTGTGTTGATCGCTGCAAGTCCTGAAGCGAAGGCGAATCCATACTTACCGCCTTCAAGCTCGGCGATCAGTTTCTCAAGAGCGTCCCTTGTAGGGTTGCCTGTTCTTGAATACTCCCAGCCGCGGTTCTTGCCGAGGCCGTCCTGTCTGTATGTTGAGGTCTGATATACGGGTACGTTGACTGCTCCGGTGGTTGCGTCTCCGTCAACTCCTCCGTGAATCAGTATCGAATCTATTTTTAAACTCATCTTCTGTTCCTTCTTTCCGGTATGTTATATTTGTTAGGCCACTTTCATCTCTTTAAGCTTCTTACAGAGTGCCTTGGCAAGAGCCTTATGACCTTCTTCGTTAAGATGTTCATCGTCTATCGTATCGGCCTTTGCGTGATCGGATGCCACAAGAAAAGCGGTTCCTCTGTCTTTCGCTATCTTTCTGTACACCTCGTCCAGCTCACGGCTTACCTTCACCGAATCCGGCCTGAACTCAGGATCTTTGTCGGGATACCAGACATTCTCGCCAAGATGAATGGGCGATACCAACAGTATTCTATCAGCGGGGATGTACTTCTCGATCTCATCGATACAGAGCTCGATGCCTTTGCCAATGTTATAAGACGATGCATGATATACTTTCTTACAATCATTGGTTCCAAGCATTACTATCGCTGCCGATATCGGCTGCTGGCTCTCAAGGATCAGAGGAAGTGAATTGATCCCTCTTCTTCCCTGACGGAACTCATCTTCAAAAACTGTAGTTCTTCCACAGAGACCCTCTTCCACAATCCTGCCGCAACAGAGCGATTCCTGAAGGATACCCGTCCAGCGCTTATTCCAGGGATAACGTTCATACTTCCTGGAACCGGGTATCAGTCCCCACGTATTGGAATCACCAAATGCAAGTATTGTATTCATAACGTTTCTCCCTTCGTTTTACTGTAATTTGATCATAACATTGAACTTATACTCTGAAAATTACGCGCTTTTTATCGTCTGTGATAAGCTATGATTATCGCCCGGGCTGAGCTGGTGTGATGTAAGAAAGAATGTCGCTTGCGACATTCTCGCGCCGAGCACGGATGCTTTAGCATCGTCTACCTTTCGGCGAGTGCGCATCCTTTACATCACGGGAAACCCAAGGTATCCCGTGATGTAAAAAAAGAGAATCTCACCGCCTTAATGGCAGTGAGATTCTCTTACTGTAAATATCATAATCTGTCTGTTCTAATCTTATTCCGTAAAGAGAGGTGTAGAATAATAACGGTCTCCACTGTCGGGAAGAAGCGCTACGATCACCTTGCCCTTATTCTCCGGACGCTGAGCGAGCGTAATTGCTCCGTACAGGGCAGCACCTGAAGAGATACCTACCGAGATGCCCTCCTTCTTAGCAAGAAGCTTAGCTGTCTCAAAGGCATTCTGTGCGGGAGCCTTGAATATCTCATCATAGACTTCAGTATTAAGCACATCAGGTACAAAGCCTGCGCCGATTCCCTGAATCTTATGAGCACCCGCTCTTCCTTCAGAGAGTACGGGTGAGTCTTCAGGCTCAAGCGCAACTATTTTTACATTACTGTTCTGCTCCTTAAGATACTCGCCGACACCTGTAAGCGTACCGCCTGTACCTACGCCGGCAATAAAGATATCAACCTTACCGTCGGTATCCTTCCAGATCTCGGGACCTGTTGTTGCCTTATGCATCTTGGGATTGGCGGGATTGACGAACTGTCCGGGAATGAAACCGCCCGGGATCTCCTTAGCCAGCTCCTCAGCCTTGGCGATAGCGCCCTTCATACCCTTAGCACCCTCTGTAAGCACGATCTCCGCGCCATATGCCTTAAGAATATTTCTTCTCTCAACACTCATTGTCTCAGGCATTGTAAGTATGATCCTGTAACCCTTGGATGCCGCGATCGCAGCAAGACCGATTCCTGTATTACCGCTTGTGGGCTCAATGATAACAGATCCTTCCTTAAGAAGTCCCCTTTCTTCGGCGTCCTCGATCATTGCCTTAGCAACACGATCCTTAACACTTCCTGCCGGATTGAAATACTCAAGCTTCACAAGGACTGTCGCTTCAAGTCCCAGTTCCTTCTCAATATTCACAACTTCAACAAGGGGTGTATTACCTATAAGTTCCAAAGTACCTTTGTATATATTACTCATCTCTAATCTACCTTTCCTCTCCAAGATTATTATAGATCGTTACATGTCCTTCCATGTAAAACTGCCCGCATTCCGTCCCTCACGGAATAGCATATATCAAATCCCCTTTTACAACAAGTCCCTCTTAGATCGCAGCAAATCCATTCTCAAGATCTGCGATGATATCATCGATATGCTCAGTACCGATAGAAAGTCTTATAGTATTGGCCTTAATTCCCGTATCAAGAAGCTCCTCCTCAGGAAGCTGAGAATGTGTAGTTGATGCAGGATGGATAACAAGACTCTTCGCATCTGCAACATTGGCAAGAAGCGAGAATATCTTAAGGTTGTCGATGAATTTCCAGGCTTCTTCCTGTCCGCCCTTGATATCAAAGGTGAAGATCGAACCGCCACCGTTGGGGAAATACTTCTCGTAAAGTTCATGATCGGGATGATCCGAAAGTGAAGGATGGTTAACCTTCTCAACCTTGGGATGATTGGCAAGGTATTCCACAACTTTCTTTGTATTCTCAACATGACGGTCAAGTCTCAGTGAAAGCGTCTCAACGCCCTGTAACAGAAGGAATGCGTTGAAGGGTGAGATGCTTGATCCGGTATCTCTGAGCAGGATCGTTCTTATATATGTAACGAAGGCTACGGGGCCCAATGCATCATAGAATGAAATTCCGTGATAGCTTGGATTGGGATCGGTAATGTTGGGATACTTACCGCTTGTCTTGAAATCGAACTTGCCCGACTCTATGATAATTCCACCAAGTGTTGTTCCGTGACCGCCGATGAACTTTGTTGCCGAATGAACCACGATATCTGCTCCATGCTCAAAAGGACGAATGAGATAAGGTGTTCCGAATGTATTGTCAACGACTACCGGAATATTATTCTTGTGAGCTATCTCTGCGATCGCATCGATATCGGGAATATCACTTCCGGGATTGCCGAGTGTCTCAAGATAGATCACTTTTGTATTATCCCTGATAGCAGCTTCAACTTCCTTAAGGTCATGAGCATTAACGAATGTTGTCTCGATTCCGTACTGGGGAAGTGTATGTGATAAGAGGTTGTAACTTCCGCCGTAGATGGTCTTCTGTGCTACTACATGTCCGCCGTTTGCTGCAAGTGCCTGAATCGTATAGGTAATGGCTGCGGCTCCTGATGCAACCGCAAGAGCTGCTGTTCCGCCTTCAAGTGCTGCAAGTCTCTTCTCAAGTACATCCTGCGTGGTATTTGTTATTCTTCCGTATACATTACCTGCATCTGCAAGGCTGAATCTGTCTGCCGCATGCCGGCTGTTGCGGAATACATATGAAGTTGTCTGATAGATCGGAACCGCTCTCGAATCTGTTGCGGGGTCCGGCTGTTCCTGTCCTACGTGTAACTGTAATGTCTCAAATCTGTAATCACTCATTTCAGTATTCTCCTTTTCACTGTTTATTCTAATGTGGTTGCGCTTCCGTGTTTTGATGGTCTTATCTTACCATCGTTCATTTCATCTGAAAATTACGGCGATTTTATCGTTAGTGATAACCTTTACTTATCGCACTCATCATCCGTATTATTTACTGTGCTTACAAAATTGTTAGATAGCCGCCGCACACTCGTGACTTTAGTCGTGAGTGTGCGGCGGCTATCTATCAAATTTCTTTATACTTTAAAAGTTCTTCAACATAAGCGTTACCATAGACAGACATTACACTTCCTTTTCGCACAATGTAGCCTATGGTCAGTGGATCTTCTTCCTCCAGCTTAATGGATACAAGCCCTTTTAGAATAGCCTCCTCCCCCGACAGCATTCCGCTTCCGATGGAATAGCCGTGGAGTCTCTGAAGAAGCTCCATTGTTGTTGCTCTGTCATCCGATTTGATCATCTTATCAAAATCATAATCGGACATCGCCTCTTCCGTCAGGTAGAAGTTACCCTCATCACTCTGGTCGAAAGATATACAGGGATAATCAGACAGCTCCTCAATGGAGATCTCAGTCCTGTCTGCAAATTCATGATCCTCCCACACATAGGCGTAAGTCTCCCTGCGCATAAGAGGGGTGAACTCAAGACTGTATTCCCTGAACAGCTTATTGAGCACTTCCTTACTTGATCCCGAGAAGGATATTATACCTACTTCGCTCTTTAACGATCTTACATCTTCAAGGACATCTCTTGTCCTTGTCTCATGTATTCCAAATACATATTTCTCCGGATCATATGCTTTAATGACATCCGTGAATGCCTTTATCGCAAAATTATAATGCTGGGTTGATACAGCGAAACGCTCCTTATCAACATCTTTTGACAGATATCTGTCCTCTAAGATCTCATACTGCGATACTGCCTTCTTGGCATAGATAATGAATTCCCTGCCTTCATCAGTCAGCTTGATACCCTTATTATTCCTCTCGAATATCAGGATGCCAAGCTCCTCTTCCAGTTCTCTGATGCTTGCAGAGAGTGCCGGCTGTGAGACAAAGAGTCTTGTAGCCGCCTCACGCATAGACGGAGAACCTGCCACTTCAAGCACATATCTTATCTGACTTATATTCAAAACCGATTCCCCCTTCTGTACTGACCGGGCTGACCTATACTGCAAGGCCGATCAACAGTCCGCAACACGCCTAATCAGATTAAAAGAATCCCTTTATATCTGATCTTCGCCACGCATACTGCCAACTACATAAGATCTCTTAATGTCTTGGAATCAAGATAGTCCTTCACCACTCGATCCAGACCTTCCCAAAAGACTATCGTCTTACATTCCTGCCTGCGCTCACATTCCGGAGCTCCCTTGACCAGACAACTGACCGGCTCAAGTTCTTTCTCCGTAAGTGTCAATATCTCACTGATCTTATACTCTTCCGGCTCTCTTGTAAGTCTGTATCCTCCGCCTTTACCCTGTAACCCGGTCAAAAGTCCGTTACGCGTAAGAGGCGGTAAGATCTGCTCAAGGTATTTTAATGACAGCCCCTGTCTCGCAGCCACATCCTTCATCGGCACATATCCGTCTCCCTGCGTCAGGGCAATATCCGTCATTATCCGAAGAGCATAACGTCCTCTTGTTGATATCATGTTAGTTCCTTTCTACGATCACTCACCCTACATCTTGTAGATGTTTCCATCAATATCATCAGTAAGCTGATCACTCACCTACATCTTGTAGAACTCTTCCGTTTCATCAATATCATTGACCGGAGGCTGTAAGCCTTCAATCTCAATATTATTCTTCGTAGCATAATCCCAAAGGGCAGCATGTATTGCTTCCTCTGCCAGAAGTGAACAATGCACCTTGACCGGAGGCAGTCCGTCCAGGGCTTCCATAACAGCCTTATTGGTAACCTTAAGTGCATCTGCCACTGTTTTTCCCTTAACAAGTTCTGTTGCCATGGAACTTGTAGCTATCGCAGCGCCACAGCCGAAAGTCTTGAACCTGGCTTCGCGAACTACCATATCATCGTCGATATCGAGATACATCCTCATAATATCACCGCATTTTGCATTACCTACGGTTCCGATACCTGCGGCACCCTCGATCTCTCCGACATTCCTTGGATTCATAAAATGATCCATTACTTTTTCACTGTATTCCGTCACCTGACTCATCTTACACCTCCTGCTTCCTGACAAAGTCCTCATAGAGCGGGGACATTGCGCGTAACTTCGCGACAGTATCCTTAAGACACTGAACGACATGATCGATATCCTCTTCGGTAGTAGCTTCCGACAGGGTCAGCCTTACGGAACCGTGCGCTATCTCATGAGGAAGACCGATCGCAAGGAGAACATGCGACGGATCAAGACTTCCCGAGGTACACGCGGAACCCGACGAAGCGCAGATGCCCATTCTGTCCAGCATTATCAGAAGTGACTCCCCTTCCACAAATCGGAAGCAGAAGCTTACATTATTGGCCAGTCGCGACTCCCTGTCTCCGTTGAGTCGTGCGTGAGGGATCTCAGCCAACACTCTGGTGATAAGCCTGTCGCGGAGATTTTTTTCATAAGAGGTATTCGCTTCCATATTAAGGAGTGCGATCTCGGTGGCCTTGGCCAGGCCTATGATACCTGCGGCATTGGTCGTTCCGGCGCGCCTGCCCAATTCCTGAGCGCCGCCGTGGATGAGATTGGTTATCTTAATCCCAGACCTGATATATAAGAATCCGATACCCTTCGGACCACCCAGCTTATGGGCGCTGACGGACATCAGATCGATGTTCATCTCGTTCACATCGATCGGCAGATGACCGAATGCCTGAACCGCATCCGTGTGAAAGACGATTCCATGCTCGTGAGCTATGCGCCCGATCTCCTTCACCGGCTCTATCGTACCGATCTCATTATTGGCCATCATAACGGAGATAAGTATCGTGGTCGGCCTGACAGCCTCCTCAAGATCCTTAAGACTTACCTTTCCCGTCTCATCCACCGGAAGATACGTCACCTCGAATCCGTGATCCTCGAGAAAAGCACAGGTGTTGAGCACGGCGTGGTGCTCGATCGAAGTGGTAATGATATGGTTGCCCCTATCACGCAGGGCATCGGCGATACCTTTGATAGCCCAGTTATCCGATTCACTGCCGCCGCCTGTGAAGAATATCTCTCTTCCGGTTGCGCCTATCGCCTTCGCGATCGACTCTCTCGCTTCGTGTACCTTACCTGCTATTCTACCCGAAAAACTGTACGCACTTGAGGGATTGCCGTATTCCTCTGTGAAATAAGGCAGCATCGCATCCAACACCTCAGGGCGAACCGGTGTCGTAGCAGCATTATCCATATAGACAAACTTAGACATAGCCATTGTTCCTTTCACCTACTAATATAGTAGGTATTATAAATGGCAATACCTACCTTGTCAATAGGTATTAGAGTGAACAGGCTATAGCGCCAGGTTGACAGGTATCAGAACGAACCGGCAATATCACCCTGTCAATGGATATTAGAGCGAACAGGCTATACCACGCTGTCAATGGATATCAGAGCGAACAGGCAGTAGCGCCATGATCGGTATAAGATCTGTCAAAAAATAACTGTATCTGAAATCGTTGGATACCGGTGTAGCTATCAGCACCGTCCCCATGATCAACAGGGGCATCAGGAGTATGAGTGCCTTATCCCTGTTGCCTTTGTTTTTAACACACAATACCAGTGACAACAACAGCAGATAGAATGCCCCGCCCATGCAGAAGAAGAAGCTGTATCCCGGCATCATATCACCCATCTTAAGGGCGATCTCTTTTACCTTGATCACAAGCTTTGCGGGGATTCCCGAAATAAGCCATCTCTGAGCAAGCCCCAGAGGATTGTCACAGATCCCTTCGCCGAAGGCCACCGTATACCCATTGGCATCCTTGGGATTGTCAGGGAACCAATAACCGCAGGTCATATCACGGTATGCCAGGAAATATTCACCGGGATACTTCAGTCCGGTCTCTATAAAAGCATGAATGCACTCACTTCGTTTCTCGGTGAGCACCTCCGGATGCCCCGCTCTAACAAGTTCCTTGATGTTATCAGCGAATCCCGGCACATAGAGGCTCCCGATCAAACTTGTATCCATCATACTGTCTGCCAGTTCACGACTCTCTGCAGACAACTCCTTACCGTCGTATATTACCCGCGCAAATAGCTGAAGCGGAATGGCAAGATTCTCAACCGTATCAGGCCCGGGAGTCTCTACTCCATCGCCATTTGCATTGGGAATGAAATAATATCTAACCGGAATGACAAGAAGAGTTGCAATGATCCATGCTGACATAAGTGTCACTATGAGAGCGGATCTGCCTCTCCGCGATACGATCTTCACAATACCCCAGATAAGCAATATCGGTAACATCACGATCATTGCGTATCTGCCGTTCGACCTGAACAGATTGATCCCCGCAAATGCCACGCACTGAATGATCAGATCTCTGACAAATGAGACACTGCGCACAGCTCTACCAGCATGAAGCAGGCGTAAGAAACTAACAGCAAACAGAAGAACAAATCCCGCAAAAAAGATGTCCTTCCACATACTAACCGCGAACACTGCCTGAAAAGGAAGCAGCGCGTAGAAGGCAAAAGTCAGCCACAGAAAGACCTTCTTTACCTTCATCTGATATAAGGTCATTATCGTATATGAATAGATCAGCGCCATCATCAGCATCTGGAAGAAAGTATATAGAGCGACTCCGCTTTCCAGCGAACCTCCGAATGCTGATGCCGCCTTTATACATGATCCTATCAAAAAAGTGTGAGCCATTGGATGATGATTGGAATACGGATGTACTCCGATGGCCTGTTCGATCTGTCCTATGCTGTCGGGAGTCAGAATGCCCGGATACTCGTACAGATAAATGGGAATGTAACACAGGATCATCGCCAAGAGTGAAAGGACAAAAATTATGACAGATCTGTCATTTTTGAGAGAATCCGGACTCTTCTCATCATTCACAAAAAAATCTCTGTTTCGGTAAAACACCTCAACAGCCTTAATGCTGTAATAGAAGATACCATATAATCCCAGAAAAACGATCGCGATGACGATCACCTTAAACAGCTTATTGTCATATTCTGCAGCGAGACTCTCCGCCTTGTAGAACACATACAACAGACTGAAGATCGCAGACAATATGCCTGCACTTATGAATCTCTCTTCCCCCGTATAACGATCGGAAGCCTTGATAAATACAACAAACGCTCCGTACAGCGGAAGCAATAATATGTTCGCAGCCCCCAGTCCGGTCAGCAGGCTGACAGCCCATACCATTATAAATGCGATAATATAAGGAACTACCTTTTTATGTCTCATTAAGATAACCTTCTCTTCCCAAAAGCTCAGGTGCACGCTTAGTTACGCAAGAGCCTTCTATATTGAAATATATCCTACCCCTTTTGGCCTTGATACCAGAAAAGAGTTGCTGTTAATTCTGCTTGGCTTTTCATCGCAGGTCTTTTTCGGAATATGCGAGCCCCTCCGCGGGCGGACGTTTTGCGGTTGTTATCCGCTTCATCAGGAATGTCGCCGCGGTTGCAATGGCGATCAACACTAAAATAAATATCAGATAATCTACCGCATAATTACCGGAATGAGGCAGATATCTGAATTCTTGCCATACCTTAATATCGTACCAAATACCTACAGTAAAGTAAATCAGATACGCTACCCGCGGTTGTGGTTAATGTCTGCTCCACTTGATGTTTGTTCTGCCTAATGTCCGCTACGCTTGTTGTTTGTTCTGCCTAATGTCCGCTACGCTTGTTGTTTGTTGTGATCAATGTCCGCTCCGCTTGTTGTTTGTTCTGCCTAATGTCCATTCTGCTTTTACTTCCCAGCCAGAAAGCAGGCGCCTTATTAACAAACAAGTTTCGTCGATAGCCCTTCAAAAAAAGCTGGTACTGCATTATAAAGATGTGATAAAATGAACTAAAGGCAAAGGCGCCGTCAGGTGCTTTTGCCTTTTTATATTTAAAGAAATCTTTTGTCGCATTCCCGCGCAGGGCGCAGTCGTATTCACGCAGTCGTATTCACGCAGGCGCAGTCGTATTCGCGCGCCGAGCACAGTTTGATTCCCGCGCAGGCACACATCGCTTTATAAAAAGGCAGTCTTATCCATAGAAAGGAGTTCATCATGGCAGCATTTGACAGAATATTATCGGGTATCCCTCCCATGGATGATTGTTTTGACAACATACGTCTGGGTGACAATGTAGTCTGGAGAGTTGAGACACTTGACCAGTTCAAACTCTTTATGGAGCCATATGTCAGACAGGCGATCGCAGACAAACGCAATCTTATATATTTCCGATTCGCATCTCACGAGCCTCTCCTCCGGCCGCAGGAAGGTCTGAAGATCATCGAAGTCGAACTCAATCACAGATTCGAGAACTTCACAGTCGAGATTCGTGAGCATATCACCCGCGAAGGAAGGGATGCTTTCTATGTGTTTGACTGCCTGTCGGAGTTGCAGACCGCTTGGGCGACCGACCTTATGATGGGTAACTTCTTCCAGGTGACGTGTCCGTATCTGTTTATCCTCGATACGGTAGCATTTTTCCCTCTGATAAGAGGCAAGCACTCCTTTCAGGCGATAGCCAAGATAAGAGACACCACCCAGCTCTTCCTTGACGTATACGCTAACAGGGATACTGTCTACGTCCGTCCGGAAAAAGTCTGGAACCGCTACTCTGAGACAATGTATCTACCCCACCTGTATTCGCCCGGGACCGGTGAGTTCAGACCGATCCTCGACGGCGTTCAGGCGAGTCATTTTTACCAGGTGCTGGATGACAATTCTTCTTCCAATGACCACAGCAACATGGACAGCTGGGACAGATTCTTCAATATGACGGAGATGATGTTCGAAAGCGGAATGGACGTTACCGAATCCTGCCACAAGATCTGCAACATCATGATGTCAAGAGACGAGCGCCTGCGCAAGATGATCAAAGAACACTTCAAGCCGCAGGACTATCTCGCAATCAGAAAGCGCATGATCGGAACCGGTATGATAGGCGGTAAAGCCTGCGGTATGCTGCTCGCGCGTAAGATAATCGAGAACCTCTGTCCGGATATTTATAAAAAACTGGAGCCTCACGATTCGTATTATATAGGTTCCGATGTGTTCTACACATTCATCGTGGAGAACCATTTCTGGGATCTTCGGATCAGACAGAGAAGTAACGAGGAATATTTCTCGGTCGCTGAGGAATTTGCAAGTAAACTTCTTACCGGTAAGTTCTCGAGAGAGATGGAAGAACAGCTCGTGAAACTCCTCGAATACTACGGACAGGATCCTATTATCGTAAGGTCAAGTTCGATCCTTGAGGACGGATTCGGCAATGCCTTCGCCGGCAAATACGAATCGGTATTCTGCTCTAACAGTGGAAGCATGGATCAGCGTCTGGAAGAACTCGAGAATGCCGTCCGCACAGTATACGCAAGTACGATGAGCAGATCCGCCCTTGATTACAGAAGCAGACGCGGGCTTCAACACAGAGACGAACAGATGGCACTTCTCGTACAGAGGGTATCCGGCTCTTATTACGACGAATACTATATGCCCTGCGTTGCCGGAGTTGGATACTCGTTCAGTCCTTACAGATTCATGGACAACCTCGATCCCAAAGCGGGAATGTTAAGACTTGTCATGGGTCTCGGTACGTCGGCAGTCGACAGAACCGAAGGCTCTTATCCGCGACTTGTGAGCCTCGACAACCCCAAGGCCACAACCGCAAGAAACTGCATTGAAAAACATCAGTATTCGCAAAGAAAACTGGAACTGATGAACAGGGCGTCCGGAAAACTCGAACAGATCGAGCCGGACACCATAAAACCCCATCTCCCGTTTTTTATAAGAAAGCTTCTCTTCGAACATGACCGCGATACGGAAAGAATGTACTCCGAGCGTGGTCAAAGCCGGAGTATCGAGTTCGTATCCTGTCAGGGTATAGTCGAGAAGGAAGATCTCATGAAGCAGATGCGGGAACTCCTAACTACGATCCAGCATGAATACGAGTATCCCGTTGATACCGAATTTACCATCAACCTCTCGGAAGACGGCGACTATGTCATCAACCTTCTGCAGTGCAGGCCTCTTCAGGTATATCAGGATTCGAAGGCAACCGACCTGCCCGAAAATATTGACAGGGATAATATCCTGTTCGAATGTCGGGGTTCCTCGATGGGTCTGTCCAGATATGAGCAACTCGATATGATCGTATATGTAGATCCGGTCAATTATTACAACATGCCTTATAAAGATAAATACAAGATTGCTCAGGCTGTTGGTACGATCAACTGGAAGATGAGGGGTCAGAACAAGAAGATGCTCCTGATGACTCCGGGAAGGATTGGAACATCCTCACCCGAACTCGGAGTGCCTGCGCAATTCTCGGATATAAGTGAATACGAGGCCATCTGTGAAATATCAGATTCGAGAGCCGGATATAATCCCGAATTGTCATACGGAAGTCATTTCTTCCAGGATCTGGTTGAAGCTGGAATCCTGTACAATGCGATCTTTGAGAATGAGAAGACCATAGTCTATAACCCGCAGCTGCTGGACAATAGCATAAGTGCCAGCGATTATGACCCCAGACTGGAAGGGTTGGAAGACATAATCAAGATATATGATGTCAGCGGAATGAATTACAAATTGTGTAATGATATGAAGAGTGAGAGGATTCTATGCTTCATTGACAGGTAGGTAGATGACTTATGCTTAAGGCAAACACTATCCGAAGTCGTAGCAGGATGAGCAACTGATATAATCTTCCTACAGGCTTTATGTTGGCTCTGCCCTATAGTTTATATGCAGCTTTTATGATATTATTCATATATACTTTGGTTTTAGTTTTTGCTATGTCAGTCAACTAATTCACAACTCAACCTACCGAGTCGAGCTAAATAGTTATGCGTCTGGTTGACATAATATATCAATTCTTCAATATCGAAAGGAGCACAAGCAATGAGTAATATCGAGAATAACGGAATGCCCATGATCGGTGATCAGGCTCCCGCTTTCAGAAGCATCACGACCAAGGGAAAGATTAACTTCCCCGAAGACTACAAAGGAAAATGGGTTGTATTTTTCTCACATCCCGCCGACTTCACCCCTGTATGTACCACAGAGTTCATCGCTCTCGCCAAAAGAGCCGAGGAATTTAAGGCCATCAACACGGAGCTTCTGGGACTGTCGATCGACTCGCTCCACTCCCATCTGGCGTGGGCCAAGAATATTGAACAGATCGACTGGAAGGGCGAAGGCAAGGTTGTGATCCCTTTCCCGATCGTTGCCGATATCAGCATGAATGTTGCCAAACTCTACGGCATGCTTCAGACAGTAGCCAAGACTCAGACCATCAGAGCCGTCTTCATCATCGATCCCGATTCGATCATCAGAGCCATCCTGTATTATCCGATGTCTACAGGCCGCAATATAGACGAGATCAAGAGAGTTATCCTCTCACTTCAGAAGCACGACGCTGAGAATATATCAACACCTGCCGATTGGAATCCCGGTGATGACGTTCTTATGGGATCGCCCTTAACTCTCGAGGAAGCCGCCGACAGGATCAAAGAAAATGACACTAATGTCATTCCTTATGAATGGTATCTTACCGCAAAAAAAGAAGGCAACTAAGTACCTTCTTTCATTCCGATAGCTATTTCAAGAACAGTCTGTATATATTATATGCAGACTGTTTTTTAGGTCCTATCCGCCTGTTATTAAGCGACCACTCTATAATCTGTCGATTATGTATTTCTTTACCACATCAGATATGTCCTTACTCTCAAGAGATTGAACCGCCACAACGGCATTCTTGTCCGGTATCACGAGGCTTCTCTGTCCGTACTTACCATAAGCACCAAAGTACCCCTCTTTTACCCAGAATTGATAACCGTACTGAACGTTCTTCTCTGTTGCAGGCATCTGATTCCTTGTTGCCTCAGCTACAAAAGATTCCGAGACTATCCTACGTCCTTTATACTCACCTTTATTCAATATAAGAACACCAAAGCGTGCGAGCTCATCGATGGTCAGGTACAGTCCTTGGTTACATATCGTTCCGGATCATCTCCAAAAAACAACGCATTTTCAACGCCTGTGGTCATTGTCAGCATATCCCTTACGGTAAGATTAAGAAGAGATGCGTCCGCCTTAGCCGGTACATACTCCGGAAATGTATCCACAAGCTTCTCATCAAGAGCCATAAGTCCTTCGCTTTCTGTATTTTCTCAAGTAAACAACAGGTTTCCACATGGCTTAGGGGTCATCTTTCTTACATACATACAACAAATGACTTGAGCTGCCGAGCAATTCTCTCTTTTCACATGTTGCCAGATGATATTTAACAAACAACCCAAATTCTTCATCTGACATCTTAAAATCTGCCCTTCCTTCTGCCATTTCCAGAATGTTATCCGTTGCTACTGTTGTAATATATTTTGTCTTATGTAATTCAAAAAGCTGTTCAAATTCTGCAATATCATATCCTGTGAATAACTGCTCCTCGAAGTGTTTTACTTTAAACTCAGCATCAAAGTTTTCCTCAATCCCTGCTACAAATGTTCCGTTGAGGTAATTGTCGTTCATAATGGCATATACAGAAAGAAATGCTACTAAGATTACACCATCATTTTTAGTAACTCGAATTGCTTCATCTATTGCTTTATGTATATCTTCTTTACTGTATAAATGATACATAGGACCAAACAATAAAGCAACATCAAACTGATTATCTCCAAATCTGCTAAGATTTAAAGCATCTCCCTATCCGGCTTACTTATTATGCTCCTGACTTCATGATCTACAGCCCTTGCGAGTTCCATGATCTCAGAGGTTTTCTTCTTAACCACCACGCTGAATACTGTAGCATAGTTTCCAACTCAAGATACTCGTCGTAGCTGACCCTATGCCCTTCTTTACGCCACTTCTTATTGGCATCTCTGATCTTAACGCATCCCTGACCGCGGCTTTGATTACTTCGCTTGACATGGTTGCACCGGAAACCGCATCAACTTCGATATCATTCTTCTCTATCATATCATTGACAATCTCATTAGCAGGCCGCCCCTTGCCACACTCATGCTTAAGAATTTCAATATCTCTGATCATCCCTTCCGTTACAGTTACTCGGACTTCCACTTTGACAAGATCCGTTTCACTATGGCCGGTATATACGCCATCGGCAA
>JAIKXM010000012.1 GCA_024684085.1 Lachnospiraceae bacterium | reverse complement strand
CTGTGGAGTGTACAAGAACTTGTGAGTAGTGTGTTATTTATAACCACCAAAACATACACTTTGAAGCAGTAAGAAGTATCCGTGAGGACTTCAATTTCTCGATGTGTTTGAGTATATTTGAACACATTTTGAGTGGCAGGAGAAGATAATAATGCAGAAACAATTAAGAAGATCTAATAATAACAGGATTCTTGCCGGAGTATGTGGCGGAGTAGGTGAATACTTGGGGATAGATCCCGCAGTTGTAAGGATCATATGGGCGCTCGCGCTTATGAGCGGTGTAGGCTTCGTTGCCTATATTGTTATGGCTGTTCTTATCCCTCTTAGAGAAGATGATATGATAGATGCCAATGACAATTATTATGATAACGGTTCAAATGCCGGACGCGATTACTACAATAATGGCTCAGATAATGATGGCAGTTATTATGATAACGGTTCAGATAACAATTATTAATTAATGATGGCTCAGATCGTAAATTGAGTATAATGGCAGATATTGTGAAAAAGACAGTATAGAAAGTACGGAATATGGCAAAGAATAATTTACATGGTTCAATAATAATAACTTACAGGTGTAATGCGCACTGTAATATGTGTGATTGTTTCAAGGATCCTACGAGACCTGAGGAAGAGATAGATCTGGCGACATTGGAGAAGCTTCCTGATATGGCTTTTACCAATATCACCGGTGGTGAGACCTTTATCAGGAAGGATATAGGTGATATAGTGGAGCTCCTCTACAAGAAGACTCCGAGAATAGTTATCTCAACCAACGGATATTTTACCGATCGTATAATCGAGTTGTGCGAGAGATTCCCTGAGATAGGAATACGTATCAGTATAGAGGGACTTGAGGCTACCAATAATGCCATAAGAGGTTTGCCGGACGGATTCAACAGAGGTTACGGCACTCTTCAGAAGCTTGTGGAGATGGGACATAAGGATGTAGGCTTTGGAATGACTGTGCAGGATATGAATTGTCAGGATCTGGTGCCTTTGTATCATCTTGCCAATGACCTAAATATGGAATTTGCCACTGCGACACTTCATAATTCCTTCTATTTCCGTAAGACGGACAATAAGATAGATGACAGATATAAAGTATCCAAGGCGTTCGAAGAGCTGATCAACGAACTGCTTCAGAGTAAGAGCCCTAAGAAATGGGGAAGAGCTTACTTTAATCATGGACTTATCAATTATATCTACGGTGAGCCGCGATTACTTCCCTGTGAGATGGGAACCAACGGTTTCTTCCTTGATCCTTACGGTAATGTTCTGCCATGTAACGGAAGTACCGAGAAGATGTCTATGGGTAATCTCCATGAGAATACATGGGATGAGATCTGGAACAGTGAGCAGGCTGCGAAGGTGAGAGATCAGGTTAAGCATTGCGATAAGAACTGCTGGATGATCGGATCGGTGTCACCTGCCATGAAGCAGAGGATCTGGATACCCGGATGGTGGGTTATCAAACATAAGCTCTTTATGGGTAATAAGTATTCCCTTGAAGAGAACAAATTCATTAATGACAAGCATTAGGATCAACATTCATATGCAGACTTTGTATACGTGAGTAGCGCAGAGAGACTGTATTTCTTATAGAGATTTCCTATGCTGGGATTGCAGGGAAGCCTGCCGGGGAGAATGCTGTGATACTGTCAATAATAGTGCCTGTATATAATATGGCCTCTGATAAAAAATTGGAATATTGTCTTGATTCGCTGGTCGCACAGACTGTTACAGATTATGAGATCATAGCAGTGGACGACTGTTCTACCGATGAATCTCTTCAGATCCTCAGACGATATGAAGCGGAATATCCCGACAGATTCAGAGTGATCGCTTCAGAGGTCAATCATCATCAGGGCGGAGCCAAGAATCTGGGCATTCGAAGTGCTAAGGGTGACTGGATAGGCTTCATAGATGCGGATGACTGGATCACGCCTGACTTTTATGAACGTCTAATAGGCAAGGCTGAAGAGACAGGTGCTGACTGTGTGGGCTGTGATTATTCACTTTGCTATGAACATACGATGAAGGTGGGCGAAGTGATAGATCGTAACAGCCGTCCCGATCAGGTGGGCATACTCGGAGATGAACAGAAGCGAAGTATGATACTGAACGGAGGAAGCCTCTGTGTGAAGATATTCCGCAGGAGTATGATACTTGATAATGAATTGTTCTTTCCTGAAGATATATTCTATGAAGATAATGCAATGAGCAATTCTTATCTTCTGCTCAATAAGCATTATGAATATATCAGTGAACCTCTGTATTATTATTATCAGCACAGTTCATCTACGGTACATACCGTGACTGTGGAGAGATGTGAAGACAGGAAGACAGCCGGAAGGATAATGTTGAGCGAAGCCGGAAGGCACGGGTTTTTAGATAGTTACAAGCCGGAGCTTGAATTTTCTTTCACAAGGCTTTTCTATATCAATACGCTCTTTACTTATATGCCCTGTGTTAAGGGCGCTAAGATCAGTTGGGTAAGAGAACTCAGCAAAGAGATGAAAAGGACTTTTCCGGATTTCATGGATAACAAGTATTATGTTAACCAGATCAATCCCGAGGAGAAGAAGCTGATAGCAATGGCCATGAAGTCAACGTTACTCTTTTTCTGCTATTATAAGTTACTTTGGGGATATCGGAATCTGCGTAAAAGGTTGTCAAAATAGCGGAAGTTGTTCGGTGTGTTTGAACAAAAATAATAACTAAATGGAAGGATCGATATGTTTGAAAAATATAATATTGATTCAGGAATTGGATTAAAACGGTTTTTAGAGGATGCCGGATTACAAATAGAAAGAGTTTCCGGAATAGAAGGCAGCCAAAATGTAATTCACATAAAAGGATTTACAACATTTAATTGGAAATCAAGGGAAAAGTTGGTTCGAATCAATTGTAAAGAGCCTACTAAAAACCTAATAGAATCTAAAACTGATTTGAAGCATTTTGATAACGGAAAGGGTGATTTTAAGACGCATCCATTTAGCTTTTTCGTTGATACGCTTTCGGATCTCGTTGATGTTGTGTACATATTAAAAAAGTATTTGTAAATATTATGGCAGAATAAAAGTAGCAGGTCTCTTTTCAGATACCTGCTACTCTTATGGTGCCAATATTTTAATTTGTATTACTCGCCGTATTTCTTTGTATATGCCTCCGCTATATTGTCAGCTATTCTTGCAATTACTGACACACAAACTGAGTTCCCTGCTTGCTTATATAGCCTAGCATCACTCATATCTGTCGGAAGCTTAAAAGACTTCGGAAAACCTTGTGTATTAAAGCATTCATGTGGTGTCATTTTTCGTATTCCGTACTTTGTCTTGATGAGGCAAACATTGTGCCCACCCTCACCTTGGTTTGCTGTTAAAGTAGGAACTACACCACTTTTATTCTTGCGTACATATTTTCTTCGCCACTGATAAATGGCATTCTCGTCATCCATAGCAGCAACAAGCTGATCATATATATCTCCCTTGTATTTGCCTTCTGTGTAATAGTATTTTTCATCTACTTTTGTATCAAAGTCGATAATGTAAGCTAATTTCTTTTTTAACGGAATAGGCATAGGAAAATGGAAATTCTGATAAACTTCTTCATCCTTGAAACATACGAGATATATACGCTCTCTGTTCTGAGGAATATTTCCATACTCCATAGCATTTAATACCATCGGATTAACATGATATCCATTCGCTTCTAAGGCTTCTCTGATAACACGAAAAGTATTCCCGTTATCATGCCCTACTAAGTTTTTTACATTTTCAAGAAAAACAATCTGAGGTTGCTTTGCTTTAATGATCCTTATCAATTCAAAAAATAGAGTTCCACGTCCCTTTTCATCCTCAAACCCTTTTCTATATCCGGCTACACTGAATGCCTGACAAGGGAATCCTGCTAACATTACATCAAAGTCTGGTATCTCTTCGGCCTTAACCGCATGAATATCTCTGCAATCTACTTTAAGCTTGGAATTCATCTCATAAGTCTTGACCGGATACGGATCAATCTCATTTGCATAAACAATTTCAAACAGTTTATTCTTCTCAAAGCCTTTATCAATTCCACCAACGCCCGCAAAGAAAGATGCACATTTTAACATGTCAAAAACCTCCTAAAGGTGATGGGCTGATTATATCAAAAATCGCGGCGCGCCGCAATACACTTTTTTATCAAAAATGGCTTGTTTATGCGATTTGTAAGCCGTTTAGTTTGAATAGAAAAATAGCGGAAGGGTTTAACCATTACGCTATAAAAGCTATTCTTCATCCAATTCTTCCGATTCTGATTCACCATCAGTTTCCCCGTAAAATTCCTCGTATGTTCCAATCTCAGAAAAGTCTATTTTGTATTCCGTGTCGGATATTTTTGTAAACACAACGCTATCTACGCCAAATTTTTCAAGCATCTCGTAGGTCACGATCGTCTTAGGCGGAATCTCAAAAACCTTTCGCAATAGCCACTCACCGAGATCCTTATTTGGATTGCTCATAATGGCTTTGCCTTCAAGCCTGCGTTCATCCTCTATTTGCTTTTCTTCATCTGTGAGTCTTTCGTAATCAGCGTCAGGCATCCTTGCATAGGCTGCTTGGCATACCTTCGCAGATAGCTTTGTACCATCTGGTAAATAAAGATCAAACGGTGTATCACGTGGCGGGAAGAATTTCTTATTCCTGCTTCTGTCCAGCGTCAGATACGGAATATATAGTTCATTATCATCACGATTTCTTCCACTGGCATTCCATTGATTCAAGCCACTTTTTTCACCAACAAATTTGATTCCTTCTCTCGAAACAGAATATAAGCGTAAGCATAATTGTTCCTTCTGTTTTTCCTCATAGACATCTTTTAAGAACGTACTAACAAATTCGTAGCTAATAGGTGATTCAAGGGACTTTGCAACCTCTATGGTTTCAACTGTTTTTTCTGTACTCTCTTCCTTGAATTTCATGAGGTAAGAATATGGATCAGCCATAATCTGTACATCGAAACTATCGAGCTCTTCCAAGTCAGAGAAAATCATATATAGCGTGTTCTTTGACATGCTGAAATGGTAAGTATGTCTTCCGTCGGTAAAATACGTATTGTTGTCGTTTCCGCGATTCTCTATAAGCTGTATGTTAGCTATATCGATATAGTCAAAAGCGTGTTCAAGTATTTTCATTCTCCCTGGTACGCGCTTGACTATATGGTAGATCATTTCATCAATACCATGCATGTTCTTCGTAATACGTATGCGCTCATTTCTGTATTCCGCGATTTGTCTTACAAGATCTATTCCACGCAGATTTTCATATGATGGACGCAGTCTACCAAATTCGGCAACTTTCTGATCATCATTTCCCATCCACGTTTTTAAGCCAATTCCAATTCGATCCTTTTTGGCATCGGCAGAGCAATCTAACCTGCCCATGTTGATTGCTTCAAAATACTTACAAAAAATATTTTCATGGCAACGATATGGCAAATACGGACAATTGCTCTCCGAAAAAAGCAGAGTAAGGTTGCCGATGATTTTCAACATGTTTTTATAGTTTCGTTGTTGTTCAACGGGCTGAATTTCATAAAACATAAGCGTCACTCTCCTTTGGCGTATATTTTTGAAAATTATACCATGAAACCCATGTTTTTACGTCGTTTTTTTGTATTTTGATCGATCTTATTCATAGCTTCTCTAACCTGTTCTATTGGCATCAGTTACCCTAAGAGGGAGACAGACAGGACAGATAGCATGGATGAATAAAGACATAAGGGGTATATCTTTCGTTTATCTTTTCTTTGGATCTTTCTTTTTGCTTTTTTCCTAAGGGACAAGAGGAAGAAGGAAAGTGAAGGTGTAACCTTCATACTTGAAAAGGCACCCACGGGGATCTGTATCTCTACTGAACTCTTAGGATGCCTTTTTTTGACGCAAAAGTTCATATGTGATAGAATTAAACGAATATGGGTTTTTATACCCATTGATTGGAGGAAGATGATGAATATACCTGCGATAGAAGGCGGAAGCCCTGTCAGGGATTCCAAGATATACTACGGTCATCAGTATCTCGATCAGGCAGATTATGATGCCGTACTTGATGTGCTTAAGTCGGATTATCTTACCTGTGGTCCGAAGATAGAGGAGCTTGAGAAGAAGATCTGTGAGATCACGGGAGCGAAGTATGCGGTTGCCTGCAGTAACGGAACGGCTGCCCTTCATATAGCCGCCATGGCAGCGGGGATAGGTGAAGGCGATGAGGTCATTACCACGCCGATAACCTTCGCGGCAAGTGCCAATTGCGCTCTCTATTGTGGCGCCGTTCCCGTGTTCGCGGATATTGATCCGGAGACTTATAATATAGATCCCGATTCTGTGGAAGCCCATATAACAGAGAAGACCAAAGCTGTCGTTGCGGTTGATTATACAGGACAGGCAGTGGAACTTGACAGGCTTAAAGAGATATGTGACAGACATGGTCTGATGCTTATCGAAGATGGCGCTCACAGCATCGGTACTCTCTATAATGGTAAAGCAGTGGGCTCGATCGCCGATATGACCACTTTTTCTTTTCATCCCGTTAAGACCGTTACGAGTGGTGAAGGCGGATGCGTATGTACCAATGATAAGGATCTGTATGAGAGATTACTGTTGGGACGTTCTCACGGCATCACAAGGAAGCCGGAGTTGATGGAGCATGAGCCTCATGGTCCCTGGTATTATGAGCAGGTTTCACTTGGATACAATTACAGAATGACTGATATTCAGGCGGGTCTTCTGATAAGTCAGCTTGATAAGCTTCAGATGTTCAAAGCAAGGAGAAGAAGCCTTGTGGAAGCCTATGATAAAGCATTCTCCAAGCTGGATGCCATTAAGGTGCAGAAGGAGATTCCCGAATCCGACACATGCAGACATCTCTATATCCTGAGGATAGACAGCAGCAAGCTTAAGATAGACAGAAAGCAGTTCTTCGAGGCGATGAATGCCGAGAATATCTGCTGCAATGTGCACTATATTCCGGTCTATTACTTCCCTCATTATGAGAAGCTGGGCTACAGAAAGGGACTCTGTCCCAACGCCGAGGCTCTCTATGATGAGATAATATCCCTGCCTCTCTATTATTCGCTTACGGATGAACAGCAGGCGGATGTTATCAGAGCAGTTGAGAAGATCGTAGATTATTATCATATTTGATCGCATATATATTAAGTTCAGAAACGGATCGGGGTCAGAGATATGAAGATTGCCATTATTACCGCGAGAGGCGGAAGTAAGCGTATACCAAGGAAAAACATAAAGGACTTTTGCGGTAAGCCGATCATCGCATATTCCATCGAGGCAGCCGTGCGATCGGGAGTCTTCGATGAGGTAATGGTATCCACCGATGATGAGGAGATCGCGCAGATCGCAAGGCAGTACGGTGCCAGCATCCCCTTCATGAGAAGCGAATACACCTCAGGTGATTATGCGACCACAACTGACGTGTTAGGGGAAGTTCTGGATGAATATCGCAAAAAAGACCGTACTTTTGATATGGCTGCCTGCATATATCCGACAGCCCCCTTTATTACAGCAGATAAGCTTCGAGATGCCGTTAACACTCTCGAATCGTCCGGGGCGGATACACTTATTCCCGTGGTTGAGTTTTCCTATCCTATCCAGAGATCGATGGTGATAAGGGATGAGATGTTAAGCTTCGCTCAGGAAGAATACATCAATACCAGAAGTCAGGATCTTGAGAAGCATTATCACGACGCGGGGCAGTTCTATATATTCAGACCGGAATCTTTTCAGAGGAATCTTAATCTGTTGAAGGGCAATATCATACCCCTGGTATTGTCGGAGATGGAAGTGCAGGATATAGATACCGAGATCGACTGGAAGCTTGCCGAGTTGAAGTACAGCCTTCTGAAAGGTTAAGGATCCGGGGTGTGTGTTTTGTTGTCGAATGCATTCACAGAGGAATTGTTAATGAATAAAGAGATACGTATAGGGGATCGTCTGATAAGTGAGGACTCTCCCTCATATATAATCGCAGAGATGTCGGGCAATCATAACGGTGATATCAATAGAGCTTTTGCTCTGATCGAGGCAGCAGCCGAGGCCGGAGCCGATGCCGTTAAGATACAGACTTATACGGCTGATACGATAACCCTTAACTGCGATAAGGAAGATTTTCAGATCAAGTATGGGACTATCTGGGACGGAGTTACCCTCTATCAGTTATACAGCGAGGCAGGAACTCCTTATGAGTGGCAGCCTGCGCTTATGGCCAAAGCGAAGGAGACAGGCATAACACTTTTCTCCAGTCCCTTTGATGAGACAGCGGTCGACCTGCTGGAATCGATGGAAGTACCCGCATATAAGATAGCTTCCTTTGAGATCACCGATATTCCCCTTATCAGGAGAGTGGCATCGACGCATAAGCCGGTGATAATCTCTACCGGGATAGCCTATCCTGAGGATATAGAGCTTGCGTTAAGTACTTGCGCAGAAGCAGGCAATGAAGATGTGATCCTGCTTAAGTGCTGCTCGGCTTATCCTTCACCTTATGAGGACATCAATCTCAGGGTGATGAGCGATATGAAAGACAGGTTCGATATTATGACAGGACTGTCAGATCATACACTGGGACATCTCGTATCGGGTGCGGCAGTAGCCATGGGAGCAAGAGTGATCGAGAAGCATCTGACACTCAGGCGTGCCGACGGAGGTCCTGATGCGGAATTCTCCATGGAGCCTGAAGAATTCGCTGCTATGGTAAGAGATATTCGTACCATTGAGAAGGCAATGGGCAAGGTGACCTATGAGCTCACCGATAAGCAGAAGAAGAACAGAGCTTTTTCGAGATCTTTATATATAGCCGAGGATATGAAGGCAGGAGATATACTGACTCCTGAGAATCTTAGAAGTGTGCGACCCGGATATGGCATGCATACCAAATATTATGAAGAAATGCTTGGTAAAAGAGTTAAGAAAGATGTCAGCCTCGGTACAAGGATGAGTGAGGATCTGATATAGGTCATTATCGACCGGTTATGTTAGCGGAAAGAGATCATATGTATATTTTCAGAGCTGATGGCAATAAAGATATAGGTGCCGGACATGTGATGAGATGTCTCACTGTTGCGGATGAACTTAGGAAGCTTGGAACAGATCCGGTCTTCGTGTGTGCCGATACGGAACCGGAGAAGATGATAACCGACAGAGGTTATGAAGTGATCTGCCTTAACAGTGATTACAGGCAGATGGAAGGGGAAGTTCCTTCACTGGCGAAAGTACTCAAGACAAGGACTGGGGATCATACGGATATCACCCTTGTGATCGACAGTTATTTTATAACCGACGGATACCTCAATGCCATAAGGCATATGGGTATCAGAACAGTTGTTATAGACGATCTGTGTGAGAAGAGAATTCCCGCGGATGTTGTGATCAATTACAATGCCTATGCGGATGCCGGCAGATACCGTGAGTTATACTCCGGTGCCGTAAGATGCGATGCCGATGCAGGGAAGTCTGCATATAATACAGATGGACATATTGCCGAAAAAGTATCCGGATCGGAGTCTGCGGACAAGATTAAGACTGCCCTTTATGTAGGCAGCAGGTTCATACCTGTAAGGGAGATGTTCCTTAACAGGGGATATAAGGTCAGAAAAAAAGTTGAGAATGTCCTGATAACAACAGGCGGTTCTGATATAAGCGGGATAGGATGCAGAATACTTGAATCGTTGATTGGTGACACGGGTGTCACATTCTATGTGATAGCCGGTCGTTTCAATCCGTATATAGACAGGCTTAAAGAGCTTGCCGCGGATAAGGATAATGTGATCGTATACGATCATGTTGATGATATGGCAGGACTTTTCCTTAAGTGTGATATCGCCATCACCGCGGGCGGTTCCACCACATATGAGCTGTGTGCGATAGGTCTTCCCTTTATTTGCTTCTCTTATGCGGACAATCAGGAGCAGGTGGTGGAATATATGGATGATCACGGTATAGCATCGGATGCAGGTGCTTATCACAGGGCGGGAGATCTGGTGATCCATAATATCCGCAATATCTATGATAGATATAGAGAATATTACGATATACGAAAGAGTCATTCCGATATGGGTCTGAGACTCGTAGACGGAAAGGGAGCCGGGAGAATGGCCCGGATAATATATGAAAGATAGAGTGTATGTCTGTCATACTTTTTACCATGTGTATGTCAGCGTTATCAAGGAATTGAACAGACTCCCCGAGGATCGTAAGGGTGCGACCATCCTCTTAAGTACTATGTCTAACGACTTCGGTGATCTTAAGGACAGGTTGATCGGAAGCGGGCTGTTCGATGAAGTATATATGTACGAAGAGAAAGTGCCCGAGTTTTTTCCAGAGCTTAAAAAGTACAGTAAAGACAGAGGGAATCTGGTGCTCAATCTTCTGCAAAGGATTGTATATACCAAGAAACTCGGCAGGCTCGAAGAGAAATATCTGCCGGTTGATATGAAGGAATACAAGGATATATATGTGTATTGTGATTCGGATCCCGTGGCATATTATCTGAGTTACAGGCATATCTATTACCACGCGGTTGAGGACGGGCTTGATTGTATCAGGTATTTGGATAATGCGAGATATTCCAATCGCGGGCATTTTGAACTGAAGGCATGGATGGCCGCGCACAATATCATATTCATCGACGGCGGTTATGCCAAATACTGTCTGGATATGGAAGTAAATGACACATCTGTCATTAAGTACAGGCATTCGAAGTACAAGGAAGTCAACAGAGAGGCTCTTGTTAACGGAGTTTCACCCGAAGACATCCATTATCTCGTGGATATCTTTATTGAGAATGCGGAAGAATTGCTTGAAGCTACAGGGAATGTACCCGGGAGTGTGAAGAAGATAATGATCCTGTCAGATCCTGTGTGTGACGAGGATACGCGTGCGAGACTCATGCGCGATATAGTGGATCGTTATGCAGTCGGAGCAAGAGTTTTTATTAAACCGCATCCCCGCGATAAGGTTGACTATCATGGGCTTTTTGAGGACTGCGTTGTGATCAGGGGGCGTTTCCCCATGGAGATAATGAATTACATCCCGCAGATGCATATGGATGCCATCGTGTCCATACTGACACCGCTGGATGAGATCAAGTTCGCTGATGAGAAGATCCTGCTCGGAAGGGATTTTATGGACTTCTATGAAGAGCCGGCAATACACAGACAGAACGAGGTAATATAGGTAATGATTAAGATTCTGAAACGTTTGAATATATTGTTGGACGGCACGCAGAAGCGGAAGATGGTGCTGATCGTCTTCCTTATGCTGATAGGCGGTGTGCTTGAATCCTTAAGTATATCCGTGGCCATACCCGTAATGCAGGCCGTTATCGATCCGGAGAAGCTGATGAGCAATTCATATGCGAGATGGATATATGACACTTTGCATATGACGGACACGACCCAGCTCACCATCCTGTTCATGCTTGCGCTTATAGGTGCTTTCGTGCTTAAGAACCTGTTCCTCTTCCTGCAAAACATCGTGCAATTGAGGTTCGTATATACCAATCAGTTCGCGACCTCCCGCAGGATGATGATCAATTTCATGTTAAGACCCTATGAGTTCTATCTCGGTGCCGATACATCCATCATCCAGCGTAATATCACCTCCGATGTTAACAATATGTATGCGTTGATCCTGACCATATTGCAGCTTACCAGTGAGGCGGTCGTTTTTGCATGTCTTGTTGCGGTACTGCTTATCGTGGATGCCAAGATGATCATCACGATTACGGCCTTGCTTCTTATCATGCTGTTGCTCATCAAGAAGGTGCTGAAGCCCATCATGTATAAGGCAGGTCAGGACAATCAGGATTATTATTCGGGATTGTTTAAGTGGATCCATGAGTCTGTAGCGGGTATCAAGGAGATCAAGGTAGCGGCAAGGGAAGACTACTTCATCAGAGAGTATGCCAGGTGCGGTGAAGGCTATGTGCAGGCAGTTCAGAAGTATAATATCTTTAATTCCACACCAAGACTCCTGATAGAGACTGTATGTATAGCAGGTCTCGTTATCTATATGATCATCGTGATAATAGGCGGAGCTTCGGTCGATGAACTCCTGCCTCAGATAGCAGTCTTCGGACTTGCGGCAATGAGACTTCTGCCTTCTGCCAACAGGATCAATAATTATACGACTTCCATTAGTTATTTTGAGCCTTTCTTATGGAACGTAAGTGAGAATCTTAAGACAGAGATCAATGACAGCAATATCTCATATAACGAAGAAGATTACATGGTAAGCAGGGAAGTGGCCAAGCTTCCCGTTACGGATAAGATAGAACTCAAGGGGATCACATACAGTTATCCCAATACCGACACACTGATCTTCGACAAGGCGGAGATGGTGATACCCGTCGGCGAGGCTGTCGGAGTGGTAGGTACTTCGGGAGCAGGTAAGACCACGATAATCGATATCCTTCTGGGGCTTTTGACACTTCAGGAAGGCATCATAACAGCAGACGGCGTCGATATAATGACCGATTATAAGGGCTGGCTTAAGAATATCGGATATATTCCCCAGTCCATCTTCATGATAGATTCTACCATCAGGAGGAATATCGCCTTCGGCTATTCGGATGATGAGATAGATGATGAACGGGTATGGGCGGTGCTTAAGGAAGCTCAGCTTGACGAATTCGTAAGAGGACTTCCCGAAGGTCTCGATACAGGGATCGGAGAGAGAGGAATAAGGCTATCCGGCGGGCAGCGTCAGAGAATAGGAATCGCAAGAGCCCTCTACAATGACCCGGAGGTACTTGTTCTGGATGAGGCCACTTCTGCTCTGGACAATGAGACGGAAGCTGCGATCATGGATTCCATTAATATCCTTGCCGGCAGGAAGACTCTGGTCATCATAGCGCATCGTCTTCAGACTATTGAGAAATGCAATATGGTATATCGTGTTGAAGGCGGTAAGATCACAAGAGAGAGATGATTCATATGAAAAGAGATTCCAATTTTGAATTATTGAGAATACTGGCAATGTGCATGATCGTCACTCTGCATTATCTTACCAAGGGACTTGCGATAGAAGGGCTGGCTGAGAGAGGAGATTTCTTCAATCATATCTGCTGGCTCATATATGCATTCTGTATGTCAGCTACCAATGTTTACGTACTGGTGAGCGGATACTTCCTTGCAGGACGTGATATGGGAGCGGAAGGATATGCAGGCAGATACATTAAGAGTCTTATAAGATTCGCGGTAACAGTGCTGTTCTATTCTTATGTTATCGTTCTGTTGATGGGTGCTTTCGGTGCAGTGGATATAATGTCGCTTTCGGCGGGAGATAAGTTACAGATATTTGTACCTCTTGAATATGAGCACTACTGGTTCGCGACGGCATATATAGGTATGTATGCGCTCTCACCTGTTATGGCAGCAGCGGTTCAGAGATTACCCAAGCGCGTGCTTGCTTCGGTCATCGTAGTTATGCTCGTTTTCTTTAGTCTGGTCAAATCCGTTAATCCCTACCTGATACCCTGGGACAGATACGGATATGATATGTACTGGTTCATCTGCCTCTTTCTTATCGGTGGATATATCAGCAGATACGGAGATGAAGACCTTGCAAGGATCAGACACTGGGGACTGTGGTATGCTGTGTTTTCCGTGATGGTATTCGCGGAAGAAGCTGTATTCTCCGTAGTTGAGCGCAAGACCGGAAGCCTGTCTTACTTCTGCGATATGATATACAGCTATAATCACATACTGGTATTGCTTGCTTCGATATCACTGTTCATGTTCTTCAGGAGATTGTCGTTTAAGTCTGCGCTTATCAATCTGATCGCGCCCGGAACTTTTGCGGTCTATCTGATACATGAGCATATATGCATAAGGTTCAACTGGTACGAATGGCTTGGTATAGGTAAGGTGCGAGACAGTTTTCTTGCCTTTCCACACCTGCTTATGTCTGTGTTGATCGTATTCGCCTTTGGTATTCTTGCGGATGTGCTTCGAAGAGGTATATTCATCTGTTTTTCACGTAAGAAGAAAACAGTAGAGAAGTAAAGAACGGTAGATAAATAGAGAACCGTAACGAGGATCAAGATACCCGATATGATCGGGAGAAAGGAACAGATCCGGTCGGTATGACAGTGATCGGATCACACATATTGTAATGAGTGACAAAAAAGAAATCTACAGAGAAGGTCTGGCTTATCTGATATGGGGAGGAGTTGCGTTCGTACTCAGCATGGTGCTGTTCTGGGTATTTACAACCTCCAAGCTTCCTTTTGGATGGAATGAAGTCGTAGCCAATACTGTAGACTGGGTCATATGTGTACTCTTTACCTTTGTGACCAATAAGTTCTTTGTATTCAAAAGTAAGGCAGGAAGTCTTAGGGGATTCGGAAGAGAATTCGTCAGCTTCGTACTGGCAAGGCTCTTTACTCTTTTGCTGGAGGATGTGATCATCTGGGTACTCTGCGGACCTGTCGGATGGGACGAAGGACTGCTTGAGATAGCAGCCAAGCTTATAGGTCAGTTTGTAGTCATAGTGAGCAATTATATCCTCAGTAAGCTTATCGTATTCCGTAAGCCCAAGGCTAATGCGGAAGAGATAGACAAGATCAGTGCTGAAGATTATGACAGTGATAATGATATTACAGAGGTTGAGTGATCGTGAACACGGCGTATATTAGAAAACTGGAGAGATTATACAGGCGTGTAAGGACTCCGTTGGTTAAGTTTGTTTTTCCAATGATGTTGTTGATATGGCCTCTGATCAAGTTTAATCAGGGAGTTGACGTATCGGATTCCACTTACAGTCTTGGGAATTATCTGTTCCCGGAAGGCGTGCAGGATATGTGGCTTATCTCAACCTATCTGTCCAACGCGCTGGGATATGTACTGGTAAGGCTGCCTTTCGGAGATACCCTTATCGGTATCAATATATATACAGGTCTGATAGTATCCGGAACTGCTTTGATGTGTTACTACGGCCTTAAGAAAGACTTTACTCCTCCCGTTGTATTTATGGGAGAGATGCTGGCCATCAACTTCTGCTGGATCCCCGGAGGGATACTCTATAATTATCTGAGTTATTTTGTTCTTACTCTGGGAGCCCTTCTTCTGTATCGCGGTATTACCCGTGAAGATGACAGATTTCTCGCAGCGGCGGGAGTTGTGCTTGGTCTTAACGTCTTCGTCAGGATACCGAATCTGACACAGATGTCACTGATCCTGGTGCTATGGTATTCCGTATACTTTGTTAAGGTCCACGGACGAAAAAAAGGTATGGAAGATAATGAGTCTTCATCCGTGCTTCGCAGGACAATCTATTGTATTCTGGGCTATGCCATCGGAGCCGGTATCCCCTTATGTATAATCTCAGCAGTGAAGGGAACCGATAGCCTCTTTAATATGGTCACCGGACTGTCAGGCATATCAGGCACGGATGACAGTTATTCTGTTTTCTCTATGCTTACCGATACTCTTCATGCGTACTTTAGAAGTGTTAAGTATGCAGGTATAATGCTTGCGGTTGTTTTCTGCGGAACGCTTATGCTCGCTGTCTATCGCAAAAGTGAGGTGCTTAAGTGGTTCAAGAGATTGATATATATCGGAGTTCTTGCACTGATGCTCCGCTTCCTCTGGGGAAGAGGGATGTTTACCTTCAGATATTATGAGGATTATACTTCCATGTTCGAGTGGGGTATGCTGGTACTCTTTATGGCATGGATCGCCGGTATCGTCGTAGTTGCGGGAGGAAGATACAATCTTCTGGTATCCGCCCTTGCGGCTATCAATCTGGTCATTTTGTTTATCACGCCGCTCGGAAGCAACAATTACACCTGCCAGAATCTTAATAACCTCTTTATAGTGATGCCGTTTACCCTGTATGTAGTGGGTGGATGGATGTACAGAGGGACTCACAGATTCAGGCTTGAAGGAGTTCTGTACGGATGCAATTTTCCATGGATGAGTATGGTACTCATGATAGCGGTCATGGTAGTGATTCAGTCTACCGGATTCCATATGAATTTTGTGTTCAGAGACGGAATGGACGGTACACCGAGAGATACTCTGTACAGGAATGTATATACAACTGAGGCCAATGCCACGGCACTTACGGGGCTTGAAGAGGCAGTGAAGAACAGCGGAGCGGATGAGGCGATCTATTGGGGCAACTGTCCGGGACTTAGTTATCTCTTCAGACTTAAGCCTGCCATCAGTTCAAGCTGGCCGGATCTTGATTCCTATCCTGTTGATTCCTTCAGAGAGGAATTGCTTAAGATCAAAGAGAATGATATGGACAAACTCTTGCTGATATGTCGTAAGGGTGCTCCGACAGCGATCAACGGGGCTGAGAAGGAAGCTCTGTTAATGGATTTTGTGGAAGTCTACAGGCTGGATGTGGCCTACGAGAATGAGGCTTATATCGTATACAGCAGAAAGAAGTTGGAAAAATGATCAATTTTAATGTTCCGCCTTTTACAGGTAATGAGATCAAATATATCAAGGAAGCCGTTGATGCGCAGAAGATATGCGGAGACGGCCGGTTCACTAAACAGTGTGACCGTTGGATAGAAGAGAAGACCGGAGTAGCCAAATCCCTTCTTACCACTTCCTGCACTCATGCAACGGAGCTGGCGGCTCTTCTGGCGGATATCAAACCGGGCGATGAAGTGATAATGCCTTCATATACCTTCGTATCAACGGCAGATGCCTTTGTTCTTCGCGGTGCCGTTCCTGTATTTGTGGATATCAGACCCGATACCATGAATATAGATGAGACTAAGATAGAAGATGCTATCACCCCCAAGACCAGAGCGATAGTTCCCGTTCATTACGCCGGAGTAGGTTGTGAGATGGATACCATAATGGATATCGCAAAAAGGCACGGACTTATGGTAATAGAGGATGCAGCACAGGGTATTATGTCAACCTACAAAGGAAGGGCACTGGGCTCTATCGGTGATTTTGGCTGTTATTCCTTCCATGAGACCAAGAATTTCTCAATGGGTGAAGGCGGCGCCTTGCTTATAAGAGATCCCGAATACATTGAGGATGCTGAGATTTTCAGAGAAAAGGGAACTGACAGAAGTAAGTATTTCCGCGGTCAGGTTGATAAGTATCGTTGGGTCAATTACGGTTCAAGTTATCTTCCAAGCGATATGAATGCCGCTTATCTGTGGGCTCAGCTTGAGATGGCTGATGAGATAACTTCTGCAAGACTTGCCAGGTGGAATGAATATTATGAGCAGTTGAAGCCCCTTGCGGATAAAGAGCTCATTGAGCTGCCGGTCATTCCTTCCGAATGTAAGCATAATGCCCATATGTTCTACATTAAGGTCAAAGACCTCGATATGAGAACAGAGATGATAGACAGACATCTTAAGTCTAACGGAGTATATGCGGTATTCCATTATGTACCTTTACATACCGCTCCCGCAGGACTTAAGTATGCAAGATTCCACGGTGAGGATGTATATACCACCAAAGAGAGCGACAGGCTGGTAAGACTGCCTATGTATTATCGTCTGACTTCAGATGATGTAACTTATATATGTGAGAAAGTGAAAGAGTTCTTCGAATAATGACATCCCTAAAAGCTGACACTTCCGGTAATGATAACAGAATAAAGCTGTTCGACTTAGGCGTAAGCGTTATTCCCGTGATGCTGCTGTTCCTGATACTGGGAGTGTTTTTTGATTATTATTATGAACTGAATGACGATGTGCTCATCAAGGATATAATATCGGGGGCTTATACAGGTACTCCGAGCGGATACAATAATCAGATGATGTATCCCTTAAGTGTTATATTTGCTCTGTTATACAGGTGTATCCCGGCTGTGCCCTGGTTCGGGCTTGCCGAGCTTGGAGCACTGATACTTGCATATTCGACGATCATCCATTCCCTGATAAGAAACGGAAAGAGCAGGATAATTAAGATGATCGTGTCATTGTTCATGATACTGCTCATATCGGGATTGTATATGTGGGAGACTGTAATCCCACAGTATTCGGCTGTCAGCGGTATCCTTGTGATGGCAGCGGCCGTAAGATTCCTTGCAACGGGTCTTGAAACTGACACTACTGTCAGTTCCTTCCATAAGCAGAATATCCTTACGGTCGTTCTGATGATACTTGCTTATAATCTAAGAAGCGAGATGGCATTACTCTTCCTGCCATTGGTGGCCGGAGTCGGTCTGTTCGTATGGATGGGAGAGGAAAGTCCTTTTGACGATACTGCCCTTGGCAAATATCTCGGACTTATAGGGTTGATCTTAGCAGGAATAGTGTTAACGTTTGCCCTGGATCGTCTTGCATACAGTGGCGAGGAATGGAAGGAGTTCAGGGCATTTTTTGATGCAAGGACAGAGGTGTATGACTTTACGGGCATTCCGCCGTATGAAGAGAACGAAGAGTTCTACAATAATGCCGGGATAGACCGGGATACCTATGAAGCTCTTACATCTTATGATTACGATCTTGATAGGGACGTAACTAAGGATAGTCTTAATGCGATAGCCGAGTATGTGAACTCAGGTAAGTCGATAGGTAACAGACAGCCTCTGACAATTAAGGCTTCCGTCAAGGAATATATTAAGGGGATGCTAAAGTTCGAACTTCCGGCCGCCCTTGGCGAAGGGGAGATCCTCTATCCGGAAAAAGGGCAGCTTAGCCCCATGAATATTCTTATACCGGTCCTGTATATTGCAGTGATCGTTATGCTGTTGCTGTATAAGGAATATGTATATATACCGGCAGTTTTGCTAATGTTCATCTTCCGAAGCGTCTCATGGATATTTATCTACAGCAAACAGAGACTGATGACGAGGATCACACATCCTTTACAGTTTTTCGAAGTGGTACTGCTCTTATCTATATTGCTTCTTAAGAGTAAGCGTCGAGAGAGAAATATAGTATTGGCTGTTGTTGCGGTCATAGCCCTGTGTTTTATCCCGTCACAGGCTTTAAGGATATCAAGTGCCGAAGATAACCGTGAAGTTCACAATGTGGCATATGATGAATTAAGAGAACTAACGGCTTCTCATCCGGATACTTATTATTATGTGGATGTATACTCGACGGTATCGTTTACAGAGAAGATATTTGAAGAGAGAAGGGACGGATCGAACAGACAGCTTATGGGTGGCTGGATGTCAAGGAGTCCGCTGGATAAAGAGAAGCAGGATAGATTCAGGGATGCCAAGGCATATATGGCAGTATATGTAAGAGACGGCTGGAATCTGGTACCCGTTGTGCGTGAAGATGACAGAGATGCATTTTTGCCCGAAAGAGACGGTTATATCCGTGCTTCCGAGATAACATATGAAGGCAGCATGGAATACAGCGAAGATCCATACAACTTCTATCCTTCACTCAGTGTACCTACCTATGTGTATAAGGTCGGAACGGATTATATGATAGTGGACAGCTACAATAATCAGATAATCTACAGTGAAGATATGGAAGCGCCTTTATCTGAGTGGAAGATCATGGCATCCGATATCAGCAAGGGACATTCCGTCGCATCGGACGGAGAGGTATTTCTGTATGATGACACAGAGAATAACTGTGTCCGTGTCTGCGAGAAGGCAGAGACGGCGGAGGGACATTGTTATATAACGACCCAGCGTCTGGACAATATAGGCATCAGACCTCATTATATACAGTATGATGAGTCGAGCAGATCTTTTCTGTGTTGGAGTTCTGAGAGCGGAGAGATGTATATCTTCAAGCGTGATGAACGTGACAACAGGATCTATCTTGTAAGAGTTAAGACGGTATCCGCACTTAAGGATATATATGTCAGATCTTTTTCGATGATAGATGATGAGATATACTTCGTATCCGGAATAGGGCATCCCTATATAACGGTCGTGGATAAGGACAGTTTTCTTGTCAGACGCGAGATACCCGTTATGGACAGACTTACGGGTATGATACAGATAAGCAGGATAGGTAAGTATTATTATCTGACCGTTTCAACCGATGCCGCAGGAAGCCAGGAAGCCGCTACCATTATAAGGACTAAGGATCTCGAGAGACTGATCAAGGGCGATTATGAAGATATCTACAGCAATTTCATCGGCGGAGGGACTCCCTATTGTATCAATGAGATCGATGGAATATACTATCTGACGGAACACAGGATTCCGGGTCATTCAATATGGAGCTTTGAGATAAAGAACGACAAGATCAGGAATATCAAGGCAATACAGTAATAAGAAAGCAGAGTGCGTGTTATGAGAATAGAAGGAGAGAAGACATATCTTCGTCCGATCACGGAGGATGATACCGATCTTATAGTCGACTGGCGTAATCGGGAGGATGTTATTAAATACTTTATCATCCGTGATCCTTTTACCAAAGAAGGTCATGAGAAGTGGCTTAAGACAAGAGTGTTCACCGGAGAGGTGGTACAGTTTATCGTACACCTTAAGGAAGATGACAGACCTGTCGGCTGTACATATATAAGAGATATCGATACTCTTAACCGCAAGGCAGAATACGGTGTGTTCATCGGTGAATCGGAAGTGAGAGGCAGGGGAATAGGTAAGGAGATCCTTAACCTGACAACGGATTATGCCTTCAGGGAGCTTGATCTTCACAGGGTCTATGCAAGAGTGCTTGATTATAATGCGGCATCTTATAACTGTTTCTTAAGCTGCGGATATAAAGAGGAGGGCGTTCTTAAGGATTCGCTCTTCCTTGATGGTGAGTATCATGATCTGATCATCCTCGGTAAGCTTAATCCCGGGGACGATACCGATGGAAAATGAGGAAATAGGAATGTTGAAGATCAGTTTTGTAATACCATGCTATAAAAGTGAACTGACATTAAAGAGTGTGATCGAAGAGATTAGGGACACCATGACAAAGATGGCAGACAAGTACACCTATGAGTGTATTCTTGTCAATGATGCCTCTCCGGACAATACCTTCGATGTGATCAAAGAACTGTCGAAAGAGAATGACAATATCACAGGAATAGATCTTGCGAGGAACTTCGGTCAGCATGCCGCCCTTATGGCGGGCTTTCATTATGTAAGCGGTGATATAGTAGTGTGCCTTGATGATGACGGACAGACTCCGGCTGACCAGGTAGACAGACTGCTTAATGAGCTTATCGACAACGATCAGGATGTAGTCTATGCCAGATATGCTCATAAGAAGCATTCACTTTTCAGGAACTTCGGAAGCTACGTCAATGAGAAGATGGCGCAGTTCCTCCTGGGCAAACCCAAGACCCTCTATGTGTCGAGCTACTTCGCTGCGAGGAGATTCATAGTGGATGAGATCAAGAAGTACGATAAGAGCTATCCTTATGTGATCGGCCTTGTGTTAAGGACTACTAACAGGATAAGCAATGTGGATGTGGATCACAGGGAACGACAGGTCGGCACTTCGGGATACACCTTCCGTAAGCTTATCAACCTCTGGATGAACGGCTTTACGGCATTCAGCGTCACTCCCTTAAGAGTGTCTACATGGTGCGGCTTCATCCTCGGCGTGTTTGGATTCTTATACGGTGTATATACGATCATCAAGAAAATGGTTCTCCCTGACGTTCCGATAGGTTATTCATCTATCATGGCAGCGCTCATGTTCATCGGAGGTATGGTCCTTCTGATGCAGGGGCTGGCGGGAGAATACATCGGCAGGATGTATATCGGTATGAACAATGCTCCCCAGTATATAATCAGGGAGACTGTGGATTCTAAGGATACAGAGAGTGAACAGTAATGCTTATCATCAGGAGAAAAAAGCACGGAATTAACTTCATAAAAGTATGGTGGGCTGAGGAAGAATTGCAGGAACAAGGGATCATACAGTATCATCAGGCAAAGGGCGAATGGGCTTCGCATCTTGATGGTGCGGTAAGATATGACACGCTTGTCAATAATATCAGCGGAGACGATGACAGTATCAAGTCTTTTTTCTCAAAGAGCTGTAAGTACAAGGTGAATCGGGCATCCCGTGAAGAGGTGGATATCAAGATATATGACAGTAGCGATATCACCGATGAGATGATAGAAGAGTTTCTTGATTTCTTCGAGGAGTTCTGGAACAGCAAGGATATAGAACTCAAGGAGAAGGATTCTCTGCGCATTGATCTTAAGGAGTACAGGGATAATGCAGCGCTTACGCTTGCGATCGGATATGTGAGCGGTGAGAAGGCGATATACCATACTCATGTGTATGACTCAACGAGGGCAAGACTTCTGCATTCAGCGTCTCTTTACAGGCTTAAGAGTGATGAAGAAGGATCTACAAAGAACGTGATAGGAATGGCCAACAGATTTCTTCACTACAGGGAGATGCTCTTCTTTAGGGATAAGGGACTTACCGAATATGACTGGGGCGGAGCCGGAAGAGGTGAAGATGTTATCAATATAACCGAGTTCAAGGAGTCTTTCGGAGGCGAACCCGAGACGGATATGGATCTGGAAGTTACAAGAGGCTGTATGGCACATCTGTTCAGACTGGCGGTACGCATTCTGCGCAGATGATCGAAGAAGAAGGAGCTTGATCGGAATGAAGATATTGATGGTGAATAAGTTCCTGCATGCCAACGGAGGTTCCGAGACATATATATTTGAACTCGGCAAGGAACTTGTAAGAAAAGGACATGAAGTAGAATACTTCGGAATGGATCATCCGGACAGACTGGTCGGTAATTCGGCAAACGAGTACGTCAGCAACATGGATTTTCACAAGGGCGGCAGATTATCAAAACTGTTCTATCCTTTTAAGATAATCTACAGCAGGGAAGCTGTTCGTAAGATCCGTATCGTGCTTGATAAGATGCAGCCGGATGTGGTGCATCTCAATAATATTAATTTCCAGCTGACACCTGCTATCATCACAGAGATCAGAAGATGGCAGAAGGATAATGACAGAAGTGTCAGAATTGTGGCGACCATTCACGACCCTCAGTGGGTATGTCCCAATCATATGCTGATAGACGGCAGGGGCGATAAATGCCGTGAATGCTTATCGGGACATTACGGAAGCTGTGTTAAGAAAGGCTGTGTTCACGGTTCCAAGTTAAAAAGCCTGCTCGCGGCTATCGAGGCTGTGTTATACAGAAGACTTAAGACTTACAGACAGGTGGATACTGTGATCACTCCGAGCAGATTCATGGCAGGGGTCATGGGACACAATCCCGATCTGGAAGGCAGGATAGAGACTCTGTATAACTTCGTGTCCGTTAATGACGTTAACGAAGATAAGGTGGCCGATTACAAGAAGAGGCAGGGACTTAACGAAGATACACCCTACGTACTGTATTTCGGTCGTTTTTCCGAGGAAAAAGGTATACATACGCTGACCGCAGCAGCTGCGGCTCTTCCCGAGATACTGTTTATCTTCGCGGGAAGCGGACCCGAAGAAGATGAGGTCAATGAGGTTGATAATATAATCAATGTGGGCTTTACGACAGGAGAAGATCTGGTCGCTCTGATAAAGGGAGCGTCGTTCAGTCTCATCGCTTCCGAGTGTTATGAGAACTGCCCGTTCACGGTTATGGAATCTCTGTCTCTCGGAATCCCGGTTATTGGTTCAGATATCGGAGGCATTCCGGAACTTATTGATGATAAGGTAACAGGCGAGCTCTTCCCGTCGGGAGATGCGGATGCACTCAGAGATAAGATATATGAGCTGTACAATGACGAGGATAAACTGAGACAGTACAGAGAGAATTGCAGTAAGATCGGTTTCGATGACCTTGGTACATATACAGATAAGGTTATAAAAATCTATACCGGACAGGCTGAGTAAAGCTTTATTGACCGGAGTGTTGAGTTAAAGCCCGGTTGACAGATGCGTTGGAATAAAGCCCGGTTGGCAGATACGATGAATAAAAGACTGCCTGACCGGAGTGAGGAATTGATGTTTTGATGAAAAAGATCGCGTTTTATATAGGTGACCTGGGGATGGGTGGTGCCGAAAGGGTAATGACCAACCTCGCCGATTACTTCGATGAAGAAGGCTATGAAGTGATCATGGTGACCAAGCTTAAGGAGAAAAAAGAATATCCTCTCAATCCGGGGATAAAGCGCATACTGGCCGATATCACTCCCGAAGAGGAGACCGGCAGCAGGATAAGGAATCTGTTTGCGAGGATCGGCAAGTTAAGGAGGATCTGGAAGGAAGAAAAGCCGGATATCATCGTATCCTTTATCAGGAAGAATAACCTGATGGCGATCGCGTCTTCAAGATTCCTGAACATACCCGTGGTGGTGTCCGTAAGAAGCGCACCGGAGAGAGAACTGAAGGGCAGACTGTTCAAGCCTCTGTCTCTTTTTATGTTCAGATTCGCTGACGGTATAGTATTGCAGACTAAGGGGGCTTACGAATTTTTCCCCAATTATCTAAGGAAAAAAAGCGAGATACTGCCTAACAGTATCAATCCCGCTTTTATGGAAGCCGCTACCGATCTGACCCGTACATCTGCAGATAAGAGAGTGATCGCGGTCGGAAGGATAGATGATAATAAGAATCAGAAGATGTTGTGGCGTTCTTTTGCAGAGATCGCAGGGGATCATCCTAAGTGGACTCTCCATCTGTATGGCGACGGAGAGGGAAGCGAGAGTCTTAAGAAGGAAGTATCCGGGACGGAACTTGCATCCAGAGTGTTCTTCCACGGCAAGGTGGACAATGTGCCGGAAGCAATGATCAATGCGGACATTTTTGTATTACCGTCCAGGATGGAGGGGATGCCTAATGCCCTGATCGAAGCCATGACTCTGGGACTGGCGTGCATATCTACGGATTGTCCGTGTGGCGGTCCTGCCGATATCATCAGGAACGGTAAGAACGGGATACTGATACCGGTCGATGATGGAGAAGCTCTGAATAATGCTCTTACGGAACTGATGGAGAATGAGAGCAGGAGAGAGGAACTTGGAAGAGAGGCTAAGGCTATCGGAAGTGAACTTGCGCCTCAGAAGGTCAACAGACGTTGGAAGGAGTACCTGTACGGAATATGCAGTGTGTGATCAGACTTGATGATATAACTCCGGATATGGATCCGGTGAGATTTGAAAGAGTTCGAAAGCTGTTTGATGAGTATAATGTCAGACCGTTGATCGGTGTCGTGCCGGAATGTCGGGATGATATTCTTAACAGAAGCGAACCCGACCCCGATTTCTGGAGCATGGTGAAGGAACTCGAGGCGAAGGGCTGGAAGATAGCTCAGCACGGAACTTATCATGTGTATGAGACAGAAGACAGCGGCCTTTTGGGTATCAATCCTTTCAGTGAGTTCGCAGGGCTTCAGTACCATGTTCAGCTTGATAAGATCAGGAAGGGCAGGGCGATACTGGAGAGCAACGGAATACATACGGATATATTCATGGCGCCGGGGCATACATTCGATGACAATACTGTCGAAGCTCTGAAAGAAACGGGATTCACATCCGTGACTGACGGTCTGTATGTAAGGCCTTATATCTATAAAGGTCTGCTCTTTGTGCCATGCAGGCTCAACAGTAATTATACGATAGAGGGTTTTGATACGATATGCCTTCATACCAATCTGATGGAGGATAAGGATTTTGTTGATCTTGAACGCTTTCTCAGGGAACATCGGGATGAGATAATCGACTATGACGCCGATTTTTTTGAATTGAACGCAGAACAGTTCAACAGCGGGATAAGAAGATACGAAAGAAAGGTACTTACCAAGAGACTGGCCAGGGATAAGGTGGCCAATAATGCTAAGCTGGCGTGGTATATGTCATATACGGATCATCCCAATTCCAAGGTGAAGTGGATGAAGAGGGCCGTTATGATACCGCTTTTGCTTACAAACAAGTATAGAGAGAATAACAGTAATGGATCGTAGTGTTAATAAGAGAAGGGCAATTAAATACATCATCATCATCGCGGCCGTTCTTCTTGGGCTGGCGGTATGGCCTCTTAATCTTATAAGCCGTCCTCATACGACAAAGAGTGAGGAGATGCTGACCGACAGAACCTGTCATGTAGATACGGATAATCAGGTGATGCAGCTGTTCGGATCGGAAGGTGACAGGATAAGACGGCTGGATGTTAGGATAACCGAAGCGCAGCCCGGATCTCAGCTTCAGTTGAATCTCTTTGATGCGGACAGGAATAAGCTTCTGCACCGTGAGGTGACTGTTAGCGATGAGGATATTGAGAAAGGCTGGGTAAGTTTCAAACTGGGTTATGATCTTGAAAAGGGCGGTTCGTATTTTCTGGAACTGAGAGTTCCTGAGGTGACGGGCTGGATGCCGGATGAAGATCTGCAGAGACTCAATTCTTCGCTTATCATCTTAGGACTTGAGGATCACGGAACTACGACGGCTACGGCCAACAGTTATGTGACGACCGTTCAGGAGGAGCTTCAGGATTATAATCTGATATTACGATATCATTATCTGATAGATTTTAATGTGATTATGACAGTTGTGGCATATTTGCTTCTGACCCTTGTGGCTTTCCTTCTGATACGCTTTGTGATCCCAAGATTTGTAAGCGCTGACAGTGAAGTGAGCCTCGGAAAAGTGTTTGCCACTGTGCTTGATCCGATCATTATAGTATCGGCACTGATCCTGCTGATACAGATATTCCCTATCTGTACCTTCGGACGCAAGTGGTATGACATTGTCTTCAATTATATCGGCGTATGTATGCTGGCAGGTCTTCTGTTGTATCTGATCCACAGGAAGGATGCATTCAAGGCATTATGTGATCTTAAGATAAGGGAGATTGTGACTAACGGTAAGTTCATTCCCGAGGTTATAAGAGTGATCTCGATCGCCTATATTCTCTGGTACGGATATACTTATATCAACGGACTCTACGATATTCATCATACATATGCATACCGCAGGATGCTGATAGCATTCCTTGTGATGATAATCTCAACATTCACGAAGAAAGAGATCCTGAATATCATCAACGGCATATGGCTCGTGGCAGGAAGTGTCGGAGCTTATTGCTATGCGCATTCATTCGATGAAGAGGTTAAGGATGCGATCACCTGCAATCTTGAGGGCGCGATCATAGTCCTTGGCGGATTCGTGATCATCAATCTGATATCATCCCTCATAAGGGCGATAATGAAAAAGGCACCCATATATGCGGTACCGCGTCTTCCGGTAATGATCCCGACAGCACTCTTTGTCATAGGAATGATGGTATGGTCGAATACAAGAGTATGGCCGTTCTATCTGGCATTTATCGTGGCGGTCTTATTCTGGAGACTGATCTTCACCGATGCGGTCAGGAGCTTCAACAGGAATCTGTGCGATGGGATAATACTTAATTATGTCATGATGACAGTCTTCTCTCTTTTGCACAGACCTTATTATGCATACAGGATGCACAGATATTCCATGGGCTTCCATACTGTAACTGTGACCGCCGTCTATATGACTCTGATACTCTCGGCAGTGGGCGTGAAACTCTTTATCGCCTCGCGTAAGGCGGATGGCAATGCGCGCGCCGTGTTCGATAAGTTGTTGCCGTATCTCATTCTGATGGGATCGGCGATGAATTATATGTTGTTTACTTTATCCCGTACAGGGTATCTGTCAGCAATAATTATGACATTTGTGTCATTCGTTGTCTTAAGTCTTATCTATGACCAAAAAGGTTCGAGACTGAATGGATCATTCAAGCGTTTTCTGGTGGTGCTCGGCGCAATGGCGATCATGTTCCCGATCACTTTTACGGCAACAAGACTGATCCCTGCCATAGCCGATGATCCGGTGGTCTTCGATTATGAGGTCAATGATATTACGATATACAGGGGTAACGCCAAGGACAGCGACAATTATATGAACATCTACAGGTTCTGTCAGGTGTTCGCAAGTAAGGTTCTCGGAGTGGGTGATACGATAACCGATTCGGGAATTGAAGATCCTCTGAAATACAGAGAGAGACCGGCAGGTACGAGGCTTGTACCCGGTGAAGGAATTATGGCAACGGCTCAGGTCGGAATGACGGATCTTATGTCAGTGCTTGATCATAGGTCAGAGCGCAATGCGGAGTCAGATGACAGCCGTATACCGGTAAACGGAATAGGCATAGCAGTTACATCGGCTCAGGGAGTAGCAGAACAGTTACTGAGTGAGAGATTTATTATGTTAACCGCGACAACAGATCCTGACGGCGAAGATTATATGAATCAGATCTCCAACGGACGTATGGATATCTTTAAGTGTTATCTTGAGCAATCCAATCTGTGGGGACATGACACCATGGGAGCTCTTTTGAACGACGGTTCGATAGCGACGCATGCGCATAATACCTACCTTCAGGCAATATACGATCACGGCTGGATATTCGGACTATACTTCACACTTTTCCTGGTGTATATATTCTTGTATTCGGTGATCACTATTAAGAAGAGGGGCGACAAAGATCCCTACTGCCTGCTCTTCCCCGTGCTCTTATGCGGTCTGATGTCAGCGGGACTTGTGGAGTGGGTATTCCATCCCTGCTATCCCATATGTACAGCCTTGCTTCTATCTATGACATCTCTGTCACTTAAGCCGGTTAAAAAAAAGACAGATCGATAGTTGACCGTGCAGGTGACAAGACTTACTGAGGATAAGACAGAAGGTTGCTTAGAACGTAGATAAGGCGTTAAGATAATGAGGTTGTGATAATGATCAGATACAGTTGGATTGTACCAATGTATAATGTTGAAAAATATATTGAGACTACCATAGCCTCCATCCTGGCTAATGACATGTCCGATAGCGAACTGATACTGGTCAATGACGGAAGCACCGATTCCACACCGGAGCTTGCCGCTAAGGCTGTCAGAGGGCATGAGGATATCTGCAGGATGATCAATGTTAAGAACGGCGGTGTGAGCAGGGCGAGGAATCTGGCTCTGGGCGAAGCTAAGGGTGAGTATATTATCTTCGTCGACAGTGATGACACGGTATCCCCCGATCTTATCAGTACCATCCGGGGATATGATGAGGATGTGATCGCATGGACTTTCAGGATAGTTCAGGGCGATGATGAGGCTCTCTCCAATGATCTTAAGGAGGCACAGATCTTATCGGGTGAGGAGTTCTTAAGCAGGAATCTGTTCGAGGGATTAAGAGTCCGTCTGGGTTCATTTGCCGTAAGGAACAGACTTGCCGGCGGGCAGACTTCCGAGTTGCGTTTTGATCCCGGAACTACCTTTGGAGAAGATACCGAATTTATCCTCAAGATGATGTTAACGGCAGGGACGGTAAGACTGCTGCCCGACACAATGTACACCTATTACAAGAGGAGCGGAAGCCTTGCATATTCCTTCAATATGCGGAGATTCGAAGCCTTATATGCCATCGGAAGGGTCAGCAGATATATTAATGACAATAATATAGTTGTATCGGGCAGAATAAAAGAGTATATTGATAACGGCTTATATGTCCTGCATATGATGTTCTCCGTTGAATCGCTCAAGTCTTATGTGTCTGCAAGAGCGAAGCGTTATGAACTCTACAGGAGATTGAGATGTCAGTATCCCGATGTTTTACAGGCCTATAAGAAGAAGATCAGAATGATGCGGGAAGTACCGTCCATAATCTCCCGTAAGCGTCTCTTTCTCATGCGTCTTGGGATCGGTTTGTATATGATCCTGTAGGGTCAGGGTTAGTTAATGTATCCGGAGCAGTTCCCGCTGTCGTTCGGAACGGAGGATGTAATGGATAAAAAAGTATCTGTCATAGTGCCTTCATATAATGTTGAAAAATATCTGGAATTCAGTATCGGAAGTCTGACCGCACAGACATACAGTAATCTTCAGATTATCATCATCGATGACGGATCGAAGGATGATACGGGAAGGCTGGCGGATCGGCTGGCCCGTGAAGATGACAGGATAGAAGTGTATCACCAGCCCAACGGAGGCTTGTCCGCTGCGCGTAACAGCGGTCTTGCAAGGGTTAAGGGTGATTATATAGCTTTTGTTGATCCCGATGATAATGTTGCTCTCGATTTTGTTGAGAAGCTTGTGAGTCATCTTGAGAGAGCGGAAGCCGACATAGCGGTGTGTCCCTTTGTAAGAGTTAAGACACACGAAGAGGTCGGAGTGACTGACGAAGCGGATGTTGAAGAAGAGATCATGACGGGAATCGAGGCTCTGGGCAGGATCTTCAGTGAATATAATGTGGAGACCATAGTGGCATGGAATAAGCTGTACCGCAGTGAACTGTGGGATGGGCTCACCTTCCCGGTCGGCCGGATACATGAGGACGAGATGATGGTCCCTCAATTGTTGTACAGGGCTAAGAGGGTTGTCAGAATTAATTGTCCTTTATATTACTATTTTTCCAATGATAATGGTATAATGAGCAGAGCGCGTGGTGAGAAAGGACTTGATATTCTCGTGGCAATAGAAGAGAGAAGGAAGTTCTTCTTAAGTCATGGTCTTAAGGAGCTTTATGACAAGGATACTTACAAATATCTGTGTAAGATTCTTGTGAATTATCATAATCTGGGTAAGTTGGGCAATATGAAGAGTAAGCGTGCGGAATTGAGACATAAGTATCGGGAGACTCTGCATGATTGCAACAAGTCTGACTGGAGTCTTAAGAGGCGGGCAGGTATGAGCCTTTTTGCTGTTATCCCTGAGGCATATACACCTCTTCGTCGAATGTTCTGATAAGCCGGAATCGTATCTGTTATTAAGGATCGTTCCCAACGGTAGAGAGTAAATGAAGAAACTATTTAATTACAAATTATTCTACAGACGGTTTTGTCTGATCATATATGATGTGGCGAGTGTGCTTGTGGCAAGTTTTTTGGCCATAGCAATGCGTTATGAATTCAATCTGAATATCATTCCTTCACATTTCATTCAGCCTATAATAAGATTCCTTCCCTTTAGTATCATCCTTACGATAGGTGTATTCTATCTGTTCAAGATGTATAACAGTCTGTGGGCTTTTGCAGGCGAGACGGAGCTGCAGAATCTGGTAGTGAGCTGTATAATCTCTTCGGCACTCAATGCCGGCGGTCTCTATATCGTCAGAGTGGAAGAGATACCGGTTCCCAAATCATATCCTTTTATGTATGGATTCATACTGATAGCTCTGATCTTCACGAGCAGATTCTCCTACAGGTTCTTAAGGAGCAAGAAGCACAAGTATCAGAATAAGAACAATAAGACCAATGTTATGATCATCGGCGCGGGAGATGCCGGCAATTCCATCATCAAGGAACTGGTCACCAGTAATTTCTCTACCATGACCGTTGCCTGCATCATCGATGACGATCAGAACAAGTGGGGCAATTATATACAGGGCATCAAGGTTGAAGGCGGACGCGATAAGATCATGGAATGTGTTGATACCCATTCCATCGATGAGATAATAGTTGCCATCCCTTCGGCTTCACGACAGACTATAAGAGAACTCCTTGAGATCTGTAAGGAGACGGAGTGTAAGCTTCGTTCGCTTCCCGGAATCTACCAGCTCGTTAACGGTGAGGTCAGCGTCAGCAAGCTTAAAGATGTCGACGTTGAAGATCTTCTTGGAAGAGATCCGATTCAGGTCGATGTGGATTCCATTCTGGGCTATGTCAGCGGTAAATGCGTGCTTGTCACAGGCGGCGGCGGTTCAATAGGCAGTGAGCTGTGTCGTCAGATCGCTTCACATAAGCCTTCCCAACTGATAATCGTCGATATCTACGAGAACAGTTCCTACGAGATACAGCAGGAACTCCTCAGAAAATATCCCGACCTTAACCTGGTCGTACTTATCGCATCCGTGCGTAACACCAACCGGATCAACAATATCTTCGAGACTTTCAGGCCTGATATCGTATATCATGCGGCGGCTCATAAGCATGTTCCTCTTATGGAGACAAGTCCCAACGAAGCGGTTAAGAATAATATATTCGGTACATGGAAGACCGCTCAGGCGGCGGCATATTACGGCGTTCGCAAGTTCGTAATGATCAGTACGGATAAGGCGGTTAATCCCACCAATATAATGGGTGCCAGCAAGCGTATCTGTGAGATGATAGTTCAGACCTTTAACAGGCATTATGATACGGAATTTGTGGCAGTAAGATTCGGTAACGTACTGGGCAGTAACGGAAGCGTTATTCCGCTGTTCCGTAAGCAGATAGCTGCGGGTGGCCCTGTGACCGTTACACATCCCGATATAATAAGATATTTCATGACCATTCCCGAGGCAGTATCTCTGGTGCTTCAGGCGGGCGCTTATGCCAAGGGCGGCGAGATATTCGTCCTTGATATGGGCGAGCCGGTCAAGATCCTTGATCTGGCACGCAATCTTATCAGGCTGTCCGGTTACAAGGTGGACGAGGATATCAAGATAGAGTTCACAGGTCTCAGACCGGGCGAGAAGCTGTATGAAGAACTGCTGATGGATGAGGAAGGTCTTCAGGATACAGCCAATAAGATGATCCATATCGGCAAACCCATTGAGATCGATGAGATGAAGTTCTTCGCCCAGCTTAAGAATCTCAAGGAAGAGGCCAAGAATGAGTGCGCCGATATAAGACCTCTTATTAAGGAGATCGTTCCCACATATACTTACAAGAGCTGATCGGATCAATACACATACGATGCTGTGACTGATGATCGATCATTAAGTGGCTGAAGATCATATCCGGAAAATGTATGATGATCGATCATTAAGTGGCTGAAGATCATATCCGGTAAATGTATGATGATCGATCAGTCGATGATTTAGGATCCAATTAATTTAACGTCTTATGAAAAACATTCTGATACTGACTAATTTTTCCGACGGACTCTATTCCTTTCGTAACGAACTGGTAGTAGATCTGCTGAGAACTCATAAAGTCATACTGGCACTTCCGGATGATAACTCCAAGCAAAAGTTTATCGATGAAGGCTGTGAAGTCGTTGACTATCATCTGGAACGCAGAGGTATGAATCCCTTTAAGGATATCAAGGTCTTGTTTGATTATATCCGTATGATAAGAATATACAGACCCGAGAAGGTCCTGACATATACCATCAAGCCCAACCTCTACGGGGGACTGGCCTGCAGGATGACACATACGCCTTGTATATGCAATGTGACCGGGCTTGGAACCGCTATCATGAATGATTCCTTCCTGACCCGGATATTGTTGAAGATGCTTAAGGTATCTTTTGCAGGAGCTGAGAGAGTCTTCTTCCAGAACGAAGCCGGGATGAGATATATGAATGAACACGGTGTTGCCGTCAACAATTGTTCGTTGCTTCCGGGATCCGGCGTGAATGTGAAGATCCATACGGTGCAGGAGTATCCTTCCGAGAAGAAAGGGATCCGATTGCTGTCTGTTTTTCGAATAATGAAAGACAAAGGTATCGGGGAATTGCTCGAGGCCATGGACAGGGTATCCGCCGTAAGAAAGGATGTAACCTTTGTCCTTGCCGGAGATTACGAAGAGGAAGACAGGGACAGATATGAGCCGGTGATCAACGGGCTTGTGCAGAGAGGTGTCCTTGATTACAGAGGTTATGTAAGGGATATGGACGCGCTGTACGGTGAATGTCATGCGGTGGTTCATCCTACCTATCACGAGGGTATGTCCAATGTTCTGCTGGAGGCTTCGGCATGTGGCAGGTCTGTGATAGCAAGTGATGTTCCCGGATGCAGTGAGATAGTGGAAGATAAGGTTACAGGATTGTTATGTGAACCAAAGTCTGCCGACAGTCTGACTGAGACTATAATGGAATGGCTGCAATTGGATGAGAGTGCTCATGAGGCGATGGGTAAGGCGGCAGCGTCATTTGTTGCGGAGCATTTTGACAGGCAGATCATCATAGACGAATACAGGCAGTTGATCAAGTGAGGTTGAGTTGGGACTTATGCAGAAACCCGATAATATAATATTTGTGACAATAACAATGGCAGGAGGAGGAACCGAAAGGGTTATCTCCGTTCTTGCCAATTATTATGCGGAGCAGGGTATTGATGTAGGTATCCTGATGATAGGCGGTGATAGTGTGGCCTATCAGCTTGACAGCAGGATCGAGATCCTGAGTCTGTCGGGAGCCACGGGCGGCAGTCTGATGGGAAGGATCAACCGGATAGCCCGGATGCGCCGTTACTTCAGAGAGCATTCCGATGCAGCAGTTATAGGAATGGGAACGGTAGCGGGAATATTCACTCTTATAGCATCCATGGGTCTTAAGAACAGGGTTGTGGTATCCGAGAGAAATGATCCGAGAAGGTTGAATCATAAACCCATCACGGGGAGAATGGATCGCATACGTAATCTTCTCTATATGCAGGCTGACGCTATAGTGTTCCAGACTTATCAGGCTATGGAGTATTTTCCCCCGAGAGTAAGGGTCAAGGGTAAGGTGATCATCAATCCTCTTGATGATATCGAGCAGTCTCCCGTTCCGCTGGAGGAAAGACCTAAGAGAGTGATCGCAGCGGGAAGACTGATACCCGTCAAGGATTTTTCAATGCTGATAAGAGCCTTTGACAGATTTGTGGAGAAGCATCCTGAATATACTCTGGATATCTTCGGTAAAGGTGAATTGGAAGAGAGTCTCAGAGAAGAGATCAAGAGTCTTGGCCGTGAAGATAAGATCCGTCTTCCGGGGTTCACGGATGATATAAGAGCTGAGATCAATCACTCATATATATATGTATCGACATCCACTTCGGAAGGAATATCCAATTCCATTATGGAAGCCCTGGCCGGAGGAGTACCTGTCATAGCGACGGATTGTCCCATAGGCGGAAGCGCTATGTTGATTAATTCAGGCCGAAATGGTATATTGATACCTGTGGGCGATGAAGATGCCCTGACAGACGCTTTCTTCAGGATAGCGGAGGATGATGCTCTTGCAGCGTCATTTGCCCGGGAAGCCGTGAACATCAGAGAAGTGGCAAGTGTCCGGAAGGTTGCCGAAGAATGGTATGAAGCTGTGAAGTAACAGCAGGAACAGAGGATGAATTATGAGTTTATACGAGAAGATTGTTAAGGGTGAAGAGAAGATAGCATTGGTCGGACTCGGCTATGTGGGAATGCCCATCGCGGTTGCTTTTGCCCGTAAGGTTGGTGTTATCGGTTATGATCTTAATTCCGCTAAGATAGATCTCTATAAGAGCGGTATTGATCCTACCAATGAGGTGGGCAATGATGTGATAAGGGATACCAAAGTGGAATTCACTTCCGATGAGACTAAGCTTCGCGAAGCCAGGTTCCATATTGTTGCCGTTCCCACACCTGTCAATGATGATCATACACCGGATCTTACTCCGGTTGAAGGTGCCAGCAGGATACTCGGCCGTAATCTGACTAAGGGCTCGATAGTTGTCTTCGAATCAACGGTTTATCCCGGAGTTACCGAAGATATATGCGTTCCCATTCTGGAAAAAGAATCGGGACTTAAGTGTGGGGTCGATTTTAAGATCGGTTATTCCCCCGAGAGGATCAACCCCGGTGATAAGGTTCACAGGCTTGAGACTATCACCAAGATCGTATCCGGTATGGATGCCGAGACTCTTGATGAAGTCGCTAAGGTATACGAGCTTGTTGTGGAGGCCGGTGTTCACAGGGCTGAGTCCATCAAGGTGGCTGAGGCTGCCAAGGTCATCGAGAACAGCCAGAGAGATATCAATATAGCATTTATGAACGAATTATCCATCATATTCGATAAGATGGGCATAGATACCAAGTCAGTCCTGGAGGCAGCAGGTACCAAGTGGAACTTCCTTAAGTTTTATCCCGGTCTCGTAGGCGGACATTGTATAGGAGTAGATCCTTATTATCTTACATATAAGGCTGAACAGCTTGGATATCACAGCCAGATCATTCTTTCAGGTCGTCGTATCAATGATGATATGGGTAAGTATGTGGCAGAATCGGTTGTTAAGAAGATGATAGCGGCAGATCTTCCCATCAAGGATGCATCCGTGGCTATTCTCGGATTCACCTTCAAGGAGAACTGTCCGGATACACGTAATACCAAGATAATAGATATCTACAATGAACTGGGTGAGTTTGGTATTGTTCCGACCGTTGTTGATACCACTGCTGATGCGGCCGAGGCCAAGAGGCTGTACGGGATCGATTTCGGCACCATGGAAGATGTCAAAGATATGGATGCGGTAATAGTTGCAGTGGCTCATGATGAGTTCCTGAAGCTTACCAGGGAAGATATCGACGGATTCTTCAAGAAGGATAATAAGATCAAGGTATTGGCTGATATCAAGGGCCTGTTGGATAAGTCACAGTATTCGGGTGATGAGTACAGTTACTGGAGATTGTAAAGATGATAAAAGGCTGTCGCTTTGCGGCAGCCTTTTCTTTTTATCACTTACTCCTGTCGGTTTCTTGATATTCTTCCAGCAGTGCTTCCCATTCGACATAATCATCATTCATATAGTCAAATTCGGCGTCATTACGTCTGTCCGGGATATTGTAATTATCTTTTATGTATTCGCTGAGAAGCCGGGTGACTTTTTGAGCTCCAAGGGCATCAAAATGATCATAACTCCAAAGGTCGGTTTTGGGATCCAGTCCGATCTTCTCCGTGTATCCCGAAAAATCTGCAAAGGTAAAGCCCTGATCGGCTATATAGTCTTTCAGATAATTCTTTTTGCCAAATGCATCGGGGTCTTTAAAATAGATCGGAGGACAGTAGAAGACAATATTACTGTCCATCTCCGCTGCCTTGATCAGCAGTTTATCAAGATAATATTGCTCGCGTTCACTGAGCTCAACTTTATGCCCGTCATCAGTTATCAGATCTTCTATGGCGAATTTATCACCTCCGTTATGATCCAGATAACCGTAACCGCGATTGATATCTTTTTCAGCATTATCTATATGATCGAAGGAGATATTGTTGGTATGGTAACGGGCTATATCGAAATAATAATATAAGTAGTCAACAACAGATCCGTGGAGATCTTTATTTATTTCATATACCAATGCAAATCTGTCGAGAGTATATTTTCTGCTGTCCAGATTGCATTTTGTGAACAGTTCATAGTAATCGTCGTTCCAGGTCTCGTTGCCGGCATAATGCGCATACAGAAAAGGAGTTATGTCAACCATTATCAATTCCGGAGACTGGGTACGTTCGATATCTGCAAGAGAGTATCGCAGTGAGTTCTCATATTGAACATTTGTGCAGTAATCATACGCTACTATCCCGTATTCCTTCCAGGCTTCCATTGGCATGAAGGAAGAAAATGTAACACTGGTTCCCACAAAAACAACATCCACTGAGTTCTTATCCAGATCGTAGAATCCGAATAAACGGGTATAGTCTCTTACCATGTATGTCAGGTGTATAATACAGGTCATCAACAGGATAAAACCGACAACGACCGTGAGCAGTCTTTTTAATATGATCTTCATAGCTTAACTTATCCTAATACGTTAATAGATTAATAAAATGTTACGGGGGTTGATATCGGAACCGGTCTGCCGGGTGCCGGTGTCGAAAACAGCCTGCGTGTGGCCGGTGCCGAAACCGGCCTGTTAAGGTATAAAACAGGAACCATTAGAAAGTCGGAGGACTAAAACTGGAAATATATAAACTGTCCGGCGTTAGCGCTGCCGTAGCATCCGCAGTTGAGTATAAACAGGATCAGAAGTATATATACAATATATCTGAACCATAAGGATTGCTCCAGTATCTTATCGACTACCTGCTTCTTATGATATTTAAGATAGTCTACTATCCCAAGGATCAGAACTCCGAGAAGAGCTCCTGCAGCCATTTTTGCAGGCAACAGATCCCACATGCCGATGATGTCTTTGAGGTTGATGATGTCGTAATTATCCAAAGCGAAGATCATATGTGAGATGATCCTTCTTGTCTCAGCTCCTGTACCTGCTCTGAAAGGGATCCAGCTGAAAGTGATCAGTATGAAAGTGCCTGTCGTCTTTATGATCCTGTTACAGAAGAGATCGCTGCCGCCTTTCAGTTTGAGCCCGATCCTGTCTCTTATATTGGCGATCACCTGGTATAAGCCGTTAAGGAACCCCCAGAAAACAAAGGACATTGAGGCACCGTGCCATAAACCGCTGATAAGGAAAACGATTATCAGATTGATGTTCTTACGTATCCGGCCTTTTTTATTACCGCCGAGGGGAATATACAGATAATCTCTGAACCATGTGGACAGTGATATATGCCATCGTCTCCAGAATTCCTTGACAGATCCGGAATAGTAGGGACTTTCAAAATTGCTCATAAGTTCGATGCCAAGCAGATAAGCGGAGCCTTTTGCGATTATCGAGTAACCGTAAAAGTCACAATATATCTGCAGTGAAAAGGCGAAGGTAGCAGCAACGATATACCATCCTTCATAGGTTGAGGGATCTGAATAGACTGCGTCAACAAAGACCGAAAGGTTATCGGCTATTACCATTTTTACCATCAGACCGTAAATGATCCAGAGGAGACCTTTCTGGAAAAACCGGTATGAGAAGCGCTTTGGCTCCTTTAGCTGAGAGAGCAGATTCCGGGAACGCTCTATCGGTCCTGCCACCAGCTGCGGGAAGAAAGAAACGAAAAGAGCGTATGTCGTAAAAGACTTCTCTGCGGGAATGTCCTCGCGGTATACATCGATCAGATATCCGATAGATTGCAATGTAAAAAAGGAGATACCTACCGGGAGAATGATATCCCGGGAGATCGACAATTCAGAAATGTTCAGGATGCTGAGTGCCTTATTGAGATAGGCAACGAACATCACAAGATATTTGAAGAAACACAGTATGCCGAGATTGATGATCAGGCAGATGATCAGACAGGGCCTGCGATATGTATTCAGACCCTTTTCTTTAAGGGTATTAAGGATCAGTCCGCCTGAATATGTTACCAGCGTTGCCGTCAGTAACAGCAAGGCGTATGCCGGATTCCAGTTCATGTAAAAGAAATAGCTTCCGACCAGAAGCCAGATATTCTTTAGTTTGGTTGCAGGGATCATATAATAGATGATCACCATTATCGGTAAAAACAATATGTATTGGATCGAATTAAAAAGCATATTACTCCATTATTCGGGATTTAAAATCCTGTAACATTCGTTGATGTTGTTGTGAATCAAAAAACAGCCTTTTATATTATAAAGTTTTTATATATAAAAATCCATAGACAACAGATATATTAAAGTGGCAAGCATATGAGCGGATATGGTATAATTACGCCCAGAGTGGGTATTTGTTGTGCCGCATAAGGAACGTTAGGGAAGAGGATTCAATGCATTACAGAGTTGTAGTATTTGGAGTTAAGGATACATCAGAGAATATTATTGAATATATTACAAGGAATATATGCCCGGTGGATCTGGTCATTACCATTTCCCCCGAGGTCACCAGGAAGAATCAGGTATCGGGATATAAGGGCCTGTCATTCCTTACAGAGAAGTACGGGATCCAGGTGCATGAAGCCGACAGCTATTATCTGACGGATGAGAAGACCGTTGACCTTATACGCAATAATGAATTTGATATAGGTATTTCTATGGGCTGGCAGAGACTTGTACCTCCGGAAGTACTCAATGCCTTCAGATTCGGTGTATACGGTTTCCATGGTAACTGCGGATATCTTCCCTTCGGAAGAGGCCGTTCGCCGTTGAACTGGTCGATCATTTTGGGAGATGAGCGCTTTAATCTGAATCTTTTCAGATATGATGAGAAGGCTGACAGTCCGAATATATTCGGAACCGAGACCTTCCGTATCAATGAACATGATGATATCAGAACATGTCAGTATAAGAATATGATGTGCAGCAAGAGGCTGATTAAGAGGCTCCTGACCGCTTATGAGAAGGGCAGTATCGATATCAGAACCGAGTCGAAGGATTATGATTCGTGGTATGAGAAGCGTACGGCCAAGGATGGCAAGGTTGATCTGCGCGGCAGGACGAGAGATATATATAATCTTATACGCGGAGTCGCTGCACCTTTTCCCGGAGCATTTGCTTATGTTGCAAAAGAGAATGAGATCGGGGCCCTTCCGGAACAGACGGATGACAATCTCATACGGATCTGGAGGGCACATCCGTTTGATGACAGTATCGACCTCTCGGAATATGCACCGGGGGAGATCGTCGATATCTTCGATGGTAAGCCCATCATCAGGACGGTGGACGGGTCGATTATCATCGATGAGTATGAATGTGAGATGGAATTAAGACCTCGCATGCTGTTGTATTAAGATGATCCTGAAATATGCGTATAATGATGCATATGTATATTAATTTACGGAGAATAAAACGTGAGAAAGATATTATTTCACTTGAATTGTCTGGAGCAGGGAGGGGCCGAAAGAGTTGTATCGACTCTGGCCAATGCCTTTGCCCGCGACGGTGAAGAAGTGGTGGTTGCCACCGAATGGAAGGGTGAGAATGAATTCGCCCTCGATGAAAGAGTTAAGAGGGTCATCGTAGGCCCTAAGGAGTCGGATGAGAACAGATCCAGGGCTGCCAAGGTATTGCTCAGGATCAAGTATCTTAAGGAGTGCATCAAGGAAGAGAAGCCGGATGTGGTGATAGCCTTCGCGCAGAATGCCAATTACAGGGCGCTCATGACCACAAGGGATATGCCGGAGGTGCCGGTCATCATCGCGGTAAGAACAGATCCCGTAGGGCATTATGACCGCCCCGTGGATAAGATAATGATACCCCTTACTTATCCGAGGGCAGACGGAAGTGTCTTCCAGACAGAGGGACAGAGGGATTTCTTCCCGGATTATATACGCAATAACAGCAGGATAATACTCAATCCTGTCAATGATAAGTATCTTAATATTCCGGTGGAGCAGAATAAAGAAAAGGCCATTGTTCAGTCCGCAAGGCTGGTGGATTTTAAGAATCAGCCGATGCTCATAAGGGCATTTTTGGAGGTGCATAAGAGACATCCGGATTATTGTCTTAAGATATACGGACCTGATTCGCATGACGGTACCAGGGAGATCCTTGAGAGTATCATCGCCGAGAATGATGCATCGGGATATGTGCATCTGATGGGTGGCTGTGATGAACTGGAGAAGGAATTGCCCAAGGGAGAGATATACGTTCTTTCTTCCAATTTTGAAGGTATGCCCAACTCACTTCTTGAGGCTATGACCATGGGGCTTCCGGTCATTGCTACCGATTGTCCCTGCGGAGGACCGAGAACAGTCATTCAAAGTGGAGAGAATGGTCTGCTCATACCTATGGATGATGCGGAAGCTATGACTGAGGCCATATGCAGACTGATAGAGGATAAGGAGTTTGCCGCTTCCCTGGGCGAGAAGGCAAGACTTATAAGTAAGGATATCAACAGTGAGGCCGTGATAGCCTGCTGGAAGCAGTATATCGAGGAAGTGATAACTGCCAAGAAGTCAAAGTGATCAACGCTTCTGCGGCAGTGATCGCATACCGGGGATCATAGAAGATCCGATTGCAGACGTTAATAAGGGAAGGTAAGGGAGATACCGCGAAGGTATCTCGCATTATCACAGATAGGAATAGTTCGTAAAAAAGCGAGGTTTGGATAATGTTCTCATATGAAGATTACAGAGAGATAATACGACTCCTCAAGGAATCGGGGAGGTATTGTTCATTCAAGGATGCGATAGGTAAGGATAAGTTCTGCATTATGCGACATGATGTGGAATACAGTGTTGAAAGGGCATATGCTCTTTCCAAGGTCGAGGAGAGTATGGATTTTACATCTACATATTTCTTCCAGTGGACCAACAATTCCTACAATATCCTTTCACGTAAGAATATGGATATGATCAAGGATATGCATGAAAGAGGTCAGACAATAGGGCTTCATTATGCGCTTAACGGTCTGACTGATATGGATATGATAAGAGAGAGGATCGTGAAGGAGATGAATATCCTGACAGAGATGTTCGGCTTCAAGATCGATACCTTTTCCATTCACAGACCTTCCAAGGACGTTCTCAGAGAGAATATCAAGCTTAAGGGGATCATTAATGCTTATCAGAATGATTTCTTTACCTTTGCCGAGAATGTAACCGATGATACTCCGGTGGCTGTTAAGTATATGTCCGATGCCAATCACATCTGGAGATACGGTTATCCTGATGCTGCCAATATCGCAGGTCATGATAAGGTTCAGATCCTGGTCCATCCATTTGCATGGACCAAGAAAGGGTATGATAATTTTGATAATTACAAGTCTCTTATCCGGGAAAAAGAGCAGGAACTCATTGAGAGCATTGATAATGAGTGTAAAGATTTTACCGAGTACAGAGATTATTTTGACAGCAAGGCAGTATACGGGTTGAAGTAAAAATGTGTGGAATTTGCGGATTTGTCAGTAAACAGGATATAGATCTTAATACATTGAAGGCGATGAATGATACCATGTATCACCGCGGTCCCGATGATTCGGGGGAGTGTATTTATGAAATGCACGGCGGTTCAACCGGGTACAGAGTAGGACTAGGACATCGCAGACTGTCCATAATAGATCTCTCGCCCAAGGGTCATCAGCCTATGCTCTCTTGTGACACGAGTGTCGCTCTTGTTTTTAACGGAGAGATATACAACTTCAAGGAGATCAAAGAGGAACTGGGCGATTATCCCTTCGTCTCGGATTCCGATTCGGAGGTCATCCTCGCGGCATATATGAAGTGGGGGATCGGGTGTGTCAGCAGGTTCAACGGAATGTTCGCGATCTGCATATATGACAGGAAGAAGGAAGAGGTATATCTTGTCAGAGACAGGATAGGTAAGAAGCCTCTCTATTATCAGCTTGAAGGCGGTGATCTTTACTTTGCTTCAGAGCTTAAGCCGCTTATGGCAAGACCCGGTTTCGGACGCCGCATTCGTTCCGAGGTTGTGAGCCGTTTCCTCTTCCATCAGTATATCAACGCTCCCGAGACAGTGTTTGAGGGTGTGTATAAATTGGAGCCGGGCTCAATTCTTAAGTACAAAGACGGTAACATCTCCCTCGAAAAATATTGGGACATTAACACAGTCTATCACGAGATGTATGCCAATCCCGTTACGGACTATCGCGAGGCCAAGGAGGAACTGGACAGGCTTCTTAATAAGGCTGTCGAGGCCAGAATGATAGCCGATGTTCCGCTGGGGACTTTTCTTAGCGGAGGTTATGATTCATCTCTTATCACGGCGATCGCACAGAAGCACAGTGACGAACCGGTTAAGACTTTTTCAATAGGATTCAATGCCGAAGGATATAACGAGGCCGTATATGCCAAGGAAGTGGCTTCATATCTTGGAACCAATCATACCGAGGCTTATATTGATGAAGATGAGATGTATAAGCTCGTTGACAGTATACCTGAGTATTATGATGAGCCATTTGCGGATTCTTCGCAGATCCCTACAATGCTCGTATCGAAGCTCGCCCGTGAGAAGGTGACTGTTGCTCTTTCTGGTGACGGAGGAGATGAGTTTTACTGCGGATATAATGTATACGATCTTATAGCTCAGGCTGAGAAGCTGGATGCACTGGGAGGAATGGTACATGGACTTTGCAATCTTCCAGGGCTTAAGCAGATGGGGCTTGAGGACAGGCTTCCATTTAAGGTTAAGGTGATCGCAGCTAACAGATGTCCAGATACCAAGACCCAGTTCGGCGCCGGAAGTTATGTGTCGAATGCTGAGAATATGGTAAAGCGTAAAGGTCTGCCCTGTGCTTATCCTATAGAACTTAAGTATGGAGTTGACAACTGGCAGATACGAAGGATGTTACTCGATATGGATACTTATCTGCCGGGCGATATCCTGTGCAAGGTGGACAGGGCTTCAATGAAGTATTCACTTGAAGCGAGATGCCCGATCCTTGATAAGGATGTAATGGAATATTCATTCAGGATACATCATTCGATCAAGTATCATGACGGTGAGAAGAAGAGCATTCTTAAGAGCATCGCATACGATTATATTCCGAGAGAACTTCTGGACAGACCAAAGGTTGGCTTTGGAGCACCCATGGATCAGTGGCTCAGAGGACCTCTTAAAGAGAGACTGCTTGATATGACCGCAAGAGATTATCTTGTGAGTCAGGATATATTCGATCCCGACTTTACCGGAAGATTCGTTGCGGATTACCTGGCCACGGGTGATGGCGGAAGGGCTTCGGGTAAGAACTATTCGAAGATGTGCTGGTCGCTGTTTATTTTCCAACAGTGGCATGATGCGTATTGCAGATAGAAGGCATTAATATCTGAATAATATGCGCTGAATGAATCAATTATGTAACAATGGAATTATGTTAACTTGAAAGTTTTGGATTCATATGGTAAATTAAATCTATGTGTGGAATTACAGGTATTTTAAACTACAAAGACAAACCAATTGAGAACATTACTACCATGAACATGCGTAATATCAACCGTGGACCCGACGCGGGTGGTCACTGGCTTGATTCGAATGCCAAGGTAGTATTGGGTCACAGAAGACTTTCGGTTGTTGATCTTTCGGAGGCCGGAATGCAGCCGCTGGCTTCACACAGCGGTAAATTGATGATTGTATACAATGGGGAGATATACAATGCCGAAGATATAAGAGCTGAACTGGAAGCCGAGAGCGATCAGATCGTATGGAACGGACATTCCGATACAGAGGTTCTGGTTGAGGCGGTTGAGAAATGGGGTCTCAAGGAAACGCTCAGAAAGTGTAAGGGAATGTGGGGTCTTGCTGTATATGACAGAGAGACCAAGAGAGTGCAGCTTGCCCGAGACAGAATAGGCAAGAAGCCCTTGTATTACGGAAGAGTGAACGGACAGTTTGCTTTTGCTTCGTCCATCGCATCTGTTGCTGCCGTAGAAGGCTTCAATAATCCCGTTAACAGGGATGTTATCGATGCCTATCTGCAGTATGGATATATACCTTCTCCTTATAGTATCTATAAGGATGTATTTAAGCTTGAACCGGGTTCTATCCTTACGATCGATGCTCCTTACGATACTTGGACGGTAGAGCAGTATTTTGATATCACCGAGCTTGCGGTTAAGGGTCAGGACAGATTCTTCACCGGGTCCGAAGAGGAAGCTACGGTTGAACTGGAGAGACTTCTTACCAATGCGGTTAAGGGTCAGATGTCATTGGACGTACCCTTCGGTGCTTTCCTTTCCGGTGGAATCGATTCTTCTCTGGTTGTCAGCCTTATGCAGAATATATCCGATAAGCCGGTTAAGACATATACTATCGGTTTTGATGATGCAGTATATAATGAGGCAAGATTTGCAGCTCAGACAGCCAAGCATCTGGGAACAGATCACAGAGATCTGTATATTGGTGCCGGTGATATAGTGGAAGTTCTTCCTCAGTTGACGGAAGCTTTCGGAGAGCCTTTTGCCGACAGCTCTCAGATACCTACAATGTTAGTCAGCAAGATGGCCAGTGAAGATGTAACTGTTGTTCTTTCGGGTGACGGTGGTGATGAATTCTTCTGTGGTTACAATACATACAGAGATGCCGTATCGGGCATAGATATCATGCAGAGCAAGTTGGGATTCGTGGCTAAGCCGCTTCGTAATTCGATCGGTAATACGATCCTTAACAGTTCGATGTCCAATAATGAGTTTATGCGTAAGGCCGGAAGATGTCTTAAGGCCAATACTGTAGAAGATTTCTACAGAATGGTCAATGACGATGATCCGAGAACTCATCAGCTTGCCAAGAATTGTGCAGGAATTGAGACCAAGATATCCAATTATAAGGATAGTCTCCTTCCCTTCGGCGAGAACAATCTGATGCTTATGGATATGCTTCAGTATCTTCCGGATGACATTATGACCAAGATCGACAGATCGGCTATGATGTATTCTTTGGAGACAAGACTTCCCATGCTTGATGCGGATGTGATGAAGTTCACATGGTCACTTCCTATTGAATATAAGCTTCAGGACGGTATTACCAAGAAAGTCCTTCGTAATATCCTCTATAAGTATGTACCTGAAGAGTTGCTGAACAGACCTAAGAAGGGATTCTCGGTTCCTATCTCTAAGTGGCTTCTGGACAGCAGGGTAAGAGAGTGGGCTGAATCGGTTATCTCTGATGCAAGGACCAAGGCTGATGAGTATATCGATACCAAGCTTGTGGATCAGATCTGGTCTGATTATACAAGCGGTGGAGAGTGGAGTCCTCTTATCTGGTACATCCTCGTTCTTGAGCAGTGGTTCAAGAACACTCTGTAATATAATACTGATCTTGTTTACCGTAGTATCTTCATCGATCCGGATGAAGATACTACGGTTTTTTGTGTAATAGGAAATTGCTTCCTATTACACAAAAAACGCTCCGCCGGGCAGGTTACTGTTCACGCCCGTATTTTTGCGAATGGCTACAGGAAATATATTCACAAGAAACGCCTACTAAAACGTCGGTACTTAGCGAGGCAAAGCCGAGCTTAGTATCCGCTACGCTTACATCGGAGCGAGAGAGCCGTTTCGGTGAATATATTTCCTGTAACGGACGAACAGTAACCCGGGCAGGTTCTGTGATAGCATAGTTTTGATTAATGGTTGCGGTTGTGCTATACTTATGACATGTGTGGAATTTCGGGCATTTTAGGATATAAAGTTAATCCAATAGAGAATATCAATACAATGAATGAGCGCATCATCAATCGCGGTCCTGACGGAGGCGGATATTGGGTTGATGAGAATTCTGCCATTGTATTGGGACACAGAAGACTGTCGATAATCGATCTCTCGGAGGCCGGAGCTCAGCCGCTTTTCTCTCATGATGAGCGGTATGTGATCGTATATAACGGTGAGATATATAATGCAGCCGAGTTGAAAGAACGTTTGGAGGCCGAAAGCAGTCAGATCAAGTGGAGAGGACATTCAGATACGGAGATACTGATCGAAGCCATCGCTGCATGGGGTATGGAAGAGACGCTTAAGCTGTGTCGCGGAATGTGGGCGCTTGCCTTATATGACAGGAAGACCGGCAGGACTCAGCTTGCCCGTGACAGAATGGGTGAGAAGCCACTCTATTACGGCAGGGTGAACGGTCAGCTCGTATTCGGTTCTTCCATTGCTTCCATTGCGGCAATAGAAGGATTCAACAATCATATCTTTAAGGATGTATTGGATGTATTCCTTCAATACGGATATATCCCATCACCTTATACGATATATGAAGATGTATTTAAACTCGAACCCGGAAGTATCCTTACGATAGACAAGCCTTACACCGACTGGAAGATCGAGAAGTACTTTGATATCAAACAGATGGCCATAGACGGTCAGGATTATTTCTTCAAAGGCAGTGAGGAAGAAGCTAACGAGGAACTGGAACGTCTTCTTAAGAAGGCCCTGAAGGGTCAGATGTTGTCCGATGTGCCCCTGGGTGCTTTTCTCTCGGGCGGTATAGATTCCACTCTGGTGGTAAGCCTTATGCAGTCCATGTCGGATAAGCCCATAAGGACTTTCACTATCGGTTTTGAAGAAGAGAAATATAATGAAGCCAAGTTCGCAAAAGAGACGGCAGACTATCTCGGAACTGCCCACAAGGAGTTGTACGTGGGTTACAAAGATGTAATGGATCTGCTCCCTCAGTTGCCCGATGTTTTCGGAGAACCCTTTGCGGACAGTTCGCAGCTGCCCACCCTTCTCGTGAGTAAGATGACAAGGGAGAATGTAACGGTGGCTCTTTCCGGAGACGGCGGTGATGAATTCTTCTGCGGATATAATACCTATAAGGATGCCATAGCCGGTATCGAAGTGATGAAGAATAAGCTGGGATTTATGCATAATTCCCTCAGGACATCGATAGGCAAGACCCTTCTCAACAGTCCCATCGCAGGCAATTCCCTTGTTCGCAAAACAGGGCGTGTACTGAGTGTTAAGACCGTTGAAGATTTTTACAGAATGGTCAATGACGATGATATCAGGACACACAGACTCGTGCCTGGCTACAATCCGCTGGCCACGAAGGTGTCGCAATATCAGGATAAGCTTCTGCCTTTTGGCGAGAATAATCTGATGCTTATGGATATGCTCCAGTATCTGCCGGATGATATATTGACCAAGGTGGATCGTTCGGGAATGCATTTTTCTCTTGAAACGCGTATCCCGATCCTGGATGCGGATGTGATGGAGTTCGCATGGACTCTTCCTATAGATTATAAAATGGCTGATGATATCACTAAGAAGCCATTGCGTAATATCCTTGATAAGTATCTGCCACACGGTATGATGGACAGGCCGAAGAAAGGTTTCTCGGTTCCGGTCGGCAGATGGCTTAAGGATGGACAGATGCGCGAGTGGGCAGAGTCGATAATCTCGGATGCGCATTTTTATGCAGGTGAATATCTGGACGTTAACCTTATCGATCAGATATGGAGTGAATATATGAATGGCGGTGACTGGAGTAAGCTGATCTGGCATATTCTCATGCTGGAGCAGTGGATGATATCCGTAAGAGCCTGAGCGGTTCTTCTTCAGCCGCAGGATGCTTGTAGAATGAAAGAACTTGAATATCCTTTTGACAGTGAATATATTTTGAAAAAAGCCAAGAGCCTTAAACGTACGCTTCTAAGTGACGGTTCGACGAGGATCGTCAAGCGGATCGCTGTTCTGGGTGGAAGTACCACTCATGACATCATTAAGATTCTTGAGCTTTTCCTGCTTAATTACGGTATAGAACCGGTATTCTATGAATCGGAATACAATATGTACTGGCAGGATGCAATGTTCGGTAATGAAGAGCTTGACAGCTTTTCCCCGGATATGATCTACATACATACAACAGGGCGTAATATAAGTGAATTTCCCGATATCACTGACAGCAAAGAGGTGATAGACGCGAAGATAGAATCGGTTTTTTCCCATTTTACCGAAATGTGGGAGAAGCTGCAGGAGAAGTTCGGCTGCGCTCTTATACAGAATAATTTCGAACTGCCGGATCATCGTCTTCTGGGCAATATGGATGGTTCCGATATGCACGGACGGGTATGCTATATCAATGAGCTTAACAGGAAGATAGCCGGATATATAAGTGAAAGAGATAATATGTATCTGTGCGATATCAGTTATCTGTCGGCGGTGTATGGTCTTGATAAGTGGTCGGATCCCTTTTACTGGCATATGTATAAGTATGCGGTAAGCATGCCTGCCATACCGACACTGGCGTTTAATATCGCCAACATCATTAAGTCGGTCTATGGTAAGAATAAAAAAGCGCTTGCCCTTGATCTGGATAATACTCTTTGGGGCGGGATCATAGGCGATGACGGTGTCGATAATATCGTTATCGGTCAGGAGACTTCAATGGGGCAGGTATACAGCGAGTTCCAGACTTATATCAAGTCGCTTAAGTCTTTGGGAGTATTGCTGACTGTCGATTCCAAGAATGAAGAGGAAAATGCTCTTGCGGGACTTAACCGGCCTGACAGTGTTCTTAAGCCTGATGACTTTCTGGCGATCAAGGCTAATTGGGAACCTAAGAGCAGGAACCTTACAGAGATGGCAGAATTCATCAATATAGGAGAGGACAGCTTTGTTTTTGTTGATGATAATCCTGCCGAGAGAGAGATCATAAGGCAGAGTAATCCGGGTGTTGCGATACCCGTAATGGATAAGCCTGAAGAGTATATAAGAGCCCTCGACAGGGGCGGATACTTCGAAGTGACAGGACTGTCAGCTGATGATATGAAGCGCAATGAGATGTATATTGCCAATGCCGTACGTAAGAAGGCTCAGAGTTCATTTGCCGATTACGGCGAGTATCTTAAGTCGCTTGAGATGGAAGCAGAGATCGCACCTTTTGCGGATCTGTATATGGCAAGGATAGCTCAGCTTACCAATAAGAGTAATCAGTTCAATCTTACTACGAGAAGATTCTCACAGAACGAGATCGAAGCCATGGCGGAAGATCCTGCATATATAACGCTCTACGGTAAGCTTACCGACAAGTTCGGAGACAACGGCGTAGTGACCGTGGTCGCAGGAAGAACAGAAGGGGATATCCTTCATATCGAGTTATGGCTTATGAGTTGCAGAGTGTTAAAGAGAGATATGGAGAAAGCCATGATGGACAGCCTTATGGATGCCTGTCGTGACAGAAACATAAGAGAAGTCAAAGGATATTATTATCCCACGGCCAAGAATGGTATGGTGAAGGATTTCTATGCTGTTCAGGGTTATGAACTGATCTCATCGGATGAAGAAGGCAATACTGTCTGGAGCAGGGATGTGGCATCTTATAACAGGCAGAATGAATATATCAGGGTGGTGGGCAATGAATAGACGTACATTCCTCCGTTCTGTTGTATTTTTAAGTATATTGGCATTACTTCTGACAATGGTGTCATATATTGTCAGAACCAACGGAAGTGTTAAGAACAGATTCGCCGGATTTTATGCGGAACCCAAGGATTCCATACAGGTGATGTTCTTCGGATCGAGCTGTGTCAGCAGATCCATAGCACCGGGATATATCTGGGGAGAGTATGGAATCAAGTCCTATGCTCTTTCATCCAATTCCCAGAGGACTATGGCGATCAAGCCTTTGATAGAAGAGGCACTGAAATATCAGTCGCCCGAAGTTCTTGTGATCGATACTAGGGTATTCCTCTATGATGACGCTCCTCTCTTGGAGGATGAGGCTCATATGAGGGAAGTGACCGACAACATGGTCTATTCCGTCAATCGTATTAAGGCTATCAACCGTCTTACGGAAGGGACGGATATCGATAAGCCTGCCATGTATATGGATATCATCAAATACCATTCCAATATAGGCATGCTGTTCGAAGCTTCCGAACTTAAGAAGGCTTTTTATAGGTCAAAAGATCCCGAAAAGGGTTTTGAACCCGAGGACGATTATTTCCACAATAACGCGTACGATCAATGGGGCAAGGTTAATACCATTCCCATCAACCCACGTCAGGAGGAGATCCTTAGGGAGCTGATAGCTTTCGTTAAGAGTATGGATATAGACACAGTCTTCCTTACATCTGTCACTCTTCCCGAAGAGGAATTTGAGGGTAAGGCTGCATATATAGGTGACATAGTGCAGAAAGAGGGACTTGGTTATGTTAACCTCAATGAGCATTATGAAGAGATGGAATTTGACTGCATGACTGATGTCAGTGACGGTGTTCACTGCAATACCTTTGGAGCATATAAATGTTCGGATTATCTTACTCGTTATCTTATCGATAATTACGATCTGAAGAAGGAAACAGAAGATTCTGAGGATTGGGATGAGGCTTATGAGTTATTCATGAAACATATGAAGGATTCAGAAGATAATCTGGAAGTTTTTTGTAAGGAGAGAGATTCATAATGACAAAAGAAGAATTATATGAAAGATTGAATGAGGTGTTCAGAGACGTATTCGATGATGAGGATATTGTGGTAACAGCCACGACCACTTCGGATGATATCGAAGATTGGGATTCTCTCGAACATATCAATCTCGTTAATGCCGTAGAGAAAGAGTTCGGTGTGAAGTTCACAATGGCTCAGGTGACGGGAATGAAAGATGTGGGCGAGATGGTTGACATAATATTAGCAACAAAGAATCAGTGATATTCAGATGGGAATTACTTCATTATATTATTTCTGCCTTCTGGCAGTCGGCATAAGTATATATTACATCATTCCTAAGAAGTGCAGATGGGTATGGATACTTGTCTTAAGTGTCGGGTATTTTCTGACTACAGGCAGTGCGCTATTGCTGCTCTTTCCCGTGTTGCAGACAGGTGCAGCTTATCTGTCGGGTATAGGGATGGATAAAGCCGGTGACGGTGAGGAGGCGCAGAACAGTAAGAAGGGATGGATGCTGACCGGAGTGACAGGTAATCTTATCTGTCTCGTGATCTGCAAATATCTTAACTTCGGTCTGTATACCTATAACGGATTTATCGATCTGTTCAATATCGACGCACAGCCGCTTGATATCATACGAATAGCGGTTCCGATCGGAATGTCATTCTATACTCTGTCATTGATAGGATATGTGCTTGATATATATTACGGCGGGATCGAGGCGGAACGTGATCCCCTGAGGCTATTGACTTATTCGATGTATTTTCCGGCTATCGTCAGCGGACCTATCTTAAGATACGGTGATATAGGCAAGTCTCTTTTTGAAGGACATTCATACGATCATAAGCAGATAACCTTTGGTCTTCAGCGTATATTCTGGGGATGCTTTAAGGTGCTGGTCATATCATCGCGACTTAATGGCATTACCGCTCCGGTATTCGGCAATTCGGGTGAGTATAGCAGTCTGACGCTTATGCTGGCTGCCCTTGCCTTTGTAATGGAATTATATACTAATTTCTCCGGTTCGATAGATATCATAATGGGTGCTTCGGAGTGTCTGGGCATTAAGCTTCCGGAGAATTTTAATTCGCCTTTTCTCTCAAAAAGCGTTCAGGAATTTTGGAGAAGATGGCATATCACACTTGGTGACTGGGTTAAGGTCTTTATATTCTATCCTTTGCTCCGTACTGAATACTTTCGTGAGCTTCCGGCAAGACTGAAGAAAGGTCTGTCCGATAAATTACCGGGGCGATTGTCAACCGGTTTTTCTAAGAAAACAGCCAAGACTGTCACTACTTTTACGGCGATGTTCATTCTGTGGCTTTCGGTCGGACTGTGGCATGGCGGTTCGTGGAAATATCTTGTGGGATCGGGTATCCTGCATTGGTTCTATATCCTGTTGGAGGAGACGGGAGAGCCGTTGTGGAGTAAGCTTCGTGCTCCTTTTAAGGGCAGAGTCGGAGCCTTTGTGCTGAGAGTCTGGCAGTCGGTCAGAACTTATCTGCTGATAAGTATCGCGTTTGTATTCTTCAATTCGGGAAGTCTTAGAGCCGGATTTTCGATGCTTGCAGATATGATAGCTAACGGAAGTGAGGGAATGAATGCAAGTGCTCTTATTGCCGGTAAGGATGCAGTCATCCTTATATTCTCTCTGTTGATATTATCGGCGGTTGATCTTGCGCATACCCTGACGGATGTACGGGAGTGGATCGCTGCAAGGCCGCTTCCTGTAAGATGGATCATCTATTATGCACTTATATTCATGGTGATCCTGTTGGGCAATTACGGTCCCGGTTATGATGCGGCCGAGTTCATCTATCGTGGATTCTGATATTGCCGTGAACCGGAATTTCGAGAATGCGGGGAGTAAGTATATGAACTCTTATTCTTATGAAGATATATATGTAGGTATGAAAGAGAGCTTCACCGTTACCGTTACGGAGAGTATGATGGACAGCTTTCGTGGTATCACAGGAGATATCAATCCTCTTCATACAGATGAAGCTTTTGCCAAAGAGAAGGGCTTTGATCGGAAAGTGGTATACGGGCTTCTGACTTCTTCTCTCCTGTCTACGTTGGCAGGTGTATATCTTCCCGGGGAGCGCAGTCTGATCCGTGAGGTTGAAGTTAAGCTTCCAAAACCGGTATATGTCGGTGATGTGCTTGAAGTTACCGGTGAAGTGAGTGAGAAGCAGGATGCCTTCAATGCTTTTGAGATGAAAGTAAAGATCGTCAATGACAGAGGAGAGAAAGTCTTGCGCGGCAAGATGAAGATGTCGGTTCTTCAGTGACCGCTCATTGTTGCCATAAGCCTGCTATGGGATTCGAATTGTAAGAATATAGTTCATAACAGGGCGGAGAGTCATATGAATTATTTGATGATAGGAGCCTCATCTGCGGTTGCGGGTGAGCTGATAAAGAAACTGAATAAACGTTATAAGGCGGAAGATATCCGTTATACGCAGGAACAGGATGCCGGTAAGGGATCGGATTCGGAATCCGGTAAGGAAGGCAGACTTAAGCCCATCGTGTATGCGCAGTATCTCAACAATGACACTGCTGTCACAAATCTCAAAGAAGAATGTGATGCGCTTGATATAAGACCTGTGAGATGTGATCTGTGTTCGGACGAAGATATTGAAGCCTTACTTGATGTTATAAGACAGGATAAGACAGAGATAGGAACTCTTGTATATACCGCTGCCGCACCTTTATCGTATTCGAGGATCCGTAAGTGGGATGTGGAGAAGTTAAGGCGGGATATGCAGTCAGGAGCCATAGCTTTTACACAGATATGCAGTGAGATAGCGCCTGCGATGAGTAAGAGAGGTTATGGTAAGATTGTTGTTATGTTAACAAGTGCCATTTCGGATCTGCCACCGAGATTCATGGCTGATTATGTGATGATCAAGTCGGCTCTTTGGGGATATACCAAAGCTTTGGCGAGTGAATATTCGGATAAGGGACTGTGTGTTAACGCCCTTTCGCCTTCCATGATGGAGACGGCTTTTTTAAGAGAGATAGATGAACGCGTCGTTCAGGCGGATGCAGAGTCATCTCCGAGGAAGCGCCATATACGCCCTGACGAGGTCGCTGACGCAATGATGTTCCTGATCTCGCCCGAGAGCGATTATATGACCGGTGTTAATCTTAATCTGTCCGGTGGGGAGAAGATGTGAAAGAGATTCAGATCATTCGCGGAAAAGAAAGACTCGGAGAGATCTTATTTATAATAGGCATCGTGCTTGAGCTCGTTGTAATGATGACGGATCATTGTGCATCATTTACACTGCCTCTCAGAGGAAGAGTGACTCAGGTTGCATTTGCGTTGTTTGCGCTGAAGATACTGACAACCGGGTATCGGCCAAAGCAGTTCATTATCATGATCCTGTGCGGTGTGGTGGGAGTTGTATCCTATCTTACCTGTAAGGACGAGATGGTTGTGAGGCTTACGGTCATGGTGTTATCATCGGTCAATATCGATCTTGACCGGTGCCTTAAGATAATACTTGCAGGAACTCTTTTGGGAACTGTTGCGATCATCTGCATGTCTGTTACGGGGATCGCGGGAGATATGTATTCTATCGCGGATTTCGGACGCGGCGGTGAAGAGAAGAGATGGATGTTTGGATTCAATCATGCCAATAATCTGCATTGCATGTATTGGTATATCACATCACTGGTCATCCTTATATACAGGGAGAGAATTAAGATTCCGGTATATGTGGCTTTGCTTGCAGGTGATATGGGACTTTTCTTTTTGACAAGATCGAGATCCGGATTATTGGCGGTGACTTTGGTCATTGTCTTATGCTTAGTCGCAGAGATTTTTCCGAAGGGCGAGAAGAGTGCTCTGCCATATGTGATCGGAATGGCAATAGTTGTAATGAGTTTTGTATTTACCGTTATTGCCTCGGCATTGGGTACGGAAGGAAGACTTTTAGGGCTTCTGAATAAGGTTTTGAACAGTCGTCTGTATATGTGTTATAAGGTAGCACCTCTTAACGAGTGGAAGATCTTCCCCGGAAGCCGTGTTACAGAGTATGCGCTTGATAACGGCATAGCCTATATCGCATACATCTACGGTATCGCAGTGATGATAATGTTCCTCGCGGCGATCATGTATCTGTGCATTCGGGCATGCAGGAAAAGGCAGATGTGGCTTCTGGCGCTTACTCTTGGTTATGTGGGTATTCTGTTCATGGAGTCAAGTTTTGTGACAAATGTGTCACTTCTGTGCTGCTTCGGAGCAGTGCTCCTGCTTGGTCGTTTGTCATCGGAAGATGAAGAAAAAGTGGAAAAGAGATGCTTCTGAGTTTTTATAATAGTCGGATTCGGATTTCGATAGATGACAGCCGGCCTTTACCGGCAGAATGGAGAAAAAATGAAAGTTGTTATACTGGCAGGTGGTTACGGAACAAGGATCAGTGAGGAGAGTCATCTGAAGCCCAAGCCTATGATAGAGATCGGTGATAAGCCGATACTGTGGCATATCATGAAGGAATATTCGCATTACGGATATAATGACTTTGTCATCTGCTGCGGTTACAAACAGCATGTGATCAAGGAGTGGTTCGCAGATTATTACCTCTATAATTCCGATGTTACCTTTGACTTCTCCAATGATAACAGGATGACGGTTCATCAGAATGTTGCAGAACCGTGGAAGGTAACACTCGTGGATACGGGTCTTGATACCATGACCGGAGGAAGAGTTAAGAGGATCCAGAAATACATCGGAGACGAGACCTTCATGCTGACTTACGGTGATGCTGTCAGTGATATCAATATCGAAGAACTCGTAAGATTCCACAGGTCACATGGCAAGCCTGCGACCATTACTTCAGTTGCGCTTGGTCAGAGATTTGGCGTACTCAGTATAGATGACAATGATAATATAACCGAGTTCAGGGAGAAGAATACCGAGGCGGACGGCAGCAGGATCAACGGCGGTTACATGGTCATGGATCCGGTCGTCTTCGATTATATTGAAGGTGACAAGACTGTCTTTGAAAAGGGACCTTTGGAAAGACTGGCTTTAGAGGGCAATCTTAAGTCATATAAGCACAACGGCTATTGGCAGTGCATGGATACCAAGAGAGAGAAAGAGATGCTCGACTCAATGTGGGAGAATGGTAACGCTCCCTGGAAGCAGTGGTAGGAAGAGACGGAGAAAACAGATGGGAAAGGTTGAATTGCTTGATTGCACCTTGCGAGATGGAGGATATGTTAACGACTGGAGATTCGGACACAGCAACATCGTTAACCTCTTCGAGCGTCTGGTGAGTTCAGGAGTTGAATATATAGAAGTCGGTTTTCTCGATGAGAGAAGACCTTTTGATATGGACAGGACGATCGTGCCTGATGCCATGAGTATGAATAAGCTGTTGGGAGGACTGGATAAGGGCAGATCCTGCATAGTCGGAATGATCGACTACGGAACCTGTTCCATCGACAAGCTTCTGCCGAAGGAGGAATGTGTCCTCGACGGTATTCGTGTTATCTTCAAGAAGCAGAAGATGAGGCCGGCCATAGAGTTCTGTTCTCAGGTAAAAAAATTAGGCTACAAGGTGTTCGCCCAGGCCGTATCGATCACGAGTTATTCGGACGATGAGTTGGAGGAACTGATAGGGCTTGTCAACGAACTGAATCCCCATGCTTTTTCACTGGTGGATACATACGGACTCCTGCATAAGAAAGAGCTGATGCATTATTTCGAGGTGGCTGATTCAAGACTTAATCCGGCCATTCATCTGGGATATCATGCTCATAATAATTTCCAGCTTGCTTTTGCCAACTGTGTAGAGTTAGTGGAACAGAAGGATACGAAGCGAGATGTTCTCGTGGACGGAACCCTGTACGGAATGGGTAAGAGCGCGGGTAATGCTCCGACCGAGCTTCTGGCCGGATATCTTAACGATAATTTCGAGAAGAGTTATCGTCTCAATCAGATAATGGAAGCCATCGATGTCACTATCCTTGATATATACAGGGAGATACCGTGGGGATACGCATTTAAGTTCTATGTTTCGGCGACGCATGACTGCCACCCCAATTATGTGACTTATCTGATGAACAAGAAGAAGCTCTCCATGAGCAGTATTAGCCATATACTCAATAAGCTTGAGGGCGATAAGAAGCTTCTCTATGATCAGGATTATATAGATAAGCTGTATCTCGAATATCAGCAGATAGAATGTGACGACAGTGTCAGTTTTGAGGCTCTTGAGAAAGAACTTAAGGGTAAGAGTATACTTCTCCTGGCGCCGGGCAAGACGGTAAAGAGTTACGAACAGAAGATAAAGGATTATATAAGAGACGTACAGCCTGTATGTATATCGATCAATTATATTCCTTCCAATATTCCGGTCGAATATGCCTTCTTAAGTAACGCCAAGAGATATGTTCAGCAGGCTACCGAACTTGCGACCAAGACCGATATCAAGCTTATAGCCACTTCCAATGTAACAAGGGCAAAAGGTGACTTCGATTACGTATTCTCTTATTCGGATCTTCTGGATGAGGAAGCTCTGATCGTGGACAATCCAATGATAATGCTGATCAGGCTGCTCAATGATATGAAGGTCGGCAATATCGCTCTTGCGGGATTCGACGGCTATGAGAAGACGGAATTGCCCAACTATGTCAATGCTAATATGGAGCATACTTTCAGTAAGGAAAAAGCGAACGAGATCAATCTTGATGTAAGGAGCAGTCTTAACAGACTTCCCCTTACGGTTCGCTATGAATATATAACTCCTTCTCTCTATGAGAATAATACCGGGGAGGCTTGAATTTAAATGAAGATAAAGTTGTCTAAGTATATAGCGGATTTTATGGTTGAGATGGGTGTGACCGATGCCTTTACCATTACAGGTGGCGGAGCTATGCACCTCAATGATGCCTTCGGACATAAGGAAGGTCTTCATTGTATTTATGACCATCATGAGCAGGCGTGTGCGATCGCAGCCGAAGGATATGCAAGACTGACAGGGCGTATCGCTCTGGTATGTGTGACCAGTGGCCCCGGCGGTACAAACGCCATAACGGGAGTTCTGGGCGGATGGCAGGATTCCATTCCGATGTTTGTGATCTCAGGGCAGGTTAAGAGAGTGACAACAACCGCTTATACCGGCTCTCCTGTAAGACAGCTTGGAGATCAGGAATTTCAGATAACGGATTCTGTTCGCAACATGACCAAATATGCCGTAATGGTTACTGAGCCCAATGATATCAGGTATCATCTAAAGAAGGCGTGGTATCTTGCCAACAACGGAAGAAAAGGTCCGGTATGGCTGGATATTCCGGTGGATGTGCAGGCGGCTGTAATAGATACGGATGAACTTAGGGATTATGACCCTGCTGAGGATGAGATGGCAGAGAAGCCTGTATACGATCCCGGAAAAAATGCAGAGATACTCGATTGTCTGTATGGCGCCCGGAGACCTGTTATCCTTGTCGGAACAGGTGTGAGACTTGCAGGAGCCTACGAGGATCTGCATAAGCTTGCAGCTAAGCTTAATATACCTGTTGTAACGGCATGGAACGCTCATGACCTTATGGAAGATGACAATCCTGTATATGCAGGCCGTCCCGGAAGTGTCGGTAACAGAGGCGGTAATTTTGTAGTACAGAATGCGGATGTTCTTCTTGTACTCGGATGCAGGATGAATATCCGACAGATCAGTTACAATTACGAAAAATGGGCTAAGAATGCATATAAGATAGCAGTGGATATAGATGCAAGAGAATTAGACAAGCCGACCGTTAAGATCGATATGCCGGTATGCGCCGATGTGCGGGATGTGATCAGAAGCCTTATCGATACGCTTAACAGCGGTGATCATCCGATATCGACAGATGAGACAGCACTTAAGGCAAGAGATGAGTGGAGACAGTGGTGTGTTGATATCAATAAGAGATATCCGGTATGTCTTCCCGCATACGGTAAGAATGCTAAGCCGCTCAATCCCTATTACTTCCTTAACGAGTTCAGTAAGACCTGGAAAGAAGGAGAGAAGGTTATATGCGGTAATGGAAGTGCCTGTGTAATGACATTCCAGACCGCGGTTATGAAGCCCTATCAGAGACTCTTCACCAATTCGGGTTGTGCGGCAATGGGCTATGGTTTCCCGGCGGCCATGGGAGCGGCAGTTGCCGACAGGTCGGACAGAGTGATCTGTATCGACGGAGACGGAAGCTTCATGATGAACATTCAGGAGCTTCAGACTGTGCGTTATAATAACCTCAATCTTAAGATAGTGCTCCTTAACAATAACGGTTATCATTCGATCAGACAGACCCAGACCAACCTGTTCAATCCTCCGATGGTAGGTGTAAATTGTGACAATGGTGTCAGTTTCCCTGATTTTAAGAAGATAGCACATGCCTTCGATATTCCATATGTATGCGTTGACGATGCATCAGATATGAATGAGAAGATCGAAGAGATGTACGGTACTCAGGGGCCTGTGATAATGGAAGTCTTCGTGGATGAGAAGCAGAATTTCGAACCCAAGTTGTCTTCAAGGGTCAATCCGGACGGAACTATAGAATCTCCGGAGATCGATGATATGTATCCCTTCCTCGACCGCGACGAGTATGCGGCCAATAAACTGTAGGAATAGGGATCAGTGTGCGTGACCGTATGCAACGACTTACGGATCACAGCTGATACGCGGACTGATACTATTGATTAATGAATCGCGAGGTTAACAGATGGAACCTGTAAAGATAGCTTTTTGTGACTGGTACAAAGCTTTTGATACTTCCGACAATTTCATAACGAGGGCTTTGAATAACAGGAACGTGCCTTATGTGATCTCGGATGAACCGGATGTGCTGTTCTATTCGAATTTCGGCAACCGCCACAATCTGTATAAGGATTGCAGCAGGGTATTCTTCTCGGGTGAGCCGTATTCTCCGGACTTCAATGAATGCGACTATGCGATCTGTTACGATGATCTTGTCTACGAGGGTCGATACTGTAAGAGGCCGGCTGTTTTTCCGAAGGAATTGATGGACAGGAAGGTGAGGCTCGAACCTGAAAGCCTGCTTAACAGGAAGTTCTGTAATTTCATTTATTCCAATGAGACATACGGAGAGGGAGCGCTTCTTCGTAAAAAATTCGCGACTGAGTTGATGAAATACAAGCCGATCGATTGTCCGGGTCGGGTGCTCAACAATATGAAGGACGGGCTTACAGCCAGAGAGGATGCTGACTGGGAGCAGGCAAAGATAGATTTTATCTCAGGTTATAAGTTCACGATCGCTTTTGAGAACTGTTCTTATCCGGGATACAGTTCAGATAAGCTTATGGACCCTTTGTTAGCCAATTCGGTTCCTATATACTGGGGAGATCCGAGAGCCGGTAAGAACTTCAACAGCGATGCTTTTATAAGTGTTAACGGCTGTGAGAAGGATATGAAGAGATTCATCGACATGATCATAGAGCTTGATCGGGATGATGAAGCCTATCTTAAGATCGCGACTGCTCCGATGATGGCAGAGACTTATGACGAGAATGAATATGATAAGTTCGAAGAGTTTGTTGCCGGAGTTACCGCAAAGGGTAAGGATGGGATCTACAGTAAAGATCCCTTTAATTTTAAGAGAAGGATGTCTTTCGACGGTCTTTCAAGAAAAGAGAAGATCAGATATCTGTTCTTCAGATAGTTTACAGCGGTGGTACGGATGATAAGAGTAACCGAGTGCATAACCACAATGAGTACCGGCGGCGCCGAGACTATGGTCAAGGATTACTGTCAGCTTATAGACAGGAGCCGTTTTGATATGAACGTTGTGGTTCTGGATCACAGATATCAGTCAGGTAATGAGCAGATTCTGGATGATCTTGGTATCAGAACTGAATATCTTAATGAAGCGGCTTATGGTTCAAGAACCGATCTGAATGTCATTGAGAAGGTCGTAAGAACACTGGTCAGATTCCATGCATTCCGTCGTGTAATGCTTAAGGAAGATCCTGATATAATCCATATACATCTTCTGGTCGGGCCGTATTTTGCACTGCTTCCGTTAAAGAAGATGAAGTGTCGTCTTGTGATGACCATCCATAATGTCTTTGATAATTACTTCAGTACCGACAGGAGTGCCGGCCGTAAGTACAGGGAGTATCGCAGAGTATATAAGCTTATACATAAGCATGGAATGACACTTATAGCGCTTCATGAGTCCATGAGAAAGGAACTCATGCAAAGGTTTGATACCGACAGGGTGATCACTGTTAATAACGGTATCGATATGAGCAGATTTGATCCTGCCCTATATGACAGAGGTGTCAAAAGAGCGGAGCTTGGGATCGCTGAAGATGAATATGTGATCGGCAATGTGGGCCGTCTTCATGAACAGAAGAATCATGCGCTTATTCTGGATGTAGCGGCGTGCCTTAAGAATAGAGGTGAGAAGGTTCGTCTTCTGCTTATCGGTAAGGGACCTCTCTATGATGATATCCGGAAGAAGATAGAGGAACTTGGCATCAGCGAAGAAGTTATCTTACTCAGCAACAGATCCGATGTTCCGGAGCTTATGAGCGCCATGGATGTTTTTCTATTCCCTTCAAGATGGGAAGGTTACGGCAATGTTTTGCTCGAAGCTCAGTGTATGGGACTTGAGTGTGTGATCTCGGATAAGGTGCCGGAGTGTGTGAGGATCTCTGACAGGATCCATACCTTAAGTCTTGAAGATGAGGTTACAGTCTGGGCTGATGAAGTGATCCGATATAAGGATAAAAATGAGGCGAATGAATATTCGGCAAACGCGGAGCATTCAAGTTTTGATCCATCGGATTATGATATGAAGAATTGTGTTAAGAAGATAGAAAGAGTATACGAGGAGCTGTGCAACGATCAGCAGTGACGGTTGCAGGCATGGATGTGACAGGATGAAAGCGGTTATTTTCGGTGCGACCGGAGCGATAGGAATGGCTCTGGCAGAAAAGTGCATACAGAATGGTGTGGAAGTTACGGCACTGGTCCGGAGTGGATCCGACAGGCTTCATCGCCTCAAGGAACTGGAAGGCGTTGAGGTCGTAGAGGCCGGCCTTGAGGATGTAGGTCCCAACAGAGACAGGATAGCAGCTGCCATCGGAGAAGCCAACATATTCTTCCATCTGGCATGGGCAGGTACCATCGGTGACGGGCGCAATGATATGAGACTGCAGAACAGAAATGTCACATATACACTTGATGCGGTTGAGCTGGCATCTGCGATCGGCTGTAAAGTATTCGTCGGAGCGGGCTCGCAGGCCGAATACGGAAGAGTATCCGGAATGTTAAAAGATGACACACCTGTCAATCCCGAGAATGGCTACGGTATAGCCAAGCTATGCGCCGGCAATATGAGCAGGATCAGATGCCGTCAGCTGGGGATGACACATATATGGACAAGGATATTAAGCGTCTACGGTCCTTATGACGGCGAGAAGACAATGATCATCTCTACGATCAGGCAGTTACTTGAAGGCAAGAAGCCGAAGTTCACCCCGGGTGAGCAGATCTGGGATTATATCTACAGTGCGGATGCCGCTGAGGCAATGCTTTCGCTTGGTCGTAATGCTCTGAATAATAGCGGGATGAACGGCAGGATCTACCCTATAGGATCAGGTCATGGCCGTCCTCTTCGGGAATATATCGAAGAGCTCAGAGATGCCATAGATCCTGATCTTGAACTTGGTCTGGGAGATATCCCTTACGGAGAGAATCAGGTAATGTATCTCGTTGCCGATACAACTGATCTTGAAAAAGATACCGGATTCAGAAGTACAACTCCTTTTCGCAAGGGTATCAGCGCTACAATACAATGGTGCAGGAGCGGTTGTCGATGAAAGCAGTTCATATTACTACAATTGATATGGGAGGTGCTTTCAAGGCGGTTGTGCGCCTTAATGAAGCATTGAACAGAGAAGGCATGGAATCTGTTGTTCTCTTTAGGAACTGTCTTTCGTCGTCTGCAGGAGGTGAAGAGTTTCTTAAGAGTCCGATGGCTAAGCTTGTATCCAAATCGCGTAATCTGATCAATGGACTGTTTGCAAACGGATCTGTGGACTGCGACATTCTGTCTTCGGATCTGTCTGAGTCTCCGCTTGTGCTCGAGGCTGATGTTATATTCATACACTGGGTCAATTCGTTCTTAAGCACCAAGGCAATATCGGCGCTTATCGATATAGGCAAGCCGGTTGTTATATTTTGTCATGACATGTGGCATTTTACAGGTGGTTGTCATGTTGACGGCGGTTGTGGCGGATTTGCAGACGGATGTGCTGATTGCAAAAAAGCAGGGAGACTGCGTAAAAGGGTAAGAGAACAGGCTCGTATCAAGGCAGAATATTCGTCAAGGCCCAATGTGATCCTGGCAGGCCCCGGAAGAAGTATTATCGAAGATATCAGAAAGAGTCTTGTGGGTAGAAATGCAAGAGTGGAATATATTCCCAATACGATAGATAAGAATGTGTTCTTCAGAACTCATAAAACGGAAGCATTAAGACAGCTTGGGATTCCCGGAGATAAACCTGTGATACTGGCGGGCGCTGTCAATATGGGACGTGATAATGCCAATAAGGGCGGCAGGTATCTGATAGAGGCATTGAGAGAGTTGGACGATGATGAGGTATTTGTCATTCTTCTCGGAAGGATGGACGAAGAGGACAGTCTGCTGATAAGACAGGAGCATATATCTTTAGGCTATGTGGAAGATGAAGACCGTATGCGCCTGATATACAATGCTGCAGATGTGACTGTAGTGCCTTCACTTCAGGAATCGTTCGGACTTATGGTGTGTGAATCGATGGCCTGTGGTACGCCCGTTGCTGCTTTTCCGGCCGGCGGGATTGTGGATCAGATCGATCATAAGATCAACGGATATCTGGCTGATATGTGCGATCCTTTGGATCTTGCCGAGGGAATAAGAAACTGTATAGAACACGAGGAAGAATATAGTGACAGATGTGTCACAAAAGCATCTTCCTTTGACTATTCCGTTGTCGCTCCGAAGTGGCGGGGGGTGTTGGAATCTATGGTTCGTTAATAGAAGTGGCGCAGGGTGTTGGGATCTTTGGTTCGCTGCCAGGAACGTCGCGGACTGTTGGGATCTTTGTTTCGCTGACAGAGGCGTCACCAGACCGGAGATCCGGATGTTCAGAGGAATAAGATTTAGCTGTTAATTAGCCACTTTTTTATATACACTGATCATACCGATGATCGCATACATATAAGGGAGATTGAGAGGGTGCTGGAAGCTCACAATATTATGAATAAGATAAGTGATGAGTGAGACTGCCATGATCAGTGCCACTGTATCATTATCGACATTATTGCCGTTCTTAACAGAAGTGTTAGGATCGGCTTTTTTAATGCCCGCTTTTATCACAGATATCATCATACAGACGAACGCTATCACACCCGGGATTCCGGTATTGATCAGAATAGTGATGAGTTCGTTATGCGCATTGGTCAGTTTCACGTTGCCGAAGAACGCAAGAAGCTCGTCCCTGACAGGGCTTAAGTCGCCGTATGCCACACACGAATACGCATCCGGACCGAAACCGAATAGCTTGTTGAGGATACTGCCGCTGCCGAACAATTTAAGCGAGACCTTCCATATGAAGCCTCTCCCGTTGCCCCAGTTATCCGAGAAGATGAAACTGTCACCTCCCATGGGCAAAAAAGCAGGCAATACGCTGTTCAATATGAATGCAATTACAGTCAGGCTCGTGATCACAAGAAGGGCAATGAGCAGAATCCTGTTAACGGTCTTTATCTGAGGAAAGGAACGCAGTGATCTGCCGGTATTGCTCTTATGGTTCTGACTGTAAGCCGGAATAAAGAAGAGGCAACAGATTATCAGCATAAGAACTGTGACGATATACAGTAAAGGCCCCTTTGTAAGAACAGATATCGTGACGGATGAGTAGTTGATGCCAAGATCGAATATATTAATCAGCAGACGTAAGATAACAAGCATTATACAGGTGAGAGTCCCACATATATATAATGATACTTTTGTGACATATGTGTCAGAAACCAGACTGAATGCGATAAAGCTTACTGCAAGGATAAGTATCGCGGAATCACTTCCCTGCAACATGGTAATGGCGCAGGATAGGAATAGATGCACAACACCTGCGATCACGGGAAGCGAGAAGATCTCGCGTTTATCTAATGTGCGATCCCGGAAGAGATCAAGTCCGGCGATCTTGTAGCTTAAGTATCCTAAGGATAAGGGGAATGCCAGAGACAGATATCCGCAGAACCAGTTGATATTACCAAGGCTTGCCAGTGAAACAGGTCTGGCATATGCGAGTTGTATCGGATAGATATCAAATCGGTTAAGCACTGCCCATATAAAGAGGATGCCGGATACGATCGCAGCAAGACGAAATATAACAAGTGATGGCTGCCAGTACTTATAGATTGCGAAAGCAGTGATCAGCAATGAAACCTGAGTGAGCAGACCCATGTACCATCCTTCGCTACCGCTTAATGAATCAGCTTTGTAACTGCTTGCTATGAAAGATATGAGGATAGTGACAGCATACACTCCCAAGGTGAATGCCGGATTTGTAACGATCCATTTGATCGATCCGGAAGTCTGCTCTGATATATCATTTGGATTGCTGTTCATATGACCTGAAACGTTTGCTTTGGCATTCTTTTGAACATGACCTGAAACATTTGCCTTAGACTTCTTTTTATTGCCCTTATTATTGGTGACAGATCTGCTGCCAATCTTATCGGCTATAAAGGCAATTGACAGAATCAGGATGAATATAACGGAAAAAGAAACGGCGAGGTTGCGTAAGAATACAGCCTTGTCGGTTCCAAGATTGGCATATCCGTTAGTCATATAGAAGGGGAAGATGCAGATGAGGCAAAAAAGATACAGATTGATCAGGTCATTTAACAGAACCTCTGAGGTGGATCTAAGATTACTTGAATTGGATCTACGTTTTTTGCTCATATATATCACCCTTTACTCACATTTGGATACAGATTTTTGGCTTAACGTTCTCTTTTGTTGTTCCGACTGACTGATCGGCCTGTTAAGCCCTCATTGCATCGTGCATCCATATAATTATAAGCTAAACCTTTTTCTTATTAAAGTCTTAAAATGTCCCGCCACAATAGTCCTTAATTGACGCACTTTTACAAATAGGTTAGAATAAAATGATAAGTTTTTGTGTAAATACATATCAATAGAGGATTATATGAAGAAGATCAGTATACTTATACCCTGTTACAATGAGATAGACAATGTGGAGTTGATGAGTCAGACGGTTATCAATGTCCTTAACGAGGCATTACCGCAATATGATTATGAACTCCTTTTTATCGATAACTGCTCGACAGACGGTACGCGCGATGTGCTCGAGAAGATCTGCAGGGAGAATAAGAAAATCAAGGCTATTTTTAATGTTACCAATTTCGGTCAGTTCAATTCACCTTTTTACGGAATGTGCCAGACCACAGGTGACTGCACCATAAGTATGTGTTGCGATTTCCAGGATCCGGTTGAGCTGATCCCGAGATTCGTGGAAGAGTGGGAGAAGGGGCATAAGATAGTCAGCGGTATCAAGACTTCTTCCAAGGAGAATCCCATCATATATTTCTTGAGATCGATGTACTATAAGATGATCAGGAACATGTCGGATACCGAGATGATCGAGCATTTCACAGGTTTTGGACTTTACGATAAGACATTCATCGATATTCTGAGAGAGCTCGATGATCCCATTCCTTTCCTCAGGGGAATAGTTGCCGAGTACGGACACGGATTCGACAGAGTGGAGATAGAATACGAGCAGGCCAAGAGAAGAGCGGGTAAGACCCATAATAACTTCTATACTCTTTATGATGCGGCGATGCTCAGCATTACATCATATACCAAGGTGGGCCTGCGACTTGCAACAATGTTAGGATTCCTTTCATCAGGCATAAGCCTTTTGGTCGCTTTGATCTATCTTGTAAGGAAGCTTATCAGCTGGGATCATTTTAACGCAGGCAATGCCCCCATCCTTATCGGTGTATATCTGATAGGTTCCCTGCAGTTATTCTTTATCGGTCTGCTGGGAGAATACATTCTGAATATCAATACACGTGTGATCCACAGACCTCTTGTCGTAGAGGAAAAGAGGATCAACTTCGATCCCGATGATGAGAAGGATGACAAAGATGCCTAAGATATCAGTCATAATTCCGGTATATAACGCGGAGAAATATATCGAGAGATGTATTGGCAGTCTTAAATCTCAGAATACGGGAGATTATGAGGTGATACTCGTGGATGACGGATCAACCGATGGATCGCCTGCCATATGCAGACGTATCTGCGAAGAAGATCCGAGATTCTGCCTGATCAGTCAGTCCAATAAAGGACCCGATATGGCCAGATCTGCCGGCATCGCGGCTTCGGCCGGTCAATATCTTATGTTTGCGGACGCTGACGACTATATCAGCGAAGATATAATGGACAAGCTGTTATCGGTCATTGCCGACACGGGCGCGGATATCGTGTGCGGTCAGTATATCAGATTCGATGACAACGGCAGAGAGTGGGATGCTCCCGACAATGTCAATGAGACGTTAACCTACACCGATCCGTCAGAGATCCTCTCGGCTTATCTTGAGACCAGGATCCTCAAGGGTTCATACTGGGGTAAGCTTATCAGAAGAGAGCTCTTTGATGATTATGAGTTCATGGACGAATCGGTCGTCGGCGAAGATATATGTGCAATGCTGCATATATTCCTGAAGGCTGACAGGATAGTGGTCATACCTGACATCTGCTATCACTATTATTGGAATTACGGAAGTATATCCCATTCCGGATATACGAACAGGCACGCGCTTGCCCTTTCTAATTATGTAAAAAATCGGGACTCTGTTTTACAAAGAGCCCTTATAGATGAGGCATCGGTGTACGGATTCTTTGGCGAGTTCATGATGTCTGTTGCGACAGCAATGGCAAGAGCGGGAGTCCATGATAAGCCGGTTGCCCTGAGGCTTAAGAAGGATATGAAGGATCATATCCGCAGTATCAGACGTAACAGATATACGCCTTTGTATATGAAGATGTGCATGCAACTGTATTGTATCAGTCCGGCGCTCTTCATATGTATGTATAGGATTCTCTACCTGTTTACAGGGAGATGAAAAGGGGAATTAGGGATCTGAGTTAATGAAGATAAGTATTGTTACCGTTTGCTATAATTCGGAAGCGGTCATAGAGAAGACAATAAAGTCCGTGCTCGGACAGACATACAGGGATACGGAGTATATAATCGTTGACGGTGCTTCTAAAGACAAGACCATGGAAGTCATCAACCGATACAGAATGGAAAATGACATTACTGTCATATCCGAACCCGATAAGGGATTGTATGATGCCATGAATAAGGGAATAAAAATGGCACACGGTGATTATATCATCTTCATGAACAGCGGAGATGAGTTCGAATCTGCGGATACTCTCAGCAAGGTCGTGGAGATGACGGGAGCAGACGCGTCGTGGGATATTATATTCGGTGATGTCCGTCGTGATAAGAGAGAAGGAACCGTTACGGAGACCTGTAGTGACGGAAGAGCGGCCTTGCTTAAGATGTTCTTAACAGGCAGGATGATGTGTCATCAGTCAATGCTTATCAGAACGGATAAGATGAGAAAATACGGTTATGATACATCTTATTCCATAACGGCAGATTATGACATGGTTGTCAGAATGTTCAGTGACAAATGTTCGTTCAGGCATGTCGATCTTGTGATAAGCCATGTGGAAGGAATAGAAGGAATCAGTTCAAGACCTGATAATCTGGGCGCGATGCAGGAACAGGATGACAGGAGCCTCAGAGTCAATATCCCGTTTTTTTACTATATTACCATCATACCCAAGCGGATATACAGGAAGCTTAAGTATAGGGGATGACAAGAGGTTGGCGTTATATGGAGAAGGTTAAGGAAGATATCAGGGTCAGTATCGTAACGGTTAGTTACAATTCCGAGAAGACTGTCGGACGCACCATTGAGAGCGTTCTCGGGCAGACCTATAAGAATATTGAATATATAATAGTTGACGGTGCTTCTAAAGACGGGACCATGGATGTGGTCGAAGGATACAGGGATGATTTTGGAGATCGCCTCAAGGTAATATCAGAGCCGGATGACGGTATCTACTATGCCATGAATAAGGGCATCGGTCTTGCTACCGGAGAGCTGATCGGCATCATCAACAGTGATGATCATTACGAGCCGGAAGCCGTCGCTCATATGGTGGAAGCCCTTCATAAAGAGCGGGCTGCGGCAGAAGGCGGCATCGGGACTGATTCGAAGGAAAGTGTCGAAGGCGCAGCTGATCCCGGTGTTGATATGGCTGAGGCGTGTGATGATATGTCGGCATCCGCGTTAAGCGATGAAGGAGTGAATGATCTTGAATCAAACAGGCAGGCAGTTTGCGATAACGACGAGAGATATATCTTCTATGGAAAAACAGGTTTCTACAGGGACGGTGAGTTGCTCAGAGTGAGCATGAGCGATGCCGATAAGCTGGAGGAGAAGATGATCTCACATCCGTCATGCTTCGTTACAAGGGGCGTGTATGAGACTATCGGAGTATTTGACACAAGATATACAAGTGTGGCGGATTATGATTTTATGCTCAGATGTTATCGCTCGGGTATAGTCAGATTCGTGCCCGTGCATGAACATATAGCCAACTTTGCACTTGGAGGAATGTCCTCCACTTCGAAGGCATATCTGGATCTTCTGAGATTGCAGGCCAACTATGGTAAGATCAGTAAGATGGAAGCGGCTGTTGCTGCATGGAAGGCCAGGCTTGCGATAAGGTTCGAGAAGGCCGGATTTAAACCCATCAAGCTTCACAGGACTGATCCATCCGCAGACGGATCGGATGAGTAGAGGCTTACTTAGAGGGGAATTGGATGAGTGGACTGATCTTACTTGGAGGTAAACCGGATGAGTAGGGTGATCGTAACCGGAGGAACACGTGATGAAGTGGCTCCGATCGCGGTTTTTATTAAGAATATTAAGGATACATGCGCTCATCTTTTTGATGAGGCGGTTGTGTATCATGACGGTATAAGGAAGAAAGACAGAGAGCTGATCAACAGCATATTTCCTACACGTTTTATCGAGTATAAGCCCGATTTGGTGAGCAGGAACGATGAGATCACGACATATTTTACACCCATGATCTTCTGTAAGTATGAGTGCTTCAGGCTACTCAAGGATTATCAGCAGGTGGTATGGAGTGATTACGATGTGGTGGTGCAGAAGTCGTTCGATGATTTTTGCAAAACCGAAGAAGGGACTATGAATATCCTGAAAAGTGTCAAGACTGTCAGGGATATGTTCTACAAGGATATAGTCAATCAGGATATCCTTGGATATGATATGACGAGAATGGCAGTTATGACTCCGCTCTTTGCCATAGATGATTCCATTAAGGATGCTGATAAGATCGCCGACTTCTGTTATGACAAAACAGGGGCATGGGATCGGGATCTGTATCTTCCCGAGCAGGCGGTTCTCGGTCTTGCCGTTCAGGAATACGGTGTCGGACTTAAGGCGTTTGAGTTCAATGATTATGCCTGCTATCCTACGAAAGCAAAGGGTGATGAATATATCATTCATGCGGCCGGCCAGCCAAAGTTCTGGAATGGCATGGATAATCCGGACTGGGAGAGAAGATACAGGGAATGGCTTGCTCTCGGAGGTTCACCTTACAGCGAGTTCAGAAAACGTCTGACGAGGAAGGTGCTCTTGGTCATCTCGCGTATCCGCGGCGTCAGGAAGAAAGAACATCTCTGATCCTAAGAACAGCATTGGTGGATCGTATTAATTCACTTTATAGAATAGTATACATGAACGGGTCAGAACTGATCCGGTTATAGGATTACATATATGAAGACAGTAACAGTGGTTATTCCCACATACAATGAAGAGGCCAACATAGAGAAGGCATATGAGCGTATCAGGGAGCTCTTCGAGGAAAAAATACGGAACTATGAATTTAATATATTGTTCATAGATAATGCATCCCACGACAGGTCGCGCGAGCTGATAAGAGATCTGTGCGGTAAGGACAACCGGGTGCAGGCTATTTTTAACAATACTAATTTTGGATTCTCGAGGTCTTCTTTCTACGGTCTGTCACAGGCGGAAGGTGACTGCGCGGTTCTCATGTATGCCGATATGCAGGACCCGCCCGAAGTGATCGAGGACTTCCTTAAGAAATGGGAAGAGGGCTATAAGATCGTTGTGGGCATCAAGAGTAAAAGTAAGGAGAATCCTCTGATGTACGCCGTAAGAGGTGTGTATTACAGGATGCTTGATAAGTTCTCGGATATTGAGCATATCAGGCAGTTCGATGGTTTCGGACTGTATGATGCGGAGTTTATCGAGGAGCTTCGAAGGCTGGAGGATCCGCTTCCGTATCTTCGCGGACTTGTGGCTGAGCTTGGACCCGAGAGGGCTGTTGTTGAATATACTCAGGAAGTACGCAAGGAAGGCAAGAGCAGTTTTAATTTCATGAGATATTACGATGTTGCCATGCTGGGCATCACATCATCGACCAAAGCGATCATGAGAATGGCGACTTTCTTAGGTATGATCTTAAGTGCTCTTTGCACGCTTGTGGCGATCGTTACGCTGATCATCAAGCTGTTCAACTGGGATTATTATTCGGTAGGCACTGCGGCCGTTATCATCGGCATATTCTTCGTGGGTGGTATTCAGATATTCTTCCTTGGTTTTCTCGGAGAATATATCGTCAATATCAACCAGCGTACAATGAAGCACCCCGTGGTAGTTGAGAAGGAACGTATCAACCTTAAGAGAGTTGTGAAGAGCAGCGCGAACCGGGCGTGAGGCGATATAAGGATGCTGTGAAAAGCGGTAAGGAAAAGCGTGACAGGCGATTTAAGGGCGTAATATTTTGAGAAGTGTGATATTGACAGGCGGAACCGGATTCATCGGCTCCAGGCTGAAACAGGAACTGTTGGACAATTCAATAAAGGTGATACTGCTGGTACGCAAGGCGGGCGATCATGTCCCACCTCACGACAATCTCGAGGTGATCGAATATTATTCTCCGGAATATGAGGAACTGCTGAGTGGCAGGGAAGATATAGATGCCTTCTATCATCTTGCGTGGGCAGGAGTTGCTCCCGAACTTAAAAACGAGCGGGAGATTCAGATCGCGAATATAGATTTTGCGATGGAGATGCTCGAGCTGGCTGTCAAGGTCGGAGCAAAGCGTTTCATAGCTACGGGAACCGTGGCAGAGTATGCTTTTTGCGAAGATGTAATGGATGTCAATGCCAAGCAGACTCCCAACGATCTCTATGGTGCATCCAAGACCGCGTCTCATTATATGCTTGAGACATGGGCGCGTTCGCAGGATATGCCATTCAACTGGATCGTTGTACCGAGTACCTATGGCGAGGGACGTAAGGATAATAACATACTGACATATACGATCAGAACCCTGCTTGCAGGCGGGAAGCCTTCCTATGGTTATCTTAATCAGATGTGGGATTTCCTGTATGTAGGCGAGGTGGCAAGAGCTCTCAGACTTGTAGGAGAGAAAGGTATATCCGGCAAGACCTACGGGATTGGGAGCGGTGTCTATATGCCGCTCAGGAGTTATGTTGAGATCATAAGAGACATCATAGATCCGACCCTTCCTCTCGGTATAGGAGACAGACCTGCTCTGTCCGATAAGGCGTTCAGCTCATGCGTCAGTATCAAAGAGCTGACAGCGGATACAGGATTCGTTCCGCAGCTGGACTTCGAGACCGGTATCAGAAGAACAATAGATTACTACAGAAGTGTAAGCGATTAGATTGGATTCGTATAGAATGAGATTAACAGATGAGAAGCATCGCAATATATTGATACAGCTGATGGCCTGGGGATTGATTCCTCTGGCCTTTTTGGCGTTGTGTGTGCTTACTCTCAGCAGGGGCGAGACGGTACTTATGTGTATCGCCATGACGATCTTCGTCATTGCGGAAGTCGGTTATCATATCATCAGAAGAAGACTCATGGCAACAGAGAGATACCGCAATGTAATGACAGGTATCGATGCTGTAATTTTCATATTTATCTTAGCCTGCATCAGAGGATATGGGAGTATACTGCCCGAAGGAAAGGATCCGCTGATCCCATTGCTGTGTCTTATGGCAGCAGGTCTTGTGAGACTGGCAGAGCTTGTCATCGTGGCAAAGGGTATCACATTTAAGGGGCTCTCAGAGCTGATCGGCAGACGAAAGTGGCTGATCCTTCTGATCGTTGCAGTATGGATCATGGGCTTTGATGAGAATATCTATCAGTTCAAGTGGGACGGACTTCTGTACTACGGCGCGACCAAAGCAGCCTGCATTTCGTCTATCGGAAGTATGGCTCTGTACGGTCATCTCTCAATGGCGGTTTCCATGCTCTGGAAGGTGTGTTCGTTCGTGACAGGAAGCCTCGGATATGGCATGTATCTTGCCAACATGATCAGCCTCACCGCAGGAACGATCGCCTTTTACGGCATCGTCAGAAAGCTGTGCTCCGGTTGCAGGGAGGGCGTATATATTGCAATGACAGCAGTCTATGCATTCTCGCCGTTTACCCTCGGGATGACGGGTTATTACAGTCTCGATTACTATACGATCACTTTAGTGACCATACTCATATATTTCATCATCACGGATAATATCGTCGGAACAGTACCGGCGGCCGTGGTATTCCTGTTCACCAAGGAACCGGCCCTTATCACTTACGGAGGTCTTTGCCTTGGTCTTGTACTCGCACAGTGGATGAAGAGCAGAGAATCCTTTGCCGTAAAGGCACGAGCAATCCTAACTGAGAAGAAGTACTATTTCATGCTCATCCCGATCATTATGTGGCTGGGTACATTCAGGATACTGGGCGGTTGGTCTGCCGGTAACAGCAGCGTGGGCGTGGATTCGGCATATGTCGTACGTAAGCTTGCCGTGTTCTTCTGCTTCAATTTCAACTGGATATTCACTTTAACGCTAGCCGTTATCTTCCTGTTGATCATTGCAAAAAAGCTTGCCACAGAGGTTATGGATGGCCTGTTACCTCTGATAGTATCCAACGTATGTCTGTTGCTCTTTAACTGCATATTCAAGACTATCAATCATCCAAGATATATAGACAGCTTTATTGTTATTCATATGCTGCTTGCGATGGTCATGGCAGTGAGATCATTGCAGAGAGGTAAGGACAGAAGTACGGCGGTGGCTTCGATAACAGGGGCGGTCGCAATGATCGTCTTAATGGCTTCATTTGTATCATTTGATCCGGTCAGCATATTGATGTTCGATGATTACGGTCACGGAACGGGTCATATGTATTCTGCGGACAAAGCACTTGTGGGTGATTACGGTATCTACAATAAACAAATGCTGTGGCTTGAGAAAGGTATGTCTGAGGCGGTTGGCGGAGTACTTCGCCAGAATGAGATCGATGATGCGGATACGGTTATCGTGATCCCGACAGTATACGACCAGATCTATAATGTGGACGGTCTTACTAAGAAGATCAGGATAAAAGAATCTGTTGAAATGGAAGAACAGTATTTTGACAAAGACAGGAATATGAGAGTGTCATACTGTGACGAATTACTGGATGAGGATGAGATCATAACCTATCCTGTATTCTATGTAAGAGAGAATGTTTCGCTTGATGAGACAGTTGCGGGAATAAGAGATCTGGGCTATTCACCAAATGACATTACTGTCATATTTATAGAAGGTATCAATGATGACCTTGCTTATACGGAGAGCTTTGGTCCGGATAACGTCAAGCGCGAAGAAGGATATGAATATCGCGGATGGCGAATATTGAGTCGTACCTATGAGGTTGATACGGATACAGGCGGAAGCCTATATAGTATGCAGTCTGAATAGTTGATAGTCTGTATAGTTGATAGTCTGCATGGTTGATAGCCTGCATAGTTGATGGCTTGTATAGTGGATAGTCTTCATAATTGATAGTCTGTGTGGTTTACAGTTCATATGCGAGTCGGTTCATATAGGGGATACTTCATAAGTTATATTTAAATCGTGTGAAGTCAGGATGTTAATACATAAACTCCCTTTTTACATTTGTGTTGCTCATGATAGAATAATTCAAATCGCAGTATGTGCATCAATTCCTGCGCTTTTTGGTTTTTTCGATGCTTAGACCATCAATGCTTTTTTGTTCTGGGCATCGGAATTACAAAAATTGCAAAAATCGATGCCTAAAACTATCAAAATCCGACGTTCTGGGCATCGGAATTACAAAAACTGCAAAAATCGATGCCTAAAACTATCAAAATCCGACGTTCTGGGCATCGGAATTACAAAAATTGCAAAAATCGAGGTTTATGGAGCTGAGTACATCTTCTTGACCTGGCGGTCAAGAAGCATCCCTCGCTCTAAAGAGCTCGGTCAATTCCAGTTTGTCAAGTAGAAACACTTTTGTAAAAAGGGAGTACATAAAAAAGCAGAGAGTATGAAAAATAAAAATGATTATATTTTGGATATAACAAGATATGGTACAATAAACAGGGTTAATGTTCCTCTCCAGTTGAAATATATAATCACATGGAGGAAAGCATCCGCATACGATCCGAAGAGTATCATGGGGATATTGTTAAGGCTCAAGCTTAGGCGTCTGTCAGTGAAAAGCGGTATTCAGATACCCACTGCCACTCAGATAGGAGCGGGCTTATATATAGGTCACTTTGGGACGATAATCATCAATCCCAATGTTAAGATGGGCAGTAATATCAACATTGCTTCGGGTGTGACCATAGGAAAGACAAACCGTGGTGAGAAGGCCGGCACACCGGTCATCGGAAGCAGAGTGTGGATAGGAACCAATGCGGTGATCGTAGGCGGCATAACGATCGGTGATGATGTTCTGATCGCTCCAAATGCTTATGTTAATACCGACGTTCCTTCACACAGTGTGGTAATAGGCAATCCTGCCGTGATACATCACAGAGAGAATGCAACGGAGGGGTATATCAATAATATCGTAGAACAGGAATAAAGAGGAGAATGACATGTACGAGAATATGACTGAGTTACAGGCCAGAGAGGATATTCTGAAGAATGTCAGGGAATACTGTGAGAGATTCCATCTGGGCAATAAGAAGAAGTTCGAAGAGGGAGACAGGATCTCTTATGCATCAAGAGTATATGATGCTGAGGAGATGGTGAATCTTGTGGATTCATCACTGGAATTCTGGCTTACAAGCGGTCGCTACACCGTTGAATTTGAGAAGAAGCTGTCAGAGTATCTTGGCGTGAGATTCTGCGCACTTGTTAATTCCGGATCTTCAGCCAATCTTACCGCATTCATGGCGCTGACCTCGCCGTTATTAGGAGAGAGGGCCATCAGACGAGGGGATGAAGTGATCACAGTTGCGGCCGGTTTTCCAACGACGGTGACACCTATCATTCAGTACGGAGCCGTTCCGGTATTCGTGGATGTGACGATCCCTCAGTACAATATCGATGTTGCCAAACTGGAAGAGGCTCGTTCCGATAAGACTAAGGCGGTTATGGTGGCACACACTCTGGGCAATCCTTTTGATCTGGCTGCCGTTAAGGCTTTCTGCGATAAGTATTCACTGTGGCTTGTGGAAGATAACTGTGATGCGCTTGGTTCGCAGTATGAGATAGACGGTCAGAAGAGATTCACCGGTACGATAGGTGATATAGGTACATCAAGCTTCTATCCGCCTCATCATATGACAATGGGTGAAGGCGGTGCGGTATATACCGACGATCCGCTTCTTAATAAGTGTATTAGATCATTCAGAGACTGGGGCAGAGATTGTGTATGTGTATCCGGACAGGACAATATGTGCGGACACAGATTCGACGGTCAGTACGGTGAACTGCCTAAGGGTTATGATCATAAGTATGTATATTCTCATTTTGGATATAATCTTAAGGCGACCGATATGCAGGCTGCGATCGGATGCGCACAGTTGGAGAAGTTCCCGGGATTTGTAGAGAGACGTAAGGCTAACTGGAAGAGACTTAGAGATGCTCTTGTTTCGGTTGAAGATAAGCTGATCCTCCCGGAAGCAGCAGAGGGTTCGGATCCCAGCTGGTTCGGTTTCATGATGACAGTCAGAACAGAAGGTGCAAGAGCAGGTGTAGTAAAATATATCGAGGATCATAATATCCAGACAAGAATGCTCTTCGCAGGTAATCTGATCAAGCATCCCTGCTTCGATGAGATGAGAGAGAGCGGTGAAGGCTTCAGAGTTGTCGGAGGTCTTGAGAATACAGACAGGATCATGAGGGATACATTCTGGGTGGGTGTATATCCCGGTATGACGGACGATATGATCGACTATATGGCTAAGATAATAATTGAGGCAGTGAATCAGTAAAGAGGTTGGGATATGAGCAGACTTCAGGATTTTTATAAAGGGAAAAAGGTGCTGGTGACAGGACATACCGGCTTCAAGGGAAGCTGGCTGTCCATGCTCCTTGACAAGATGGGCGCTTCTGTTACGGGTATCGCATTGGAACCGCCAACAGAACCTGCGCTTTTCGATCTTCTGGGACTTAAAGACAAGATGGATTCGAGGATCGTCGATATATGTGATCTCGATGCGATGAAGAAGGTCTTCGAAGAGGTGAGACCGGAGATAGTGATACATATGGCGGCTCAGCCTATTGTAAGAGAATCTTACAGAGATCCGGTCGGAACTTATGCAGCCAATGTAATGGGAACAGTCAATGTACTTGAGTGTTGCAGACTTATCGATTCCGTTAAGTCAGTCATCAATGTCACAACCGATAAGGTCTATCGCAATTATGAATGGGACAGAGGTTATGTGGAAGGCGATGAGCTGTGCGGTTACGATCCGTACTCTAACAGTAAGTCGTGCTCGGAACTTGTGACCGATTCGTATCGTAATTCTTTCCTCAGAGAAAAGGGAGTGGCGGTATCCACGGTAAGAGCCGGTAATGTAATAGGCGGAGGAGACTTTGCAACAGACAGGATCATTCCCGATTGTGTAAGAGCAGTTGAGAGAGGAGATGACATTATTGTCAGAAATCCTTATTCCACACGTCCTTATCAGCATGTACTGGAACCGCTTACGGTGTACCTAACCATAGCAATGGCACAGTATAAAGATCCCACACTTGCAGATTGTTATAATGTGGGACCCGATGATGATAACTGTGTAACGACAGGTGAGTTGACCACTCTTTTCTGCGATGAATGGAATAAGCTTACAGGCGGTGATCTGAAGTGGATCAATAAGTCGGACGGAGGTCCTCATGAAGCCGGCTTCCTTAAGCTTAACAGCAGTAAGCTGAAAGAGACTTTCGGATGGAAGCCTGTATGGAATATGAAGAGTGCCATGAATAAGATCATCTGCTGGACGGATGAGTATCTTAAAGGTGGCGATGTGGTGGGGTGCACACTCAGACAGATAGATGAATTTATGTCAGATTCGGAGGGACATCCGACGGTACTAAGTTAGATATAGCTTGCGGTTAAGAAGGAGCCTTTTTTGCTGACGTGCGTTCTGTGCACGGCATTGCAAAAACGGACATCCGACCCTATTAAGTAAAATTGGGCTTGCGGTTATGGAGGAGCAAAAAAATGGGAGATACTTTGTATATTGTAATGCCTGCATATAATGAAGGCGAGAATATCGAAGAGACGGTTAAGAACTGGTATCCGGTGCTTGCACTGGGGAGCGAGGACTCAAGACTTGTTATAGCTGACAGCGGAAGCAGTGATAATACTCATGAGGTTCTTGAGAACCTGCAAAAGGAATATGACAAGCTTGTCATATTATCGGATACGGGCAAACAGCATGGCCCTAAGGTCATTGCTCTATATAAGTACGCCTCTGAGAGAGCGGACTATGTGTTCCAGACAGATTCTGACGGACAGACCGATCCTGCCGAATTCAAAGCTTTCTGGGATCTGAGAGGATCTTATGATGCAGTGATCGGTAACAGAGTTGTAAGAGGTGACGGTAAGTCGCGTAAGATGGTGGAGAATACGGTATGTCTGTTGCTCCGCATTATCTTTGGTGTTAAGGTAGAGGATGCCAACGCTCCGTTCAGACTTATCCGTTGCTCAATGTTATCCAAGTATCTGGACAGATTTGATCCGGATTATAATCTTCCCAATATTATGCTTGTGGTATTCTTCAGTCATTATAAGGAGAAGATCACATTCAGGGAGATCTCTTTTAAGGCGAGACAGAAGGGTACCAATTCCATTGATATCAAGAAGATCGTCAAGATAGGAATAAAGGCTGTAGGAGATTTCAGAAGATTCAAGAAGACTTTATAAGATCTTGCAGAAATGGACAGAATTATTTTTCATGTAGATGTTAACAGTGCTTTCCTATCCTGGTCGGCTGTTTACAGGATAAGGGAATTGGGAGAGACAGATGACCTTCGCACTGTTCCCTCCATAGTAGGAGGGGATGAGATGTCCCGAAGAGGAATAGTGCTGGCTAAATCCGTGCCGGCAGCTTCCTATGGGATCAAAACGGCTGAACCGGTGGCTTCCGCAAGGCGCAAGTGCCCGGGACTTATCGTGGTTCCGTCTGACTACAGGACATATAAGCGCTATTCGGATCAGTTCATATCCCTCCTGGGTAAGTATTCCGATAATATCATTCAGTATAGTATCGATGAAGCCTGGGTCGTATTCGACGGATACGAATCCATGTATGGGGATATGGTAAAGTTCGCATATTCATTAAAGGATGAGATCAAGGAGACTCTGGGGTTCACAGTGAATATCGGAGTGTCGACGCAATTCATCCTTGCCAAGATGGCGGGAGATTTCTCCAAGCCCGACAAGGTTCATACACTGTTTCCGGATGAGGTTAAGACCAAGATGTGGCCGCTTCCGGTATCTGATATGCTCTACGCCGGAAAGAGTATGACTAAGGCAATGCGGAATCTGGGGATAATAACAATAGAAGATCTCGCAAAAAGTGACAGAAGTGTCATAGAGGGCAATCTCGGTAAGTTCGGAGTTGCTTTGTGGGAATATGCCAATGGGGCGGACATAGATCCCACAGGTTATGATGAAGGTATACAAAAGGGTTACGGCCACAGCACCACCACAGCGGTTAATGTGGAGGACTATGAGACTGCGGAGAAGGTGATCGATTCTCTGTGCGATTCCGTATGCAGAAGGCTCAGAGAAGATAAGGTGGTTGGAGGATGTGTCAGTGTATCGGTTCGATATTCTGACTTTTCGCATGTAAGCCGGCAGATGACGATCGACCGAAGTACTGCGGATGCGGTTGAGATACGAAAGAAGTCCATGGAGCTGCTCAGGTGTGTATGGGACGGCAGACGTCCGATCAGACAGCTTGGTGTAAGGGTTAGCAAGATAGACAGGGATGAGTATCATCAGATGTCTCTGTTTGAAGATTACAAAGGGGGATATTTATATTCGGATAGTAAGGCGGAAGTGGCTTATGAGAAGAAGGCTAAGGCCGAAGCCGCTATGGATGCCTTGCGGAAAAAAATGGGAAAGGATATTGTGAAAAGAGGCAATCAGTTATGAAAAAGAAAACAACATCGGGGAACATTAAGAAGTCCGGAATGTCAAAGAAGAATAAGAATAGGATCGTAGTTATCTGCGTGATCGCTCTGATCGTAATCTTCCTGGGCCTTAATATATACAGTTCGGTTAAGGCTTCAAAGGAATTGCTTGCAGGTAATGTTCAGACTTATTCTCTTGAGAAAAAAGACCTGACTGAGACTGTTTCGGCAGTGGGAAGAGTGGTAAGTCTTGATGAGAACACCATTATTGCAGATGTCAGTGGAGTCAAAGTTACTGCCGTCAATGTTAAGACAGGAGATTATGTTAAAGCGGGCGATGTTATATTCTCACTGGATTCTGAGGAGATAGAGAAGGATCTTGCCGACGCGGAGAATAATCTCAATGTGACAAGAGAGAATGCCAGGATCAATGAGATAATGGCGGAGAGAAGTCTTAATCTTGCCAAGATAGATCTTGATAAGACTAAGGAGCGTACAGCTGAACAGGTAGATCAGGCAACACGTGAATATGATATTGCCAAGGATCATCAGTTGCAGGCTTCGATTTTGGATGCTACAGAGAATAATTATTATACTTATATTGAAAATATCAAAGAGGGAAATGATACTCTTGATATATCGTCAAAAATGCAACTCATAGAATCTGCTGATCAGAGTGCCGAAGCTGCCGAGAGTACATTGGAGAAGGCTAAACAGACCAGGGATGATTCGGTTCTCAGCGCTGATGTGGCATATGCGGATAGAGCCAATAACCTTACCATAACACGTAATAATAACAGCATTGCGGATGATTCGGCAGAAAAGGCTGTAAGACAGTATGAGGATCAGCTTGAGAGTTGTACTGTTGTAGCTCCTGTCAGTGGTCTTGTAACTTCAGTCAATCTTGAGGTTGGAGATACTTATACAGGACAGCAGTCTGTTGTTATAGAAGATGACAGTGTATATAAGATCAAGACATCCATAGATGAATATGATATCAATAAGATCGCTGTTGGTCAGAGAGTTGAATTTAAGACTTATTCCAATGAAGAAGAGATCAGAAAAGGTAAGGTAGAGTCCATTGCTCCCAGAGCCGATATTCAGGGAACAGGTTCGCAGACTACCGTTTCATACGAAGTTATCATATCAATGGATGAGAAATATCCTGATATCAGGATGGATATGACTGCCAAGATCAGTATCATCACAGATGAAGTCAATGATGTCTTTGCCGTTCCTTACGATGCCGTCCTTACGGATGAAGACGGTAATGCATATATTGAAGTCAGGGATGAAGTGAACGGTGAGATAAGAGAAGACGATATGTTCAAGATCCCTCGTAAGAAGATCTTCGTCACCAAGGGAGCAGAGAGCGGATACTATACAGAGATCGGTTCGGAGCAGTTGACCGAAGGTATGGAAGTTATACTGCCAAGCAACGGCTTAGGAACAAATCTTGATGAATTGCTTATGCAATCAGGTGCGATGGGAGGAATGTAGGTTGAATACTAATACTACAGACTCCGAAAAAGTGATCACGATGAGGGGGATCGTTAAGAAGTATTTTATCGGTCGCCCCAATGAACTTGAAGTACTTAAGGGAATAGATCTTGATATCAATAAGGGAGATTTTGTTGCGATAGTCGGAGAATCGGGTTCGGGTAAGTCTACTCTTATGAATATCATAGGCTCTTTGGACAGGCCTACCGCAGGCACATACCTGTTGGATGGGATAGATGTTTCGTCTGCGCATGATACGGAATTGTCGGGGATAAGAAATCAAAAGATCGGGTTTGTTTTCCAGACTTATAATCTTATACCTAAGACTAATGCATTATATAATGTGGAGATGCCTTTGTTGTATTCGGGCATGCCTGCGGCGAAGAGGAATGAGCGCGCGAAGGAATTGCTTGAGATGGTCGGAATGGGTGACAGAATGGATCATCTTCCGGAGGAGCTCTCGGGCGGTCAGAAGCAGAGGGTGGCCATAGCAAGAGCGATGGCTTGTGATCCTGCGATAATTCTTGCCGACGAACCTACGGGTGCGCTTGATTCTGCTACGGGTCGATTGGTTATGGATATCTTCCATAAGCTTCATGAGGAGCAGAATAAGACCGTTGTGCTTATCACACATTCCAAGACACTTGCGTCGGAATGCGAGAGGATAATAACGATAAGTGACGGTAGCATCATAGGCGAGACGAAAGGAGGCAGGTCATGAATCTTCTGTTAGAGAATATAAAACTTGCGCTTTTCAGTCTTAAGGCCAATAAGATGAGATCCTTCCTTACGATGCTCGGAATAATAATCGGAATCAGTTCCGTTATCGCAATAATGACAGTGGGTAATTCGCTTAAGGAACAGATGAACTCCGAGATGTTCAGCATGGGAGCCAATAATATCGAGGTCTATGTCAGTGAGCGTACCGATAAGGATATGGACACTTACAGAGAGATGACCATTGATGATCTGTTGACTTATGATATAGCCGAGGATGTATGCGAGACATTCAGTGAAGAGATCAAGTATATCATGGTCAGCAGGACAATAGGTGACGGCAAGGCTGAGAATGGTAAGAAGACCGCCAATATCGAGCTGATCGGGACTAATTACGGATATCTGAGTAGCGAAGATCTTAATCTTCTGGCAGGCAGATATTTCTCTTTGAATGAGATGGAAGAAGCCAGGGATGTGTGCATTGTATCCGATATCGTAGTTGAGAATCTCTTTGGCGGAGATATGGAGGCGGCTGTCGGTTCCAGGATAACAGCTAATCTCGGTAATAAAGAGTACGCATATATCATAGCGGGCGTATATGAATATGAAATGGATGACAGTAATATCCTTATGGGACTGACTACTGATCGTAAAGATATGATGTCCTTGGCATATATTCCCTTCAGAACAGCAAGTAATATAGTCCATTCAGAGAAGCTGGGTGTTTTCAGTGTTGCTACTGAGTCAGATGTGGATTCCGATAAGTTCACCGGAAGATTGCAGAAGTATATCAATGATATGTACTACAGCAGGAATGATTATTACAATGTTGTCGTCTTCAATATGGCTTCTCTGGTGGAGAGTCTTAGCACTATCATGGGTGCTACTACGGCGGCGATATCCGTTATCGCAGGTATAGCTCTTCTTGTAGGCGGTATCGGTGTAATGAATATAATGCTGGTGTCTATCACGGAGCGTACACGAGAGATCGGTATCAGAAAGGCTGTCGGAGCTACCAATACATCTATAAGGATGCAGTTTATCGTAGAAGCTATCGTTATATGTGTGATAGGCGGTATCATCGGTATCATACTGGGAGTTCTGCTGGGTATACTGTTTACCAAGATTATTGAATGTGCGGTTGCGATATCGGTTAGTTCGATAATAATCGCTATTACTTTCTCAATGGCAATAGGAATATTCTTCGGATATTATCCTGCTGACAAGGCTGCAAGACTCGATCCGATCGAAGCTTTAAGATATGAATGATATTTTGTGATTATAAATCTCAATTGTTGCACGAAAATGTCAGATCTTCTGATTTAGGCCGAATCCTTGAGATGACTGATAGACAGAGGTCATTATGTGCGGAATAATTTAGAAGCGGTAGAGCAAATACTTTGGCAGAACAAACAAGAATTACAGTGGAGGCTCTGCGCGCCGAAGGTGCAAAAGAAGTTTTTAAAAAATAATAAAGGATGCAGCATAGTCAAGTGAATGGGCTTAGTTTCAATAGGAGATTAAGAGATTAAGATTCTAACCCGAAATAATAATTAGGATTGAACTCCCGGCGTTGGTATACGTCGGGAGTTTTTGCCTATAAATGTCAATTGTTGTACGGAAATGTCAGATCTTCTGATTTAGGCCGTATTTCTTTGACTGTATTAGGACGGTATGATATTTTGTACATGTAATTCAGATAAGGATGCCTAACAAAGTAAGAGGGTTAAGGTATATGAAACAAATAAAGAAAAAGCCTATTTTAATGCTGACGGTTGTTGGGGGATTTGTATTAACCGGATGTGCTTTGATCTCTATCAGTTTTAATTATTTATTACATAACGGAAGCAAAGATTTTGTCTTCAACGTTAACAAGTTCTTTAATGTTTTGATTTCGTTCATCTACGGTTTTGTTATCGCTTATCTGTTATGGCCTATAGTTAATTTGGTGTTTATTCACCATCAGTTGGGGGATTTGAAAGTTTTGTTATGGAGTTATTAAATGAGTAAATATAAAAAAATAGTAAGCGAAGGTGTGGCGGAACTCTTATTGCTACCGGGGGTTATTCTTTTTATGGTTTATTCCGTTTTGAATAAGCGATTTATTTTGCTTATTTGTATTATTCTAGCTTTCTGGGAAATGATTATTGATCTTAAAAAAGCGATCTTGTTAGTTGTTGACATTCTAAAAGGTTCTGAAGAAAAATTAGTAATCATGAAAAAATATGAATATGTGTTTACGCAAAATGATGCATGGCCTAGCACAAAGACGTATAGATTGTTTTTAGAAGATTCTAATTCTTTATGTGAAGAACTAATTTTTTTAGACAGATCAGATAAGGTGTTAAAAGAAATTGGAATTGGAAATAAAGCGAAAGTAGAGTATTTTGCCCGGTCTAAAGTCATTAAAAGAATTGATAAAGTCGATGAAGTGATTGAATAATCTGTAGTAAAAGTACAAAAGCTAAAAATCCTGATACATATATGCAATATGTACAGGCCTCTGATTGTTAGATTACATCTGTTGCCGCGTTTTCCATTCACACGTGTCTCATTGCCCGAAACCGCAGCATACCTTAGGTAAGGGATAGAAGGAATCAATAAAAAAATAGCAATATATGAAGGAAAAATGATACGGGAGGTATTATGTTTTTTGGAATGATTATTATTTTGGTATTTATGGTTACTTTTTCTGGATATCAGGTATTGAAAACGAGAAAAGAAAAGGAACTATCATTTTTATCATTATCAACAGAAGTGATCGTAAAAGATAGGACGTTTATTGCCGCCAGACCAAGCTTTTATATAATAAACTATGTGGATAATATGGATCGAGAAGGGCGCTTATGCGTACTCGAGAAGGAAGGGTTAAAACTAAAGCAAGGTGAGGCTTTCTTGGTTAAGATTATTAATAATAAGGCACATTTGGCTGATGAGAAATACGATAGGAAGATAACTATTTCTTTCCTGTGTGGGTTGTTTAATCTGTTATTTCTTCTTCTATGGGTTGGTTATTTACAGTCTTATAAAGCGTTTGTATTTACTGTTGCTGTGTTTGTATTCTTCATATTAATGTTTGTCTTTTTGTATAAAAGACAAATGTCAAGAGGAATGAATTGAGATTATATTTGATGTTGGCAGATAACAAGAAGTAGATATGTTTGCCAATGACAGAAAGAATTATGCAGTGTGAAGCGGAGATGGCTACACACTAATATGTGTTGAATGGATGTTTATTCCGCCGCGGGGCATTATAATTGACGGCAATATTTTTTTGCCTATGATTATTACAATGATGGAAAGAGAATCTATAAGACCGTCAGCGATACTGTATCAGGGAAGACAACGAGCAACACAACGGTCTATGTCTACAATGAGTACCTGCTGATCAACGAGACTTCCGATAAAGACCGCATCACCTACTACTATTAATGACACTATGAACGCTGGTTGGTGTTATGGTTCGGCATCAGAGTCTGTTTCAATTACAAATTATGAAACAGTTTTTGATTTAGAAGGATATGGTAGTGCAGGATCAATTAATTATGGCATGCTTCCTAAACATTACGGAGTCGATTTGGTGATGGATGGGGATGGTGCCCCAAAGGGTATTGGGGGATCATATGGATATGGCTTTTCGCCTCTATGTGGACATTTAAGAAGAACTTATACTAAGCGGATTGCCGTGGGAAAGTATAAAGTATATCCATCATACTCGATTTGGTTTAGTGAAATAATATTGGATTATTTGGATGAAAGAGGAGTTTTTAATAAAATAATTGAAGAAAGGTTGAGTAATGGAAAGTGAATTATTGTATCAAATACATTTTGAGTTAAGTTATTTACCGTTATTGTGTGGAGGTATTATTGCATTAGGTGCTTTTCTAATTAGATTTTTTTTGCTTAGATCAAGAAGTACTTTGGAAAATTCTAAAGAAGCGGGTTTATTATTGTTAAGCATATCGATTATAACGGCTGTTACTGGTGTTGGTCTGTTTTTTTATGTGACTTATAATTCTTATAAAGCAAATAATCTATTCAAAGAGGGATATTATAAAACTGTAGAAGGTGTTGTAGAAGATTTTTCTCCCATGCCGTATGAAGGACATCAAAGGGAGAGTTTTGTAATCAATGGAGTCAGATTTCAATATTCTGATTTTGCGGAAACTCCTGGTTATAATAATGCCAGATCTCATGGAGGTATTATAGAAGGTAACGGGCAGCATCTTAGAATTTGTTATTATAATGATAATTCGTTAGGTAATGTTATTTTACAGATAGAAGAAATTAAGTAGATGCATTTGGTAATTGAGGCAAAAGCATCAATGGGATTGAGAAAAATGAAAGTGAAAAGTTGTAAGTAACTATAATATAACTGATTTACATCAAAAGGCGGACTCCCGGGAAGTGTATTCCGGGAGTCTCTTTTTTACAAAAAGCTAAGAAATGTTTATGAATTGTTAATTGTATAAATGTAGAAATTGAGTTATCGTTTGCTCAATGAGTGATCTGCAGTTGGAGGTTTTTAATCTGCATGATGTGATTTTTAGCACAAGAGAATTATGAT
>JAIKXM010000042.1 GCA_024684085.1 Lachnospiraceae bacterium | reverse complement strand
CAGCTTCCGTCCTCACGTTCCTTAACGCCAAGGATGATTGCACCACCATTACAATTTGAAAAAGATGAATACGTATCCCACAGGCTGTTGGGAAGACCTCCATTCGCCTTCTTTACCTCAAGCCTGTTCCCTTCACGATATGGCCAGATTAATCTGATAGCATATCTTTCGTCAATTTAATAGGGGAGCCGAAAGGATGATACGTCAGCTGCCGGACTATTTGAAAGGAGGCTGATGCCAATGGTAACTTATGCTGATCTGTTTCAGTTCGTTATTATGCTTTGTGCAGTTTCAACTCTTGTTGTAATACTCAGACACAAAAAGTAGCACCCTCTGACTTGGCAATCTAAGGTGCTACTTTTGTAGTATATATTTTGCCGGCGGCTAGGCTCTATCTAGCGTTCGGCTCTCTTGTTAAGTTGATTATATATGAATTGCATTCAAAATACAACACTTATCAAAAAGATCTTGGGAAACTGTTTCTGATCCTTTTTGCGTTGAAATGTAGATGAATTCTTTTGATCAAGAACTGCTGAAACCCGCATAAACACGGTGTTTTTAGACAATGAAAAAGGGACCGATATTTCAGTCCCTCAAGCAGCGCCACTAGGGCGCAAAAAAGTCCTCTGGAAACCTTGTGCATAAGATTCACAGAGAACTTATCTGTTCTAACTTTTTCTTTTATTTTACGTTTTATTCCATGTTATCCTGTGTTATAATCAATCTTCACAGTTACAAGAATCCCCCAAATAACAGGGTTGGAGACAAAGCGGTACAAGATAAAAAATGGGGATCAATATTCGGGGCACAGAGAGCTCGCGAGGTCTGGAAAAATGGCACAAAAAATACACGCAGACACAATCAGAATTAGAAGTAGCCTCTTCCGATGAAGTACGAAAAGCCATTATGGATTCCTATCACAATCGGGAATGGACATTCCCTTCTCTATAGATGTCAAACACCTCATCTATTCTCTGACGATAACCTGTTCCAAGTCTGGTGAATTTGCATACCAATCAATGCCCACATTCTTAGCCTTTTCATCCATCTTACTCGGAATAGAAATCATGGTAATTCCCTCTATGCCCGAGTAGGTGACAGGGTCATAATAAATACCATCCGAAACAACTCCTGGATCACTAACAAACAAGAAGCAGCCCGCAATAAGGTCACCTTTTTTCTCACCTTCTTGCGCATAATTTTTAAGGCTAAAGACACATTCGAGTCCTCCCGGAATATCCGAATAAACATACACAGAAACTTTTGAATTTACATTCTCCATACAACTGCTGATTACACTTATAAAGTTTGATATCGATTCAGCATTTTTGTTTATTATCTGATATTCGTAACAGGTTCCATATAACTCTGTCTCCTTTTTTCCATGATAGTGAAATTCATTGCTAACCCTTTCATACACAGAGTATGAAAAATCATCATCCGGTTTCAAATTGTATTTTCTTGCCCTTCCGCAACTACTCACAAACATTATGGCAAAAATAAGAAGAATTACCCAAATTACTTTTCTCATCATTTGATCTCCAAGATATTTGATACATAACTTAGTTTTTCAGCATATTCATCATAATCAATATAATAGACTTCTCCCCAACTAAAAACTTTTAGAATGGTTTAATAATCAGTTCCTCGTTATAAGAGAACAACTCCTGTCCCCACGGCGTATGCATCGGAGGAAATCAGCAGGATGGAGGGATCAATTAACACAGGCGCCGAATCTGGAAAGCGAAATCTGACTATCGTACGTCCGGCCACTAGAACGGGGATGCGTTCCGGTAATATCGCGAGGCTAAAACTATCAGAGATTGATTTTGACAGTGAATATATCTCAATAATCCAGGGAAAGACTGAAGTTCCGTTACATCTACAGATGCCGCGCGAGGTTTCAAAAGCCTTAGCCACACACCTTGAAAATGATAAATACTCATTGGAAACATCTTACTTACGACGAGGGTCTGACAGAAAACTTTATCAGCAATTGGATGGGATCCCCCGACATTATATTTCAAAAGCGCAAAATTATATGTTACTCTATAACAGTCATTTTTTTTAAAGTGGGCCAACAAGAATACCAATCAATGCCTTCGGCCTCTGCTTTCTCTTGCACTGTCTTATCAATATACAACTCCTCTATGCCCTCAATTTGCGTATAAATAAAAGGCTGGCGGGCCTCATTACTAATTGATATATCCATTTCTCGAATATATAACCAATACATTCCTCTCGAATAATCCAATACATTTGCATCATTTGAATGGTTTTTTATCTGAAACATTTGACCGCGCCCACCCGGTACTTCTGTATATACAATTATCTGGATTGGATCTGATTTCTTATTGTATATATACTCGTTAACAACACAAACCAAATCCTTAACCGCCTCTGGTTCCAATCTCATAATTTGATATTTGTACGATATTTCACCAGATTTACTAACTTCTTTTCCAAGGTAATAAAAGTCTTCACCAAGGACCGAATATATAGTGCGAGACAATTCATCATCTGGTTTCAAATTGTATTCTTGGTATCTTCCGCATCCGTACAATAATATTACCGATATGACAAAAAAGACACCAAAACTCCTCCTCATCTATTTAACCTCCAGAACATTCGAGAAATAACTTAAATTATCAGCATATTCATCATAGTTTATATAATAAATCTTCCCCCAAGAAACAACCTTTAAAACATATTCGTAATTAATGCCATCATCTCTCAAATATTTTGAATAACCAACAATTGTCATATAATGCGATTTAACGTCCTCATCACTGGATTCTTCTTGTCTTGCGTCACTACAATTTGAATACAACTCAAGCAGATTCTGCTCGCTAAAGGTAAAGTACGCAAATGCCACCGGTAAATTCCTAGATATCATAGTCTCTATTATTTTTGCCACTTCTATTTTTGCATCACTCTTTCCTCCACAATATGGTGCCCATGTAGCATTTTTATATGGATGATTATTCGATTCCAAATATAATTCGATCCCGATTTCCATACTTGAAGGAAGAACGCCAGTAAAATAGTTAAGTGAATTGTCCCCTAAATAGTACAAATAATCTCTGTTATACTCAGCGTATCTCATATAACCATCCTTAGCGATTTCTCCATTGGATTTATTATATTTTATACCTTGAAGCGGAGCAGCATAACCAGTATGCTGTTGAGTTAAATAGAGTTCAATATCTGTCATGGCAACAACACCGCACCCCATTGCACCCATTCGGTAATCTGGAGAGGGAAAGTCTCGTGTAAGCCATTTGATGAGAAGTGAGTACTGATCTTTACCTACAGTTAGTTTCTTGGTGGTCACATACCCGTTAGGACCAGATTTGTAAATCTCGATTGTTATCGTTTTCGAGCTATTACTATATTCCGTTGCACTAAACGGTGTTTGTTTAAGTAAAATCAGGTTTGATAAAAAAGTGGTATCTGCTGACGGAAAGGTTCAGCAGGTCATTAAAGTTAGTAACTATGATAGTTGAATATATAACCTTTGACTGTGCCTTTGACTATGATAGGTAAAAAAGACATATTTTTAGGTAATAAATGAGAATTATAACTGCTGATATAGAATTATAAAAACCCCGGAAAACGCTTGTTTTCTAGGGTTTTCTGAGCAGCGCTACTAGGATTCGAACCTAGAAAATGACGGAGTCAGAGTCCGTTGCCTTACCATTTGGCGATAGCGCTATTATCTTGTGCCGTAAGCACAAGATGTATATTACAATACTTTTATTCAAAATGCAAGTGTTTTTTCCAAAAAGAATAATAGAACGCCGAAAAAGATGTCAGCCCTATTCTCATACTGCTTTACCGTGCCTGCAACAGTAAAAAATCAGGATGCACAGGACTTAAACCTCAAACAACAGATCCGCATATGTCGGGAACGGCCAGTAGCACTTATCTACGATACCTTCCAACTCATCTGCGGGAGTACGGAGTGCTTCCATCGCAGGCATTACATGCTGCATATAATAGAATGCCTGATCTCTGCCCCTGCTCATTGCCACAGCCTTATCAACCTCTTCCTTAAGTGCCGTACAACACTTCTGCATTGAAGCAAGTCTGTCCGTAACCTTCTTAAGTCTCTCATCCACTACCGATACATCCGCACCGACTGCCTTAAGATTGCTCTCTGTACCGGCAAGAGATCCGGCGAATCCGATCACTGCCGGGATAATCTGCTTATTAGCCATATCGATCATTGTGTTCGCCTCTATATTGATAGTCTTGGCATATGTCTCGTAGAGGATCTCCGAACGGGACTCAAGTTCCGACTCGGTAAATATATTGAACTTTTCAAAGAGCTTAATAGCCTTGGGAGTGGTCAGAGCCGATACCGCCTCGACCATTGAAGGAATGTTGGGAAGGCCTCTTTTCCTTGCAACCTCGATCCATTCCTTGGAATAACCGTCGCCGTTGAATATTACACGCTGATGTCTGGTAAGATATTCCTTAATGAGATCATGTACGGCAAGAGGGAAGTCCTCAGCATTCTCCAGTCTGTCAGCCGCCTCACAGAAACTCTCTGCAACAATGGCATTAAGAATGGTATTGGGGCTTCCGATGGAATCACCCGAACCTACCATACGGAACTCGAACTTATTACCTGTGAAGGCAAATGGTGAAGTACGGTTTCTGTCTGTCGCATCCTTCTCAAAATCAGGCAGAGTAGAAACACCTGTCTGCAAAGTTCCGCCTTCGATAAGGTTGGCAGCCTGTCCTGTCTCTACCAGCTGCTTAACAACGTCCTCCAACTGCTCTCCGAGGAATACGGATATGATAGCAGGCGGAGCCTCATATCCACCAAGTCTGTGGTCATTGCCTACATTGGATGCACTCTGTCTGAGAAGATCGGCATGAGTATCAACCGCCTTAATGATACATGCAAGTACCAGAAGGAACTGAATGTTCTCATTAGGACTCACACCGGGTTCAAGAAGATTGACACCGTTGTCAGTTGTTATCGACCAGTTATTGTGCTTACCTGAACCGTTAACTCCTGCAAAAGGCTTCTCATGAAGAAGACATCTTAACCCATGATTGCCTGCCACTCTTTTCAGAGTCTCCATAACAAGCTGATTGTGATCAACAGCGATATTGGCCGACTCATATACGGGAGCAAGCTCATGCTGTGCGGGAGCCGCCTCATTATGCTGAGTCTTGGCTGTTACGCCAAGCTTCCATAACTCGGTATTGACATCACGCATGAAAGAGCCGATCCTCTCCCTGATGACACCAAAATAGTGATCATCCATCTCCTGACCCTTGGGTGCGCGTGCACCGAACAATGTACGTCCGGAGAATATTATATCTTCACGCTGAAGCGCTTTATCATTATCTACTATGAAGTATTCCTGCTCCGCACCTACGGAAGCGATAACCTTGGTTGCCTCTGTATTACCAAAAAGACGAACGATCCTGATCGCCTGCTCGCTTAAGGCTTCCAGAGAACGCAGAAGCGGTGTTTTTTTATCAAGAGCTTCTCCCTTATAAGAGCAGAATGCCGTAGGGATGCAGAGGATAGGTCCTGTAGCAGTCTCCTTAATGAAGGCCGGTGAAGTGATATCCCATGCTGTATATCCCCTTGCCTCGAAGGTAGCGCGCAGTCCACCCGAAGGGAAAGATGACGCATCGGGCTCACCCTTGATAAGCTCCTTGCCCGAGAACTCCATCAGCATCTTGCCGTCCGCATTGGGATGTGTCACGAATGAATCATGCTTCTCGGCAGTTATACCTGTCAACGGCTGGAACCAGTGTGTATAATGAGTTGCGCCCTTCTCGATCGCCCAATCCTTCATGAGGTCGGCGACGATATTGGCAGTCTCCTTAGACAACTCACCGCCGTGTTCCATTACGGCTTCAACCTCTTCAAATACCTCTTTAGGCAATCTCTGACGCATCACTCCTTTGGAAAAGACGTTCTCGCCAAAGATCTCTTCAACATTCATAATCTCGGTCATTTTTTTACTCCTCTGTATCTTCTTTCCGTTCCACTCTGAGCAGATTGTAAGGCTCAGGGCAAACCGACAGATCAATATACAACTGCTGCTTGGGATGAGGCGCACTCTCCATGGAATTGCCCTCCTCATCATATATGGCTCTAACAATAGTCTCCACATTACTGCCGTCCGGCTTCATTATCTCTATGCTGTCCCCAACAGAGAATTTGTTGCGCTGCTCAATGTGAGCATAGCCCCTCTCATCGATATCATAAACAATTCCCAGATAAGTATACTCATTGATATAGGTATTGCTGTCATATATCTGAGTCTCTTCGGTGGGCTTGCCATAGAAGAATCCGGTTGTGAACTGCCTGTATGTACACTTACTGATCTCCGCCTTGTACCAGTCCATATGAGCCTCGTAGATTGCGGGATCCTTCAGATAATGATCGATCGCCATTCTGTAAGTCCTTGCAACCGTCGCCACATACAGAGCTGTCTTCATTCGGCCCTCTATCTTCAGGCTGTCGATACCGGCGTCAACGATATCCGGTATATGCTCGATCATACACAGATCTTTACTGTTAAAAATATATGTCCCTCGGTCGTTCTCATACACCGGCAGATACTCGCCCGGGCGCTGCTCCTCAACAACGGCGTACTTCCATCTGCAAGGATGTGTACATGCCCCCCTGTTGGCATCTCTTCCCGTGAAATAATTACTCAGAAGACATCTTCCGGAATATGAGATGCACATTGCTCCGTGAACAAAGGTCTCTATCTCAAGATCATCAGGAATAGAAGCTCTGATCTCTTTGATCTCTTTAAGCGAAAGCTCTCTGGCCGATACGACTCTTGAAGCCCCCTGATCATACCAGAATCGGTAAGTCATGTAATTGGTATTATTGGCCTGCGTAGAGATATGCTTATCTATATCAGGACATTCTTCCATGGCTATGGTGAACATACCCGGATCGGCGATTATGAGCGCATCCGGCCTTATCTCATTAAGCTCTCGGAAATACTCTCTTGCAGCTTCCAGATCATAATTATGAGCAAGTATATTGGCGGTAACATAGACCTTAACATTATGCTCATGGGCATATTCTATGCCCTCTCTCATCTCTTCTTTGGTGAAGTTCTTGGCCTTGGCTCTTAACCCGAACGCCTCACCGCCTATATATACGGCATCAGCGCCGAAATGAACGGCAACCTTGAGAACCTCAAGATTATTGGCCGGTATCAACAATTCGATATCTCTCATCTGATCTCAATCTCCTCAGGCTATCAACGCCTAACGCTCACGGCACATCCATCGCCCACAGGCAGGACAACTGTCGTCAGCTCATCCATATGCTTGATCTCAAACAGATAATCTCTCATTCGCGTATGAATGGTCCTGTCCCTTCTGCATACGGCATACTTAGACTCTATTATATCGCCATCCTGTAACACATTATCACTGACAAGTATCCCTCCCGCAGGAAGTAACCTCAATATATCGGGAAGATAATTGATATACTGCCCCTTGGCGGCATCCATAAAAATAAAATCAAAAGTGTCCGTCAGCTTTGGGAGAACTTCGGCAGCATCTCCTTCGATCAACTGAATGCGGTCACTTTTGCCAAATCTCAAAAAATTATCCCTTGCTACAGGGATTCTCTTATCATAGTTCTCTATTGTGGTTATATGAGCATCCGGAGCATATTCACTCATCAGAAGTGCCGAGAATCCTATCGCAGTGCCCACCTCCAGAATATTAGTCGGATTATGAGCCACCATCATATAACGCATAAAACTCTGCATATCTTTGCGGATAATCGGTACATCCGTGCTAAGCGCATACTGTTCCAGCTCATTCAGATAATCGGGACGATCGGACTCAAGAGAATTGATAAATGTTGTCAGTCTCTCATCAAGAATCATTCTGCCTCCACGTCCTCTGCTTCTTCCGCAGCTCCTTCGGTCTCCTCATAAGAATCGGTATCGGATTCCGACTCCGTATCTACAGTCGATACCATCTGCTCTTCCGTCTCTGTAGTTATCTCGGCATTACTCATAACGGCGATCATCTCTTCGGCCGTCATGTTGGTATTGAGCTCATATACGCCCGGCACGATATTACCTGAATTCTCGGATACTTTTTCCTGAATACGGAACAAGAGCGCATCTCTTATAAGTCCCAGTTCTTCAAGTTCTTCGGCAATGGCCTTCACATCCATCTCGGGTGTTATCGTCACATTGACTACTCTTCCTTCACCTGAACCTACGGGTTCCTCTGTAAAAACGCGGTACCCATAGTCATAGGCCATAACAGCATACTTGTATATGAACATTACAGCCACAACAAGCAATACTATCTTAAGAGCAGCCGAGAAGACAGATTCAATTATCTCTTTAGTGTCCATTGTACTATACCTCCAGGATCACCGGCAGGATCACAGGCTTCCTGTTAGTCTTATTCCATACGTATTCGCCCAGCGCCTGCTTAACCTTGCTCTTTATCTTAGACCAGTCAGTAATACCCAGAGTCACAAGATCGTTAACAGTCTCATAAGCAAGCTCTGTCATCTCATTCATAAGGGCATCGGATTCTCTGACATATATAAAACCACGGGTGATTATCTCAGGTCCCGATACAAGCTGTCCCGCACCGTCCATAGCGAACACCGCTATCATGATACCGTTATTGGACAGCATCTGTCTGTCTCTCAACACCACATTGCCGACATCACCCACACCAAGTCCGTCAACAAGGACATCTCCTGTCTGAACCTTGCCGTTAACCTTTGCTGATTCGGCATCAAGCTCAAGAATGGAGCCGGATGTAAGCAGGAATATATTCTCATCCGCTATACCGAGTTCAGAAGCAAGCCTGGCCTGTGCCTTAAGGTGCTTATACTCACCATGAACCGGAATTGCATATTTCGGACGAACCAGCGTATATATAAGTTTGATCTCTTCCTGACAGGCATGTCCCGATACATGGGCATCCTGAAAGATAACTTCGGCTCCTTTTGCAAGAAGTTCATTGATCACCTTCGTAACCGCCTTCTCATTACCCGGAATGGGATTGGATGAAAAGATAACGGTATCTCCGGATCCGATCGACACCTTCTTATGATTACCGCTTGCCATACGGCTTAAGGCGGCCATACTCTCTCCCTGTGAGCCTGTAGTGATTATGACAGTCTTCTCTTCGGGATAATCCTTGATATTGTCAATGGGTATAAGTGTATTCTCGGGAATACTGATACATCCCAACTGCTGAGCCGTATCGATGATATTGACCATGCTTCGGCCTTCTACCACAACCTTACGCCCATACTTGTATGCAGAATCGATTATCTGCTGAACCCTGTCCACATTGGAAGCAAAGGTAGCAATGATTATACGGGTATTAACATGATCGGCAAACATCGCATCAAGACTCTTGCCTACAGTCTTCTCCGACTGGGTGAATCCCTTACGCTCCGCATTGGTACTGTCACACATAAGGGCAAGTACTCCACTGTGACCGATCTCCGCAAATCTCTGAAGGTCGATCGCATCACCGTATACCGGAGTATAATCAACCTTAAAGTCGCCTGTATGAACAACGGTTCCCACAGGCGTATATATGGCAAGAGCTGCCGCATCCACTATACTATGATTGGTCTTGATAAATTCAACCTTGAAATGTCCCAGAGTAACGGTATCTCCAAAGGACACAACATGCCTCTCAACATCATGCAAAAGGTCGTGCTCCTCAAGCTTATGCTCTATGATACCGTTAGTCAGTCTTGTTGAATAAACGGGCACATTGATCTGACGAAGTACATACGGCAATGCTCCGATATGATCTTCATGTCCGTGTGTTATAACAAAGGCCTTGACCTTCTCGGCGTTGTTGACCAGATATGTTACATCGGGAATTACAAGATCTATTCCCAGCATGTCATCATCAGGGAAGCTCAATCCGCAATCCACCACTACGATACTGTCTTCATATTCGAAGGCAGTGATATTCATTCCTATCTCCTCAAGTCCTCCAAGTGGAATGATCTTAAGTTTGGAACTCTTCTTATTCTTGTACAAATTTAACATCCTCCAACAGATCCTCGAAGACTCCGGAAACAGCTTCAAGCTCCGTCTCATCGTCTACTATGGCATATACTGCCTCAGCATCCTCGTCACCGGACATATCCTTGAGGATAAGAGCTTCTCCGTCTCCCTCTTCAAAATCTGTTACCAATATATAATTAACACCGGAGATCCTTGTCTGCTCAAGCACATAGAACTCTACCGGCTCATCCTTATCCGGACAAAATGTCACTTTTTCCAATTTCATCTTCCATCTCCATTCCGGATATAATCCAAATACCCCTGAAGGATAAAAGTAGCCGCGATCTGATCTACATAATCCTTCCTCTTCTCACGTCTGATACCGGCTTCGATCATCAGCCTGTCGGCTGCCACCGTTGTAAGTCTCTCATCCCAAAGAGTAACCTTAAGTCCGGTCCTTCTCTCAAGCTTCTCCTGGAACTCACGGGTAAGCTCGACTCTTTCGCCTTCGGTATCATTCATATTCTTGGGATATCCGAGCACTATCTCCGATACTTCATACTCTGCTACAAGTTCCTCGATCCTCGCAAGGGTCTTACGCAATTTGGCCGCACTTTCCCTTCTGATGATCTCAACCCCCTGAGCCGTGATCAAAAGAGGATCGCTGACCGCCACTCCACAGGTCTTGGAACCGAAATCCAATCCAAGTATTCTCATTACTTAACTCCAGCCGTTGGCATCAATATAAGTCTTAAGAAGTTCTTCAACAAGCTCATCACGCTCAACCTTCATGACAAGACTTCTTGCGCCCTTGTAACTTGTAATATATGTAGGATCACCGGACATAATATAGCCAACGATCTGATTAACGGGATTATAACCCTTCTCGGTCATTGCGTTATAGACTTCAGCAATAACATCATTGACGCTTATCTCTTTCTCAACTTCTACTTTAAAAAACTGAGTATTACCTAATTCCTGCATTCATACCTCCATAGGGACATATAAGTCCATATTGATTGCAACTCGCTATCGTTCCTTTTGTAGACAGAAACATCCAAATACATATTACCCCATTTATGTTCAAGTTTCAAGATAACCGGATCCGGCCCGCCTCCGGTGGAGGTTCCTGGTTGCTGTTCACAGGTGTCTGTCCGCTACAGGAAATATATTCACCGAAACGGCGCTCTCGCTCCGATGTGAGCGTAGCGGACACTAAGCTCGGCTTTGCCTCGCTAAGTGCCGACGCCCACATAGGCGTTTATTGTGAATATATTTCCTGTAGCTATTTACAAAAACACGGGTGTGAACAGTAACTGTTCCTGTAAGCCGGGAATCTGCCTCATTACAGGTCGACAAGATCATCTTCATTAACTTCCACTTCCACGATGGAATTGATCTCACCCTTATCTGCTGCAATGCGGACATAGTCTCCGGTATAGCCGACAGATCTTAACCTTCCGCCGATCTCTAAATTCTCTTCGATAAGTATGCTTACCTTTCTTCCTATAAGATCTCTTGCAAAACGCTTCCTGTTCTCCTCGGATAACGCGATCAGTCTTTCACTTCTTGCCGCCTTCACAGCTTCCGTATTCTGCCCCGGCATCACTGCTGCCGCCGTATTCTTACGCTTGGAATACTTAAACACATGAGTCTCGTAAAAATCGATCGACTTAATGAACTCGTATGACCTCTCAAATTCCTCATCATCCTCGCCCGGAAAACCTGTTATCACATCGGTAGTGATCGCCGGATGCTCATAGTATTCCCGGATAAGCCTCACCTTATCCCTAAATTCCTCAGTGGTATATCTTCTGTTCATTCGCTTTAAGGTCTCATCACATCCGCTCTGAAGACTCAGATGAAAATGAGGGCACACCTTATCAACCGCACTTATGCGACGTAAGAATCCTTCCGTGATCACTCTGGGTTCAAGTGAACCGAGTCTTATCCTTCTGACATCTTCCATACGTGCCACTTCCTCGATCACTTTAAGCAATCTCTCATTGGTAAATTCTTCTTCGCACGCCGCATTGTTATATGAAGATGAGTTCTCATCCAGATCGAGTCCGTAAGAACTTAAGTGTATTCCCGTAAGTACTATTTCCTTGAATCCGGCCTTGTTAAGATTCTCCACTTCCTCAAGGATATCTTCAAGAGAACGCGAACGGACACGGCCTCTGGCAAGCGGGATCGCACAATAAGTACAGAACTGATTACAACCATCCTGAATCTTAACATCAACTCTTATTCGTTCATTGGATGTCTTAAGATTGCCCCTTTCATAAGGAACCGGAACGGCAAGATCCGATATGATACATTCTGACCCATGCAGCTTATCGCCTCCCGATCTCTCAGACAGATACTTCTCCACAATCTCAACCATCTCTGTTTTATGATTATTACCGACAGCAATGTCAATCGCTTCATCAGCCGTCGCTCCGGCACTGTCTGTCTGAACATAACAGCCTGCTGCCACAACAAGAGCATCGGGATTGAGTTTCCGTGCGCGGTGAAGCATCTGACGGCTCTTCCTGTCGGCGATATTGGTCACGGTACAGGTATTGACCACATATACATCCGCTTTTTTATCAAAAGGTACAATTTGATAGCCCTTTTCAATGAAGTTTTGTTGCATTAATTCCATTTCATAGAGGTTGACCTTACAGCCAAGATTATGAAATGCCACAGTTTTTGCCCTATTATCCAATTTTTTTGTCACCTTTAGTTATTGACTTTTATCTTCCATCCCTTTACTATTAAGTCGAAGGTATTGAATGTAAAAAGGAGGTATTTAATTATGAAGACCGTTCAGATTTCGCTTAACTCAATTGATAAGGTTAAGTCATTCGTTAATGATATTACAAGATTCGATTATGACTTCGACCTTGTATCAGGCAGATACGTAATTGATGCCAAGTCTATCATGGGTATTTTCAGCTTGGATCTTTCTAAGCCCATCGATCTTAATATCCATGCAGAAGACAACATCGATGCTGTTATGGATGTTATCAAGGATTACACAGTTTAATCCAACATCCATGCCAATGATGACCGGGATATGACCGGTCATATTTCCAAAAGTAATCTAAGAGCAGGACTTAAGCCCTGCTCTTTTTTTCATATTAAGATCAATCACGCTTATCATATGAGACGATTATAGTCTCCTTGGTATCAAGAGCTGTCTTAACCAGTTCATCTATGCAATCATCCAGATGCTTCTCATGTCTCTTAATGACCTCAAGACTCGGCTTGGTCACCGGATGCTTGGCCACGAAGATGGTACAGCAATCTTCAAAAGGCAATATCGAAGTCTCATATGTGTCGATCTTCTCTGATATATTGATGATCTCCTGCTTATCCATTCCGATGCAGGGTCTGAATACGGGAAGCGTACATACCTCATTGGTACATGCGAGCGAGCATATCGTCTGACTCGCCACCTGACCTATACTCTCTCCGGTAATAAGCCCGAGACATTCCGTATCAAGCGCGATCGACTCCGCGATCTTCATCATATATCTTCTCATAATGATCGTAAGCTCATCATGAGGACACTTCTCATATATAGCAAGCTGAATATCCGTAAAATTGATCACATGCAGGTAGATCGGACCGCTGTATCTCGACACGATGCGTGCAAGATCAACAACCTTCTGCTTGGCTCTCTCAGATGTATACGGCGGTGCATGAAAATACACCGCATCTAACTTCACTCCCCTCTTGGCGATCATGTATCCTGCCACGGGCGAATCAATACCGCCCGAGAGGAGCAGCATTGCCTTACCGTTAGTACCTACAGGCATACCACCGGGACCGGGAATAACGGTCGAATAGATATATATCTTCTCTCTGATCTCTACAGTAAGCAGAATATCCGGCTCATGTACATCGACCTTCATCGAGGGGAATGCTTCGAGCACAGCTTCACCGAGACTTGCATTAAGTTCCATGCTGTCCATCGGATAACTCTTATGAGCACGTCTTACATGCATCTTAAAAGTCTTATTCTTATCCTGATGAACCTGATCCACATAATCAAGGATCACTTTCTTAAGTTCCTCGGGATTGCACAGATCAACGAACTTAACAGGACATATGCCCGTGATACCGAAGACCTTGCTGAGTGCATCGACAACTTCATCGAAGTCAAACTCCGACTCCGCATCAACATATATCCTTCCCTCAGCCTTATGTACAAGGAACTTGCCCTCGCAACGCTTTAAAGCATACCGGATCTGATTCATAAGGGCGTTCTCGAAGATGTAACGGTTCTTACCCTTAACCCCAATCTCCCCGTATTTTATCAAAAAAGATGAAAACATAATCTCTCCAATCCGGACAGTTATAAGTCCGTTTATTCACAATCTGATACCAATATGCGCTAACTGCCACGCATGGCCTCCGACAGTTTACATAATACCGTTAATACGTAGCTTCAATGGTCAACATAATGTCGCTGGCGCATGGCTTCCAATGGCTTATATAATGCCATTAGTTCATGACTTCCGATAACATATCTAGGCATGATAATATATTATCTTACATTACCGGGGCAGTTCAATGTCTCGTGAATCTCCTCAGTACCGGCAGAAGTTCGTTAAGTACATCAACCGTATGATCCAGTTCTTCCTGCTCCGTGAAAACAGAAAGCGAGAATCTTATAGTAGAATCCAGAAGTCCGTTCTTCACTCCAATAGCCTTAAGAGTCGACGAAACCGCCGGCTTATTGGATGCGCAGGCACTTCCGCTGGAAACATATATCTGCTTGTCCTCAAGTGCATGAAGAAGCACTTCCGCTCTTACTCCCTCAAAAGAAGCACTGATAACATGAGGAGCGGAATCCCTGCCCGTGTGTCCGTTGATCGTCACACCGTCAATCTCCAGCAGGCGCTTAACGAAATGCTCCTTAAGCTCATACATCTTGTCTATATGTTCATCCAGATCCTTATATATCATGGAAACAGCCTTAGCCATGCCCGCTATCGCAGGCACATTCTCCGTGCCCGAACGCAAGCCCTTCTGCTGTCCGCCACCGAATATAATAGGATGGATCTTAACCTTATTATTGATATACAGGAAACCTATTCCCTTAGGCCCGTGTATCTTGTGAGCGCTGACCGACATAAGATCGATACCCATCTTCCTTGGTAATATCCTGAACTTACCGTAGCCCTGAACCGCATCCACATGGAATAATATCGAAGGTCTGATCTCCTTAATGATCTTACCTATCTCTTCGATTGGCTGAAGAGAACCGATCTCATTATTGGTATGCATTACCGACACAAGGATCGTATCCTCGCGGATAGCCTTCCTAAGCTCCTCCGGATCTACCACACCAAAGCTGTCAACAGGAAGATAAGTGATCTCGAACCCAAGACTCTTAAGATGTTCGGCAGTCTCCAGGATAGCGGGATGTTCTATCGCCGTCGTTATTATATGCTTACCGCTTCTGTGATTGGCCATGGCAGTGCCGATGAGTGCCATGTTATCCGATTCCGTTCCACCGGAAGTAAATAGTATCTCTCCGGTATCACACTTAAGATTGGCAGCTATTATCTCTCGCGCTTCCCTCAGGTACTTCTCGGCATCAATACCCTTACGATGCATACTTGAAGGATTGCCGTAATCCTCTGTAAGTATCTTCTTCATAATCTCAGCCACTTCTTCATATGCCTGTGTGGTGGCTGAATTATCCAGATATACTTCTTTCATAGTCAATCATTCCGTCCTTCCAAAAGGTATACCAGCCATGACATAAATGTCAGTCCTGCCGTCTCGGTACGCAGGATACGTCTTCCGAGAGTAATGGGACTTGCGCCGATCCCTTTAAGAGCTTCCAATTCTTCCGGGGCTATACCGCCTTCAGGTCCGATAAAAAATCCCAGTGACTGTCCCGGTCTTATCCCTTCAAGCAATTCCCTTGTCTTCTGCATATCATCTGCCATCTCATATGGCACAAGTATCATATCGAGCTTCTCCGCATAGGCGACCGCCTGCTTCATACTCATAGGCGCATGAACCTTAGGAACGATCGCGCGCTTGCTCTGCTTAGCCGCGGCTCTTGCGATCTCATTGAATCTCGCTGTTTTTTTATCAGCTTTCTTATCATCGATCTTCATGATCGAACGCGACATCGCAACAGGTATGATCTCATATACCCCGAGCTCCACCGACTTCTGGATTATAAGCTCAAGCTTATCTCCCTTGGGCAGCCCCTGAAAGAGACAGATCCTGGCCGGCAGTTCAACGTCGGCTTCCTTAATGAACAGAAGATCAAACTCTACAACCGAATCAGTATAGGATGCTATCGCACAGCGGTACTCCCTGCCGTCCATTCCGTTACTTACGGCAACCTCTTCTCCCGGTTGCATGCGCAGAACATTCTTAATATGATTATAATCCGGCCCATCAATATATACCTTTTTATCATGAATGGCCGAAGGCTCAACAAAGAACTGATACATCAGAGATCCTTTCTGTTATTATTCATTCCCGAGCCTCGCACTACGCTGCGAGGCTACGGGGAGACTGCATAAAACGGCCAATTATGTTTTGCACTTCGGCGCAGCCGAACTCATCATGTGCAAAACATACTATACTCAGTGACCGGCTGGCCGGGAACTGAATATTAGTTCTTTCTTGCCGTAACATTGACCCACTCGCCCATGTAATTGACTTCAACCACGGTGAGTCCCGCTTTCTCCATGGCTTCCTTAACGGAATCTTCCTTGCCGTTAATGATACCCGAAGTAATATACATTCCGCCGGTCTTAAGCTGAGCGGTGACAACCGGTGTCAGCTCGATCAGAACGGGAGCCAGAATATTGGCAACTACAATATCGTAGCGATCATAGCCCACGGCATCCTGTACTTTCACATCATCTATGATATTGCCTATCATTATCTGAAAATCATCCGGACTGATGTTGTTGTTCTCCATATTCTCTTTGACAGCCGGAACGGCACATGGATCGAGATCTGTACCCATGGCATGGTGTGCACCATACATGATCGCGATTATTCCCAGGATACCGCTTCCCGTACCCACATCCAGAAGTTCCGTTTCCGGAGTAAGATACTTCTTAATCTGTCTTATGCACAGCTGTGTTGTCTCGTGCATGCCGGTTCCGAACGCCGTACCCGGATCTATGTGCAGGACTTTTTTACCGGCAGGATCCGTATCGGCTTCTTCCCATGAAGGTATCACGAGAAGATCATCTATAGTGAACTGATGGAAATACTTCTTCCAGTTATTGATCCAGTCAAGATCCTCGGTCTCATCCACAGTTATACTGCCTTCGCCTATTTCGCAGTATGAACGCATATCCTCAAGCTCGGCCTTAACCGACTCTATAAGCTCTTCAAGGTTACTGCAATCCTCTTCAAGGTAAAAACTAAGGTAGGCTATACCATCATCCGGCTCAGTCTCCGGAAGGATGTCAACGAACATCTGCTCCTTCTCCAACGGTGATAACGGCACTTTATCCTCTATCTGAGCACCCTCAAGTCCCAGATCATACAGATTGCTTATGATCAGATCTTCCGCTTCGGTTAAAGTCTTGATCCTTATTCTGGTCCATTTCATATCAATTTCTCCTACAGCTTTCAAACATAACGATCAGTGCTTCACATATGCATCAAGAACAGGCCAGATATCTTTGCTCTCCATACCCAGCTGCCATTCCGCAACGCCTGCAAGATCGTACTTGCTCATAACGGTAAGCTTGGTCTCTATCGATCTCGCATCCTCTATCCATACCTGATAGAGTGTGCCGTTCATCTCTTTCTCACCGTAATTCTGACAGGTCGTATCATCCCACTCAACCGGAATATCGTAGGTCCTGATAAACTCCGCTGTTTTTTCCATACCCAGTGCCTCACTGGTAAGCTCACTGCCATTGGTCTTCCAGACACGTGTGTAGAAAGGTATCGCATTGATGATCTTCTCTTCAGGCACTTCCTGCATAACAAGGTTGATGCCTCTCTCCACGAAACCGATTGAAGCAACCGAACCGGCAGTATCTCCGCCGTTCCAATGCTCATCGTAACCCATGATCACAACGTAGTCCACGACATTGCCCTGTTCGGCAAGTCCGAAGTTGGCTCCGCCTTCAGGCGAATAATTATCCACCGACAGAACGATGCCCCTCTTACGACATTCAACGGACATCTCGCGCACGAACTCTATATAAGACTCGATCGTATCCGACTTAAGTAACTCGAAGTCAAGGTTGATACCGTCAAGTCCGAGTGTATCAACTCTCTCCATGATATCGGCAACAAGCCTTCTTCTCTTGGATGTATAGGCCAGAACCTGATAGGTCTCCACAGGATGATTAACGTTATCCAGAACAGCCCACACTTCCATGTTGCGGTCGTGAGCTCTTTTTACATAATCCGCAGAAGACAGATCGGTAAAATATCCGTCATTGCCGTCAAGCGCAAACCAGGTAGGGCAGATAATACTCATAGTGCCCGTGCCGTTCACCAGCGAATCAAAGGTCTCATTACCCGACTCGGCATAGATCGCATGCCATGCCATATTGATGCGGTAATCCTTATGAACGCAGGTATACTCCGGTGCTATAGCGTCATTCACCGGCACCTCGGTCGTTACCTTAATATCCTTAAGATCATCATTCTCTATATAACCTATGATCGCATCCGAGGTCTTAACCCTGGCCCAGTCATCCATCTTCTCAAGAATAGTTACGACCTCGCCCTTGTCAACATGCCTCAGCACGTCACTCTTAATACCGCCCTTGATACGAACGGCACTGTCGTCTTTGACCTCTCCGATCTCAACATCGCCCCATGCATTTCTGATCTGTATCCTGTCGGGATCACTGAATACTTCATATGAAAAATTGGTGAACCTGCGCATATGCTCAAGCGATATATACAGCTGTCCGTCTTCCAAATAAGTTATGGGATGATCTTCATAGACAAGTTCCCCGTTAACTTCATAAGCCCCCGCACCTATAGTACTGATATAGACATCAGTAGCGGTTGTATATACAAGCAGTCCTTCATTGGAATCATAATAATAACGATGATTCAACAACTCTTTCGCATCTTCGAACTTAAGATAATATGTACCTTCATGAAGATATGCTTTGGTATCTATCAATTCATTCTGTAATACTATGGCAGCTTCGCCTTCCGTACTTACATTAAAATACTGATTCAGATCGGCCTGCGTGTTGGCATAATTAAAATACTTATTCCACATCTCATAACAGACTGTTATCCCCGCTATAATGATAATAAGGGCAACCGCCACAATAACCGGAATAAGCTTTTGTTTCATCTGCTTCATACGTCGTTTCTTCCGCTTCATCAGATTCTCCTCCACACTACTCTGTATCGTAATTCGACTGCCCTATTATATCAGTTTTTTTATTAATCGTCATTATGTTTTGCATATCGTTCGCCTGTCTATGGGAATTATCTTTTTAACCATATGCCAAAAGTTATCGTGATATATAATCGGTTCCCGATATACATTCATAATTCAGATGATACAAGAGCTGAAGGATCGTCAAAACCTGCTTAAGTTAAAGGATTATTAATGACTTGACGTACAACTTGCTTAAAAGGATTGATTGATCTCACAGATATGAAATAAGAAATGTACCGCTCAAAGCGGTCAGATCAGATTAAAGAATTACCGAATGTTCATTATTCGTATAGATTAAAGTATATTCTGTAAGACAAAAATGTGATCATGAAAAAAAGAGCGATCCTGATCACATCAACAATATTAAAATGTACGTAATATATTCAAAGTCTGCTCATGATATCAACAGACTTCATATAAGAATCTGATCCTGCTGACGGATCAGACCGGACTCCCCTCCTCTCCGACGAGAATTATCCGACTGCTCTTATGTGGGGATTATATTATGCCGATATATATATTACAATAAAATAAAAATAAACAATTCTTAAAAAAATATAAATATCCTAATACTTTTATTGACTATAACGCCAAGTCTGCTAAAATACTTTTAATAATAGCTTTAGAAGGGAGATGATCATATGAAGATTGAAAAAGTCAACGATTATCAGATCAAATGTACTCTTACTAAGGCCGATCTGGAAGCTCGTAAGCTCAAGCTCAGCGAACTTGCATATGGCACCGACAAAGCTAAATCACTTTTTAAAGACATGATTCAGCAGGCATCCATCAAATATGGATTTGAAGCTGAAGATATACCGCTTATGATCGAAGCTGTTCCGATAGATACTGACAGTATAGTGCTCATCATCACCAAGGTTGAGAATCCCGAAGAGCTGGATACCCGTTTCACAAGGTTTTCTCCCGATGTAATAGGTGAGAACGATGCGGACTTTGACGGTGATAGCAATACCGGCAAGCTGATATCGGAATTATTCAATAAGATCAAGGATGAGACGGCTAATCTCCTCGGCGGAGATGTATCCGTAACTATCAGCGAGACTGATGATACAGATACCGAGATCACAACTGAAGAGCTTAACTCTTCCAAGGAAGACGATTCCAAGGATATCTCCAAGTATTTCCTCTTCAATTCGATCTACGAGATCATCAAGCCTGCAGCCGTGATCAGCAATACATACTCAGACAAGAGCACCCTTTATTGCAATCCCGATGATCATATGTATATACTTGTTCTCCGCATGGTAGGAGAAGACAGGATCGGATTCAGCAAAGCCTGCAATATTCTCTCTGAATATTCGGTTATGCATTCTTTCAGCAGATTGCAGGAGACCTCTCTTGCAGAACACTGCGATAAGCTGATCCCGGATCATGCCATTGAGAAGCTTGCATCAATCGGCTAAACATGAGGAAGTTAATAGCTCCCGCCCTCTCACATTACCGTATGTACCGTTTGGTATACGGTTCTATCAATAATTGACGTACTCAGACTGATAGGCAGTGGCTGAATCATAGAAGCCTCTGCCTATCAGTTTTTCTTTTATCATATCCGTGCTAATGTCAACCACATTTATCACGAGACAATCACTTATCTCTGACAATAACCCTCTTCAGATCCGGTGAGCTTTCATACCAGTCAAGAGCATTTTCCTTAGCCCTTTGATCCATTTGAAGCGGAACGGAAAGCACCGTAATACCTTCTATGCCTGTATAAGTTAAAGGATCATAATAAACATCCTCTCTAAGATCCGTAAAGCTACTTATAAACAAAACATACTCAGAAGTGCAATCACCATCTCCTTCACCATCAATCAAATAATTTCTAAGTCCAAATACACTTGCATATCCCCCAGGTATCTCCGTATATGCATATACCGATATTTTTTTATTTGCATTTTCCATACAAGTTTGTACAGTTCTTATAAATAACGATATTGCTTCAGCATTTTTATCTACTATCTGATAATCATAACATGTTCCACTTAACTCTTTCTCTTCTTTTCCGTTATAATAAAATGCATTTCCCACTATCTCATGCACTGAGCAAGATAAATCATCATCCGGCTTCTGATTATGACTAATCTGCATTCCACAGCCCACCGCCAATAGAATAGTAAAAAAGAAAACACTTATCAACCATTTTCTTATCATCACTTTATCTCCAGAATATTTGAAAAATAGCTCAATTTTTATTGCTAACTTATCTAAATTATCCCTATAAAAGCTCTATATTATTCTATAGTATTTTACAAAAACAATAAACCCAATTTTTTCCAGTAACGCAGAAGAGAATGCCCTCAGGCATTCTCTTCTGCGTTACTGGAAGCTATATGCTATTACATATTCTCAAGCTTGCTCATAAGGCTGTCAATGTCAATTCCGTGAACCATAGCTGCCTCTGCAAGGCTCTCACCCTGAGCTGAAGGACAACCTAAGCAATGCATACCTGCTTCCATCAGAACAGGTCCTACTGCAGGGTTAGCTCTTAAGATCTCACCGATCGTCATATCCTTATCTATTGTCATGATCTCCTCCGATTCTGAAGTAATAACACTTCTGCTGTGAACACTATTTTTGCTACCTAACAAATATATTATAGTTTCTTCTCAAAGTCCAGCATTTAATCTTTGCTGAAGCATATTTTTATATATTTTTTATAATTACACCCGTAAATCTTGCATTTAATCAAAAATAGGTTATTATTATGTATAAGAGGTCGACGATTCACCTCTTAGTATATAAGCAGTAATATATGTAATAGGAGGTAATGAATATGGCATTTTGTATTGGTGATTCTTGTATCAGCTGTGGTTCTTGCGAATCTCAGTGCCCTGTATCCGCAATTTCTATGGGTGATGGCAAGTTCGAAATCGACGAGAACGTTTGCATCAGCTGTGGTGCTTGTGCCGGACAGTGTCCTGTATCAGCTATCACTGAGGCTTAAGGCAGAATCTTAATTAAGATTGATTTTAATAAAAAAGACTTATATCCGACGGATATAAGTCTTTTTTATATAGCAAGCGACATTCTTTCCTGTCATTATCACTGATCTCTTCGACGCTTTTCCAGATTGCCGAACTTGGTATATTCCGGCAACCAGGCAAGCTCAACAGTTCCGATTGGACCGTTTCTCTGCTTACCTATGATGATCTCTGAGATATTCTTCTTCTCTGTATCCTTGTTATAATAATCATCTCTGTAGATGAACATTACCACATCGGCATCCTGCTCTATGGCACCCGATTCACGAAGATCGGACATCATCGGACGATGATCAGGTCTCTGCTCAACAGCTCGGCTGAGCTGAGACAGAGCAAGTACGGGCACATTCAGCTCTCGCGCTATACCCTTTAATGATCTCGAGATCTCCGAGATCTCCTGCTGTCTTGATTCTGATCTTCCACCGCCGGACATAAGCTGAAGGTAGTCGATGATTATAACATCAAGCCCTTTTTCCAGCTTATACTTCCTGCACTTCGACCTGAGATTCTGCACCGAGATACCCGGAGTATCATCTATTATCAGATTGGAATCGCCTACCACGCTTGCCGCATTGGCGAGCTTATCCCACTCCCTGTCATCGAGATTACCGGAACGCAGATGTGTCGCATCGATATTCCCTTCAAGAGCGAACAAACGATTGACCAGCTGTTCCTTAGACATTTCCAATGAAAAAATAGCAACATGCTTGTGTGCCTTAAATGCCATATGTTGAGCCAGGTTCAGTACGAACGCCGTCTTACCCATTGAGGGTCTGGCTGCGATAAGTACAAGATCCGACGGTTGCATTCCCGAAGTCATATAATCGAGATCCACGAATCCTGTCGGAATACCTGTTACCGTACCACCGGCCTTGTAAGCCGCCTGAATACGCTCTATCGCGTTAAGTACAACCTGATCTATAGGAACAAAGTCAGAAGTATTACGCTTCTGAACAAGTTCAAATACACTCTTCTCTGTATCATCAAGTATGATCTCGATATCTTTGGTTCCCTCGTAACAATTATTCTCTATCTCGCCCGTCAGCTTGATAAGCTTCCTGAGAAGGGATTTCTCTGCCACGATACCCGCATAATATCTTATATGCGCCGAAGTCGGAACCGCATTAACTATCTCTGCCATATACTCGACAGAGCATACTTCAGCCGGTACCTGCTTCTCACGCAGTTTATTCTGAAGTGTAATGGGATCTACCTGCTTGCCTGCATTACTGAGTTCGATCATGCACTCATATATGATCCCATATTGACGATTATAGAAATCTTCCGGATTGACGATCTCCGAAGCAACCGTTATAGCCTCCTGATCAATGAGCATGGAACCTATAACAGCCTGCTCGGCCTCTATACTATTGGGTAGTGTCCTCTTAAGAATAGCTTCTTCTGCCACTGTTCAACCCTCTGCTTACTGTTTTTCCTTAACCTTAACCTTGAGTGTTCCCGTAACCTTGGGATGAAGCTTAACCTTCACATCAAACACGCCAAAGCTCTTAATACTCTCTTCCAACTGGATCTTCTTCTTGTCTATATCCACTCCGCACTGCTCTTTAAAAGCAGAAGCGATCTCCTTGCTCGATACGGAACCGAAGGTCTTACCGCCTTCACCGCCCTTGATATATACGATGATCTCCTTAGTCTCAAGCTCTTTTGCAAAAGCCTCTGCATCTGCGAGCTGCTCAGCAGCCACCTTGGCCTCGTTATTCTTCTGAAGCTTCAGATCGTTAAGGTTCTTGCCGTTGGCTTCAACTCCGATCTTACGGGGAATAAGATAATTCCTTGCATATCCGTCGTTGGCATCTATGATCTCACCTTTTTTACCAACCGACTTAACATCCTGTAATAATATAACCTTCATTTCTTAATACTCTCCTGTTATTCATCTATTTCGCCGTCTGCGATCATCTGATCGATCAGGCCTTTCAGTCTGTCCATTGCATCCTCAGGTGTAATGTCATCCATCTGACAGGCCGCTATATTCATATGACCGCCGCCGCCTAACTTCTCCATGATGATCTGTACATTGACCTCGTCAATGGATCTGGCACTTACAAAGACTCTTCCCTGATACGGAGTGAATACAAAGCTTGCCTTAATTCCCTTAATATTAAGAAGTTCATTGGCCGACTGAGCACCAACGATGGTAGGACTCTGAATATTCTCGGAAGCATTGCAGATAGAGAAAGCATAACATCCCCTGTAGATCTGGGCATGACTTACCGTATCCGCCTTGGTTCTGTATTCGTTAACATCATCTCTGAAGAGCTTCCTTACTCTTGTAACATCAGCACCTGCTCTTCTTAAGTAAGCAGCCGCCTCAAAAGTTCTGACACCCGTCTTGGTCATAAAGTTATTGGTATCTATCATCATTCCGGAATACATACAGTCAGCCTCATCCGAAGCAACCTTCATATTGTCGGAAATATACTGCAATACTTCCGTGACCATCTCACATGCAGATGAAGCATACGCCTCAACATAGGAAAGCGTTGCATTCTCAATAGTCTCGATACCCTGTCTGTGATGATCAAGTACCACTATGGACTTACACAGCTTAAGCAGTTCCGGACACTCCGTGATACTGGGCTTATTGACGTCCACAACTACGAGCACACAGTTACCGCCCGCCAGATTAACCGCAACATCTCCGGTAATGATCATATCATCGGGATAATCACTGTTATTGGTGAACAGATCCACCATCGGCTGAATGGCGGAAGTCGTATTATTGACTACAATATGAGCCTTCCTGTCAAGCGTCCTTGCGATCCTGTATATACCTACAGCAGCACCGAAGCAGTCGACATCCGCATTGCTGTGTCCCATGATGAGCACACGATCCTTCGATGCTATGATCTCTCTCAAGGCATGAGCCTTAACTCTCGCCTTAACCCTTGTATTCTTCTCTACCTGCTGGCTCTTGCCACCATAGTAGGTTATCTGCTCATTATTCTTAATAACCGCCTGATCACCGCCTCGACCGAGAGCAAGATCAATGGCAGCTCTTGCAAACTCATAATTCTGAAGATATGTCAGACCGCCGAGACCGACACCCATACTGATGGTAACTGCCATCTCATTACCGATATTGACCGTCTTAACCTCTTCAAGGATATCGAACCTGCTCTCCTGAAGCGCCACGACCGATTTCTTCCTGAGTACGATAAAGTACTTATCTTTCTCGATCTTCTTGGCGATTCCGTCCATTGATGAGATATACTTGTTGATCTTTCGATCGATAAGAGCCGTAAGCAGAGATCTCCTGACCTCTTCAACGCTCTCCAGTGCCTCATCGTAATTATCAAGATAAAGAAGCGCTACCGTCAAAGCCTGATCGTCATTCTCACGAAGGGCGATATTCAGAGCAGTCTCCTCGAACATATATACAGCGATGAGATAACCGTCATAATCCTCAGCGCTTATGATATCACTGTTCTCAGCCATATCCTTAAGAGACACCTTACGGCACTTTGCATTGAAATCTCTGTCCTCGAAGCTTAACTTAACAGCGCTCTCTTCCGTCTCGCCCGGAAGCTTGTCCCTTGTCATCTCGGGAAAAACAGTGGCGATTGACTTGTTGTATCCCCTTCCCTTGCCTGTAAGAGCCTCAAACGCCTTATTTGTCCACATGATCCTTCCGCTGTCATCCAAAAGGCAATATGGCAGCTCAAGCTCACGGAGCAACTTACGCTGGATCTGACCGTACTCGGTAGCGAAGCTTATAAGTTCGTTCATGATTATCGGTTTGTTGCGATAGAGCAACGTACCGACAATGGCAAGATACAATACTGTAAATCCCGCCATCAGCATTCCTGCCTGGATAGACATGAGCCATACCGCTATGGTAATAAATACCATCAATATTCCAAGGTATAAGGACGCCTGTAGATAGGTCTTAAGCATCCCCTTTATCTTAACTCTGTTTTTCACGTTCATCCCTCTATTCCAAAAACAAACTACCTTTAAGTATAGCACCAAACCTGCGATTCGTCACTTCTTTCCTTTTTCTTGGAATAGCGGGCCGAGCCGGAAACTTTATAATATATTCATCTGCATTCAGGCCAACCTTTCGGTGATCCGGTACAGACATTTTGATTTTATGAAGATCCTGTCCCAGCTGAAATGTCCCTCGCGCGAGTGCGCATCCTTAGCGGAGCGTTTTTTTATGTAATAGGAAGTACTTTCCTATTACGTAAGAAAGAATGTCGCTTGCGACATTCTCGCGCCGAGCGCGGATGCTTTAGCATCGTCTACCTTTCGCGCGAGTGCGCATCCTTAGCGGAGCTTTTTTATGCAATAGGAAGCAATTTCCTATTGCATAAAAAAAACACCATCCCAAACTTTACTTCTTATCGAAGTCTAAGCTTAAGATGGTGTAGTCCATACCCACTCTATTCTTCGCCGAATACCGCTTCCTGCGCTTTTCTGTCCATATCTTCTTCATAGACAATATCTTCTTCGCCGGAAGACGTATTATACGATGGTGATGTATATCCGGAAAAAGCCGGATCATAGCTTCCACCCATGCTGCCGTCTGTCACTCTGATAGGTGTGATCATCTTTCTGTTATCCGCTTCAAGATCACCCTTAAGCAGAGCCTTAAAGTAAGAAAAACAACTCCACAAAGTAAGTAACAAGCCGACTACAAGATTGGCAATAAAGCTGATATAAAAACCGCCTTCCTTCATTATCAGCCAGAATGAACTATATACATCGGCAAACGTCACAGGTACATCGTTCTCGCTATACGCTTTTGCAATATCGTATGTAAAACTAAACTTATTGGTAAAATAAATAGCCACTATGGTAATAAGTATCGTTATCACTGCACCCTTTTTATCTAACTTCTTACCCAGTGTCTTATAACCGAAAGATGCTCCCTTGGCAATAACATATCCTGCTATTCCGGCTATAAATCCGATCATACCAAGCAGGAACCATAACAACATACCGGGCAAAGCACCCATAATAGCTCCTATTATTCCTAAAATAAGATTCCCCTGCTTTTCTTCAATCTCCGGATTGAAAGAACTTGTTTCTACGTTATTCATATAATCCACCTCGTGTAAATAAGCTTAAAACTTTCTTATAAGCGTCGGATGTCCGTTTTTGTAATGTCGTGCAAAGAACGCACGCCAACAAAAAAGGCTCCTCGTGCAAACCTAGTTCAAATTCCCCCCAAAAAGCATAAATTAAGGCCCTTTAAACAAGGGCCTTAAGGATTAATCCTGTACGTATGGCATAAGTGCAACGTGACGAGCTCTCTTAACAGCTACAGTCAGTGCTCTCTGATGCTTAGCGCAGTTACCTGTGATCCTTCTGGGAAGAATCTTACCACGCTCTGATACATATCTCTTTAACTTTGCTGTATCCTTGTAATCAATTACATTATCCTTGCCACAGAATACGCAAACTTTCTTTCTTCTGCGCATACCGCCAACTCTCTTACGAGGTGCATCTGTGCGATCTGTCTTATTAAAAGCCATGATTAATTGCCTCCTTCAATATTCTTTAGTTGAATGGCAAATCCTCATCTATACCTTCAGGTATATTGGTGAAGTCACCGGGTGTAGAATCAGCAAAACTGCTTCCGTTACCGCCGTTATTAAAACTGTTCTGGCTATAATCGCCACCCTGACCCTGAGCATTCTTACTCTCGGCAAATTCTATGTCTTCTGCTACTATATCTGTTGTATAGATCTTAACGCCATCTTTGTTAGTGTAGCTTCCTGTCTGAATACGACCGGTAAGAGCAACCTTAGTACCCTTATGAAGATACTTCTCAGCGAACTCTCCCAATCTGCCAAAAGCTACAATGTTGATAAAGTCAGCTGTCTGACTATCCTGATTATTCTGAGAACGTCTTCTGTCTACTGCCAATGAAAATCTTGCAATAGCCATTGATGTATCATTCTGAGAATATCTAACCTCGGGATCTCTCGTAAGACGACCCATGAGTATAACTTTGTTCATTCTTAACTCTCTTTCTTTATGCCTCGTCCTGTCGTACGCATAAGTATCTGAGAACGTTGTCCATTATTCGCATTCTCTGCTCAATCTCTGCGGGAGCAGTAGTCTCTGCATCGAACTGAATGAAGTAGTAGAAAGCTTCTCTCATCTTCTGAATCTCGTAAGCTAATCTCTTCTTACCCCATTCATCAACGTTCGTAACTTGTCCACCGAATCTCTCGATAAGAGCCTTGCACTTGTCAACAACGGCAGCTCTTTCTTCATCTTCGATCTGTGCATTAACAACAACGCATAATTCATACTTGTTCATGCTGTTACCTCCTTTTGGTCTCTGGCTCCGTATCACTCGGAGCAAGGAATTATATATCACGGATTTTGATTATAACATGATGATATATATATTTCAATCATTTTTTATTCTCAATCCGAATATTTGTTTTTTAATTTTAAAAAATTGGTAGTTTTAAGTTTCAAATAATGGTCGCATCACCGCGCATCACCAATTTCCTAGTAGATTATATTTCACCCTTGACGCAACATGTATAATAGATTTATTATTCGAGTCACACATAATTATATTGCATACCATATCTACATTATTTTTATAATATTCATATAAAAGTATCTTATAATCTTTCCATTTATTTCCGTCTGTTAACTTATCTAAATAATCAATGGTAATATCATGTTCCTTCACCAATTCTTCAATTGATTCAGACGGCATATATGAATACTCTCTTTCATCAACATAAGCCTCATTACTTTGACATAACGAATTGATTCTTTCATACTCGTTAACATAATAATCAATAGATTCTTTGAACTCCTTCTCAGAAAGCCCCACTGCTATATAACCAGTCGTACAATTCATTTTATATTTACATTTCAACATTTTGCTGGATTCTCTATTTGCAATTTTCTCTATTGGATATGACATTCCAGATCCACCACTCAGAAAATCCATCCAATTTGCAAAGCTATCATCATACTTAGGTATATTATAATATAGAAAAACACTCAGAATACCCATAATTAAAAACATGGATATACATAATTTTTTCTTTAAATTTCTATTTTTTCCAGGAAATTTCATCCGAATATACCCCATAGAGTTCATAAGAACATGCTAATGCTGGTGCATTCATCTCCTCAAACTCAGCACTAAATCCCAAATCGTAATAATGCTCAATATACCAAAATACCCACAGAACATAACACAACCTGGTATTATGTATAAATCAAAAAAACAATGACACTACATTTCCTTGTGGTTCCTATTCAATTGTCTGATAAGCATTACACTAATAGTACAACCGTTGCTACATATTTTCTTTCTTCAGTACAGATATACTTCCACTTCCGGTCACTTTATTCACCAAAACGACATTCCGCCTCGGATACTACTATTCCTCCGATTCGGATCGCAGGATATTCATGACCTTCTCGAACACCTCTCCGATGGGTTCATGTATAAGTATGTCCGCGTCGCGATCGGCACCGGTCGAACTCTTATTGATCAATACTATCTTACTGCCGTTAAAGTATCTGATAAGTCCCGCCGCGGGATATACCACCAGCGAAGTACCTCCTATTATAAGAGTATCCGCATGGCTTATGGCATTGACCGCACCACTGATCACGGCATCATCAAGTCCCTCTTCATACAGAACCACATCCGGCTTCACTCTTCCTCCGCAGGCGTCGCACGTCGGAACCCCTTCACTGTTCAGAATATATTTCTCATCATAGAATTTGCCGCATTTCTCGCAATAATTACGTAACACGGAACCATGAAGTTCATAGACTGTCTTGGACCCTGCCGCCTGATGGAGGCCGTCGATATTCTGAGTAACGACTGCTTTTACTTTGCCCATACGCTCCAACTCTGCAAGTGCCAGATGAGCCTTATTGGGCTTCGCCTCGGGATAGATCAACTTGTCCTTGTAAAACTCGAAAAATTCATTCGGATATCTCATATAAAAGGTGTGAGACACCAGCTGTTCGGGTGTGAAATTGATCTTGAGCTTCTCATTCCACAGTCCCTTGGCACTTCTGAAATCCGGAATCCCCGATTCGGTGCTGACTCCGGCTCCGCCGAAAAACACGATATTATCGCTGTTCTTAATTACCTGTGCCAATTCTTCGATTTCGTTCATGTTCATTCACCCCACTTCCAATACATTAAATAACCTTACTGTTAACCCTATTAATTTTTTCACATATCGGGTACCCCTACCCGACTCTCTGCTCTATTCGCTCAACCCACTTGTTGAAGCCATTTTCTCTACGATTATTCTCCAGCCACTTGATCTTCTCTTCAATCAGCCCCTTGACCATCTTGCTGATCTCCTGAGTGTTCATATGACAATAATCTTCATAAGGGATCGGCTCCATGAAACAAATCTGAGTGGTCACTAACCTCAAGGAATTGATCTCGAAAGGTATATATGAATCATAAATAGCCACGGGAACGATAGGACACTTAGCCTTTAGCGAGCATTTGAAAGCTCCCGCTCTGAACTCCTGAAGCGTATTTCCGTTATGCTCGTAGCCTCCCTCCGGAAAATAGATGAATTTGCGTCCCTGAGAAGCTTCCTTAGTGAGTCTGTCCAATTCCTTCAACTGTTGTTTGAAATTATTTCTCTCCAGCCTTACTCCCCTGACCAGATTGATGATACTGTCCACCAATATCATCTTACTTCTCTTGGCATCCATAACGACCGAACAGGGCTTTCCATGCGCCTGCATGATTCCCAGGGCATCAAACTTACCCTGATGATTGCTGTACATTATATATCCGCCTGTTTTAGGAAGATGCTCCATGCCGTATGCCACGATCCTTATCCTTGCTCTCCTCATAACATCCTTAACAAGGCAGAGCGCCAGCCTGAAGCAGGCCTCCTCATCATACTTCTCACTATGCTTATAATAATGAGATGCCATCAATATGTAATAGATGATCAAAGGTATGGATATTCCTATTACATAATAAAATCTTAACAAAACAATTCCTCCTATACATATCTACATTTGAATCTGTTACTTCAGTATTCCCTTTACCATAAGGTCATTTCTGACCACGTCTTTTGCTTTCTCCCTATAGGCTTCCTCGTGAAGATACACATGCCTGTGCGGCTTAACGGACGGTGCCAGATCAATGGCTCTTATATAGTCATCAGCCTTAATATCCAGTGTCTTCACATGATCCCAAAATCCCGTCGCACTGAAGACCTTGTCGACCCTCTCATAACGATGATCCTGCACGACCGCCATGATATAAGTAGCGATTCCTACCTGAATACCATGCAACTGCGGATTATCAAGAAACTTGTCAAGCGCGTGGGAGATCAGATGCTCGCTACCGCTTGTCGGTGCACTGCTACCCGCGATCTCATTGGCGATTCCGCTTACAGCCAGTGAATCGAGAAGTTCCTTAAGAAAGATCGTGCTGTGAATATCATCATTCGGCACGCGAACAAAACTGTTGACGGCCTTTTTTGCGATCATGACAGCAACGTCATTGATCTCAGACACTCCGCTACAAGCCTCATACTTCCAATCGTACAAAGCCGTGATCTTAGCGACCATATCACCGATACCCGAATAAATGAACCTCTCCGGCGCTGTCGATATCACATCGGTATCCACGATTATACCATATGCAAGTTTCGCAGGAAGCGACATCCTGTGCCCGTCAACAACGAGGGATGCACTCGCACTCGAGAATCCGTCGCTCGATGAAGACGTAGGAACGCTGATGAACGGTATCTTCCTGATGAAGCCACAATACTTGGCTGCATCGATCACCTTGCCTCCGCCAATTCCTATGACCGCCTTTGTCTTATTCGGTATGGAAAAAGCGAGGTCCATTACGTTATCTATATCAACCGAATCCATCTCCTGATATTCAAGGATCTCTATCTCGGACTCACGGCAGGATCTCATGACTATACTGCCGAAGAGATCGATAAGGCCGTTCCCGAAGAATATAACAACCTTATTAAGTCCGTTGACTTTAAGGTACTCTCCTATATTATTGAGAGCGCCTGCTTCTATTCTCAAAAATGTGGGGATTCCAATATAGGTTCCATCAGTCATCCTGTACTCTCCCTTACGAACTGTTACGATGCCATATGAATTGCGAAACAAACAAATGCTTAAGCAAATAACTTATACTAATTTGATCAACAATGAATATCATAACAAATTATTAGTCTTATGTAAAATCGGAAGGTTCATTACATCAAGTCCGGCAGCAATTTACATAAGAAAGAATGTCGCTTGCGACATTCTCGCGCCGAGCGCGGATGCTTTAGCATAATCTACCTTTCGTGCGAGTGCGCATCCTTAGCGAAGCGTTTTTTGATGTAATAGAAGCAATTTCCTATTACATAAAAAAATAACTCCAAGCAGTATCCATACTTGAAGTTATTCTCTAAAGAGGTGACTGCCGGATTTGAACCGGCGATGACGGTGTTGCAGACCGGGGCCTTACCACTTGGCTAAGTCACCATATATTAAATCTAGAATCGACTCCGCAAAGTCGAAATGACTCCAACGGGAATCGAACCCGTGTTACCGCCGTGAAAGGGCGATGTCTTAACCGCTTGACCATGGAGCCGTAATAACCGCCTAATTACATTTCCAATGTAATCAAACTTAAATTCACAAAAATGATGGACAGCGTCCA
>JAIKXM010000008.1 GCA_024684085.1 Lachnospiraceae bacterium | reverse complement strand
ACTTTTTTATCTGAGATTTATAAAGAACAACACATATGATGAGCATTATTGGCAAGTTCATAATAACAGCCCCAAAATAAACGCATGGAGTGGGGTGGCTTTTGAACGTGTGTGTCTGGAGCATATACCTCAGATTAAGGCCGCCTTGGGAATAGCCGGTGTGCATGCAAAAGTCAATGCATGGCAATGTGAAGCAGATAAGGGGAAGGGGGTACAAGGATCTCAAATAGACTTGTTGATTGTTAGAGACGATCAGATTACTAACGTGTGTGAAACCAAGTATTCAAAAGCAGACTATCATGTTAACGCGGAATTTGACAGAGATATGAAGCGTAAGATATCGGACTATCTTATTGATAGCAGAACCAAACACGCCATTCATGCTACTTTGATCACTAATTATGGTGTGGTAGAAAATGAGTATACGGGAGAATTGCAATCAATTATAACTGGTGAAGAGTTATTTAAATGATTTTCTCGGATAGAAGGTTAAATCCGGAATATAATTTAGTTCAACGGAGTATTGAATGGTCTCTTCAAAGGGAAGATATATGACTTCAAAAAATATAGAGAAAAAACAATATTTACAACTGCCTATATTAGTGCTGTTTGTAATTATATGCGTAGTATCATTTGTGAGTTGTAGTGAACAAAAAGAATCAGACGAAGAATATGAATATGAAATAGAGCGTGTATTTCCTGATGATACTTTTATAAGTATAATCGAAGGTAATACGCTACCCAAAGAGATAGTGGTAGGTTTCGGTGGTGAAAATGGGTATGAACAATTTTCTACTAAAGATCCGGCTATGATTGATGCATATATTAGAGCCTTTAGAAATGTAATCATTGAAGAAGAAATAACTGATAAAGACAAGATGTGCTATGTTGCGGATGGTGTAATTGATTATATTTTTATGGTGGATGATGACACAGAAATCACCATAGGAACAGATCTGACTGAATATATTACAGACAGGAACCGAGGAATACAGTTTCATCTAGGAAATACTGAACAGTTTAATAATCTTAATAAGAAGCTATGGCAGTAGCATAGCGATATGGGATTTCTGATTTCCGTTTTGTATCAGGGCGTCAGATGCTCTATTCTGGCGTTCTTCCTATCGAATCATGCTATTGCAAAGATAGGTGTCAATCGTACATCATCTTTTATTGGGGTTGCAACGGTGGTATCTATTGTAGCAGGTGCGCTCTTATTAAAAGAGCCTTTTACGATATGGCAGGTAATAGGAGCCTCTAAGGTTGTTGGTATAGATATATCTGAGAAGATGCTAGAGGTTGCAAAGAAGGAGCACTCCAATCCGGCGATTACTTATATGCTTCTTCCAATTGAAGACATTGAAGAGGTGGAAGGGAAGTTTGATGTGGTAATAAGCTCGCTCGCATTTCATTATGTTGAGGATTTTGAGGGAGTTGTTAAAAAAATTTATGACAAGTTGGATACGGATGGGAGTTTTATCTTTTCACAGGAAAATCCCATTGGTACAACCTATTGCGGTGGAATTCCTCGTTGGACTAAAGATGAAAATGGAAAGAAAATCTATGCTAATCTAGCCAACTATGCTAGGGAGGGAGAACGTGAGTCTGAGTGGTTTGTTGAAGGAATAAAGAAATATCATCGCATGTTCTCAACCATCATTAATACCCTAACTGAAAATGGGTTCATTATAGAAAAGATGATAGAGCCTATCCCTACTGATGAGATATTAGAGAGGTTTCCTGACCAGGAAGATATTTTTCATAAGCCGGATTTTCTTTTGATCAAGGCGAAAAAGTGAATTTCAGGATATCAAGAAAACCCTTCAGATCATTTCATGACTGAAGGGCCTTTTCATCCAAATTATCAAAAATGATTTCTGTAAATAACAGAATTATCATGCTCAGTGTAAGAATGCTATTTATGTGGCATTCTCATTATTATACTAATCTTCATATCCGTTCGGATTGTTCTTCTGCCAGTTCCATGAATCCTGACACATCTCAAGGATTCCATTCTTGGCTTCCCATCCCAGTTCTCTTTTGGCTTTAGAAGCATCCGCATATGACGCATCGATATCACCGGGTCGTCTGGGTTTGATGCTGTAAGGGATCCTGACTCCGCTTGCTTTCTCAAAGTTCTTAACAACGTCAAGTACGCTGTATCCGATACCTGTTCCGAGGTTGTATATTGAAAGACCGGTTCCCGGTTTCAGACGCTCAAGTGCTTTAACATGTCCATCGGCAAGATCGACTACGTGGATATAATCTCTTACGCCTGTTCCGTCATGAGTATTGTAATCATCTCCGAAGACTCCCAGTTCTTCCCTTCGTCCGACTGCCACCTGAGTGATATAAGGCATAAGATTGTTGGGAATGCCGTTGGGATTCTCGCCCATGATACCGCTCTTGTGAGCTCCGATCGGATTGAAATATCTTAAGAGAACAACGTTCCATTCAGGGTCGGATTTCTGAAGATCCATAAGGATCTGTTCCAACATAGATTTCGTCCAACCGTAAGGATTGGTGCAGACTCCCTTGGGACATGACTCCGTAATGGGGATCGTCTCGGGATCGCCGTAGACGGTCGCACTTGATGAGAAGATGATGTTCTTCACATTATTGTCTCTCATCACTTCCAATAAGTTGACAGTTCCGCTGACATTATTGTCATAATACTCAAGAGGCTTGGCAACCGATTCTCCAACCGCCTTAAGTCCTGCAAAATGTATGCAACTCTCGATCTCATTCTCCTTGAAGATCTTGTCCATAGCGGCACGATCTCTTATATCCGCCTCATAGAAGCGTGCGTCCTTTCCTGTGAGCTGTTTGATCCTGTCAAGAACCTTAACACAGGAATTGCTAAGATTATCTGCGATCACGACTTCGTGACCCGTCTGCAGAAGTTCAACTACTGTGTGACTTCCGATATATCCTATTCCTCCGGTAACAAGAATTGCCATTGTACTTCCCCTTATCGATCTTGTTGTATTTGTTGTTGGTTAATTTGTTACTTCCACAGGTACTTGGGATAGAGTCCTTCATCCTTAAGTGCCTTAATTCCTGCCATTACGAAAGGCTTGTCTTCCTGATACGTCACACCGAACCAGCGATCATGGCTGTTCAATACCTTAACCGTTGCCTGACCCGAATGAATGAGTGTGTCCATCTCAGTAGGAATGAGACATTCTGCCTTCATTGGATTGGGAGCAACCTTCTCCCTGAAGAAAAGAGAAAGGGCTTCTTCAAAAGAAGAAATGACTGAAGGCTTGAAGCCCCACATATTCATTGACACAGGTGTCATAATATCGATGCTTACTGTTTCGCCTGTCTCCTCATCTGTATAGGCTGCGCCGTCGGCGGTACGCACGAGATTCTTCTGCTCGACTATATGAGTAAGGTAATTATCCTCATTCTTGTTGCACACACCTCTTGTAACCGAACCCTTCTCGGTCAGTGTCTTGCCGAGCTCATAAGCAACCATTGAGTAAGCCGTTGCCTCGTCAGCCGTCTCATTGAGGAAAGAATACATCACGTTATAAGCATCCCTTCCGTAATAGTCATCGGCGTTGATCACCATGAAAGGCCCGTCAATCACATCCTTGCAACAGCAGAGGGCGTGTGTCGTACCCCAGGGCTTAACACGACCTTCCGGGATTGTGAAATCCTCCGGAACATTGTTAAGATCCTGAAAAACATATTCAACCTTCATATGCTTGGAGATCGGATCTCCCACAAGCTCCCTGAAGTCATTCTCCATCTCGCGCTTGATGATGAAGACAACCCTTGTGAATCCCGCTTTCATCGCATCGTATATGGAAAAATCGATGATCTTGTGACCTTCTCCGTCAATAGGATCCATCTGCTTAAGTCCGCCATAACGGCTGCCCATTCCGGCGGCGAGTATCACGAGTGTCATTTCGTTCATGTATTAATCTCCTGATGTTTTTTATTTGCAAGAAAGAATGTCGCTTGCGACATTCTCGCGCCGAGTGCGGATGCATTAGCATCGTTTACCTTTCGCGCGAGTGCGCATCCTTAGCGGAGCGTTTTTGTGTAATAGGAAGCAATTCCTATTATATAAAAAAATAATGCCATTGAGTGTATGTCGAACGCCTCCGTTACGAAGCCTGCCCGACCGAATTGTTACGGGTGGAAGAGTATCTTCCCGCCATCTGTGTATCAAATGAAATTATAACATAAGTGGGTGTTGTAAACAATGTACATACTTGTCATAGATTGTCGAATAATGCGCATTGTGCAGAGCTCTTCATTGTGATAAAGTATGGTGTTTTGCGTTAGTTTATGATATACTTTTGTATGGGTTTTTATATCAATTAAACAGATCGACCCCAAAAAGTATTGGAGTGATGTATCAAGATGGACGTTAATGAGAAATATGATCAGGTAGAGAGTTGGAATGAGGTGTTGCTGGTATACCGTTCAGCTCTCAAAGAGATAAATACCAAGCTGGAGATACTCAACGATGAGTTTCAGCATGTACACAGGTACAATCCTATCGAGCACATTAAATCACGTATCAAGACCAGTGAGAGCATTGTTAAGAAGCTTAAGAAGAAAGGTTATGAATCCACCATCGGCAATATGGTCGAGCATGTTGATGATATAGCCGGTATTCGTATCATCTGCTCTTTCACATCGGATATCTATCAGATTGCGGAGATGCTTGCCAATCAGACGGATATCCACGTTATTTCCGTTAAAGATTATATCAAGAAGCCGAAGGCGAGTGGTTACAAAAGCTATCATATGATAGTCAGCGTGCCTATCTTTCTGTCGGATAAGACTGTGAATGCCAAGGTGGAGATTCAGATAAGAACCGTAGCCATGGATTTCTGGGCAAGTCTCGAGCATAAGATCCATTATAAGTTCGAGGGTAATGCGCCCGAGTCTATCAAGGCTGAACTTGTGGAATGTGCGAACATGGTATCGGCTCTTGACGAGAAGATGCTTCAGCTCAACAAAGAAGTGCAGACGTATTCCATCAATCAGGAAAGCGACGGCTGGGTAGAATTCATCCCGTGAACAGTCTTAAAAAGCCCATAAAATGAGGAGTGCCCAGACACTCGAAAGCGCCTGGGCTATTATGAAAAAATTGTCTGATTACATTTGATTTCGCTATAAAAATGATATCAATCAAGTATGAACAAAATATGAACAAACTATGAATGTACAATTAATCTCTACAGAATGGAGGGTAATATGGACAATTATTTTGATGATTTTGCACAAAATTCAGAGAACAGCGGCCTCTTAGGGGGGAGCAGTTCTACTCCGTCATCTCTTAATGGAAGCAGTTCTTATGAGGGATCAGGGCTGGGGCTTGGGTCTTCAAGAAGTGCCGGTCTTGGATTGCTTGGATCTGGTTCGTCCGGAACAGAAGGCGGGCTTGGTCTTGGAAGACAGACGATAAATGAACATATAGGTGATAATTACAATCCGGCGGATGCGAGTCCCGCAGGGCAGGGTTCTTCCCTTGGAGATACTTTTCTCAGGAGCCAGGGCGAGCCGGCAGATACACCTGCAACTTCGTCAGATGAATCCGGAGAGCAGATTTCACCTGAGGAAGATTCGTTGGCAGCATGGGATGCAATGCCTTCATATAATTTTGAAGAAGATCTTGACGGATTTGTGGATGAGAAAGCTGACAGCATCTTCAAAGCACCGGAACCGATATCTGAACCGGCGTTTAGCGCATATGCTCCGATGAGAGACGAAGAAGTTCCGGCTGAGCCTGCGTTTAATACATTCAGTCCGGTGAGTGACATGGCTGCCGAAATACCCGCACCGGAACCGATATCTGAACCGGCGTTTAGTGCATATGCTCCGATGAGAGACGAAGAAGTTACGGCTGAACCGGCGTTTAGTGCATATGCTCCGATGAGAGACGAAGAAGTTACGACTGAGCCTGCGTTTAGTTCATTCAGTCCGGTGAGTGACATGGTTGCCGAAATGCCCGCACCGGAACCTGTAGCTGAGCCTTCGTTTAGTACATATACTCCTGAGGCGGTCGAGACGGATTCGATGCCTGCACCGACACCTGTAACAGAGGGACGTGAAGCAGCATTTGAGAATGTACTCAGTATGCTTGAGAAGGAAAGTGCTGACAGAGCCGAGGCAGTTGCTTCGACCGAGACCGATCCCTTCTTCGCAAGTCTTGATGATGAATTGAACAGACTTGAAGAAGACAGAAAGATAATACCGGATGATGTTAATGCCTTTGGCATCGAAACTAATGAGAGTGACAGTACTCAGATCGCTCAGGATATCTCGATCCTGATGCCGGAAGCATCTGATCTGATGACAGATGTGTCAGATAAGTTCGAAAGTGAAGAGAATGACATCGATGATGTGACAGATTCCCTTGCGACAGCTGAAGCTGAAAATGATGAAGCTCTGGACGATTTTGAAGATGATATAGAAGGACTTACTGAAGAGATTGAGGATCTTGAAGATGAGCTTAATGATCTCAGTGATGAGGCATCTGATCTTAGGAGAGAGACGCAGGGGCTGAATGATGAAGCTGATGATCTCGCAGATGAGTTCGACGCTCTTGACGACGAGGCGGATGACCTTGCAGAAGAGTTCGATGATCTCGACGATGAAGTTGACGATCTTGCGGCTGAGTTCGATGCCCTCGACGATGAGGCAGATGATATTGTAGAAGAACTCAGTGAGTTCAATGACGAAGCGGACGAAGCTGATGATTCGGATGAAGATAAGACTGATCTTGAGGATGAGTTTGATGCCTTTGATGACGAGGCGGACGAGCTTGCCGATAAGATTGATGATCTCGAAGACGAGGGAGATGACTATGAAGACAAGTTCGATGATCTTGATGAAGAAGCGGATCGTCTGACGGCAGAGCTGGATGAACTTGATGATTCGGATGATGACTTCGAAGAGGAGGAGGAAGTTGCAGATTCGATCGATGATGATGCAGATTCTCCTGAGTCAATTGAGGATATAACCGAATCCGCTGAGGATAGCGAGGAGGAAGTTGCAGATTCGATCGAAGATAATGCAGATTCTCCTGAGTCAATTGATGATATAACCGAATCCGCTGAGGATATCGAAGAGGAAATTGCAGATTCGATCGAAGATGATGTAGAATCTCCTGAGGCGGTTGAAGATATATCTGAATCCGTTGAGACTATCGAAGAAGAAACGCCGGATGAGGCTCAAGAAACTCCCGCGGCTGTTGTTCAGGAAGAGCCTGTCGAAGAAGATAAGGACAGAGGCAGTTCTCTGTTTGCCAATATTTTTGCAAGATTCGGACGTCCTGAATCACTGAACCGTGAGACTCCGGAAGTTAAGGAAGAGGCTGACGAAGCTGATGATATGTCTTCTGATGCGGAGGTAGAAGAAGAGGATAAGGCAGATTATTCTTATTCAGTTAATGCTCCCGATATGGTATATACATATGCCGAGGCCGATGATAGCGACAGCGATAACGAAGAAGCCGGCTCAGACGGTGAGACCGAAGATATCGACTTATCGGATGAGACCGAAGACATCGATCCGGACAGCGATAACGAAGACACTGCTACAGGCGGTGCTGACAGAATGTTCGCCGGAACCGATGCGTTTGCTGACGAGAGTGAACATACAGTCGATGAGACTGATGACGTAATGGCAGAAGATGCCGAAAAAGAAGATGAAAAGGACGATAGTGAGATGAGTTTTGAAAATGCTCCGGTAAGGGGTGCTGTTCTGAGCGCAGAGTTAGAGGAGAAGATCAACAGGCAGCATGATGAGATGACAGAGATGCTTAATTCTTTAAGCGCAAGATTGAATGAGTCTGATGAGACCAATGCCAAATTACAGGAGGCCAACAGGCAGCAGTTAAGAGAACTGATGGAGCTTACGGATGAATTCCGCAAGAGGAATGATGAGAGTGTTGAATTTATTACTTCACTTAGCGATAAGAATGCAGAACTTAGCAGAGCCAATAGCCAGCTCCAGTCGGATTCGGCTAATATGCAGAAGACCATTAATGAACTCAAGCTTATGATAACGGATTCGCTGCTTGCCGATAACAGCAATGATAAGCCGACTCAGGCAGTTCAGGTTGATATACCTTCCAATGTTGCGGATATGTTCTCGCAGACCAATGAGACCATCCATAAGGAGAATGTCAAGGTATATCGTAATGTTCAGGCTGCTGTTAATGACAGCCTTGACAAGCAGACCAATACCATAACCGATTCGGTGACCGATAAGATGAAGAAGCAGTTTGACTCAATGAAGCTTTTGGGTATAATTACTCTCGGAGCATTGGTTATCGATATCATAATCAATTTCCTCAGATTATTTGAGCTGATCTGATCCGGTAAAGAGTTCGTGATATTAAATGATCCGGTAGTAGACTTATGATATTTAATGGATCTGTAAAAGATCATCGATATTTAATGTCCGGTCAGCCGGAACATTAACCGTAATAGTCCCTCTTTTCTGAATGACAGGCAGGTTGGGGCAGGGTATATACAGTACCTGCAGAGACCGGATGGTTCTGCGAAACAGAAGAGGAGATCATGGGTAAGGTAGATTTTAAACCCGGTAATATGTTATATCCGTTGCCGGCTGTGATGGTATCCGTCTCAGACGGAAAAGGAAAAGATAATATTCTGACTGTGGCATGGGTCGGAACGGTATGTTCGGATCCTGCCATGGTATCGATCTCTGTCAGGAAATCCCGTTATTCTTACGATTGGATCATTAAGACCGGAGAGTTCGTGATCAATCTTACGACCGAAGAACTTGCATGGGCTACGGATTATTGCGGGGTCGTTAGTGGCAGAGATGTGAATAAATGGGAGAAGTGCGGACTTCACAAGATCCCCGGAACGGTCGTTAACGTTCCTTATATTGAAGAAAGTCCGGTGGCAATAGAATGTAAGGTCAGAAGCATTACCGAGCTTGGAACACATGATATGTTCCTGGCTGAGATTGTTGCCGTTCATGCCGATGACAGATATATGGATGAAAAGGGGACGTTTCATCTCGAGAAGGCACACCCGCTGGTGTACAGCCACGGAAGATATTATTCGATGGGAGAAGAGTTGGGCAAGTTCGGCTACAGTATCAAAAAGCAATGAAGAAGAAACATAAGTATTATCGCAGAATAAGAGTCAGCTTCCTGCAGGTCGCCGTAGCAGTGATCTTCCTGAATGTATTATTCCTTCCTTCTTTTAAAAGAATACGTTCTTCGGGTGACAATTATTTTGAAGTTAAATTGAACGGAGTCTTGTGCGGACACCTCGGGACGGATGACAATGTGAAAGATCTGCTTAAGGAGGCAAGACTTTCACTCGCCGCCGAGCAGGATGAGATATTATATTCGCCGGGGGCTCTTGATATAGAGGGCAGTGAAGTAGTATTCGCCAGAGTAGATTCTGACGAGGATGTCATAGATTCGATGAAGGAAGTCCTTAAGCAGAATGAGGTTAAGGAGCTTAAGGATTCCTATACCGTTAAGATCGGTGAGTATATAGTTAAGGTCGCAAGTCTCGATGATGTAAGGTCGGTACTTAATGCGGCGATCGATGTATATGATGAGAAGAACGAGTTCGATGTTCAGTTGAGTAACGATCAGACGAGAGAGCTTAATTCCCTTGCCGCAGAAGTCGTTACGAGGAAAGAACTTAAGGACGATGAAAAGGCTGCTGTAAAAACAGCCGGGATTGAGACCCTTATGGCCGAGGAACTCAAAGATATCCAGAAATCAGATGATGACAAGAGTTTTGATGACTTTGAATACGGTATCATGGGAATTGAGTTCGCGGATAAGATAGAGATCGTTGAGTCTTATCTTTCCGAGGATCAGCTGGTATCGGTTGATGAGGCTGTAAGCCTGGTTACTACCGCTCAGGAGAAGGATGCTTTCTACGAAGTGCAGAGTGGAGATACACTTTCCCAGATCGCAGAGAAAGTCAATATCCCGATGGATAAGATCATCGCTCTGAATGATTCTCTTGATAATGAAAACTCAATGATCAGAGCAGGCGAAGAATTGATCATCACCATGCCTGAGCCACCGCTGTCGGTAGACCGTGTGGAGCAGCAGTATATAGAAGAAGATTATGACGCAGATGTCATATATATAGATAACGATGAATGGTATACGACTCAGGAGGTGACTAGACAGGCACCTTCTGCGGGACATCGTAATATAGTAGCCAAGATCACATATCATAATACCAAAGAAGTTAATAAGGAAGTGATCAAAGAGGAAGTTATCTTAGCGGCGATCCCTAAGATCGTAGAGAAGGGAACCAAGATACCGCCTACATATGTTAAGCCTATATCGGGTGGACGTTTGTCGAGCGGTTTCGGAAGAAGAAGTGCTCCGACAAGAGGTGCTTCTACATATCATAAGGGCGTTGACTGGGCTGTTCCTGTCGGAACTGCTGTATATGCATCCTGTGGCGGAACCGTTACCAAGGCCGGATGGGGAAGCGGATACGGATACTGCGTATACATCTCACATCCTGACGGCAGGGAGACGAGATACGGTCATCTGAGTAAGGTACTGGTATCAAGCGGTCAGTCGGTTAAGCAGGGACAGAAGATCGCATTGAGTGGTAATACCGGACGAAGTACCGGTCCTCATCTTCATTTTGAGATCCGAATAGGCGGTTCTGCCGTCAATCCGCTCAAATATCTTGAGTGATCGAGGTGCAAAACCGTTATATTGCAGGACTTGAATTGAAGAAATACATAAGGTATACTGTATTGGTATGTATTTATGAATATGATCACGGTGATCTGCATTGATCGCGGATCTCGTAAGCGCATGAATACCGGGGTAATTATGTATTGAGATGTTTGGCATGCCATTGTTCCGGGGATGGACAGTTTGGTGGATGATGGTGTGGTCTATCGGTATACCGGAATGGAAGAAGCGAGGATTTTTTCCATAAGGTATAATATATTAAGGATGACAGACAGATGGAACAGTATGCGATCAAGGGTGGTTCGGCCCTTGTAGGAGAAGTAGAGATCGGAGGCGCCAAGAATGCTGCATTAGGTATTCTGGCCGCATCGATCATGACAGATGAAGATGTTGTGGTTGAGAATCTTCCTGATGTCAGAGATATCAATATAATGCTTCAGGCAATGGAGAGCATAGGTGTCCGCGTGGAGCATATAGAGAGACATACGGTAAGACTTAATGCCGGTAATGTCTACAGTCAGGTTATTGACGGTGATTACATTAAGCGTATAAGGGCTTCGTATTATCTGATAGGAGCACTTCTGGGCAAGTATCACAGCGCCGAGGTGACACTTCCCGGCGGATGCAATATAGGTACAAGACCTATCGACCTTCACCTTAAGGGATTCAGAGCTTTGGGTGCGAAGGATGCGAGCGTATCGGGCGGAATGATCGTCGCTCATGCGGATGCACTTAAGGGTGCACATATCTATCTTGATATGGTTTCGGTAGGTGCTACTATTAATCTTCTGTTGGCAGCAGCCATGGCAGAAGGTCAGACGATAATCGAGAACGCAGCCAAAGAACCCCATGTCGTAGATGTGGCCAACTTCCTTAACTGTATGGGCGCCAATATCAAGGGCGCAGGTACTGATGTTATCAGGATCAAAGGTGTCAGCAGATTGCACGGAATAGAGTATGCTATCATTCCGGATCAGATAGAGGCGGGAACTTTTATGTTCGCTGCCGCTGTGACAAAGGGCGATATAACCGTTAAGAACGTTATTCCCAAGCATCTTGAGTCTATATCGGCCAAGCTTATAGAGATCGGATGCGAGATCGAAGAATCTGACGATGCTGTCAGAGTTGTGGCTTCCAAGACTTTGGAGCATACTCATGTTAAGACACTTCCTTATCCCGGATTTCCGACTGATATGCAGCCTCAGATAACGGTTGCGCTTGGTCTGGCACAGGGAACAAGTATTGTGTCGGAGAGTATCTTCGAGAACAGGTTCAAATATGTTGACGAACTTACCCGAATGGGTGCTAATATTAAGGTAGAGAGCAGTACAGCCATTATAGAAGGCGTTAAGAAATATACCGGCGCGAGCATATCGGCTCCGGACTTAAGAGCGGGAGCTGCTCTTGTACTTGCAGCACTTGCTGCTGACGGATTCACAACAATAGATGATATTAAATATATAGAGAGAGGTTATGAGGACTTTGATGTGAAGCTTCGAAATCTTGGAGCTATGATAGAGAAAGTTGATTCGGATTATAATCTTCAGAGATTCAAATTAAGTGTCAGTTAATTATTAATGCTCTAACAGGTGGTAAAGGCTTATGAGCAGAGTTAATACGGTGGATCTGGTTCCGGGAATGATCCTGGAAGCGGACGTATATAATTACAACGATCAGCTGATCCTTCCTGAAGGCTTAGTGCTTAATGATAAAGCAATAACTAAGCTTTCTTATTATGCGATCACATCGGTAAGGATCAAGGATGTTGCTGCTGAGAAGCTGGTAGAACCTGTTGTTCCCGAAGAAGTTGTATCTTCTTATGGAGAGAGGCTCAGATCGACTGAGCAGTTCAAGCAGTACAAAGCTGAGTTTGAGTCTACTGTTAATGAGATGAGCAGAGTTCTCTCTGATGTTGTAGTTAAGAATGCACCTTTGGATTCGGATAAGATGGTTGAAGAGGCTCTTAACCTTCTTAACAGTCCGGAAGGAGAAGTCAATGTCTTCGATATGGTGCATAATATGCGTCAGTATGATGACATCACTTTTGCACATAGTCTTAATGTGGGACTTATTTGCAATGTGTTCGCAGGCTGGCTCGGTATGAGTGAGGAAGATAAGAAACTCGCTACCGAATGCGGTATCCTACATGATATAGGCAAGCTTAAGATACCCGAGAGTATCATCAAGAAGCCGAAGAAGCTTACAGATACAGAGTTCAAGGTCGTTAAGACTCATTCGACGGAAGGCTATAAGATATTGCAGAGATGCAATGTCAGCACTCATGTTAAGAATGCTGCCCTTATGCATCATGAGAGATGTGACGGTTCGGGCTATCCCTTCGGCCTTATCGCAGACCAGATAGATTACTATGCCAAGATCGTCAGCATTGCCGATGTATATGAAGCGATGACAGCGTGCAGAAGCTACAGAGGAAGTCTCTGTCCTTTTACGGTTATTGAGATATTCGAGGAAGAGGGCTTACAGAAGTATGATACTCATATGATCATGACCTTCCTTGAGAACATAGTTAATACATATATGCTTAACAGAGTAAGGCTCAGCAACGGTAAGGAAGGCGATATCGTCTTCATCAATAAGAACAGATTATCCCGTCCTACCATTAAGTGCGATAACAATGAGTTCATCGACCTTAGCAAGGAACCCGATCTTAGGGTTGAGTGTTTGCTGTAATTTAGAAGTGATGATCATTATAGTATAGGTAGACATATTGATCACACGGGGGGAACTGTTATCCTGTTTTAGTATACGAACTCTTGATATATATGCAGTATATAACCGGCTAATAATATATTATTATGTGGCAGGTTAATATATAGTATGTAACCGGTTAATATATATTTTAGTTGACAAAGGTTACTGTATCGTGTATGTTATCATGTAGATATGACAATTCAATATTGTAAGAGACTCTTATTCAGAGTGGTGGAGGCACATAGGGCCTTTGAAGCCACGGCAACCCCAGTGATGGAAGGTGCCAACCTGAGCAAAGCGGAATATTATTCCGGTCTTTTTGAACAATAAGAGGATTTGATTATCAGATATTTCGAATCCGCTTGTGAAAAGTGGATTTTTTTTATGGGAAATTGCTTCCTATGAAAAAAACGCTCCGCAAGGATGCGCACTCGTGCGAAAGGCAGATGTACAGCATCCGCGTTCGACGCGAGAATGTCGCAAGCGACATTCTTACCTGCCTGATGCGCAGGAATTCTTCTACCGGATATACAGAGACATCATATTCGGAGAGATCACGGTTAATTGGTACAGATGTCTCAGAATGGAGATTAATATGGAAAAGAGATTATTTACTTCGGAATCGGTTACTGAAGGACATCCCGACAAAGTCTGCGATGCTATTTCAGATGCCATTCTGGATGCTTGCATGGCGCAGGATCCTATGAGCCGCGTGGCTTGTGAGACTGCTGTCTGCACCGGTTTTGCACTTATTACAGGTGAGATCACAACAAAGGCCAATGTTGATATGTCTAAGATCGCACGTGACACCATCAAGGAGATCGGATATGACAAGGCAGAGTACGGCTTTGACGGCAATACCTGTGCGGTCCTTCTTGCTATCGACGAGCAGTCAGCCGATATCGCTATGGGTGTTGACAAGGCTCTTGAAGCTAAGAAGGGCGAGCTTGAAGACGATCTTGATACAGGAGCAGGCGATCAGGGTATGATGTTTGGTTATGCTACCAACGAGACAGACGAGTACATGCCTTATCCCATTTCACTTGCTCATAAGCTGGCATTTCAGCTTACCAAGGTTCGTAAGGACGGCACACTTAAGTATTTAAGACCCGACGGTAAGAGTCAGGTGTCTGTAGAATATGATGAGAACAATAAGCCTGTAAGACTTGAGGCAGTTGTGCTCTCTACACAGCATGATGATGATGTTACTCAGGAACAGATCCATGAAGATATCAAGAAGTACGTATTCGATCCCATTCTTCCCAAGGAACTCGTTGATGACAAGACCAAGCTCTACATCAATCCTACAGGAAGATTCGTTATCGGCGGCCCTCACGGTGATGCCGGTCTGACAGGTCGTAAGATCATCGTAGATACCTACGGCGGATACGCACGTCATGGCGGTGGTGCTTTTTCAGGTAAGGATTGCACCAAGGTTGACCGTTCTGCTGCATACGCTGCAAGATATGTTGCCAAGAATATCGTAGCTGCAGGCCTTGCCGATAAGTGCGAGATCCAGCTTTCATATGCGATCGGTGTAGCTGAGCCTACATCTATAATGGTAGATACATTCGGTACAGGCAAGCTGAGTGACGAGCAGCTCGTGGGCATCGTAAGGAAGAACTTCGACTTAAGACCCGCAGGTATCATCAAGATGCTCGACCTCAGAAGACCCATCTACAAGCAGACAGCTGCTTACGGCCACTTCGGAAGGAATGATCTCGATCTTCCCTGGGAGGCACTTGATAAGGCCGAGTCACTGAAGAAATACCTTAAGTAATATTCAGGGAAAACAGCGGCGACTCAGTTCGTCGCTTACCCTTTTATCATCGATACAGGTGAGCGTTCATAATGAAAGAGAGTAATTGATCGTATGGATAAGATAGCTGTACTTATACCCTGCTATAATGAAGAGAAGACGATTGCCAAGGTGGTGACCGATGCCAGGCAGGCTCTGCCGGAGGCTGTGATATATGTATATGATAATAACAGTACGGATAATACAGTGAAGCTCGCTCTTGAAGCGGGTGCGGTTGTCCGTCATGAATATATGCAGGGCAAGGGCAATGTAATAAGAAGAATGTTCAGAGAGATCGATGCTCAGTGTTATATCATGATCGACGGCGATGATACTTATCCCTGTGAGTTCGCCGGCGAGATGGTAGAGAAGGTTCTTGAGCATAATGCCGACATGGTTGTCGGTGATCGCCTGAGCAGTACCTACTTCGATGAGAACAAGAGACCCTTCCATAATTTCGGTAACAGTCTTGTGCGTAAGAGTATCAACAAGCTGTTCGATTGCGATATCAAGGATATAATGACCGGATTCAGAGCGTTCAGTTATCAGTTCGTTAAGACTTTTCCGGTTATGAGCAAGGGCTTCGAGATAGAGACTGAGATGACCATCCATGCTGTCAATAACTGCATGCAGGTGGAAAATGTGATCGTTGAGTATCGTGACAGGCCGGAAGGCAGTGTTAGTAAGCTCAATACATATTCGGACGGTATCAAGGTTATCTTCACTATCGTAAGACTCTTTAGAGAATACAGACCTCTTAAGTTCTTCGCGGGTCTGTCGATTATACTGATGCTTCTCTCGGTTGGTTTCTTCATTCCGGTATTTATCGACTTCCTTGAGACGGGGCTCGTGGCTAAGTTCCCGACACTTATTGTATGCGGTTTTGTTGCACTTGCTGCCGTTCAGAGCGTCTTCGCAGGGCTGATACTTGATAATATCGCCAAGCGCAATCGCAAGGACTTCGAGATGGAATTATTGTCTTTGGAGAAGGATAAATAGTTAGCTTGGATCATTAAAAAAACCTATGCAAAGCTATGGCTTTTGCATAGGTTTTTTTTAAGTGCGCCCGGTGGCCACGTTTCTGACGGTTATTCAGATCTGTGCCAGTATCCGGGGCAGGAGCACCTTGTAATCGAAGATCTTTGCAGCAAGCTCGTGTCCACGGTAAGCGATCTGTGAGCGTTCTTCATCATTATTGAGATAATAGACTGCTTTTTCGAGCAGGTCTTCCCGGCTCTCGAACCATACGATATCCTGTCCACATTCAAAATATTCCGGAAGTTCGGCCTGATAATTGGTCATGCAGAAACCGCCTGATCCAAGGATATCAATGACACGAAGGGGTATGCCGCTTTTAATGCTGCGCAGAGTGAGATTGAGATTGATCTTGGATGCAGCGAAGATCTGTGGCATCTGAGTGCTGTTCTCTGCTATACCGCGGTAATTAACGGAAGTGCCCTTAAGAGGCTGTTCAGAATACAGATCTACCGAGTAATCATACATCTTACCGAATTCGGCCAGGAGTATCAGCAGTTCCTTCCTCTCCATGGCGGTAACATGGGTGCGGACAATATCTCTTAATATATTATATCTGCAGTTATTGAACCCGGGACCGAGATCTGCTTTTACATAGCGGGACATTGTCTCACAGATGTCATCGGTCATCAGTTCATCAGGCAGATCAAGACCGTATATCAGTTTCTGTGCCTGCATTATTCCGCTCAGGTATCCCCTTAATTCATCAGGCAGAAAACTCACCCGGGAGTACAGATCCTTCTGCCCGGTATATAGAGAACCGATGAAGGAGATATCCGAATGGATGATGTCTGACGGTATGCGGGAGGTCACTTTGTTAAGCCGATCGGTATTGCAGGGAAGAGGCATATGGAAGAGATTGCTTATACCCTCTGAGTTGTAACGATCGAGGAGCGCTCGGTCGAACAGGAAGCCCTTGTTGCATGAATTCTTCAGTGACTCGGACTCTAATGTATGATGGGGACTGTCATATACCCAGAATACATAAGGAAGTCCCATCTCTTCTGCCATATCGGAGATAATGGGGAAGAAATTAAAGGTGAAGATAAGGTCATATCCCTTTTGCAATTCTTTTTTTAGAGCTTCTGAAAAATCGCCGTCTGTTACATAAGAAGAAAGCCTGTGTTCGAATAACCGCACCTTTGCTCCAAGAGCACGCAGGGAAGTTACACAGTCTTCACAGCTGTTTTCGTTCCAGGTATAATACAGAATTCTCTTTTCCATCGGGAGTCCCCCTATGATCATTTTTGGGAAGCCGGCCGGTGTATGTCCGTTTTTTGCTTATTCAACGTGCCTTAAGATTAACCGGAATGCTTCCTGCTTACATATTATATTATAGATGTGAGAGCCTTGGTAATGTCAAGCCGTTGAATTGTGTCTTTTGAAAAGTGTGAATATATTTCCTGTAGCCATTCACAAAAACACGGGTGTGAACAGTAAAGTGTGAATTATGTGATCTTTGCTTTTTAACATGCTTTTGGGCATGAGCGGATGAATGGCGGTATCCGTTATCCGGGATAGTGTCAAAAAAGATGTAAATAATCTAAAAAAATGTGTTAAGTATTCCTGCATTGTGCCGATAATATTAGTACAAACAATTAAATACAGCTTGTAGCGGCCATGAGCCCGGGATTAAAGGGGATCAACTTTTATAAAAAAGTAAAAAAAAGATCAGAAAAGCTATAAAGTATTTTAGGAAAACGCCGATATAAAGAGTGTAAGCAAGTTACACTTGAAAAATATGAACTTATTAATCACCCGTTACAAGATGTGACGTAGAGAAAAGAGAGGGAACTGATTATGGTAGTACAGCACAATCTTACAGCAATGAACTCAAACAGAATGTTAGGTCTTACAACTAAGACTCAGGCTAAGAGCACAGAGAAGTTATCTTCTGGTTACAGAATTAACCGTGCAGCTGATGATGCTTCTGGTCTTGCTATTTCCGAGAAGATGAGACGTCAGATCAAGGGTCTTACACAGGCTTCAGCTAATGCTCAGGACGGTATCTCAGCGGTTCAGACGGCAGAAGGTGCTTTAAATGAAGTTCACGACATGCTCCAGAGAATGAACGAACTCGCAGTTAAGGCAGCTAACGGCACTAACTCAGAATCAGACAGATCAGCCATCCAGGACGAAGTTGATCAGCTCATCACAGAGATCGATCGTGTATCTACAACAACGAAGTTCAACGAGACATATCTTCTTAAGGGAAGAAATGCAGCCGATGGCGAAGTTGGAAAGCTTACATATGCTACAGCAGCTTCAGCAATAACTGGCAGCGGTGCAATCGATGCAACAACCGGTTACGGTAAGGTTACAGTCCCGAAGCAGTTCACAGCAGGTACAGTAGTAGGAAATACTAAGTACAATGTTAAGGACATCACAGTTGGTTCTACAACTTATAAGCTTATCGATGTAAGCTCAATATCTAAGAACACTGCAGCCGGTTCCGTAGCAGCTCTTTCTGCTAAGGCACTTGTTAAACAGCTTACAACAGGTAGCGTTAAGGCATTCACCAATCTTGAGAGCCTCATGAAGGGTATCAGAGCAGATTATGCTAAGGATGTTAAGAACGTATCGTCTACAATGGTAGGTAGCGTTCAGTCTATCAAGATCGAAGGCTTTGCAGATATCAACAATGCAGCAGACTTAAGTCTCCATTTTGGTGCAGATTCTTCTGATGACAACAAGATCAGCATGAACATCGCTAACCTTTCAGCTAGAGGACTTGGTGTAAATGGTCTTAGAGTTGACGGAGATACACCTGACAATGCTACAGCAGCTATAGATACTATAGCAGACGCTCTTCAGAGAGTATCTGATCAGAGAGCAGCTCTTGGTGCTATCCAGAACAGACTTGAGCACACAATCAACAACCTGGATAACGTTGTTGAGAATACCACATCAGCTGAGTCTTCTATCAGAGATACTGATATGGCTTCAGAGATGGTTAAGT
>JAIKXM010000033.1 GCA_024684085.1 Lachnospiraceae bacterium | reverse complement strand
ATTTGCTCATAGAGCCTCCTTCTACTGCTGTCAGAAGGAGATATGAGCATACCATATATGTATGAATTGGTAAATTCTATTTATGCAGGAATAAATTCCACCGCACAAAGGAGCAGTGGAATTTAAAATTTCAATTTTGGCTTGACTCCGCCAATCGGAGCGGTTATTGACATGGACTGATTATATGGTATAATACGTAAGTTAGGTTATACGATAGAATTGAAGGTCGGGCACTTTTACGAATAAAGATAAATTTTAGGAGGTTATAAGTGATGGAAGGTAAGAAGCATATCCTTACTGAGGAAGGTCTTAAGAAATATGAGGAAGAACTGGAATACCTCAAGGTTGAGAAACGTCAGGAACTTGCTCAGAAACTGAAGGAGGCAAGAGCTCAGGGTGACTTGTCAGAGAATGCTGAATATGATGCAGCCAAGGACGAGCAGCGTGATGTGGAAGCACGTATCGTGGAGCTTGAGAATCTTCTTAAGAATGCCGAGCTTGTGGCCAATGAAGATGTAGATAAGAAAAAGGTAGGTATCGGCTGTAAGGTTAAGATCCTTGATATCGAATATAATGAAGAGTGCGAGTATAAGATCGTTGGTTCTACCGAGGCAGACAGCCTTAAGGGCAAGATCTCCAATGAGTCGCCTGTAGGTAAGGCTCTGATCGGTGCCAAGAAGGGTGATGTTGTTGAAGTTGAGACTCAGGCAGGTATCATCAAGTATAAGGTACTCTCACTTCAGGTTGCTAAATAAGTCTATCTGTGACAGATCAAGAGCAGTGCGGACTGTGGATAAGCAGGCGCTGCTCTTTTTTGACAGACAACGAGGGGGATAAGCCCCTCTACTCGATACAATTACCGGAAGCGGAAGCGGCCGGTGAGGTATATCAGGTTATAGGAGAACGAAATGGGCGAGAATAATCAGAATAAGGCGGTTCAGACACAGGATCTGAATCAGATCAAGAAGAATAAGAGGGAGAAGCTTAGCAATCTTCAGGCAACAGGCAATGATCCCTTTGTGATAACCAAGTATGATCAGACATATCATTCAGAGGATGCCAGGAAGGAGTATCTTGTTAAGGAAGAGGAGCTTCTTAAGGGCAAGGAAGAGCTTGAATATGATGAGAAGAGGGCCATTATGGATGCGGCTCCCATTGAAGTGAGCATTGCGGGACGTATAATGCTTAAGAGAGTAATGGGTAAGGCTTCTTTCTGTAATGTGGCTGACCTTAAGGGCGATCTTCAGGTATATGTAGCAAGAGATGCGCTGGGTGAAGAGAGCTATGCGGCTTTTAAGAAGTACGATGTGGGCGATATTATAGGTGTTAAGGGATATATGTTCAGGACCCAGAAGGGCGAGATCTCGGTTCATGCCACAGAGACAGTGCTCCTGTGTAAGAATCTTCAGCCTCTTCCCGAGAAGTTCCACGGACTTACCAACACTGATATCAGATATAGACAGAGGTATGTGGATCTTGCGATGAATCGCGATGTAAAAGATACCTTCATTAAGCGTTCACAGATAATCAGCAGTATCAGAAGATATCTTGACGATCAGAACTTCCTTGAGGTTGAGACACCGATGCTCGTGTCTAATCCCGGTGGAGCTGCTGCAAGACCTTTCGAGACTCATTTCAATGCGCTTGATGAGGATCTGAAGCTTCGTATATCGCTGGAGTTGTATCTTAAGAGACTTATCGTAGGTGGTATGGAGAGAGTATACGAGATCGGGCGTGTTTTCCGTAATGAAGGTCTTGATACCCGCCATAATCCCGAGTTCACTCTTATGGAGTTGTATCAGGCATACACGGATTATTACGGAATGATGGATCTGACTGAGAATATGTTCCGTCATGTTGCACAGGAAGTGCTGGGAACCACCAAGTTCATGTATGGTGATCTGGAGCTTGATTTTGGCAAGCCTTTTGAGAGACTCACCATGATCGATGCCGTTAAGAAGTATGCCGGAGTTGATTTCGATGAGGTTCCGGATACGGCAGCGGCTAAGAAGCTGGCTGATGAGAGACATGTGGAATACGAGGAGCGTCATACCAAGGGCGATATCCTGAATCTCTTCTTCGAGGAGTTCGTTGAGGAGCATCTGCTTCAGCCTACATTTATCATGGATCATCCGATCGAGATCAGCCCTCTTACCAAGAAGAAGCCTGATAAGGAGGGTTATGTTGAGAGATTTGAGCTGTTCATCAACGGTTGGGAGATGTGTAATGCATATTCCGAGTTGAACGATCCCATTGATCAGAGAGAAAGATTCGCTGCTCAGGAAGCTGCCTTTGCGGCAGGTGATGAGGAGGCCAATCATACCGATGAAGACTTCCTTAATGCACTTGAGATCGGTATGCCGCCTACAGGTGGTATCGGCTACGGAATTGACAGACTTGTCATGATCCTGACTAACAGTCCGGCAATCAGGGATGTGTTGTTGTTCCCTACGATGAAGAGCCTGAGCTAACAAAAACCCAGTAAAATCAAGGGTTTGCGGACTTGCTCATAAGCCGAAGTATTACAACAGTACTACAAATATTCAAATAAGATATTCTGCAATATACCGCAGAATACCATCTTCATAAAGGATT
>JAIKXM010000020.1 GCA_024684085.1 Lachnospiraceae bacterium | reverse complement strand
GATCTGCTTCATCGGCTATCATCATTTGATGGGTATATTGATAATCTTGCCACCAGAACAATTATTTGTTTGATATGTACTGTGGCAGCCTTGATAGTCATGAAAATGACCAAAAAGACTGATGAAACTTCAGATTGAAATATATTAGGGCAGCGCTAAAAAGATGAGGATCGGGTAAATCCGGTCCTTTTTTCATACCCACATTTAGAGCGGTTTTCGAGTAATTCCACAAGAAAAAGTACAAGATACTATTGATAATTAGCAACAGGTACAGCTGATCTATATGATCTTGCTGTATATATAGTTGGCTCTTTGCTATCCGAAATGTTATTTTTACGGGAGGTCACTGTATGAAAGAGATTAGGAGAATGGTGGTTTTTGCAATCTGCATTGTTGTGTTCTGTGCTTTTGCGCTGGGGAGCGGCGAATCATCCGGAGCAACAAAGGTGGGAGAGGTTGAAAAGGAATCCGGTACTGCAGAATCGAAAACGAAGGAAGAAGAAGATATCCCTTCAAGTGAAGATGCAACAAGTTCTCAACAAACATAAGAATTGTTTATTAACTGCTTGAACTTACTCAGTCACTATGATATTATATTCAAAATGATTTGAATAAAAATGATTTGAATAAAACTGTTTTGAATAAGAAGGAGCCGGGATATGTTTATCGGAAGAGAGAAGGAACTTAAAGCTCTGAAGTCTGTTTATGAAAAAGAAGGCTTTGGCATGACTGTCATATATGGCAGGCGGAGAGTGGGGAAATCAACGCTTATAAAGGAATTTGTTAAGGATAAAAAGGTTATTTTTTATACAGCCACAAAAGTCGGGCCGGAAAGAAATCTGGAGCTATTTACGAAGCAGGTGTTGGATGTATTGGAACCGTCTATAAGCGATGCAACCTTCCCTGCAATTGAAAGTGTGCTGGATCTGATCAGTGCCAGGATACAGGATGAAGATAAGAAAACGGTTCTGGTGATCGATGAACTACCATATTGGGCGGAGAAGGATGAAGCGCTTTTGTCGATCCTTCAGAAGTATATTGACACGATGTGGCTGCAAAATAATATGATGCTCATATTGTGCGGTTCCACTCTGAGTTTTATGGAGAAGAAAGTACTTAGTGAAAAGAGTCCTATTTTTGGCCGCCGTGATTCGCAGATCAAGCTTGAAGCGTTTAATTATAAGGATTCTGCGTTATTTGTTCCGGATTATTCGGCCGAGGATAAGGCTATCTGCTATGGCGTTACCGGTGGTGTGGCTAAATATCTGGCACTGTTTGATCCGAAGAAGAGTCTGGATGATAATATAATAAAGCTGTTTTTTACTTCTGACGGATATCTATATGATGAGACAAGAAATCTTCTGACGCAGGAGTTTTCGGACATAACTTTGGTGAATAACATCATAGAACAGGTAGCTTCGGGAGAGAATACGCTCAATAATATCGCTTCCAAGGTGCATGAGAAAGATACTACGGTTCTGTATTCGCTAGAAAAGCTGATCGATGTAGGCCTTGTGGAAAAGAAAAAATGCATAACGGAAGAAAAGAATAAAAAGAAGACGCAGTATGTACTTAAAGATCACATGTTTTCATTTTGGTATAAGTTTATACCCAAAGCTGTCAGCGTAATTGAAATGGGACAGGGTGAAATATACTATGAAAAGATCGTAAAACCTCGGCTCCATTTCTTCATGGGTGGCGTGTTTGAGGAAATGTGCAGGTATTATACCCTTGAGCAGGGAATCACGGGGATGTTCGGATCTATTATTACAGAGACAGGTACCTGGTGGGGAACAGAATTGCTGACGGATGATAATGGAAAGAAGTATCAGCAATCCGCAGATATAGATGTGGTTGGATTATCTTCTGTCGATAAAACTGCTGTTTGCGGTGAATGTAAGTTTAAAAACGAAAAGATCGATAAAGAGATATACGAAACGCTTATTAGGAGAAGCAGGCTGCTTGCGGGAAATTACCTTATTAAGAAATATCTGCTGTTCTCACTGAGCGGTTTTTCCAAATGGTTTGATAATGTTGATAAGACTGATCTCCTGTTGATCTCTTTATGTGATCTTTATCTGTGATGAGATCTGAACTCATCCGGATCGTTGGAATGTGACGAATGACAGAGAGTCCCCTTCTTTGGGCAATATACAATAAGTATTGAATTCTGATATTGGCATATTAAATGAAAAAGAATATAATTCATTATGTGGGTATATAAAAAAGTTGTCTGAAGGCAGATAGAAGGGATGGTATGGGGAAAAGAGAAGATCATAAGAGGAATCTGCTCAGATTGGGGAAGCCGTTTTCTTTTGAAGAAGCCATGAAGATAATAGAGGACGGAGCAGGCAAGCAGTTTGATCCCGTAATAGCCAGAGTGTTCATTGAGAATGCCGATCGCGTTAAAGAGATCGCTGAGGAACACAAGAGGACTATAGGGTGACAATATATCATTTAGATTAAGGAGTAAGAGAATGGAAGAGAAGAAGATGAATTTTTGGGCAATACCGGTGTTCGCATTTGTTCCGCCCAAGTACAGGGAGATCATTAAGGAATCTGCAGGGAAGATATTCGGTGCTTTGCTCATATGGTTCCTTGTAATGGCATGTATCAATGCTGTTAAAGTGAATTCCGTATTGGGAGAGGTGACCGAATCTATCAGAGCCAACTGCCCTGAATTCCGGCTTGCCGGTGGAGAATTTGAGATTGGAGATGCCTATGCCTATGATGAAGATGGCACATATGTAATAATTGATGACGGTATTGAGGAAGTTACCGATGATGATATTAAGGAAATAGCGCTTGAAGGTGATTATCAGTCGATATTTATGATCGGAAAGTATTCTATGGGTACATTCAGCAATGGCCAGGTTGAGACATTCAAGTATACCGACCTGGGCAATTTCTCATTATCGAAGGACAGCCTCTGCAATGAGATCATGCCCGGGTTAAGGATTGTTGCATTTGTATGCGTTGTTCTCTGGGGATTTGTTTCAATAGGTTTATTCTATTTTGTGGCTCTTATAATGCAGTTGTTCACGAAGTTATTTGCCAATATATTCAAGAAGGAGTTTGACGGAGTGGAGAACTACAGGATTACGGTGCTTGCCAAGTTTCCGATCCATGTTATCGTATTCGTGATCGGGCTCTTTGCACCTTTACTTATCGGAGCGTGGATCAATTTTCTTCTTCAGATAGTATTCATTGCATTGAGTGTATTCCTGTATGCTGAGGATGATTATGCATCAGATGTGCCTGTAGAGTACATTGAGAATAATACACAGTTCTGATCAAATATACCGCTGAACCGGTCTTCAAAGATTAAGAATAAAGGGTTGGATCCTATAAATGGTCTTTGTGATGAAAAAAGTAAAGATACCTGTGAACAGTAACAGGGTTTAACAGTGCTTTTGTATGTTTTTATTCACTTTAAGTAAGAAAAATGGTAAAATGGGAAGGATAGAAAACTAGAAAAGAGATTTTTGCAGCAATGATTGGTTTTTATGATTATTCAGTTTGGCTTACGTATATATCACTGATATCTGCGGTGATAGGTATAGGAGTATCTCTTAACGGCCCCGGTCATCCGTATTGGGGAATATTCTTTCTGATGATATCAGGCTTTTGCGATGCCTTTGACGGAAGAGTCGCAAGAAGTAAAAAAGATCGTACTGATTCCGAGAAGCGATACGGTGTACAGATCGATTCATTATCGGATCTCGTAGCCTTCGGTGTACTGCCTGCATGTATAGGCGCGGCAATGGCTTCGCTCGGAAGAGATTCCGAAGGCTTCCCGTCGGTTGTGATCGGCGGTCATGATTTTAGGAATCTTCTAATAACTATCTGTATTATCGTTCTGTTATTATATGTTCTTGCCGCAATGATCAGGCTTGCGTATTATAACGTTCTTGAAGAGGAACGGCCTAAGACCGAACAGGAAGGAAGAAAGAGTTTCGTTGGTCTTCCGGTAACTTCCGCTTCACTGATCTTTCCTTTGGTGCTGTTATTCCAGTATATTTTGCCTGCGGATATCACACCGATCTACTATGCAGTAATGCTACTGACAGCCATACTGTTCGTGGCTAAGATCAAGGTGAAAAAGCCCGGACTTAAGGGAGTGCTGATCCTCGTTGCGATAGGTCTTGTCGAAGCGATACTCCTGGTTGTGGGAATGTTCACTATTCATAATGCTCATTAAGGTTGGCTTAAGTTGAACCGACAAGTGCGATCGGACGTGGATCCTGATGATATGTCCGACGGTACTGATGACAGATGTCGACCTGCACGTAAATATTAAATTAATTTTAGCCCCATGATGAATGGGGCTAACGCTATGATATGGAGTCTTTACCCCGAAAGGATACGGATTATGGACAACGGACTTAAATTCCTGTACAATACCGCACCCGGGCGATCGATCCTGAAACTGCTTACCCGACGCGGGCTTTCTACAGCCGTTGGCAGATTCATGGACTCATCTTTGTCCCGACCGCTAATACGTACCTTTGTTAAGAACAATAACATTGATCTCGAAGAGTGCGAATCACAGGATTTTAGATGTTTTAATGATTGTTTTACGAGAAGATTGAAGCAGGAACTTCGACCTGTAGATATGGACCCGATGCATCTCATATCGCCATGCGACGGTCTGCTGTCTGTCTATGATATTGATGAAGATATGGTCCTTCCTGTCAAACAAAGTCAGTATTCCCTTAATGATCTCTTTGAGAATGAGGAAGTATCGGCTTATTTTTATGGCGGAACCTGTTTGGTGTTCAGGCTTTGCGTGAATCATTATCACCGATATTGTTATCCTCTTGATGGCAAAAAAGGGGAGAACTTTTTTATTCCCGGCGTGTTACATACGGTTCGCCCCATTGCGTTGTCTAAAGAGCCTGTTTTCATCAGAAACTGCCGTGAATATACAATAATGGAGAATGATATCTTTGGCAGGGCTGCTCAGATCGAGGTGGGAGCCATGCTGGTAGGTAAGATCCATAATAATGACGGCGTGGCTGATATCAGACGCGGATATGAGAAGGGATACTTCTGCTACGGAGGTTCTACGATCATCCTTCTCTTAGAACCGGGGGCAGTCAGAATATCCGAAGAGATCCTTGATGCCAACAGACGGGGAGAAGAATATCCGGTCAAGTTGGGACAGTCTATTGGAGAACGTGTTTGATCATATTGTGATCTGTTCGGAATATCGATTATCCTGATCTGTCCGGATCATCAATTGTGCGGATCTGTTCGGGATATCAATTATTCTGACCTTTTTTGATCATCTATTTTGCTAATCGTTTCGACTTACCGTTTCGTGCCTAATATCAATCTGATATTTTTTGAAAAGTTTGACTACGATGACAAATTAAGATAAAAATAGGCAATATTGTACAAAAAACGTTTTTAAATATGTGGAAAACTAACAAAAAAGATGGCTTTTTTTGTATAATTGACACATTGTATTAAATAGAGTTATGTTTTACGCTTATTATAACCGGTGAAGTCAGTAGAGAATCAGCGATTATTGGCGATAGGGAGATACGTTTCGATCACTTTTTTGGAGCGGTTAATATCGCCACGGGAGAGAGGGGCGCTCTGAGTATTCAGCTTAAGAGTTCCTGTTAACAATTGTTTGGTATATAAAAGTCCTTAGCGGCATGGATATGTATGGAGAGGGATATCGGTATTGAAGTCCGAAGCCTCTGTCCTCTTGTTTGTGTTGATAAAGGGCTATTTTTATTTGGAAATGAGATTATTGGAATGAAGAGAAGAACCTTGCTTACTTTGGCAGCGGTATTGATACCCATCGCCGCCGCAATCATATATTTTACTCTCTGGGGTGAAGCTCCCCGAGAAGATAAGAGAGATGATCATATAATGGATGATGCACTTGCTACTCCCGAAGACGCTCTTCCTTCTGAGCTGGTACATGGAAAGAAGGTTCCGTATACCGAGTTCTCCGATGCTGAAGGCAATAAGGTATCTTTGGAAGATTATTACGGTGAACCGCTCTGGATACTGTCATGGGCGAGCTGGTGTCCCGATTGCAAGGATCAGCTCTTACTTGCCGAAGCCATGAAGCAGGCAGCGGCTGAGCGTGGTGTCAGATTGCTGCTGATCGACCGACTGAATCCCAAGAAGGAGTCGGTGGAGAATGCCCTTGCAGAATTGGCCGGCCTTGATGTTGAACTCGAGTGTATTTTTGACAGGGACGAGGTTGCCTATAAGGCTTGGGGAATCAAGATGATCCCGACTTCCGTCTTTCTGGATGCGGAAGGCTGCGTTGTGGCGATGGATCCCAATGTGATGTCAGTGCCGGCTTTCGAAAGCGTTCTGGATGAGGTGGTCGGCGGACACGGTTCCAAGCTCTATGACTTTGTTAAGCGTGAGATGCTTATGGAAGATGGAGGCGTGATCACAGGTTCGGATAGCACCGGAAATCCTTCCGGAAGCGATGTTCTGTCTGAGAGTGAAGGCCTTCTTATGACCTATGCCGTTATGACTGAGGACAGAGAGACTTATGATCTTGTAAAAGATTATGCCATTAAGAATCTCTATAACAGCGGATTGTTCGCGTGGTACGCGTCCGGATCAGAGAAGCCGGATTCGGATGCACTGATAGATGACATGAGGATATGGTATGCCATGGATATGGCTGCCGAGAAGTGGGGCGAAGATGAGATCTCGGGTGAGATCCGCCTTGAGATTCAGGATGCCATATATGAGAAGCTTCTTAATAAGAAGGTTCCGGTCAATTGCATCAATTTCTCTTCGGGAGCCCAGTCCGGGGATATCGCGCTTTTTTACCTGAATATTGATCTGTTTCAGAGGCTTGAGAAGCGAGATCGAAGATTCCATGGCGTAACAAACAAAGTCTTTAAGATCATAGAGGAGGGATATATCTCAGCAGATATGCCGGGATACTATTCTTCTTATAATCTAAAGAAGGACCAGTATTCTTCGGCGGATCTTAACATGGCCGAGGAATTGTGCACCATGTATTATATGGCGAAAGAAGGAAGACTTAAGACTACGACTTATGACTGGCTTAAGAGGAAGATCCTAAGGGGCGAGCTCAGTGCGGCTTATACCGTGAAGGGCGAGGTGCCCGAGGGTTATGAATATCATTCAACTGCGGTCTATGCGCTCGCGGCACTTATCGCGGATGAGATGAGTGATACGCGCACACGCGAGATAGCGATCCGCAGGATGGAGAGGTTCAGAGTGCGTGATGTGAACAGCAGTCTGGACGGCGGATTCAGCGCGGATGGCAAGAACTTCCGGTCGTTCGATCAGCTGATCCCCTTATTCGTGTATGAACGCCTGAGATAACGTTAAGGTTGTACGAAGGGCGTGCTGAGAGCCAAGAAATGAACGTGTGAAACAGTCGTAATGCCGCCGGCAAAAGCATTATGAGAGCCCAAGAGGTTCCCGGATACAGCGATAAGTATTATCGAAATGTGGTAAAAGGATGAGAAGGTTAAAGAAGTATTTAAGATATCTATCTCCCATATTTATTGTTAAGATACTTGCACGGGCATTCATGTTCGTAAGGCACAGATATAATGTGGGAACCGAAAAAATCTATACTAAGGAGCGATGTGCGCTTTTGGGAACGCTGGCTGTAGCGCTGATCGCGATCTTCCTTCTGTTCATTCCTCATATCAACGGTCTGGCGGATGACGGATCGCTGGCGGATGTTATGAAGGCTGCGGGCTGTAAGTATACGGAAGCCGATGCATCTCTTCCTCAGGGTTCTTACTTCGTGGGTGAGTATCTTCATACCAAGAAGATGAGCGGATATCTGTCTACTCATGTGTTGCTTGTCAGAATGGCTATGATGTTCGACAACATGGTCACCTATGACAATGAATTTGATATAAGATTTTTGGGATTGCTGTATCTGATAATGTATTTACCCGCGGTCTATCTTGTTATAAGAGAGGTTATCGAACGTATACCTTTTGCCTCGGAGGCTACATTTATCACCATTTTGGGAGTTGCGATATTCGGTGATGCTGCAGTTGTGGTAAGCTTCAATTCGCTATATCCCGATGCACTTGCGATGATCTGCATCCTGTACATACTCGGCATCGCTCTGTCAATGCAGAGAAGAGTCGCGCCATTGTGGGTCGAGTTCGGATATATGGTCATCTTGTCCGTCAGTTTCATCCTTGCTTTCTGCGAGTCAACTTACGGGATCGTGGCCATTCCGATAGCGCTGTTCTGTATCAGTCAGGCTATCAGTTCCTACGCCAACAGCAGAATACGTACCATAGCGCTGATCGTGGCGACCGTGCTTGTCTTCATCGGTATCAGCGGATTGCTGGTGGCCGGAGACAGATTCGGCGAGAACTCGAGACTGAATGCCATGACGAGCGGAGTGTTGCAGACATCCAAGAATCCGGCGGAAGCACTTGCCGAGTTTGGTATTGATTCAAGATTCGAGACCCTTGCCGATACGACATGTTATGACTTCTATCCGTATACGACATCGGGCAATAAAGAGCTTATAAGGGATTTTTACCCATATTACAATAACCTTAAGGTGTTCATGTATTATGTAAAACATCCCGGAGACTATCTGACTCTGTTGGAATTAGGTACACATAATGCTTTCCGATCAAGAAGAGATTATATCGGTAATTACGAATACAGTGCCGGCTTCGGTGAGAGGGCGAGGACACCATGGTTCTCGATCTTCAGTAACATCAAGTCCGATGCGATACCGGGAACGACCGGATTCCTTGTTATCATAATAGGAATATATATGGTTGTGCTCAATGTTAAGAGCACCAAGAACATGGATATACGACGACGCAATATTGCGCTTGGCACATTTATTCTCGCGATAGTATGCGGAGTGACATTCTGTACTGCGATCATCGTTAGAAGCGGAAGTGCTGAGTTAAGCAGATACAGTCTGTTTTTCAGTATATGTATTGATTTTGCAATATATCTTTTTGCAGCGGAAATAGTCCATCGTCTGGGATTCCTTGCCGAAAAATAGTTGACACTTAGTCAGATAGGAATGGGAATATGAAGAAAAGAAACGAATCAACCATAATGTTTGTGCAGGATTGCGGAATGCTGTTATTCCTTACATCGATAATCTGCGGTGTTATCCTGATCCTGTTCAGCTCAGAGACATATGCATATCAGAATATACTGATGCTCTTCCTGCAGTTCCTTGTGGGAATACTGGTCATATTCAGGGTTCGGACGATAGCCACGATCGCGGCCGCTTTTGAGATATTACTGTTTGCCGCGTACAAGTTGTATATGTACTTCTCGGAGGCACATATCATAGAGGTGACCGCTTATATCTGGCCATTCCTTATACTTGGCTGTCTTGCCGGTACTACAATGTTCATCCAGACCATCGCTCAGCTGGAAGAGATCAATCATCTGCTCAACCGTCAGGTTGATGAACTTACGATAGTCGAGCCCGTTACAGGACTTAACAATCTCAAGGCTTTTTACACAGAACTTGAGAGGATCATGGCCTTAAGTGTGAGACACAATACTGAGTTCGGTGTTATGATCGTCAGACTAAGATATGTTGCCGAGCTTAAGAAGATAATGAGCACATCGGATTTCAATAAGATAAGGCAGAGGATAGCCGTTATCGTTGAGGATGTTCTTAGAATAGAAGATTATGCGTACGCCATGGATGAAGACGGTTCGGTCGGTATCATATACTTTGCCAACGAGGCCGGAGCCAGAGTGCTTAGAAAAAGACTTATCGAGAGGCTTACGGACAGGGAGGAATACGATCCTGTCGGTGGCGAGCATATAAGAATGGACTTCAGGATCGCTAACAAGCAGTACGTGAATGAATTGGAGAAAGATCCTATCAACTATATAAGGGTCGTTGAGGGCGAGATGGCCTATGATGTCTGATCCGTGCAGGTATGGACATAAATTGAATATGAAAAAATCATGTGCTTCACTACTCACGCTTCTCCTAAGCATCGCAGTGCTCCTACTGACCGTCTTAGCCGATACGGGTAAGGCAGAGGCAGCTTCCAATCCTTATTACAAGGCACTCGTGATCACAAGTCACGGACTCGGCAGCAAAGATGACACTAATGTCAGATCCGTAGGGGAGATACTTATGCTTCTCGATCTTGACGCAGAGTATATATATGAGGAAGAACTTGCCGATTGCGATCTTTCTGAATATGAAGTTGTGATCTGGTATATGCCCCGCGAAGACAGTGAGGCATACCCCCACCTCAGGAGATACATGGGACATCTCATGATGCTCGGGAATATGGTCCCTATGAGGGATCATAAGGAAGATATCCGATCGATCACGGATAAGGCTAATGTTCGCCTGGAATATACCTTCCGTGGAGAGAAGACAGTCACTAAGACACTGGTGTGCGATGGAATAAGCTATTTCGAAGACACAGAATATCAGAAGGGCAGTCTCTGGGTTGATAATAAGAGGATCTCGCTTATCTGCGGTGACGAAAAACTCAGATACGTATGTTTTGCGGATTATAAGGATAACTTCGCGAAAGCGGTTCTTGCCGAGGAGATCGACACATGGCTTAATGCCGATATAGATGCGGATGATATCTACAATCAGTATATTGTGCTTGATAATGTCTATCCGTTTATGGATCCTGAAGTATTGCTTGAGACGGTCAATTATCTGATAGACAGCAATATGCCGTATGTGATAAGCGTCATGCCGATATATGCGCACGGTGATTATCCTGCGATGCAGCAGTTCACGGATATCATCAGGTATGCTCAGGACAGGAACGGCAGTGTTATCTTAGGGGAGCCTACGATACAGACAAGGGTTGAGCCTGAGGAACTGGCCGGGTATCTTAAGCTGGCACAGGATGCCTATTACAGTAACGGGGTATATCCCGTTGGACTTGAGATCCCTTCGGAGTGGACATTAAATAAGGATCTTCAGGGGGTTCTGTCCAAGTACAGTACTTTGTTCTTACATGATACCGCCGTATATGAAACGGTGGAGTATAAGAGCATGAATAACAGATATATAATTCCGGCTAACAGGACTTTTATTAAGCCGGTCATCGCACTCGATCACGGTGGTGCATCATATATTGATGCATATCCGGGGGCGGTCTATATCGATATGAGTATGGATATGGATCATATACGTGAGATGATAGACAGCGCCGCGAGATCCACGATCCCCTGCGGAGATCTGATGAACAGGAATCATCTGGTCGGACTGGATGATACCAACATACTCAGATACAAAGACGGCGTTATGACTCTTGGCAGTGAGATAAGAGATCTTACGTATGTCGAAGAGCCTGTTGATGAAGACTTTGATTATAACCGTTCAGTATATTACAGGGCGACTGCGAGTCTCGTAACACAGAATAAGTACCTTACGGGATTCAGTCTTGTGGCACTTGCGGTCTTCCTGACTATGTTATTCCTTGCAAGGCGTCAGATGAAGAGACGATTCTTCCTAAGCGACGTTCCGCCTTCGGAACCGCCGGAACCACAAGCAAGGATAGCGAAATCGGAACCGCCGGAACCTAAAGCAAGGATAGCAAAATCGGAACCGCCGGAACCTAAAGCAAGGATAGCGAAATCGGAACCGTCGAAGGCGAAAACGGCGAAAACCAAATCGTCTAAGGGACCGACTAAGAAATGATCCGCAGAGGGCAACCTTGATCGAACGTTGCAACACGGAAGAGTTCGTATACACAGTATCAGTTCAAAGGAGATGGTAATATTTCAGCCGCAGATCTTTTATCTTTTTATGCGATCATAGCAATATGGGCATTGATGATCATTAATGTAATACTGTCAGTGGGCGGATTCCTCTATCTGTACAAGTGTAACAAGGAGAGTGGCTCGATACCGATCAAGGACGGAGAGTATCCCTTTGTTACGATTCTTGTACCTGCGCACAATGAGGCGCTGGTGCTTAGAAGAACGGTTCTTGCCTTACTTAACTTCGATTATCCCAAGGACAGATATGAGATAATCGTCATCAATGATAATTCAAGTGACAATACCGTTGAGATCCTCTCTGAGATAGAGGCGATCTACAGCGATTACAGGATAATGTGTATCAGCACGGATAAGGTCGTTGGCGGTACAGGTAAGTCCAACGCTCTTAATATCGGATTCTCGGTATGTCAGGGCAGTATCATAGCGATCTATGATGCGGACAATACTCCTGAGCCTCAGGCACTGAGACTGCTTGTTGAGAATCTTGTGTCGGATGATAAGCTGGGTGCTGTTATCGGTAAGTTCAGGACGAGGAATAAGACAGCTTCCATACTTTCCAGATTCGTTAATATCGAGACGCTGTCATATCAGTGTATGAATCAGGCGGGAAGATTCAAGTTCTTCAAGCTGTGTACCATTCCGGGTACGAATTACGTTATCAGAAGGAGCATTATCGAGCAGATCGGAGGATGGGATGTGAAGGCACTCTCCGAAGATACTGAGATAAGCTTCAGACTATACAGGATGGGTTATTATATCAAGCTCCTGCCTCAGGCGGTGACCTGGGAACAGGAACCTCATCTGCTCAAGGTATGGTTCAAACAGAGAGTACGATGGGCAAGAGGCAATATCTACGTTTTGCTTAAGAACTTCAAGTACACCTTCGATCCGGAAGCGGGTCCGATGAGACTTGATACCATTTATTATTCACTGACATATGTAGTCATGTTAAGTTCTCTGATCATAAGTGATATTATATTCGTAGGAGGAATGCTGGGGCTCATACATATAACGCTTGCAGGATTCTCGACCACGCTGTGGGTATTGGCGATATCACTGTTTGTGGTCAACGTGATGCTGACGCTCTCACTTGAGAGGAACGAATTCAGTCTGTTATCACTGGTACTTGTTATACTGATGTTATTCACCTATGCCAAGCTCTGGGTTCTGGTAGTGGGCAAGGCTATAGTAGATTCCGTTCTGGACGTTATTTTCCACCGAGAAGTCAAGTGGGATAAGACGGTCAGATATGTTGAAGGCAGCGGTCCTAATACCGGTAACAAAAAACAAGGAGATGGGAAAAAGTAATGATACGAAGACTTACTGTAAAAAAACTGGGAAGACTGATACTAATGATACTCCTGGTATTCTTCCTGACTTCACCGATCATCAAGGCGAATGCGGATGAAGACGACGAGGAAAGTGTTGTCGAATCCGATGAGACAACGGGTGATGAGGATCTGCTTAATGACATAGATGTCATAATTGACGGCAAGCTGCCCGAGAGAGCAGGGACGGTCATGCCCGAGGTGCCGGAGACCGAGTACACCAAAGTTTTTGAATTCGAGAGAGATTATGTATTCAGCGGAATATATAAGGCTTCGGGATTCTACTTCGAGGTTGAGGATTACTGGGATACACAGTATGTATATGCGACCATCGAATATACCATAAGTCCGCTTGTTACGGATAATGTTCCGGCAACCCTTACCTTCCTTGTCAATGATATTCCGGTTGGTTCGTGCAGGGTGCTCTATGACGACGGACGTACTCAGACGACCTACGTTGTGATACCGGTTGAGTATCTTAAGGAAGGCTTCAATAATTTCTCGATAACAGGATATGTGAGACTTTACGATGATCAGGGATGTCTGGATGATTTCTCGGGCGCTAACTGGATCAATATTCGTAAGGATTCCAATATCAGTGCTTTTTACGATCTGAAAGAAATAGAAGACTATGTATGCAATTACCCTTACCCATTTGCTTCGACGATGGATGAACAGGGAGACAGCTGCGGAATATATATGAGCAACGACCCGTCGGAGGCAGAACTTAAGGCTGCACTCTATTTAAGGGCGGATATCGGCGATAAGACAGATGAGAGGGATAATATAACTCTGGGCTATGTATCTGCGATGGACAGGGAGAATCGTATCATCGTAGGAAGAAAAGACAGACTGCCCAAGGAAGTGCTCGCCAATATGCCTTCAAGGGATGAAGACCTCGGTAAAGGCGCGCTTGTATATGTATATCGTGATGACAAAGGTTATGTGCTTGTAGTCACATCAGAGAATGATGAATACCTTTATGAAGGTGTTGCAATGCTCATGGATGAGACGAGAGTGTCACAGGAAAGAGATTCTTCGGCTTATGTTCCTGCAGGTGTTGCGGCAGACCTTATTAAGACCAATGACTACTATGATTCGTCGGCCATCAGGAGACTGAGTGATCTTACAGGAACGGAAAGCATTAATTTTGTAGGGCCTTTTCATCAGACCGAGACGATATATCTGCCTTACGGAGGGGGCTTTGTTCTGGCAGCGGGGGGCAAGATGACTCTGAACTTCCGTTACAGTGAGAACCTCGATTTTACAAGATCGCTTATAACCGTTTATTGGGGGCAGACTCCGATCGCCAGCAAGAAGCTGAGTCGTGAGAAGGCGGGCGATGATACTTTCTCCTTTGCTTTTCCTCAGGATATCGTGGGATCTTCGGAAGGAAGTCTTACTATTGCCTTTGATCTTGAGATAGAAGATATGTATTGTCTTAAGAGGATCGATGAGATGCCATGGGCTCATGTGTCGGGAGATTCGACCATCTTCCTGCCCGTGGGACAGAATAACAAGTTCAGTCTTGACCTGCGTCCTTACCCTTTCCAGCTGATGGGATACTTCAACGATCTTGATGTGATCATACCGGATGAGATCACTGACTCCGAACTGGAACTTCTGGGAAGAGTCATTACCATTATGGGAAGTGATATCAATCCATACGGTGATTTCAGAGTGAGCAGAGCTTCCCAGTATAAATCGGGCAGCAATTATAATAACCGTATAGTGATAGGCAATTACGTCGACAATGCATATATCCGTAAGATCAATGAAGATCTGAGCTTTAAGTATAACGCAGCAGGAACTACTTTTGAGAGTAATGAGGCGCTTGTGCTGTCGGAAGATTACGGTGCCAATATCGGAGTCCTCCAGATAATAAGGAATCCTGCCAAGGAAGGCAGTGCCATTATGGTGGTATCCGGTGTCGGTGATGACGATACTGTCAATATGCTGGAATTCTTAAGAGAAGAAGAGAACTGCTATAAGCTTACGGGTGATGCCTTCATGATCGATGATATCAAAGAGACTAAGGACTTTACCTTCATCAAAGAGAAGGTGGCCGACAAGAAGACTATCAAGGAAAGGATCTCGGAGAACAAAGAAGCCGTAGTGTTCACACTTGTCTACACACTGGCGATGATCCTGCTCTTTGTTGCAGTGCTTCTGATCCTTATCAGAACCGTCAAAAACAGACGACAGAATAAGAAAGAATAGATTATAGGAATTACGAGGTGAATCGACATGAGACTTAAGATGGGATTGAGTCGATTGGTAATAGTACTCATATATGAGATGCTGATGCTCTACGGAGTACATTGTGCTTTTAACGAAGCATGGAAGGACACCGGTTCGGCTACGGCGACAGTAACGCCGTTAGCCATCATGTTCCTGGGACTGACCTGTCTGATCGTCATGGCATACTGTTATGCCCGTTTTGAGGATAAGTTAAATCTGTTAAAAAAAGCCGGGACTCAGAAGATAGTTAAGCTTATATTGGAGTTGTGCGTTCCCGTTGTGTTGGTGACAGTAGGACTTGTTAAGCGTCTGAATCTCCATGATTTTTACACGGGCACTTCAGACGGAACCTTCGCACCTCTTAAGCTGGCGCGAATGATCAGAAGTGACAGTCTGCTCGATAATACAGCCGTATGTGAATATCTTGCGAATTATCCTTACAGATTCGGATATCCTTTGTTCCTGTCACATTTTTCGGGGATCACTGCAGGCGGAGATGACATCATCTTCTATTCCAATGTTGTCATGTCGGTACTTACCATTCTGATCCTGTGGATCATATTACGCAGACAGGGTAACAGGATGACTGTTATTGTGGGTCTTGTCATGATATGTACCGCACATGCGGAGAGCAACAGACTGACTACTTCCAATGGTACGTATTATTACAATTTTCTTGTGATGCTGGCAATAATGACATTTGTGTTCAGTCTTAAGGAGAGAAGTTCGGGAGATTATAAGAGACCGTTCAGGGAAGCCCTGCTCATAATGGCGACGGGTATATTCCTTGCCATGGCATCGACCGTATCACCGTATGCTTTCGTGATAATGATCGCCATGTGCATCTATATGTTAACAAGCCGAAGTCACAGACAGCTGGATCCTAAGATCGATGTTCCGCTGGGTGTAAGATTCGCCGAGAAGAGCATCTTCAGATGTATCCTGTTGGCCGGAGTATATATGGCGCTTCTTAAGATGATCACATCGGCGACGGCGTATAAGATCGATATGGATATTAAGTTCACTGATGCTCTTGCGGGTATCAGCCACAATATCCTGCTGAATAAGGAGTTCAGAGGCCACGATATGCTGACTAACGGCATCAGCGCCTATGAATCACTGTGGCATATGCAGGATCATACTTATGGAATGGCGGTAGCGCTTTTTCTGCTGGTACTTGGAACGGCTGTATATTCGGATAAGGTTAAGCATGTGTTCTTCTATATCCTTATCATGGTCGTGGGAATGATGGATGAGTTCCTGCTCATGCAGAGCGATGATATCGCACTTTCCTATATGTGGATCATGACAGTCATGTCAGCTTTGTCTGCAGGATTCATGTTCGACAGGCTGATAGATTTCTTCAGATTGCAGATGAAGACCGAAGTCGAGGATAAGAAGGAGAAGCAGTTTATAGATGATTATGCCCGCCAGATCAAGGAGAAGGAGGAGCATATCAGGCAGATGGAAGAGGAAGCGCTTAAGAAGCAGTTCGATATGGGAACTGCTATTAAGGAAGGGCACATTCATATAGTCGCGACCAAGGCGGTCGAGGATGAATATGTGCGTTGAGGCCTTTTTGTTCAATGCGGTGTTTAGATGATGTTTGATTATTCAATTAGCGATCTTTTAGTTTATCTGTTATTATGATTGTACTATCTCCTCTGGCCGGTTTCTTTTTTACCTTTTGGTAATTAAGAACTCAAATGGTTTAGGTTTGCTACTATGATTACGAAATGCTATGAGTACAAATCGAAGATTTGTGCGAAGGGTGTATTTCGCTCTGCGAGGCTGTAAATAAGCTTTTATGGTGAAATATATAAAAAGATTGTAAATTTTAAGAAATTCATTGACAAAAGAATTTCATTTGCTACGATAATATTAAAGGAGAGTCCTGCCGATAAGTGGACGTTCAAAAAGCGTTAGGGTCGCTACGGTGACACTACATTCAAGGACTATGGAAACATAGTCCTTGAAATATTTTAAAGGAGAAATGAATGATTCAAGCACCATTAGAAGTATATCGTATTGATATGAAATGCATCAGAAACTTACATAATATAGATGACAGGGTTTTATCTGTGTCTCCCCAGATTGGTAAGGATGAGAGACCATTTCTTGGAGTGGTTGTTATTTGTAATGAACATAAATACTGCGTTCCGCTTTCTAAGCAAAAGAAAAAGGAATTACTGATAAAAGAATTAGAATGGTGCAATGAGCACGCCAGAGATTTGACAAATACAGCTAATGTCTTGTATGCGAAGTATGTATCAGGTGAGAAATTCGCCGCAAGAGTGCAGTGCTTGGATTTTAAAAGAATGGAAATTGAATGTAAGAAATTTTCAGAAAAGAAAAAATAGTATTTCCCTCAATTTGAAATGGGGGCTAACTTAAAAATGTTCTGTAGAATAAATCAATAGTTGACCAAACATGTTATTTTTTGTACATAATTGTCATATTATTCGTTTGAACGTTTTAATTCTTTGACAACAAAAAAACTACATGTTATCTTCTAAAAGTTCACGTGTGCGTAACGGTTACCAAGCAACCTTGGCATACGACATAACTTACATCATGAAATTTTTATGTAAGTTACGGGAAAAATTTTTTAGGGGAAAAAGTATTTGACAAGATGATTGCGGCGGCTATAATTAGACAGACAGGCTATAACTATGTCCTTTTAACAGGTAAGCTTTATATATTGGATAATTCAAGACCATGGTGGTCTTGTGCTTAATTGCACAGGATCATTGTGGTCTTTTTATGTGTGACAACGAGCCAACTATGCAACATCATGCCTGCATGGAATGTTGCATAGTTGGCGACTGTAGGACACCGAAAAGCGAATGCTTTGAGGTGGACAACAGCGTTGTCGTCGAGTAGAGGGTAAAAAGTCTCTACTCGATTTTATAGATAGATTTTCAAGAGGGAGAAAAAGGAGAAATGAAAAAGAAATTGATGCGGATCGTAAGTATGATACTCGTATTCACAATGCTTATGTGTGATAACGGGTGGTCCCTGCTTACGGAAGCGAAAGTGTACGCAGCAGAAATCGAAGAAGAAGATGCTGACGATGCCGATGAGGTAGTTGAAGAGGTTCAGGATTCCAATTCAGTAGAAATCCCAATGATCGTGGGTGAGGTCTTGAGTGAAAGGACAATTTACAGTAAGACGTATGCGTGCAGTAATCACTCGATGCAGACACTCTATTATGCTGCTCCCGTTCATTATGAAACAGAGGATGGAACTCTGGCTGAGGTTGATAATTCACTTGTTAAAAGTGATGACGGTTATGAGAATGCAGCCAATTCATATTCAGTTAAGTTTAAGACAGGTGCAGAGAATATCGGTGACGTAAGCTTCCGGGAGAAGGATTACGGGATCGATTTCACCCTGGTCAGTGAAGACAGACGCAATATCAGAGTTGATAGAGCATCTCTTGAGGAGCTTGAACGGGAAGAGGAGGAGGAGGACGGACTTACTGTATCCGGTGTGGATTTTGAGAATGCTCTGGGTGGTCATACGATCAAGGAGTCTACGATCAAATATGTGGGACTTAAGGGCGGAGTTGATCTTGTATATACACCCTTAAGTAACGGTATCAAGGAAGATATCATTCTTAATGATAAAGGTGTTAATAATGAATTCACTTATAAGATAGATCTTAAGGGTCTTAGGGCTTCTCTCTCATCTTCCGGCGAGGTTGAACTGTCCGACAAAGAGACCGGCGAAATCGTATATATATTTCCGGCTCCCTTTATGAGAGATGCCAATGACAACTATTCGGAAGATGTAAGCTATAGCATAAGTCTGCCGGAATATGAAGAAGAATGCACAGTAGCGGGTGATGTTGATATACAGATTGAAGATGAAACTGATGAAACAGAAGCTGCTATAAATGTCGAAACAGAAACTGACGAAGATGTCACGGAGACTATAACCGAAGATATCTTTAGTGAAGAGGCTAATGCTTCGTTAAATGAGATCACTACTACTGTAGATATCACTGTAGCCGGTACAGCAACCGCAATTGCCGGTGAGCCTATATCAACAGATGATACTATAAATGGTAATGGCGGAAGTAATGAAGATACAACGGAAACAATTACAGAAGATGCCGGTGAAGATACTCTGGAACTGATCATTGAGACTGATCTCGAAACAGATGCAGACACGGTACTTTCAGAAGAGACAGATATCGATGAAGAAACAGTCTTAGATATTATAGAGTCAGACTCCATGGAAGAGGCAGAGGCTATGGATGAAACAGATTCTGAGATATCTGGAGAAGAAGAAGCGTTAGATGACACACCTGTCAGAATAGCAAGTGATGACACAGTTCTTGATAGTGACTGTATCTATCTTACCGTAACGGCAGATGAGGAATTCCTCAAGAATGCCGCTTATCCGGTAACTATAGATCCTACAGTTAAAAGATTCCTGGAAGAAGGGATCACAGATTCCTGCACTGTAAGAGATGATAACTCAGCAGCAAGTGAGCGAGAAGCAGGCAGACTTGTCGATAAGAAGAAAAATATAGACAGAATATCCAGAACATATATCAGGTTCGATATTCCATATATGGCAAAGGGAAGCGTAATCACCAGCGCTGAATTCAACCTTGCGGGAGACATTAATAAGAAGGATACCAATTACATTGCAGCCTATGCGATTTCTGAAGACTGGAATTACAGAAATGTAGATAAGCGTACGGTCAAGGATTGGAACAGTAAGCCTAAGATCGAAGAGAAGCCTTTGGATTATTGTGTAAGAGGCGGATACCTTGATATAACCAAGGCCTTGAAAGACTGGCAGAACGGAACGAAGGAAAACTTCGGTATCTGTATAGGAGCACTTGATGAGACTAAGGCACTTAGTAAAGTGTCTTTTGCGATAGGTAATACTTATAAGAGACCTTATCTTGAGGTTTCTTATAAGAATTATATAGGTGTTGAGAGTTACTTTTCATCTCATGAGGTCAATGCAGGTACTGCCGGTAGCGGATACATTAAGGATTATACAGGAGATCTTACTGTTGTTAATACCGATGTATCTACCAAAGGTCTTCGTATGCCTTTCTCAATAGGTCATGTATATAATTCCAACGGAACAGGCGATGGTTGGATGCTTAATCTCGAGGAGAAGCTGTTCGTACCTTGTGACGAAGTGGATGTGAATACTTATCCATATGCATGGAGAGACAGTGACGGAACAATACACTATTTTACGAAGAAGAAGGTCACTTATCTTGAGAATGGTGCCAAGAAGACTGCCTCAGATACCGGAACATATCCTGCAGCTAAGGATGAGGATGATCTGAAGTTGTATATTGTGCCGGTAACCGATAAGGAACTGAAGACCAAATATCCGCTTAAGCTTATTGATCAGGCTTCATCTGTAGTCAAATACTTCGATTATTCCGGTAATCTCTGCAGGATAACCGATTCCAACCAGTATGAGAACGGTAAGAATGCCAACACAAAGGATCCGAAGGAAATCAATAAGATTGAGATCGGATATGAGACTACAGGTTCTTATGCGGGTTATGAAGAATTGGATGATGTGATTGCAGCTCTTGAGGAGCTGTTAAATAAAGCATTAGCCAAAAACGTCACTAAAGCGGAACTTCTTGAGCCTGCATTAACGGCAACGGAAAAGACAAAAGCTTTGTATAAGACCTATTATCCAATGACCGATTACAGAGTGGCTTCTAAGGTCAGTGCCGCAGTTACTCAGCTTAGTAAGATAAAAAAAGATACGAAGGTGGCTAACACTAAGACATTCGTAACAAATGCAAAAAAATATCTCACTCAGGCCAAAGAGCTTATCGATAAAGACGGTGCGGGAATCTACTATGATTCACCGGCCAAGAGAATCGTATCTGTTACGGATGCCGTAGGTAACACATCGAAGATCACTTATGATGATAAATCAGGTAAGATAAGCTCTATAAGTGATCCTGTCCGTGAAGGCAAGAGCAATACTTATACTCATGATGAGAGCGGCAGATTAAAGGAGATTCAATTCAGTAATGGTAAGGCGGCTTATTATACCTATAACAGCGATGGTTTCCTTGATTCCATGCAGGATAACAGCGGTTATAAGGTGACATTCACTTATACCAAAGATAATGTTACTGAAGTATCGGAAAGCGCTAAGACTACAGACGGTTCTGCGGTTGTAAGCGGACAAAAGTACACTATTACATATAAGTCCGATAATTCAACTGTATTCAGATTCTCGGGTGTTAATGATATATACGGAGACTCGGACGATGTATTTAATAATTATGTATTTGACGAGTCAGGAAGGATCATTACAGAGTACTCTGAATATGCGGATCATACCGTGCTCGGAGCCCGTACCTATACTTATGACGGTGATGTCAAGAATTCGGTGAAAACCTTGTATGACGATCAGGCCGGAGATCCCTCGCTTAACCTTATGAATAACGGCAACTTCGAAGAGAAGGATAAGGAATGGAAGGAAATAGAAAAGGACACTTGGGGTGATGCAGGTGCCGTTAATCTATACAGCGGCGAACATTACTTTGGCTCTCACGGCGGTAAGATAGTTAATCAGGTCGGTCAGAGTGCAGGCTTTTATCAGAAAAGAAATCTGAATCCGGGTATATATACACTTATATATTATGTAAGAACGAAGGATTACATTGCGGATGTCTCTAGGTCTACGGTTGCAGTATATGATGGTTATGGAACATGTATTGGAGGCAGTCCTATAAGTGATACTCCGGGATGGACGCCGCAGGCATTTAAGTTCGAGGTGAAGGAATGCGGACAATACGGTTTTTACTTCTGGGCAGATGGAGTGGGTACAACCTATTTTGATGAGGTACAGCTTCTTGCCGGTGATCATACGAATATGAAGCTGTATGACAGTGAGGCCGGAACATCGGCCACTGCAGAGTCTAAGGAGAAGAAGGAAGAAGGAAGGCATAAGATCAAGGATGTGGCCGTTACCGGACTTCAGACATCCAATTACCTTACTAACCATAGTTTTGAGAATGATATTAAGGGCAAGAAGGGTATCTGGCAGATTGATGATCCCAGTAAGAAAAAGAATGCAGTTACGGCAGCTTCCAAAGCTTATTTTGGCGTTAAGTCTCTTTCATTTGCCATGGCAACGCTTCAGAAGAATACGGCTGTTGTATCGGAAGTTGTAGAAGATCTAAAGCCGGGAACCTATACCTTATCATCATATGCCCGCGCAGAGAGCCTTTCAGGTTCTAAGGCATATCTCCAGGTGGAAGATGCTGGCGGTAAGATCTTAGCGTCCGGCTTGATCGATGCTAACAAAACGGAAAGCTCTTCTGATAGCCTGGGCTATGCAGGCAGTATGATCAACGCCACAACCGATACGACCTTTAATAACGGCTGGGAGAGACTGGCCACTACATTCACTATTGAATCTGAGACGAGTGTTAAGGTTAAGATAATAGCAGAGGGTGAAGTAGATAAGCCCAAGGGGATCATATATTTCGATGCACTTCAGCTCGAAGAAGGCAATATAGTCAATATCTATAATGCTCTTGAGGACGGAAGCTTCGAGAATACTAAAACGACACTTCCTTATAACTGGAAGAATCTCGGTAAGGGAGTTGCAGATCAAGTAAAGAATGGTGGTATAGACGGCAGTAAGTATTATCACATAACAGGTGAAGTCGGTCGTGATAAGAACTTAACCTGCGTTATGAACTTGGGCAGTACCAATGCTTCTTACGTCTTAAGCGGTTATATACAGTGTGATACAACACCTTCAAGAGATTCAAGACCGTTAAGAGTAAGTGCCAAGCATGAGGATAGTAATTCGAAATACGAGTCGATACTTAATCTTGAATCCTACGGAACGGGTTGGAAGTATTTCTCACTTATCCTTCCTTCTCATCCATGGAATAGTACTACTATAAGCTTCCAGTTCTATGACAATATCGGTGATCTGTATATAGATGGATTGCAGCTTACCAAGAATGATATATATACGAATACTTATAATTCAAAAGGACAAAATACAGGTAAGAATAAGCCCGCATCATCTACACAGTATACCTATGATACATATGGCAGGAAAAGGACCGAGACTTCAGACAGCGGTTTTAAGAAGACATATTCTTATAACAAAACGGGTGATCTCTCAAGCGTTACAGTGAGCCAGGGCTCCAATGCCTATATGACCTATGATAAGTTCGGCAATGAGCTGACCTTGAGCAATCGTAAGCCTGCAGAACAGGATGAGAACGGTAAGTACATCAAGAAGCTTGAACTCTATGCCAAGAATACATATACCGATAACGGTAACTTCCTTGCATCCACAACAGGTAATAACGGTGCAACATCAACCTATTCTTATGATGAAAAAAGTGGTAAGATAGGGTACGAGACATTGCCGGCCTATGACGGTGATGCCAAGGTAGCTGTTGCTTATGATTACGATTCGAGCGAAAGATTATCGTCTGTCACAAGGAAGGGGGTTAATGCAGACGGAAGTGATGCTTCCGGCACCAATGAGAGAAGTATTAAGTATACCTACGGTGCTTTCTCAGACCTTACGGGTATCGAACATAACGGCTTTACCTATGGTTATACTTATGATGAATTCGGTAACGTCCTTACAACATCCGTAGCGGGAACGGTTACCCAGACCAATACTTATAATCCAGGTAACGGAAGCCTTAAGAGCACAACCTATGCCGACGGCAGTACCCAGCGTATGACTTATGATGACTACGGCAATCTTAAGGCTATCCTTGCGGATGACAAGGAGATCAGTCACTATACCTATTATGATGACGGTAATCTTGCCAGAGTAACGGATGAACTTGTAGGTGTCGATACGACCTATGAGTATAATCAGTCGGGCAAAATTGTCCGCTCTAAGGTAAACGGAGATGTTAAAGGTATCGATTACTCGTCAAGACTTCAGTATGCTTATGATAAGACAGGAGCGGTAAGTCGTCTCGACATTGATATTAATAACAGGTTAGATACTTATACATATTCGCATGCGGCAGATGGCAAGATAACTAATGTTACATTGCCTACCACTATGACGGTAGCTTATAGGTATGATACTTTAAGAAGGAATTCAAGCACTGTCTTCGCGCCGAGGAATACAGCTACAGATGCTAAGAAGCTGTATACACAGATAAAGTACGCTTCGGGTGAAAGCTCTGACAGTAAGAAGTATTCAGGTACACAGAACCTAATCGCCAAGTATTATAACAGGTTCGGTTCATCAGGTAATATAACTCAAGGATATGATTATACCTATGATGCAAGGGGCAACATCCTTACCATCAACAATACTACTTCTACGGCGATCTCTAAGACTACTCCGGAGAATACGACAAGGCGTTATACCTACAATGACTTCGATGAAGTAGTAACAGCCAAAGAGACATACAGTGACGGTACGACCGCGGAGTACACTTATGTATATGATGACGGTGGCAATATCACCTCAGAGACTGTTAAGAAGACTGATAAGTCCGGTAAGGTAATTGCAGGTGTTAAACCCTCGCATACGTATACCTATGATACTGTATGGAAAGATAAGCTCATAGCATACGATACAAAACCAATTGAATATGATATAAGCGGTAATCCCACTAATTATATGGGTAGAACCATGACATGGAATACCGTAAGTAATTCGCTCATATCTATCACTGGTAAGAAAACCAAGACCAATGAGGATCTGAAATGTATTTATGATTATTATAATGACGGTAAGCGAATCTCCAAGACGGTTAATGGGGTAACAACAGTTTATGTCTATAATGATGGACTTCTTATCAATGAGACATCTGATAAAGATCGCATTAACTACTATTACAGCTCTGATGGCGAAGTAATAGAGATCGGTTATCAGATCAAGAATGCGGATGGAACCTTTGGAACTGAGGCTAAATATTTCTACAGCCATAACGCTCAGGGTGATATCGTAGCAATTTATCGTAGTAGTGATAGTGCTCTTATGGGTACTTACGACTACGATCTTTGGGGCAATGTAGTTGTCGCTGAGAATAATGCGGATAAGAATGGTAATGTACTTGATACGCAGGATATCACTAACAGGAATCCATTAAGATATCGTGGTTACTACTATGATACAGAATCCGGCTACTATTATCTGAATGCCAGATACTATGATCCGGTTGTACATAGATTCCTAAATTCGGATAATCAGATAGCGGGTGTATCGGAAAATGTAGACGGGTATAATCTGTTCGCTTATTGTAATAATAATCCGATTAAATTATGGGATAAGACTGGTGAAGCCCCGGAACTTAGTAAAATATTCATGGGAGCCGCCGCTGTATTAGCTGGGGCTGCTCTTGTTGGTTTGACCGTAGCAGCTGTGGCTCTAGCTGCACCATTAGTTATTGGCGGGAGTGTAGTAGCCGGAGCTACAATTGGAGCTGCGGCGATGGCAGCATCGACTACATTAATAGAAGCTGCTGCTGTTTCCACGGCAGTATCAGCAGTTTCATATGCAGTTGAGGAGACCAATAAAAAAAGGGAAAGAAGAATCCATACTGTTTATAAATTGATTAACGAGGAAACAAAAGAGGTAAAGTATATTGGTAGAACTGTTAATTATAAGGCTAGAATGATAGCTCATGGATTACATCCGGTAAAAGGCCAATATAGAATGCTTATGGTTAAGACTGGATTAACTTATGAACAGGCTAGAGGATTGGAGCATATTTTAATAATGGATTATGGAAAAGATAAATTAGATAATCTAATTTACGGTATTTCAACTAAGAATAATAATAAACTCATATATATGAAAGCGGGAAGAGACGCTGTTGAAATGATAGGTAACTATATTGAAAACGAGATATTATATTGGATAGGATGGTAGAGATTGTATGGGAGCATGGGGTCCGGGTTTATATCAAGATGATATAGCAGAAGATGTGAAAGTGCGATATGAAGAGAAGCTGAGGAAAGGCTTGTCAGGGACTGAGATAACTAAAATATTGATAGAAGAAAATGAGTATATCTTGGATGACGCAGAAGAGGCTTCTGTTTTTTGGTTTGCTTTGGCTGATACTCAATGGAGGTTCGGGCGACTGGAAGATAGTGTTAAAAATAAAGCGATCGCCTGCTTGGAAGAAGGAACCAATCTTAAGATATGGGAAGAGAGTGAAGAACCTAAGGCGTATAAAAAACGGCAGGAAGTTCTTAATGCGCTTAAGGAAAGATTACTCTCGGAGCAACCTCCGGAGAAGAAAATCCGTATT
>JAIKXM010000028.1 GCA_024684085.1 Lachnospiraceae bacterium | reverse complement strand
TGGATGTCATCGAATGCTACGAGGCACCTGGTAGCGCCCTGATAGTAGGCGAAGTCCTTAAGAAACAAGAGTTACTATATAGTGCATTAGGAGTTACGCCGCTTTCCGCGAAAGCATAGTTATGTAACACGGGAATGCAGGGTGTAAGTATAATGACGCACAGTTTAATAAAGAAATTGAACGTATTGCAGGACTTGAGATTGAAATAAAAGATTTAGATAGCTCCAATACATATTTAAATAAAACATACCTTGATTTGGAGTCTTATGAATTACCGGCTTATGTTGCTAATTCCGGCTTTGGAAATACATATGAATATGCATTGTTAAATGAAGCAGAACATGAAATAACATATGTATATACCGCATATCCGGATCCTGATAATTTCCCCTATCCAGAGTACCTAATGAAAGATAAGTCTTTGTACGATGAGAGTAATACGCTAGGGGCATTTTCAATATATAATCATTCTTTTGATGGAGGAAAGTCTTTCATTGAATTTGATGATTGATACTAAACGCTCGGAATAAAAGGATAAGAATTGATACCGTGTCTGAAAAGTGGTGCCAGGAGCCAAAAGGACGCAAGAGCAGTGAACATCAGCACTTGCAAATATGTTAAGCAATTCGAGTCTGTGAAACAAAGTCTGTAAAAAAATAATGGTTATGTATTATTAAGGTCTCCTAGGGTAAAATCTAAATACTTTAAGGAGGCCTTTATTATTGCAAGAGGTATGTTATTAAACGCTTACAACAGTTGAATGAAATAGAAGAGTATGTAAAAGATATAATTCAGCATCCCGGTAAGGAAGAGTTCAGAACCCTGAATGCGATTGGTATGCCTCGTAGTCAGTTGCTTGATGAACAGTGGGTGAAGGGTAGTAATGACAGATAAAGAAGCTATTGGGAAGACTTTGATCGTATAGGCAGGCAAAGACAGGCTGTATGCATGAACGACCCTTGACGACAGAATATCGGAAGCGGTATTCTATCGTAGTAAATCGGTTAGATAAGTTAGCGGATCGGAATTATGAAGAAGATATACAGCCTGTTCAAAAAATTGGATATCGTGTTATTGATCGCGTGGCTCCTTGCGATCATCTCAAGCTTCATCATCGCACCCGGGAGAGAATACCTTGGTTATATCGATCTTAGATCCCTGGGTATACTCTGGGGACTTATGGTGGTCATACAGGGATTCAAGGAAAATTCCGTATTCGTGAAGATCGCGGGATTGTTGTTATCTAAGGTGGGCAGAGGCTGGCAGCTGGCAGCAGTCTTAATATACCTGTGTTTTTTCACAAGTATGTTCATCACCAATGATGTGGCACTGATAACATTCGTGCCCTTTGCACTTATGATCCTTAGCAGTTGCAAGTGCGAAGATATGATGATCCCAACGGTTGTGCTCCAGACGGTCGCCGCCAATCTCGGCAGTATGCTGACTCCCATCGGGAATCCGCAGAATCTGTATCTCTACGGACTTACCGGCATGGGGCTAATGCAATTCGTTAAGATCCTTCTGCCTTACAGTCTGATCTCGGCTGTTCTGCTCGGAGTCGCAGCCTTCATAATGATACCTGACAGGAATCGCAGTCTCGTCACTGCCAAAGAATCCGCGATCGTCAGTCGTTTCGGAAGTCTTCGTCAGGTGATCATCTACTCGATCCTGTTCGCCATTGCCATCCTGTCCGTGGTAAGGGTGCTTCCCTGGTATGTCTTCTGCCTGATCGTCCTGGTAGTCGTGGGCGGAATGGATTATAAGATCCTGTTCAGGGCGGATTATGTCCTTCTCATGACCTTCATCGGTTTCTTTATATTTACAGGTAATATGGCACGGATCGATGTCATCAGCCTATTTCTTCAGAATACGCTTGCCGGAAGGGAATTCCCCATTTCGATAGCCTTAAGTCAGGTCATCAGCAATGTTCCGGCTACGCTTATGCTGTCCGGATTCACGGATAATTACGGCGATCTTCTGTTGGGCGTCAATATCGGCGGACTTGGAACGCTGATCGCATCCATGGCATCGCTCATCTCTTACAAGGCCTATACCGGGGAATACCGTAAAAAAAGAGGGCGATATATTCTTACGTTCACCGTAGTTAATCTTGCATTTCTTGCGATCCTTGTCGGTATGTATCTTTTTTTAAAAGTCTGATAATACCCCTGCTTATACTAAAGTTTTATAACTTTATCATATACTAATGAGCTGATTTAATGTAAAATAGGAAGTGATATCACATCAAAAAAGGGTTAGCTGTGAAAAAGAGGTGAAGCGCTGATGAAGAGAAAGAATGATCAAAAGGCGCCGGTAATTTTTGGCATCGTCTTAGTGGTTATAATCGCTGTTTTTGTCAGTAGTGTTATTAAGATCGCGGCATATAATAAGAAGGTTCACCATGTGACCTTTGCCGGAGAGTCCCTATTCTCTGCGGAAGAAGAGCGATCCGAAGAGGTATCGGTTAAGTCCGAAGCGCGAACAAGTACATGGACGAAGTGTTTCGATCTTAATAATGAAGGACTTACCGAACATAATTATCAGGCTTATACATATGATTTCACGGTTATGAATAATACCGGTGATGAGGTTAGGGATTTCTCATTCAAGCTGAATTTCGGACGGGAGATCTTCCTGATGTCGGCATGGAACGGAGCACTGGAGGTACATCAGAATGTTACCGGAGGCGAGATGGTGGCGACCATTCCCGATATGAGAGAGTTCGATGCCTCGTCTTATGCTCTTGATACGGTAATCTTTGACGGCGAACCGCTTATCCGTATGGCGGCGGATGATTATCTGATATATATTCCCAGTTCTTCCATGAATGCGATGGAAGTTCCGATCGAACCATGGGAAGGTACGACACCGGGTATCATATTATATGTGCCGATAGGTGAAGATATCAGCAATGCCACGATTGAACTTAATTATACTTTCCATAGACTGCTTACCCGCGAGCCTTTGTTCTGGATCGCGATAGTTGCCATGGCGATATGGCTGATCGCTCTTGTCATCTATGTGATCACTTCCATTCAGATCAGGAAGTACAAGGAAAGACATGAGCGCGATAATGAGATCATTCAGGAATCGATCGAGACATTCATCGGTTTCATCGATGCAAAAGATCCCTACACTAACGGTCATTCAGTCCGGGTTGCCGTATATACCAGAATGATCGCCGAAGAGATGGGCTATGAAGGTGAAGAGCTGGATCGTATCTATTACGTTGCGCTCCTGCATGATTGCGGTAAGATCGGTGTGCCCGATAATATCCTCGGCAAGCCGGGAAGACTGACGGATGAAGAATTTGAGATCATTAAGTCGCATACCATCAGGGGCGGTGAGATCTTAAGTCACTTCAAGAGTCTTATTAATGTGGGAGAGGGCGCTCTTTATCATCATGAGAGATATGACGGAAGCGGTTATCCCGAAGGACGTTCGGGAGAGGACATTCCTCTGATAGCTCGTATGATCTGCGTTGCGGACTCTTTTGACGCGATGAATTCCAACCGTTGTTATCGTAAAAAACTGACAACTGAGAATATTATTGATGAAATAGAGAAGAATAAGGGCAAACAATTCGATCCTTATATTGCGGATATTATGCTGGATCTGATAAAGAGAGGCAGGATAGCAACTTCTTAGCCGTATGTGCGGATCGGGTGGCCAACGATAACGAGGTGGCGGGATGTCGCCATGGTGCTGTGGGACAAGGAATGTGTGACGGTCGGTGAGTTTACGGGCTTTTCAGCGGAGCAGGGCAGGGAATTGTACAGGTTGCTGTACGATTTTCTAAAGGAATGAAAGGTTTTGGAGGGTAATATCATTATCGAAGATTATATAGAAAAGATTGCTTTTTATAAGGATCTGAGCGATTCGGAGAAGCAACTGGTAAGGGATAATTCTGTTATACGTGAATTCGAAAAAGGCTCGGTAATCCACTCATGTTCGGGTGCCTGTCTTGGGATGATCTATGTGATATCCGGCAGTATACGTGTGAGTATAATATCCGAAGAAGGCAGGGAGATCACTCTCTACAGGTTGAAAGAAGGCGACACCTGTGTGATCTCGGCGGCCTGTGTTCTTCATCAGATCAGACTTGAACACGGAATGGTGGCCGCTACCGATGTGAAGCTTCTCGTCCTTAATTCCAAGACGCTTGCGGGATTGGTCAACAACAATATACATGTTAGGTGCTACAGTTATGAACTGGCAACCGCACGTTTCTCCGATGCTCTGTTCGTGCTTCAGGAGATCATCTTCGAGCGATTCGATAAGAGGCTCGCTGTTTTTCTCATAGATCTTTGTGAAAAAGAGGGCACTAAGGAGCTTGTGATAACTCAGGAACAGATAGCATCCGAAGTCAATTCGGCGCGTGAAGTGGTAGCCAGAATGCTGAAGCAGTTCTCGGTGGATGAGCTTGTTGAGCTTAAGAGGGGCAAGATAATCATCCGCGATATAGAAGGGTTGAGATCTTTGACTTAATTTCTGCTTATGTGACTAAGTTACAGAAAAGATCATAACGGGAAGTTATAATCGGGTTGTAACAAAGCAAAGGAACCTGATTGTTGTCGTGGGTATCGCACACGACATTACAAAACGGATATCCTGTAGATTAAGTCAGATATCAATAGATGTTAGTAGAGGAGGAATTGTAAAATGGCAGAACTTACATTAACAAAGGATAATTTTGATGAACTTGTATTACAGTCAGATAAGCCTGTACTGGTGGATTTCTGGGCGACATGGTGCGGACCCTGTCAGATGATGGGACCTATCGTGGACAAATTCGCTACCGAGTTCGAAGGCAAGTATGTTGTCGGCAAGGTCAATGTGGATAACGAAGAAGAGCTTGCAAGCAAATACGGTATTATGAGTATCCCGTCGTTGATTGTATTTAAGAACGGTGAGATTTATAATAAAACAGTAGGTGTTCAGACCAGGGAAGCATTGTTGAAGTTGATCGGAGAATAATGTAGACGGTTTGAGATAAATAATAAGGAGGAAAATAGGATGGAGTTGAAGTTTTATCGTTGTTCAAATTGTGGACAGATCATAGCAGTCGTTAAGAGGACAGGTGTTCCCGTTATCTGCTGTGGAGAAGCAATGCAGGAATTGGTTCCCGGAACTACAGATGCAGCTGTAGAGAAGCATGTACCCGTATATGAAGTGAACGGCAATGCTGTTTCTGTAACTGTTGGTTCGGTTGAGCATCCAATGATCGAGGAGCACTACATTGAGTGGATCGCTCTCGAGACAACATCCGGATGCCAGATGAAGAAGCTTAAGGCAGGAGACGCTCCCAAGGCTGAGTTCGCACTTGCGGCCGGTGAGGAAGTTAAGGGCGTATATGCATATTGTAATCTTCACGGATTATGGAAGGCCTGATCGATCGGAGGCGATCGGTCGTTCACAGGCTGGTTGGATTGAAGATCCGATCGATGATAGTGAACGGTTGAAATGGTAAGTTGTTGTAGAATGGGATATTTTTAACGAATAAGGAGATTTTAATTATGGCAAATAATAATCAGTATGCAGGAACTCAGACAGAGAAGAATCTGGAGGCTGCATTTGCAGGTGAGTCACAGGCAAGAAATAAGTACACATACTTCGCATCAAAGGCTAAGAAGGAAGGTTATGAGCAGATCGCCGAGCTATTCCTTAAGACCGCTGAGAATGAGAAGGAGCATGCTAAGCTTTGGTTCAAGGAGCTTAACGGCATCGGAACAACAGCTGAGAATCTTGGAGCTGCTGCTGACGGTGAGAACTTCGAGTGGACAGATATGTATGAAGATTTTGCCAAGACAGCTGAGGCTGAAGGCTTCACCGCTCTTGCTGCTAAGTTCAGAGCTGTTGCAGCTATTGAGAAGAAGCATGAAGAGAGATACAGAGCTCTTCTTAAGAATGTAGAGACCAAGCAGGTATTCGAGAAGAGTGAAGTTAAGGTATGGGAGTGCCGTAACTGCGGACATATCGTAGTCGGTACCAAGGCTCCTGAAGTATGTCCCGTTTGCTTCCATCCTCAGAGTTATTTCGAAGTACACAGCGAAAACTATTAATTGATCATACTAATAGACATATTTGTGAAAAAGATCGTTCGGTTGATCCGGATGATCTTTTTTACTTGCTCCTTATTACAGGATTGTGTACTATAGGATTGATCGGATCACGGGTTCGACGGATCGGAGAAGTCAGATGACAGTTAGTATCAGATGGATATACAGAGTTGTCTTGTTTTTTACATTGATCGGACTGATCGGCATGGAGATGCCGGTCAGAGTGGCGGCAGCTGTTGATCATATGGAAGAGGCAGAAGAGCGGAAGAGCATTCCCATAGAGAGTAATAGTTATGTTAACTGGCCTGCAGGTCCTGTCATAGGTGCCGAGTCGGCTATACTTATGGAAGCCAATTCCGGAACTATTCTATACGAGAAGAATATAAATGAGAGATTGTATCCGGCCTCTATCACTAAGTTGCTGACTGCTCTGGTGGCGGTAGACAACAGTGAATTGGACGAAATGGTAACTTTCTCGGAGGAGGCGGTTCATAGTATCAATTGGTATAATGATGCCAATATAGGTATCAGTCCGGGTAACAGCATCACAATGGAGCAATGTCTCTATGGTCTTTTGGTGGGTTCGGCTAATGAAGTGGCTTATGCCATAGCGGAGCATGTGAGCGGCAACGTGGATGATTTCGTGGATCTTATGAATAAGAAGGCCGAGGAGCTGGGCTGCACCAATTCGCATTTTGTGACCACTAACGGGATCCATGATCCCGAGCATTATACAAGTGCGCACGATATGGCGCTTATCGCGAAGGCTTTCTTCAGTAATGAGATGCTGGCAGGTATGTCATGCACCACGACCTATCATATTCCTCAGTCTGATACTCAGCCTAGAGATGACATGATAGTATATGCCAAGAGTAAGCTCCATAAGGGCAAGGAGTATGCTTATGAGGGACTGGTGGGAACAAAAACGGGATATACCGATTACGCGCGCCAGACTCTGGTCAGTTGTGCCAAGCGCAATAATCTTAAGTTGATCTGCGTTATCCTGAAGGAGGAGGCGCCGTATCAGTACACGGACACGATCGAGCTGTTCAATTACGGATTTGATAACTTCAAGTCTTATAATATCGCCGATAATGATAAGACTTATATGGTAAAAGAGGCCGATTTCATGGCTTCGGGAGAGAGTTTCTTTGATTCTGACAAGCTCGAGATAGAGATCGATGACAGGGATTATGTGGTCGTACCGGTCAATGTCGACTTTGATGACCTGACGTCAGAGATTTCATACGAAGATGTAAAAGATACCGAAATTGCGCATGTTTATTATTATTTCGGTGATATAGAGGTCGGGCGATCCATTATCAGACTTAAGGACAATGCATCTGTCACATATGATTTTGGATATAAGAGCAGTTCAACCCTGCGTGAACCGCAGGAGAAGATATGGACTGTCAATATAATCGAAGTTCTTCTTATTGTGATAGGAGCAGGACTTCTTGTGACCATGCTGGTACTCTTCAAGAACCGTATGGCAGCAGGAAGGATCGAACGGCGTCGAAGAAAAAACTCGCGCAAATACGATATTAACGGAACTGCGCATCTTGATTGGAAACATTTTAAATAGGTAAAAGTAATTCAGTCGAAGCTTAGGCTTCGACTGAATTGCGTTGACGGCGTTGTTCCAGAATCTCATCTTTTTTGCGAAGCATCTCTTTCATTACTTCTTTGGTGATGTACTTATCGGTCTTAACTGCGTAGACACCACCGCCTTCGGCCTTTCTTATTCTGAGTTTGCTCTTCATGATACCATGTCTGAAGCATCCGCTGAAAGCATAGTAGTGTTTGCCGTTAAGTGAGTACCAGTTGACTTTTTTCTTAAGTCTGCGTCCGCACTTGTAGCAAACGGTTGACATAACACCTTTGTCTCTGAGAAGATCGCTTTTATTCTCGAACTTGCGACTTATGTATTTATCATAATTGCTGAAGACTATGTGGACTTCGTCGTCCCTGGTCTTCGGGAGATGGTAGGTATCAAAGGAGAATTTCTCGATCACGTTCGGGTCTTCGATGGTGTCGAAGATCTTGGCGGTGTAGTAAGCATCGGAAAAAGCTCTGTGGAAAGGAATATTCTTGCGGATATTCATCATGTCGATGGCGTATTCCAGTGCCCGCCTGCTCTGACCGTCTTCGTATGCGAGGCTGAACAGCTTCTGAATATCGTAATATTTGATAGGGCCGTCCGCCAGATCGGGCATCTTGTAGTATCTCATATTACGCTGCAATTCCGTGAGATCAAGTCCTCCCCAGGTGCAGAAGATGTAGTCGGTACCGCACCATTCAAGGAATTTCTTCATTACTTCGGGAAAAGGCTTGCCCGATTCAAGTTCTTCTATATGCAGGTGAACCAGCTTGCTCGTGATGTAATGCATCTCACGATAGACCTGAGGCTTGATGAGCTGGGAAAATTCACTGATGACCTCGCGGTTGCTGTTAAGCTTGACGGCGCCGATCTCAACTATCTCGAAAGGGAGACCTTCTATCCTGTTCTCCTGAGCCGCCGAACACTGATTCCATTCAAGGTCGAAAATAATATAATTCATATAAATCTCCTGATCTTACTACCCATTTAAATAATAATATCATATTCCAAGCGCAGTTGGTCTTTTTTGTGGGAAAAATGTATTATCGAAATAATAAAGGCTCAATCTAAAATTATATGTGATGGCTGATTCCTGACATACTCCAAAAAAATAATTAATAAAATTTTGATTTCCATTTTGTTAAAAATGAATGAATAAGTGGTTTCTTGTAAAAAAGGTGTTTACAAAGAAAAATAGCTGGTGTATATTACGTTACAACAAATCGTTGCTTGTTCCGAAGCAGCGAGTTCTTATTGGAACTTTCTGTTCCATCTTTAGCTGTTGTTCTCAGGCGCAGGTCGGGAACACAGTCCTGAACGTTTCGTTCAATTATTCATTTTTTTCTAAAACTTGATAAAAAGAGGTGATAGGTATAGTAGGCGCATTGATTATTTACCTGCTGGCCGCTTTTTGTGATTACCGTAAGAGGAAGATTCCTAATCTTCTTATTGTGATCGGCCTGCTGGTCGGATTGATCCCGTTTCTCTGTCGTGAGAATTACAACATTCTATTAAAAGCCATAAGTCTAAGTATTGTGCTGGTAGCACTTTTATTCCCATTTTTTATGATCGGCGGGCTGGGAGCAGGTGATATTAAGCTGATATGCCTATTACCTTTTTTTTATAATCAGTCGAGGCTTTTCGGGATCGTCATTGTATTTGGGATCATCTCGGCTGTGGTCGCGATACGGAGGATGATCTCAACGCACTCGCTCGTGAGGATACTGTATATGAAGGAGTATTTCATCAACAGCGTGTACAGTGGGGAGCTGATACCTTATGCCGTCGGGGAGACTGAGGTGAATACCCTATCGCTCGGAGTGTATCTGGGGATAGCCGTTTCGGTGGTCACGGCATTGTCGCTGTGCGGAGTTATGTGAGAATAAGGTGAGCCGTCGGAGGTTCAATGTGAATGAGGCGAGCCGGCGGAGGCTTAACATGAATAGGGCGAGCCGGATATGTTAAGGGAAAAGATATATTGAGTATTGTTATATATGGATAATGAAGAAAGAAGAAAAGGGTGATCAAAATGAAGCACATAATAATGATCAACGTTTCGATCAAGGGATACGGCGATTCGCTGACGGAATATATGAGTCAGAGGAAGGATTTTCCGTTTGAGGCGCGTCAGATGTCGGATGCGGAGGAGATATGCAGATATTTCGACAAGGGGCTGGCGGACCTGCTGATCACGGATCGGAAGAATCTGAGGAAGTTCGAGAAAGTTGTGGAGCCGGAACGGATCATAATTCTGGATGAGGAAGAGAATGGCGGAGCCAACAGTATCTATGCCTATCAGGATTGCGATCGGATACTGGCTAAGATAATGAGGATAGCAACAGAAGTAGAGGATCTTGGAGATCTGATCGTAAGGAACAGAGCGGTCAAGGTATTGGGGGTGTTCGATCCAACGGGAAGCGGAAGCCGGAACATGATGGGGCTTGTATTGAGTCGTTACATTGCAAAGAAGAAAAGCGTGATATATCTGAATCTCTTGTCTTTTAGCGTGTTGGATGATGTGATGGGCAGTCGAATATCAGGAGATATGGCAGACCTGATCATGAAGGTCAAGAGCTCCGATTCGGAGATAATAAGTGCGATCGGCGAGTGCAGTGTAACTGAGGGAAGTCTTACGGTTATGGCGCCCCTCAGGAATTATAAGGATCTGACAGGCATGGATGAAGCGGAGTGGATGAATCTTGTAAGTCTTATAGAGAGAAAGACGGCTTTTGAGTATATAGTCCTCGAATTATCTGCGTCGGTCAGAGGTTTGCTGGAGCTTATGAATATGTGCGATCGGGTATTTTTCCCCGAGCCGGACGGCGGGCTTGAGAGCAGAAGTCATGATGCCCTGTTCGATAACTTAAGGAGAAACGGTATGGAAGATATCGTGAACAGAGTCAGAAAATATCGGGAATTAAGGATATCGGGAGAGTCCGGAAGTGCAGACTGTACAGGGATGTACAATTCCGACAAGATCATATACGGGCGTACGGGAGAGTATATATCGGAACTCTTGGAGGGCTGTTAAAAAGTAATGTATTCGAGGGTGAATTTGAAGTTGATATAGATGAAATTGATACAGAGTTGATATAGATGAAGTTGTTATAAATGAAGATGAGTATGATCAGCGATCCGGGGTGTTAATAGATGTCGCGAATGTAAGCACCGTATTATTAGCAGAAGGTTAGGCGGAATCGATAAATGAGTCGAAGTGTTTGGTTGGTGCAGATGCTGGGATCGTGTTAATAGGAAGAGATAAAATTGGATTATCAATATACAGAAGAGGAAGATCGTAAGATCGTTAACAGGATAAAGAATGAATTGCTGGAGCAGTTGGAGTATATGGAGGATCAGGATGATGAAGCCTTGCGAAAGATGATAGCGGAGAAAGTTAATCTTCTTAATGAGGACAGGTATATTCCGATACGACGCCGACTCCAACTTGCATCCGCTGTGTTCAGCTCAATGCGTCAATTGGATATCATTCAGGAGATAATGGATGATAAGTCGGTCACAGAGATCATGGTCAATGGAATGAACTCCATATTTATAGAAAAGAACGGTACATTGATGCGTCTAAACAGAAGATTCGATTCGCGCACGGTGCTCGATAATATCATCCAGCAGATCGTGGGCAGGTGCAACAGGGTAGTCAATGAATCCAATCCGATAGTGGATGCCAGATTGGAGGACGGATCGAGAGTCAATGTGGTACTTAATCCCGTGGCTCTGAATGAAGGAGCTGTCCTTACCATCAGGCGATTTCCGAAGACACCGCTTACAATGGACGATCTTATAGATAAAGAAGCCATTAGCCGTGAGGCCGCGGAAGTACTTAAGGATCTTGTGATCGCCGGATATAATGTGATCGTCTCGGGCGGGACAGGCAGTGGAAAAACAACTTTTTTGAACTGTTTATCGGCGTACATACCGGCGGATGAGAGGATAATCACCATTGAAGACAGCGCGGAGCTTCAGATTCAGGGGATAGACAATCTGGTAAGACTTGAGACGAGGAATGCCAATGTAAGCGGGTGCAAGCCCATAACGATCAGAGATCTGATAAGGTCGAGCCTTAGAATGAGGCCTGACAGGATAATCGTCGGCGAGGTGAGAGGAGAGGAAGCTATGGATATGGTATGTTCTGCGATGAATTGCGGTCACGACGGAAGTATGTCAACTCTTCATTCAAATACGGCGGTCGATGCACTGGCGAGGCTGCAGACTATGATCCTAATGGCTGCCGACATTCCGGTCATGGCGATCAAAGAGCAGATAAGCTCCGGAGTGGATATTATCGTGCATCTCGGAAGACTGCGGGACAATTCGCGAAAAGTCCTTGAGATCGTCGAAGTGGTAGGGATGAGGGAGGGCAGGATAGATACCAATCTTCTGTATTGCTTCGAAGAAGAAGATTGCAGAAACGGTAAGATAATCGGGAAACTTGCGAAAAAGGGGGAATTGATCAATGAGACCAAGCTCAAAACTGCCGGATTATAAGTATGAGGACCTCAGCGGTCGTGAGAGCCTGATCTGTATCCTTCAGGGCGCGGGGCTAATGACCGTGTTCGGGTATTTTTTCTATAAATCTGTATATGCGGTGCTGTTTCTGTTGCCCCTGGTGTATCCGTATTATAAGTACCGAACCGCTCAGATCAACGGAAAAAGAAGGAAGAAACTGGTGTATGACTTCAAGGAAGCTGTGAAATTCGTCAGCTACTCGTTGGAGGCCGGGTATTCTCTGGAGAATGCTTTTGTGAATTCAATAGAGGAGATGGGCAGATTATATAAGGAAGAAACGGATATTTTGGCGGAATTAAGGGCGATCCGGGCGGGGCTTGATAATAACCGGACGCTAAGCTCTCTTTTGCAGAATCTGGCGATGAGGTCGGGAGAGGAGGATATCTCTAATCTGGTGATGATTCTGTCGACAGGCAAGAAGATGGGTGGAAATATGAAGGAGACGATACACAATTATCTGGAGATCATGGAAGAGAAAACAGCGCTGGAAATGGAGATCGATATGGCGCTGAGTTCAAGAAGGTATGAGTTGAAGATAATGAGTGTCATTCCGTTTCTGATCATTCTCTATGTGGATGTCAGTAACAGAGGCCTGCTTGATCCGTTGTATCACAATCCGGTCGGGATCGTGATCATGACGGTGATGCTGGGGGTGTATTGTCTGGCGATCATAATAGCGGAGAAGATCATGAAGCAGATGTAACGGAAGGGGGATGAAGTTGAAGAAAAGTGACGATGAGAGGTGGATGGGCTTACTTCGGAGGATCAGTGTTTTCTTCGGAAGGGATATCGCATCCGGCGAAACGGCTGAGCGGTTGAGGCAGTTATATCCGGGGACGGATTCGAACCACCTAATCAGAGATTATTATAAGCGAAAAACAGATTACATTAAGAAGATCGCCCTGATACTCCTTATCCTGTTTATCCTGCTGATCGTAAGTGAATTGAATAAGCCTAAAAGGCTTGAAGGTAATCGGCTGATCCGTAACGGATACGGGGAGGGCGAATACCGAATAGAGCTTACGGCTTCGGGAGAGGGCTTGGGGCAGGAGGAATTCGAGATTGAAGTAAGGGAACAGAGTCCCGGCAGTGCACAGTTAAAGTCCGATATGGACTTAGTCTATGAGAGATTAAAAGAGATAATCATCGGCGATAATATCGCCACAGATCACATTGTATCAGATCTTAATCTACCGTCTGAATTGAATGAGTACCCATTCGTTCTGGAATGGGAATCGGAAAATCCACTGATAATAAGAGATAACGGCAAGATAAATAAAGAATATTTAATTGAAGAGCCTCAGAATATCAATCTGTATCTTCGAATCTGCTATGAGGAGGAGATCGGGAATTATACCATCCCGCTCGTATTGTACCCACCGGAGGCAGATCCGGAAGACGTACGCCGGATCATTGAAGGCAGTATATCGGATGAAGATCCGGAGGATGATATTCTTCTGCCGGAGAGCGTTGGCGAAACCTTGCTTATATGGAAGGAGAAAAGGGGAAGTGTGCTATTTGTATATCCAATAGCCGCAATATTGATACTTGTTGCCGTTTGGATAGGCAAGGACGAGGATGTGATAAGCGACCTTAAGAAGAGAAATGAGGCGTTGACTGAAGAATATATGGAATTTGTCATAGGTCTGCAATTACTGCTTAGTTCGGGAACTACCTTACGGGGAGCTATCCTGCAACTCGGGGGTGATTATAAACGGAAAAGAGAGAAAGGAGGTTCGAGGAAATATGTATATGAAGAGATGCTGCCCTGTATCAGGAAGTTACAGGAAGGTATGGGTGAGGTCGCCTGTTATGAGTACTTTGCTTCAAGATGCAATATTCCCATTTATAGAAAACTGATGGGAATACTGATTCAGAATCTGACCAAGGGTAACAGCGGCCTGATCGAATCACTAAACGGAGAGATCAGGGATACCTTTGACAGGCGTAAAAATGAGGTAAAGCGGATCGGCGAAGAAGCCTCAGTCAAGCTGTTACTCCCGATGATGATGTTGCTTGTGATGGTAATGGTAATAATTATGATCCCTGCCTTTATGTCATTTGGGTAGGAGAAGGCTGAATTGCAGTTAAAAGCGCAGGCAGGAACCTTTTGAGCAGAGAAAGATCGTCATAGGTCCAAGAGGTGAATTGCAGTAAGAAGCGCAGGTACGAACCTTTTGGTTAAATATCCAAGAGGTGAAATACATAGAGATTAAAACAAACCGAAAAAAAGGAGGCTAAAGAGATGAACGAGTTAAAAGGATTCAAGGCATTTTTAAAAGAAGAGGATGGAATGGGCACGGTGGAGCTGATACTGATCATAGTGGGAATCTGTATAGCCGATAAAAGCCGCATTTTATGTGGAAATTTTAGATGTATATGAGAAAAGTCGTTGATATTCTCATAGGTGTGGCAAAGGAATTTAAGGTATCGACAGACTACATACTGGGCTTGTCTACCGTGAGCGTTCGTAAAAGCTACGATATTTCTGAATTAGGCTTGTCCGAGGGAGCCGTGAGGGGGCTTGTGACGG
>JAIKXM010000015.1 GCA_024684085.1 Lachnospiraceae bacterium | reverse complement strand
AATCTCGCACCAGTGGTGCGAGAAATGGAGAAGTGTATGAATCAGAATGAAATTGTTGGATATGAGCCTCTGGTGAATGAATTAAAGCAGTTAATTCAGCAGAAGCAATATCAAGTGTTAAAAATGATCAACTCTGAAACTATAAATTTGTACTGGGAAATCGGTGAAGAGATTTATAGACAACAGCAGGAAAATGGTTGGGGAAAATCTATAGTTCAAGTATTATCAAATGAGTTACAAAAAGAGTTCCCGGGAGCAAGGGGATATTCTGCTGCAAATTTGTGGAGAATGCGTAATTTCTATTTGACTTATCGCGAGTCTGAAAAACTCGCACCAATGGTGCGAGAAATTAGCTGGAGCAATAACGTAGTCATTATGGAAAAATGCAAAGATGATTTGCAGAGGGAATTTTACATTCAGATGACCAAACGCTATGGTTGGACTAAGCGTGTATTGACTAATTTCGTTGAAGACCAGACATATGAAAAATATTTACTGAACCAGACTAATTTTGACTTAACATTACCGTCAGATCGGAGGGTGCAGGCAAAGCTGGCAGTAAAGGACGAATATACTTTTGATTTTGCTGAATTGTCACCGGAGTATTCAGAGCATGAATTAGAAATGCAACTGGTAAATAATGTTAGAGCATTTTTGATTGAAATGGGTGGAGACTTTACATTCATAGGCAATCAGTATCATCTGGTTGTTGGAACCAGAGACTTATATATTGATCTTCTGCTTTTTCACAGAAGACTTAGAAGCCTAGTAGCCATCGAATTAAAAATAGGTGAGTTTGAGGCAGAATATGCAGGCAAAATGCAACTGTACTTGACGGCATTGGACGAGCAGGTAAAATTGCCGGACGAGAATCCATCTATTGGAATTATTATATGTAAGAGCAAGGATAAAACGTATGTAGAATATGCATTGAAGCAGACGAGTGCTCCGATTGGGGTGGCTACATATCAGCTGCGGAACACATTGCCGGAGGATATGAAAGCAATGTTGCCGGAGCCGGAGGAGATTGTGAAGAGGTTGAGGATATTTGAAGAATAGGAAGGTTAAGTAAGATTACAATAATGGAAGGTGTTTGATTATGAGCGTTGAGCAGGCACAAAGATTAGTAAATCAAATTGATAAGGAAATAGCTGATTTAGAAAAGAAAATGGCTGAGTTGGTAAAAAAAGAAGCCGACAAGATGAAAAAAATTGGCAATGTTCAACGTAGTATTACAAAGAATACTTCGCAAAGTACTTTGAATTCTAAGATGAGGCAGGTTGAAAATTATCAAAAGGAGCTTTCGAGGATTCTTTCGGATAAAGCAACTATTAATCAAAAGATGGCAGATAAAAGAAAACGTCGAGTTGATGCCGCTGGAAAGTTGCAAAAAGAAGAATTGGCACAGGCAAACAAAGTAGAAAAACAACAAAGGAATATATATGAAGCATATGAACTGCAAATCAAAGAACTGCAAGAGCAAATCGAAATGTCGAGAGAGGTTGTAAAAAACGAAAAAAATATATATGATTCAGATTCCGAAGAGGAGTACGATGTTTTTGTTTCACATGCCACTGAAGATAAAGAAGGCTTTTCTGATGAATTTGTGAGAATTTTACAAGAAAAATATAATCTTAAGGTTTGGTATGATGCTGTTTCAATTAAATGGGGGGATAGTATACGGACAGAAATAGATAGGGGATTAAAGAAGTCACAATTTGGTGTTGTAATATTGTCGCGTAGTTATATAAGTAAATATTGGACAAACTATGAATTAGAAGGTCTTTTCCAAAGGGAGTCAAATGGAGGAAAGCTAATTCTTCCAATATGGCATAATATTACTAAGCAGGAAGTACAGAAATTTAGTTCTTCTTTGGCTGGAAAAATGGCAATGAATACAGCCATTATGACACCTGATGAAATTGCAGAAAAATTAAGTGAATTATTATAGTAAAAGTGAAAGGAATTATTATGAGTGATTTATTGATACGAAATGAAAGTATTCAGTTACTGTATAACTGGTATAGAAATGGCAAGTTTGGCAGATTTCCAATAAAACTTAAACAAAGTAGTTTAAGGCATGAACTGAGTTTGCCGAGATGGAATGTGATCACCTGGAAGGCTTGATCATATAGAAAAAAGTGTTTAATTGACTAAACATGTACATAATAATGAACGGAATGATATGTTATAACGAATAAAAGTCCAGTGAAGTTGAAATGGGGATAGTATGTTTGAAAAAAGTGAAATATAAACTAAATTGTCAAAAATGTACGATCAGTACTTTGTGGCAGATAATGATATATGCATTGAATGTCGTGAGAAAAACAAGGGCCTTTGTCGACCGGTTAGTGCCTGGTTTGTAGGTAAATGTTTCCATACACAGAGTAAAAGAATATTGTTTGTCGGTAAAAATGCAAGAGGGTTTCAAGAAGAAGTCAAGGAAGGATATAACGAAGCGTATGAATGCAGCAGAGATAAGTTATTTAATAAAGGCTGGGCATACTGGAATTATACTAAGGATATAATAGCAAAAATCTATCCGGATGATTGTCTGGAACGAACTGCAATTACAAATATTGTAAAATGTAATAATTCCAATTCTAATGATACAACATCGGATAGCATGAAGGCATTTTGTATTACACAGCTTGGGATGATAAAAAAGGAAATTGGAAATTATAACTCCCCGTGGTGTGAGGGGATAGCCATGAATGGCGAAAGAAAAATTTTTTACTTAAGAACCTGCCATCCAGAAAGAAAGAATAAGAGTGAGTTTACCAAGGCGGTTATAGAATGGATAAACGCGTCTTCGTGATTCGTAGAAAAATGGAGATTATGTATGTACGCTAACGGCAATATAATAACGCCTTTCAAGTCAACGAGTTGCGAACGTTCTGCAAAAAGAGTCAACAATATATTGACTGAGCGCTGAAAGGGTGGTATACTTGAATTCCCAAAAAAGGAAATGGAGGATACAATTATGTACGCAATGGATTTTGCACAGGTTGGAGCAAATATTCAGAAGCAATTGAGTATAAAAGGGTTTACACAGCAGAGCTTGGCTGATGCATTAGGTGTTTCTAAACAGGTGATGAATAAGATCATCAAAGGGAGTAAAGCAATAAATGTCAATGAACTTGCTAAAATTGCGTCTATAGTAGGTACTACTACAGATGAACTACTTATGACCCAAGGTGAACCGGTATCTGTGGATAATCTCAGCTTTATGGGAAGTGTTACGGATGAAGAAACCCTGGAAAAGGTTAATCTGATGCGTACGGCTATTGACGAGATCCATATGCTGGAGGAACTTCTTTATGCGTAAGGAACTGAATGATTTTGAAATTGAAGAAGTAAAAAAGCAAGCTCGTGAAAAACTGGGGGTATGCCGCAAATCTAATGATATTATTGGAACGCAGGTTTTTTCTATCCTTGGGCTGTATGCAAGGGTTATTTATTATCCTTTAGGAAAAAGTGCTCCTTGGGGATTTACCAGAATCAGTGGATCAAGGAATGATGCCAGTCTGGATAAGCCATTTGTTGCAATTAACACTTCAATTCCGGTTCAGTGTCAGGTTTTTGCGGCAGCTCATGAGCTATATCATATTTGGTATGAGCAAAATCCGGATGTTTTACCTGGAGATCTGCTTGACGAAGATGGCAAGGAAACGAACGAAAAAAAGGCTAATCGTTTTGCGGCTGAGTTCCTTGTAGATGAAATGATGCTGAAGCAGGAGATGGATACCTATCAAATCGGAAAAATAACTATTAAGGCTGCTTTGCAGCTTGCTGATTTGTTTGTGGTGCCATATCAGGCAATAGTAAAGAGGCTTTTTGAAATCGGTTGCATTGGAGTAGATGAAAAAAACAAGCTTTTATCTGAGCCTGATGAATCAATAGAAAGGTACAGAAAACGATATGCGTTTTCTATTGGAGAAGCTGATAACAGGATTGGCGTAGACAATCTTGCGGAGCTATCTGGAAATGCGTATGAAAAAGGCTTTATTACTTATGAAAAATTAGAGTATCTACTGGATTTGTGTGGTCTAAAGCCCGGTGATATTGGAATATATAAGGCAGGCGGGAACGCTTTTCCTTCAGATGAAGAATTAGACAGCATCATGGAGGAAAATGAATGATTGATCCGCACAGACCGAATAAGAACAAAGGAGAAACCTGTTCACTTGCGTACGCAAAAGCGACGGGAATTCCTGTATTTGCGACAGATGAGGTGAATCTTCAGCCAATAATTGATTCACAGTTAAATACCGGAATAGACGATATAACTTGCATAAGAATAGTTGATATTATTCGGAAGGCATATGACGGAGAGATTGATGTGTCCAGAAAGATATGCAAGGCATTATGGCTTGTTACGGGGAAGAAAAAGGAGATTTTTGATAAGGAAATCTGGCCGTTAGAGAATACAGACACTTGAAAAGATCCATCTGTCCGTGAAAATGACAGATGATGGCATCTGTGATTATTATTTTGCGGCGGAGCTGCCAGTTCGGTGTGGCGTGATGGATCAGGGTAGCCTACTTGTTTAGATTTGCATGCCCAGACAAGGTGCAGGGCGAAGCTGTGGATGTGGAGCGGTTTAAGAGTCTGGGTGTGATCACTGATAAGGCGATTCCGGATAGAGGTTCGGTGATTGAGCTCATTAAGACTTTGGATTCGGCGTTCGAATCCGAGAAGTGTACTAAGGCGGATATTGTTGGGATCATGAGTGAGTATTTGCCGAATTTCGAGCACATTGAGACTGGGAAGAATCTTGATGGGAAGATGTAGGCTGCATCCGCTTCCAAACCATAGCGATCATGGTAATATGAGACCTCTCCGTTCATTCCGGAGGAATAAATCTTTAGGTCTCTGATACATAATGACTCAAAAAGGAACCCTAAAGTCTTAAAATCTGTATTGAAGTAATGTAAGAGATTGACCTTGAAAATAATGTATAAATAGGATACGATGTACATAGATAATTGTAATGTGTTACAGTTTGGGCTGGTCGAAAGACCCGGGTCCATCAGCGGATGGGGAGGTTCCCCATTATTGGCGGGTATATACCCGCCATTTTTGTACAAAACTAAAGTAAGAAGGCATTATATGTTATCACCTCAAGTATGATTGCACTCCATTTAACATATATGCGCAATTTTTATTTTACTTTTATGTGGTTGAACATTTAACATATATGCGCAACTGTATTTTACAGATTTGTGGAAAAGGAAAAGTCAGTATAGCCTTTTTCAATTTGAATATTCCTGTTTTTCTTGCAAAAATGGTAAAGGTGTGGTATAAAGAAAGCATCTCAAAAACAACTATAAAATCAAAAAAAACAACTATAATCTTATTTTATTAGTAATTATAGTTGTTTTGAGGAGCGAAATATGAGTCTTTCCAAACAAAGAAGAGAGAGCATTAAGCATTATATTCTCGAGCAGATTGATTTAGGAACCAATAGTGTAGTGAATAAAACGGTTGAAGCATTCGAAATCACTTCAACAAGCGTATATCGTTACATTAAAGAGATGGTGGAAGATGGAATAATCCAAAAGCAAGGTCATTCTTATTCGTTGGTTAGAGCGTATAAGTTATTTTTGTATGATACAAAGAGTGTCGAGGATGAGATGGATATTATGAGTAATGATTTAGCTCCATTGATTTCCGAGTGTTCAGATAATGTCAAAAGGATTTGGCAGTACTGTTTGACTGAGATGATCAATAACGTTCTGGATCATTCAGAATCTGAACGATTTTTAGTTGCCTGTTCAAAGAATTATATGAACACTACGTTCTTTATTTTAGATAGTGGAGTGGGTATTTTTAAGAAAATTAAAGATTATTATAAGATGGCTTCCTTAGACGATGCTATTTCTGAGTTGTTTAAGGGAAAGCTCACAACAGATAAGGAAAGACATTCAGGTGAGGGTATTTTCTTCTCTTCTAATGCGATGGATTATTTTGCAGCCATATCGGACGGTAAGTATTTTACCAGGAATAAATATGAAGAGATTAATATCAATACATTGGAGTTGAACCTAAACGGAGAAGGAAACGTTGCCACGATGGTAAATGGCGGAACGACAATTATAATGAGATTATCTAATTATACTTCTAAAACTATGAAAGAAGTCTTTGATAGATTCTCAGATGTTGAGAATGGTTTTTTTAAGACGATGATACCTATTAAGAATATATTTGATGATTATCCGGTATCAAGGTCTCAGGCGAAAAGATTGGTTAGAAGATGTGAGAACTTTAAGGAACTGGTACTTGATTTTGCAGGTGTTGAAGACATTGGCCAGGGATTCGCACATGAATTATTTATAGTCTTTGGGCACTCTCATCCCAATGTAAAAATCGAACCTATAAATGTTAATGAACAGGTTCAGAAAATGATCGCACACGTAACACGAACTGTATGAAAAATGTGTTGCATATAATACTTCTCATATTTGACACGATTTCAAGAGGGTGATATTATTATTTCCGAATTGGTGCCGATGACGGCATCTGGCCTTGGAATTAGTTATAATGAATAACCGTTACCTTGCCGGGGCGGTTATTTTTATGTAAAGGAAATCGCTTCCTATTACATAAAAACGTTCCCCTAAGGACGCTCACTCGCGCGAAAGCCGGATGTAGATCATCCGCTCTCGGAGTAGGAATGTCACAAGCGACATTCTCCCTTGTTTGTTTTGTAGTTTATTAAAATATAGTATATATCATTCATAACGGAGTAGTTGAGATGAGTCACAGTAATGTGAAAAAGAGTAATATACAGAAGAATACCAATACGAAATTCGATAAAAAAGCCGGAACTAATGCAGATAACAGGCGTTTTCTTGAAAGAGCGATCTACATATTGGCATTTATCCTCATTCCGATCGCTGTTTTCTATCTTCAGGAGTTCATGCTCCGCAATCCTTTCGAGAAGATGAAGGTATCGCTTCAGATACTGAATATTATCTTCTGGTTCCTGCTTTTGCTTGTGCTTACGGCGATGACCGGAAGACTTCGCATAGCGGCATGGATAGAATCCATTGTGGCTATGCTTATCGGAATTGCGGACTATTTTGTAATAAGTTTCCGAAGCAACCCCATTCAGCCGTGGGATATCAAGAGCATCGGTGTGGCGCTGTCTGTGGCAAACGATTATGAGTGGGCCATTAAGAGCCGCGTTGTGATATGTGTGCTGGGCTTTATCGCGATATGTTGTGCGGTCATTCCGTTGCGGAAAGATCTGACTCAGGTCATTAAAGGCCGCAGCAAATGGCCCCGCATCGTAATGATCATATTATCGTTATCGATGCTTCTTGGCTTCTGCAGATATCTGCAGAGCGATGATGTCATCAAGAGATTCAAGGTATATGATAAGTTATTTACGCCGCTTTCGATGACCTACAAGGATGGCATACCATTTTCATTCATTATGGAACTGAAATATGTCAGTGTGAGCAAACCTAAGGGATACAGCGACGCCAAGGCCGAAGCTCTTCTTAATAGATATAATGGAGAGAACATATTGACCGAAGAGGAGATTGAGTCCTCGCTTGCTCAGGATACGAGCTCTGAAAACAAACTATCAGATCAAACTCGTCCTAATATCATAGTTATCATGAACGAGGCTTTCTCCGATCTTGCCGTACTTGAGCAGGACTTTGAGACCAATATGCCATATATGCCCTATCTTGATTCGCTTATGAAAGAGGGCGAGAATGTGATCTCCGGCACGCTTGATGTGTCGGTCCTCGGGGGCAATACCGCCGATACGGAATATGAATTTCTGACAGGGGACACAATGGCGTTCCTTCCGCAGGGCTCCATTCCCTACCAGCAGTATATCTCGGAGAACACGGATTCCATGGCATCCGTTCTTAAGGCTCAGGGCTATTCGACGCTTGCCATGCACCCTTACAGACCCGGCGGATGGAACAGGGACACCGTCTACCCGCTGCTCGGCTTTGATTCGTTCATAAGCGAGGAATCTTACTCCGGCAGGAAGATCAGAGATTACTATTCCGACGAGGCCGATTATGAGATGCTCCTGGCGCAGCTTGATCAGAAGAACGACGGGGAGCCCCTCTTTATCTTCAACGTGACAATGCAGAATCATGGCGCATACAACGACCTCTTTGATAATTTCGAGCCTGCCGTTAAGGTATCCGGTGTTGAAAAAACAGCAACGGGTCAGTATCTTTCTCTGATCCGAGAAACCGACCATGCCACGGGCGAACTGTTGGAGACCCTGAAAGGCTATGATGAACCTGTTGTTGTAGTGTTCTTCGGTGATCATCAGCCGGCGGACTCGGTCGTATCTCCGCTGTACAGACTGAACGGCAATAGTGTCAACAATCTGTCGGTGGCAGCTATGTGCGACAGATACAAGGTGCCTTTCTTCATTTGGGCTAATTATGATATAGAAGAGGAGCGGGATGTTGTTATCAGTCCCGGATTCCTCGGTGTCAAGACTCTGGATGTGGCAGGAGTGAAGCTGTCACAGTATCAGGCTTTTCTGCGGGATCTTAATGAAGAATTGTATTCGGTCAATATCTTCCAGACGACTACGGCAGACAATGGTTGCAGGGAACTGAAGGTCGAGGACAAGTCTCTGCTTGAATATCGCTATTTGCAGTATTATCATTTATTTGGCAAGTGATATGTGACATTCTGTCGGCGCGATCATTATCGCGCCGGACGACACTTGGGTTGAGGTGTTTTATAATGTGGAACAAATATAAAAATTGGCGAAAAGAAAATAAGATCTTTATAACGGCCTTTTGGCTGCCGTTTCTTGCGATGATGATCATCTTCGCAGGCAACGACATCTACCCTTTTGGGGACAGAAGTTTTCTTCATATAGATATGTACCACCAGTATCTGCCCATGCTGACCGATATGTACAGGGCGATAAAGGGCATAGGCGAAGGTTCGGGTCTGCTTTACTCATGGAATGCGGGACTGGGATCTAATTTTATTGCGGAAGCGGCTTACTATCTCGCAAGCCCGACCAATATTTTAAGCCTCCTGTTTGGCGAGTATGGTCAGATCGAGTTCATGACATATATGGTTCCTGTGAAAATAGGCCTGTCTTCGGCTTTTTTCGCATATTACCTGTACAGACACTACGCTAAGAAAGACTGGGGGCTGGTTGCCTTCGGTATGTTCTATTCAATGTCGGCATTCATCGCAGCCTATAACTGGGACGTTATGTGGCTCGACCCCTTTATGCTGACCCCACTTATCATTCTTGGTGTGGAAGAGCTGGCTTTAAGAGGCAAGTGCCGTTTGTACACCTGCATGCTGGGGCTCGCTGTTTTTTCCAATTACTATCTCTGCATAATGATATGCATCTTCCTGGTGCTGTATTTCCTGATCATCCTCCTGCCTAAGGCTGAGAAGAAGATCAGAACGATGGTCAGGTTCGCGCTTTTTTCTTTCCTTGGAGGCTGTATGGGCGGTGTTCTGCTCATCCCCGAGATCTGTGCGCTGCAGCTGTCGAAGTTCTCGGCCAGCACCTTCCCCAAGACCGCCAAGACCTATTTCGCGGTCTTCGACGAACTGGCAAGGCACCTCATGGATGTTGAGGTCGAGACCGGACTTGATCACTGGCCAAATCTGTTCTGCTCGGTGTCCGTCCTGATACTCGTACCCGCATACATTATCTTAAGTCATACCAACGTTCGGGAAAAATTGGGGCGACTCGCAATTACGGCATTCCTTCTGATAAGTTTCTCGTCCAACGTTCTTACATTTATATGGCATGGACTCAATTATCCGGATTCACTCCCGGCAAGGCAGTCATTCCTATATATATTCATGCTCCTTATCATGGCGTATGAAGCTTATATGAATCTGGATCTTATCAAGGGCGGGCGTCTGGTAATGATCTATACAGGTACGCTTGTCTTTCTCGTTATGTGCCAGAAACTCGTGGATGATGATGCTCTTACGGGCAGGTCATATGCCTTAAGTGCAGTCTTTATCACTGCATATACCGTTATTTTCTACATATTATCCATTGAAAAAGGCAGGAAATTAGCATATCGGTATGTGTTCATCATGGCGGTCCTCCTGGAAATGGGACTTAATATGGTGCTTACGAGTGTTCCGACTGTATCAAGGGACAATTATCTGGAGTCTTACAGGACTTACAATAAGATATATAAGGCCTACAATGAGTTGGAGGACGGGCAGTTCTATCGATTCGAGAATGTTGACAACCGTGTCAGAACTGACGACTCGATGCTGCACAATTATATGTCGGCTTCGCTTTTCTCATCAACCGGCAACGGCCTCGTCAATGCTTTCTATCAGAAGTACGGAATGAGGAGCAGTAAGGTGTTCTATTGTTACGACGGTGCGACACCTCTTATGAGTTCGCTGCTTTCCGTTAAGTATCTGTATATGAAGTATCCGGACAAGGAGAACAGCCTGATCGAATATGTGGACAGTATCGACGGGGTGTCTCTGTATAAGTACAGGGATTCGCTTCCCATGGGATATATGCTGGATGAGAAGTGCAATACGGCGGCGCTGGTGAAGGATCGCAGTACGGCTTTTGATCTGATCGACGGTGATATTGACAATAAGATAGTGGGTCATGATGCGGTCGATTATCAGAATACGCTTGCCAATGATCTTGGTGCTGTGGATACGATGTATAGTGAGATCTACGCAAGTGAGACCGATAACAATATCTTCCTGACGACTGCGGAATCGGGCTACCTTGTGGCGTATTGTAATAATAAGAAGGTCAATAACATAAGGGCATCCGTTGGTGATGAGGTGCTTAATTTCAAGAAGAATAAGAACCCGTATATTCTGAATCTGGGTTATGTTGAAGCCGGTACCAATCTCAATATCTACAATAATGATACTGCGACTTCCGGCGAGAGCCTGAATATCACGATATACAGGTTCAATGAAGATGTCTACAGGTCGCTGATCGAACGCCTCTCTAAGGAGACGATGGTGATAGATTCGTTCTCTTCAGATAAGGTGACAGGACATATCAGCACGGAGAAAGGCGGCGATCTGATACTGTCGATTCCTTATGATCCGGGCATGAAGATCTCTGTAGATGGCAAAAAAGCTGACACTAAGGTGTTTGCAGAGATGATGATCGCTGTAGAGCTTGCGCCCGGTGAGCATACGATCGAGATGAAGTACTTCCCGCAGGGACTCGTGGCAGGCGCTGTTGTGACATTGCTTGCGATTGTCTTTTCAGTGCTTCTTTGGTATAGTAAATTGACGGAGGGGATGCGTAAGCATCTGGAAATAAATGTATAACGATATCTTTACCATAGGAAGTTTTACCGTTCACGGATACGGACTTATGATCGCTATCGGAGTGGTGGCGGCACTTATAATAGGGGATAAAAGAGCAGCGTCTAAGGGACTTGACGGCGATTTCATATATCCGCTTACCGCATGGACCGTTATCCTCGGATTCATCGCAGCCAAGGTGCTCTTTATCATAACGAATTTCAGGGAATTTCTTGCTGATCCAAAGGGATTTATCACAGGTTCCGGTTTCGTTGTATTCGGCGGTATCATAGGCGGTATCCTTACCATATTCGGATACAGTCGTATTAAGAAGAAAGATCCGGTTGCTTATCTGGATCTTATGGTTCCCTGTGTTGCAATAGCTCAGGGCTTCGGACGTATCGGTTGTCTGCTTGCCGGATGTTGCTACGGACGTGAGACTGACAGCCCTTTGGGGATCATATTCAGACATTCACACTACGCGCCCAATGATGTTAAGCTTATCCCTACTCAGATCATAATGTCTGTGGGGAATTTCATCATTGCGACAATATTGTTAATATATGCGCGGAAGGAGCGTTCGAAGGGTAAGGTCGGATGTCTCTATATCATGTTATACAGTTTCGGGCGATTTTTCGTGGAGTTCTTAAGGAATGACTACAGGGGCAATGTCGGTATATTCTCGACATCGCAGTTCATCGGTATGATCATGTTCGCGCTGTCTACGCTTGTATTCTTCTTACTTCCATTTAAGAAAAAAGAAGCATAACAGGCGGGGGGCTGCTGGTTCTTGGTCAGGCAGAAGTTTCCGTTTGAGAAAAAAGAAGCATAGCAGACTGGCGTTCTGCTGGTTCTTGGTCAGGCAGAAGTTTCCGTTTAAGAAAAAGAAGTATAACAGGCGGGCGTAAGAAGGAGAACCATATGGCGTGTTGTGACACATGTGTCAATTATGTGTATGATGAAGATTATGAATATTATGTATGCGATATAGATCTGGATGAGGATGAAATGCAGAGGTTCCTTGCCGGAACTAATGATACTTGTCCGTATTATCAGTTGGATGATGAGTACGCGGTTGTAAAGCATCAGGCATTCTGAGGCGGCCGTGGCAGGTTGGTGTCAGAATGGGTCCGTATGATCAGAGAGATTTGATGATCATATGAATACCGGCGTCAGGCCCTTGAATGATCAGAGAGATTTGATGATCATATGAATGCCGGCGTCGGACCTTTGAATGATCGGATATGTGAAAAATGGGAAGTGACAGATGGACAGATATGAATTTATAGATACATTAAGGAAGAACATTACCGTATTGGGCGACTATAATTATGTCAATGATACGGTCAGATATTATGAGAATTATATCTACAATGAGTTGTCGCACGGATACTCGGAAGAAGAAGTGCTGAATGAACTTGGTGATCCGAGACTTATAGCCAAGTCGATCATCGCTTCATATAATTCCGAGACCACACGGAGTGAGGATGATACGCCCGTTGACAGTGACAGGTATACAGGCCTTGTAGCTGTTGCTAATAAGACTATCGTATGGTATAAGGGACTTCCGATAATGGTGCGTCGTATTATTCGAATAGCGCTTTTGGTCGGAGCAATCGTAGTGGGTTCGAAGCTCTTGGTGGCTGCGGCTCCTCTGATATTGGTAGCCGTAGTGATAGGCATATTCTACAGTTTCTACAAAGGCAGATAGGGGCTCGGGAGATAGTATATGAGTATGATGGAATTGCTGGCTCCCTGTCATTTTGGATTGGAGTCTGTTCTGAAACGAGAGATCAACGATCTTGGTTACGATGTGACACAAGTGTCAGATGGAAGAGTGACTTTTATCGGTGATGAAGAGGCAATATGCAGAGCCAATATCGGACTCAGGACCGCAGAGAGAGTTCTCATCAAGGTGGATGAATTCACGGCTGTAACTTATGATGAGCTCTTTGAAGGAACAAAAGCCATTGACTGGTCGGCTTATATCCCCAAGGACGGAAGGTTCTGGGTGGCTAAAGCGGCGAGTATCAAGAGTAAGCTGTTCAGTCCTTCGGATATTCAGTCCATAATGAAGAAGGCCATGGTGGACAGCCTGAGCAAGGTATATCACATTGAGAGATTTCCGGAGACAGGTAATGATTATCCGCTTCGTGTCTTTCTTATGAAGGATGTGGTGACGATAGGCCTTGATACAAGCGGTGATTCGCTTCATAAGAGGGGATACAGGAAGCTTACTTCCAAGGCACCTCTTGCCGAGAATCTTGCAGCGGCGCTTATAATGCTTACGCCGTGGAATAAAGACAGGATACTTGTGGATCCTTTCTGCGGCAGCGGAACTTTTCCCATTGAGGCAGCACTTATGGCTGCCAATGTTGCACCGGGTATGAACAGAAGATTCACAGCCTGCAAATGGGATAATATAATACCTTCTTCAGAATGGAAAGCCTGTTATGAAGAGGCTAAGGATCTGGTGGATATGAATATAGAGACAGATATCAAAGGATATGACTACGATGAATCCATGATAGCTGTTGCCCGGCAGAATGCGGCTCTTTCAGGAGTCGGTAAGCTGATACACTTCGAGACACGAGGTGTGGATGAACTGTCGGATCCCGGTAAGTACGGATTCATAATGACCAATCCTCCTTATGGCGAACGTATAGGTGATAAGGATAATGTAGGTGAACTCTACGCTACACTCGGCAGGCGTTTTGCCGAGCTGGATTCGTGGAGTCTGTATATGATCACGGCTTATGAACAGGCCGAGAAGGAAATAGGGAGAAAGGCCGATAAGAACCGTAAGATCTACAACGGTATGATGCAGACCAGATTCTACAGCTTCATGGGTCCCAAGCCTCCGGCGCGTCCTAAAAAGTAGATTTTTATAATAATTGCAATGAGAAAAAGTATAAAGATAACAATAACGATTCTGTTAATCCTGCTCTTGCTCATCGCGGCAGCAGGTGCGGGATATTATTTTTTAGTATATCGCTCGCCTGACAGAACATCGGACAGAGCAGATGAAAACAGTAATGAATCTTATGAGCGCAGGCTTAATGCCGTGAATGCTCTGGCTAAGAGTGGCAAGAAGAGAGTGTTCATTAACGTTCCTTACGGTGGGGACGAGGAGGGGATCAAACTTATCGATCCGGAGCGGAATGTTCCCGAAATTATTGAATGTGATCTTCTGCTGGATATAGCTATGAAGGTTAAAGAGCTCAATAACGATCCTCAGGTTGTGATCATTTTGAGCCGTGAAGGGGACATAAGCTATACTGCTGAGCAAAGGCTTACTCTTTTGCAAACAGCGGATCCCGATATGATAATAGATATATATGCTCATCCGGTAGGGGATGTGGCAGCGGATAATGGAGTTGATCCGTCTGATGAGGGCGGAAGTGTCGGCATATCGTCATACTATAACGGGCTTTTTTACCGGTATGATCTGGATAATCAGACGTTTGCCGGTTTGTGTTCGGATAAGATCGCGGTCAGGTGCGGGCTGGATGCGCTTGCGCCTGTGGATATAACTGAGGCGGAAGAAACGCTGGAATATCCGGTATTCGATCTGATACGTGGCAGGCAGGTGCCGGCTGTACTTGTGGAATTGGGTGATCTTAATGACAAGGGATGGGCGCAGCGATTCTCGGATCCCGCGCTTACGGATCAGGTAGCCGAGGGGCTGGCGGAAGCGATACGAGAGGGCTTCGAGAGCCTCGATACAGAAATAACAACGAAATTAAAGGTGGAAAAATGAGGATAATATTCGCAACAGGCAATAAGGGCAAGATGAATGAGATCAGGGAGATAATGTCCGGATTCGACATTCCGATATTGTCAATGAGGGAAGCGGGCGTGGAGACCGAGGTTGAGGAGACCGGGACGACCTTTCTTGAGAATTCATTTTTAAAAGCGCGGGCTATTGCGGCTGTGTGTAAGAGTAAAGGATATGAGGATATCGTGCTTGCGGACGATTCGGGGCTGGAGATCGATCATCTCAACAAGGAGCCCGGCATCTATTCGGCAAGATATTTGGGAGAAGATACTCCTTATAGTATTAAGAATGCCAATCTGCTTGACAGAATGCAGGGAGTGCCCGACAATGAAAGAAGTGCAAGATTCGTGTGCGCGGTTGCCGGAGTTCTGCCCGATGGAAGAGAAGTATCTTCGGTCGCAACTATAGAAGGAAGAGTGGCATATGAGGAGAAGGGCGAGAACGGATTCGGATATGATCCCATATTCTTCCTTCCCGAGTACGGATGCACAAGCGCTGAGATCTCTCCGGAGGAGAAGAATAAGATCAGTCACAGAGGCAAGGCTTTGGCCAGGATGAAAGAGATATTGAGTAGGGAGTTGCGGTAGGATCCCTTGCAGAGAGGGATTATGGACGCGGATGAACCGGTTTGGAGTAAGGGGTTGCGGTAGGATACTGTATGAGAGTACTTGTAGTCAGTGATACTCACAGAAGAGATGATCTTTTTTTACAATTATTAGGTAAGATATCACCGGTTGATATGGTTATCCATTGCGGCGATATTGAAGGAAGTGAGCATGTATACAGCGAGGCTGTAAAGTGTGAATTGCATATGGTCGCCGGAAACAATGACTTTTTCTCGGATCTGCCTTTTGAGGATATGTTCAATATAGGTAAGCTGAAGGTGTTCATTACTCACGGCCATCATTATTATATCTCCATGGGCAATTCTATCCTTAAGGATGAGGCCAGGATGAGGGGAGCCGATATTGTGATGTATGGTCATACTCATAAGCCTGTTGTTGAGATCGAGCCGGGACTTATAGCGCTTAATCCGGGAAGCCTTACATATCCTCGTCAGGAGGGGCGTAAACCTTCATATATATTAATGACTGTGGACGAAGACGGGAAGGCAGATATACAGATCAAGTATGTTGATTGAGAGTGCGATTTGACATCCGTATAAAGGTGTTAATGGAAATATATTCACCGAAACGGCGCTTTCGCTCCGATGTGAGCGTAGCGGACACTAAGCTCGGCTTTGCCTCGCTAAGTGCCGACGCCCACATAGGCGTTTCGTGGTTAGACAACGAGCCAAGTATGCAACATCGTGCTTGCACGGAATGTTGCATATTTGGCGACTGTAGGACACCGAAAAGCGAAAGCTTTGAGGTGGACAACAGCGTTGTCATCGAGTAGGGGAGGTAAGCCCCTACTCGA
>JAIKXM010000043.1 GCA_024684085.1 Lachnospiraceae bacterium | reverse complement strand
ATATTCAATTAAGTAATTTCATAAGGTCAAGAGGACTGTCTATGATGTGATCGGGATGGTCGGCTGTGCCGAATCCGTAAGTTGCATAGCAGAACGGAACTCCTGCTGCCCTGCATGCATCAAGATCCATCTGGGTATCGCCTACATATAAAGGAGCGGTGAGATTATGTTTCCCGACGATCTTTAAGATGTTGTCGGCCTTGAACAGACCGGTGTCACCGGGGCATAAGTGATCGGTTACGGTATCTCCCAGACCTGTTTTGGCAAGCATCAGCTCGATATATCCGGCCTGACAGTTGCTGACTATAAAGAGCGGAACGCGGGCCGAAGCCTTGCGGAAGAGCTCATGTATGCCCTGATATACGAAGCCGGATTCTCTGGCAAGATATTCATGTTCGTAGGCAAAGCAATGCGGAGCGAAGTCTTTGCGTGTGGCATCATCTGCCCATGGTATTATATCTTTGATGATCGCGTCCATCGGGAGTCCGAAGAGACCTTTCAGCCTGTCGGCTGTCACTCTCTCCGAGAAGCCCTGTTCTTCGAGGGCGCGATTCCATGCGTTGGCGGCTACGGGCGTAGAATCCCAGATAGTGCCGTCTACATCAAATATGATCGAGTCAAACATATCGTTCCTCCGTAATAATCTGATCGTATTGAGTGTTATATAATGCTGCATGGCAGCATTGATTAGACTATACCTTTATGAAAGTGTTTCGTCAACAAGATTGAAAAAACAGATGCCATGGATGATGATGCAGAATAATAGGTATTTCAGATCGATTCTGATATAATAGCCATGAGACGGGAAATAGATGATCACGTGCCGGATAGGAACAGGAAGGATCGGAAGATGGCTGATGCTTCGCGACCGGCGCAGATACTGATACAGGGATATGGGTAATTATATGAAGAATATCAGAAAAAGAATATATGACATAATAGAGATAGGTAAGAGGACGGACGGCTGGAGCACGGCTTTTGATTATTTTATAGTCGTGATGATCCTTATCAATCTTCTCGTGACCCTGATGCTTACCTTTGATGAGCTGAAGCCTTTCAATGGTATAATGACGACCGTTGAGACGGTAACGGTCATTATCTTCACGGTAGAATATTTCCTCAGGCTGTGGACTGCCGACTTCAAGTATAAGGGGATCGGAAGAGGGAGAGCGGCACTTCGGTTCGCGGTTTCATTCTTCGGTATCGTTGATCTGCTGACGTTCCTTCCTTTTTATCTTCCTATCATATTGCCCTCGGGAATCGTTGCATTCAGGATATTAAGAGTGTTCAGGATATTCAGGCTCTTCAGGATCAATGCCCAGTATGATGCTTTCAATGTTATCACGGGAGTTATCAAGGAGAGATTCAATCAGCTGATATCTTCTTTCTGTCTGATACTCATACTGATGCTTGCTTCATCACTTGCGATGTATACCTGTGAGCATGATGCTCAGCCCGAGGTATTCAGTAATGCTTTCTCGGGGATATGGTGGTCAGTCTCCACTGTTTTGACAGTAGGATACGGAGACATATATCCGATCACAACCATGGGCAAAGTTCTGGCGATCTTCATTTCATTCTTCGGTGTGGGCGCGGTTGCGGTTCCTACCGGTATCATAAGTGCAGGATTCGTGGAGCAGTATACGAGGATAAGGCACAGTAATACCGAGCTTATGGAACGACATTTCAAGCATCTGATCGTAGAGCTTGACAATAATAACGAATGGACGGGGAAGCACCTCGGTGAGATCGATATGCTGGGGATATTCAAGATAATGTTTGTCCTGCGCGACGGAGACTTCCTGGTTGCGAATGATAAGATGACGCTTAAGCCCGGCGACGTGTGTATTGTAGGCAGTAACGAAGATAATCCCGATGAGGAGATCGATATAAGAGAGTATCGTGTCATGACCGGCAGCAGCTGGGTGGGCGAACAGGTGCAGGCATTGGATATCAGCAGGCTCGAGCATGTTGCCATGATAAGGCGCGGTGACAAGCTGATCGATCCCGTGCCGTCAACGGTTATCAGAGCTGATGACGGAGTCATCATATATAAGAAGCAGATATTTAATTGAGATCATCTGCTAAATAATAATAAGGACAGGTAACGAAATGATTTATTCCGTGGAAGAAGCCGGCGAGAAGATAATAAGAGCCGGACTCGAACTGATGGAAAAGGGGCTTATAACGAGAACGTGGGGGAATATCAGTGCAAGATTGTCGGATACGACTTTTCTGGTTACTCCCAGCGGAAGGAGCTATGATTCGCTGACCCCTTCCGATCTTGTGACCGTGAATATCAAAGACTGCTCATATGAGGGGACTATCACTCCTTCGAGTGAGAGCGGTATCCATGCAGACACATATAAGCTGAGGAGCGATGTGGACTTCATCATCCACACCCATCAGCCTTATGCTTCGGCGATCGGAGTTATAGGCACGGATATTACGGATTATGAGAATCTGAAAACAGATGAGAACAGTGTGGTCGGACAGGGCTTAAGTTACACAGATATTCTGGGCGAACTTATTCCCTGCGCAGCTTACGGAATGTCATCGAGCAAGTATCTGCGCGATAAAGTGCGGAAGTGCCTTAAGAAGAATAGGACCGCCAAAGCCATATTGTTACGCAATCACGGTGTCATAGCCGTCGGAAGTGATTACGAAGATGCCTTCAGGATTGCCATTGCCCTCGAGGAAATGTGCAGGAACAGGTATGAACTTATCTGCGCTAATGTACTCGAACACTGTGATACCACAGTTGATATAAGACTCGGTGTTGCGTGCAGGGAGGAAGGCAGACTCAGGTGTACGAGAGACGAAGAAGAGGCTGTTTTTGCAACAGGGTCCCTTAACGACGCAGGCAGGAAGGAAGTGCCGAGGTCGATGAAGCAGCCGGCCATGCTCTACGATGAGATATTCCGTGATCCCGATGTCAACGCCGCAATGCATGTGCTGACTCCGTTCACCTGTATGTACGGCAATATCGGCAAGCGCAGGATGAAGTGCTACTTCGATGATCAGGCGCAGATACTGGGCGTGGATGTCAGATTTCTTCCGCTTAAGATGTCTTTCGGAAGGCTGAAGGGCAAGAAGAAGATCGCCAAATACATGAGCGACAGGAATGCCATCTTCACATCGACAGGCGGAGCTGTTGTTACAGGCAAGACTATGGAAGATGCCGAGGCGGCGGCCTTTGTTCTGGAGAAGGCTTCCATGGCAGCAGTGCTCGATTCGCAGTTGGGCATATTAAAGCCCGTGAAAAAAAAGATCGCACTTAAGGAACGGGAAGCCTATATTTCTTCCTATTCGCATCTGCGCGAATACAATGTAGCGATCGGAGACGATGCTGCTATGGAAGATGATACGATCACACAATAATGAAAAGGCGTAAATGATTGATGAGATCTCGCAAGAGTTTTATGATCCGGGCCTTTAGGGAGGCGATGCGGTTTCGCAAGATGCCGAGGAAGGACAGGATACAGTATAGAAAAAGAAGAACATATGCCATTGTGACTTCAGCCGCAAAGGGAAGTCCCGTATATGGTGAACTGTATAAGAATATCAAGGAACCTTTTACTCCGGATGAGATCCCCTTTGTGACAAGAGGGACTTTGATTTCTTCTGAGTTGCAATGGGTAAATGGCGATCTGTATACCGGGGAAGAAGTTGCAGGAACAGCAACTCCTGTAAAGGCCGGTAAGGCAGAAAAGTTCGTCAGAATAAAAAGCGCCGGAACGGATCAGCCGTCGGAGGAGTTCATCTTCAGCAAGGATGATTTCAACAGGCAGATCGCATGGGCGATGCTAAGGCTTCTGCCGAGGCGTGAACATAAATGGATCTATCTTTTGAAAGGCGGTAAGGAAGCGGATATATGCCGCGTGGGCACGGGGGACTTTGCGGAAGAGTTCTTTACGGCTCTAAGCGACAATGCTCCCTTCGGCAGGAATCATGTCATCATTGATGATAAGACGCCCATGGCACAGATCGTGGCTATCCTGAACGACCGAAAACCCGTTGTTTTGACAGGAACACCTTATCAGATATTAAGGCTCTGCGATGAGAAAAAAGCATCCCGATTGAAAATAGAGCCGGTGTGTATAGTAACGCACGGCGAGTTGCTGACCGACGAGGCGAGGAAGAAGATCACGGATACCTTCAACGCGGATGTCAGCAATTTTTACTATACCGCGGAGAGCGGAGTGGTGGCCTATGAGTGCAGGGAGCATCATCTGCATGTGGCAGAGAGCAATGTGGATGTGGAAGAGCGTGAGGACGGGATATATATCACGGCCTATGATTCTTATGCACAGCCTGTGATCAAGTATAGGATAGAAGACCGTGTGACTCTTCATGAAGACTGTCTCTGCGGAGATATAGCTCCGTGGATGGAAGTAAAGGGCAGATTGTTCGATACGGTGAGGTTCACAAGGGGAAGCCAGCCGGTGGATATCAGGATGAGCAGTCTTGAAAAGGTAGTCTCCGAAGTTAAGGAAGTTAAGAGGTATCAGATTTTTGTTGCACCCGGCAATATCATAACCCTTCGACTCGGAGTTAAACGCGGCAAGGATAAAAACGGCGTATTTCTGGCGGTTGAGAGGGCTATAAGGGAATATCTTAAGACGCTTGGGATCACCGGAGCGGCCATAACAATGGACAGGAATGACCCTGAACCCGATGAACAGAGCGGCAGATTCAGCACCGTTATCAAGGAACAGAAACTAAAAAAATAACACCAAATTGTAAAAATGGACCACTTTAATTAGTGGCTCATTTTTTTTATTATGTAATTATGCTAACAGGTATCAGTGTGTCCAAACGGGACTACACATATTACATTGTATGAAATGGAGAGAGCGATGAAAAAAGTTACTTTTACCGACAACAAAGGCAGTTTTACCTTAGATACTGCAGGGGAACATACCGGATTGTACTTCCCAATCGCAGGCGAAGCAGGATTGAAGAGTGCCATCACTCCCGATCTTAACGGCGATGCCAAGATAGATCAGAACCACTTCCTGTATGAGCCCGTGAGCTCTGAGAATCTTCACAATAACAGGAGCAGCAGGAATTTCTGGTGTATAGTGCCGGGTCAGAAGCCGTGGTCGGCAACAGGTGTGAGCACCTGGCAGCAGGCTGTTTACTTCGATGACAAGAAGGAGCAGGTAACTGTTTCTGCCGGATATATGTGGCATAAGACAGAGAGGACAAGCGAGGAGTCGGGACTTAAGGCGGCTATCACTTCATTTGTTCCGGTCAATATCAATGCCGAAGTTCATATGGTAGAGGTGACCAATATCTCCGATAAAGAACTTAAGCTTACAATGGTAGCGGCTCTTCCCATATACGGAAGAAGCGCGGATAACATAAGAGATCACAGACATGTTACATCTCTGCTCCATCGTACATATGTTAGGGATTACGGTATTTATACCTTCCCCACTCTTTCGTTTGATGAAAGAGGACATCAGCTGAATGATACTATCTACTATGTTCAGGGTAAGGATGCAAAGGGAGAGTATCCCGAGTCTTTCTTCCCGGAAGTAAGTTCATTCATTGGTGAGAACGGTAATTTCGAGAGACCGGAAGCTGTTATCAAGAATAAAGAGGGAGTTAAGCCCGGATTCGAGCTTAAGGGACAGGAATCTCTGGGCGGACTCAGGTTCGCTGAGGTTACTCTGGCTCCCGGACAGAGCACCATGTATACGGTATGTGCCGGTGTGAGTGTGGATGAAGCGCCTTCAGGCTTTGTTGTGGATGATCCCGCGGCAGAGCTTAAGGCTACCATAGATTACTGGACATCCAAGGTTAATGTTGATTACGCAACCGGAGATGCAGACTTCAATCAGTTCATGAACTGGATCAGCTTCCAGCCTGAATTAAGAAGAGTATACGGCTGTTCTTTCCTTCCTCATCATGATTACGGTAAGGGCGGAAGAGGCTGGCGTGATCTGTGGCAGGATTGCCTTGCTCTCCTTCTCATGAATCCCGGCGGTGTAAGAGAGATGCTCCTCGGTAACTTCGCAGGTGTCAGAGTGGACGGAAGCAATGCGACCATAATCGGAAGCAAGGTTGGAGAGTTCAAAGCAGACCGTAATTCCATCACAAGAGTATGGATGGATCATGGTGTATGGCCTCTTATGACCACTAAGCTCTATATAGATCAGACAGGTGATATCAATATCCTTAAGGAAGAAGTTGCTTACTTCAAGGATCGTCAGGTTAAGCGCGGCATGGCAGTCGACGGTGAGTGGACACCCGATATGACATGGCAGGTAAACGGCAACGGTGCTGAGTATCACGGCAGCGTGCTTGAACATCTTCTTCTTCAGAATCTTACGGCTTTCTGGGAGGTTGGTGAGCATAATCATATAAGACTCCGTGATGCCGACTGGAATGATGCTCTTGATATGGCAGGTGAGCGCGGTGAAAGTGTTGCTTTTGCCAATGCATATGCACGCAACCTCCTTGACCTTGCGGATCTTGTTGAAGAACTGGGCGAAGACAAGGTGGCTCTCCTTGATGAGATCTCTGTATTGCTTAAGGATGATGCCGCTGTTTATGACAGTATAGATGGCAAAAATGCGGTGCTTGAGGAATATCTTGCCAAGGTAACGCATTTTGTAACGGGCAACAGGAGTGACGTATCCGCTAAGGGTATCGCTGCTTCCTTAAGGAATAAGGGAAAATGGATAATGGAACACATCCGTAAGACCGAGTGGATCTCAGATACGGATGGCAACGGATGGTATAACGGATATTATGATAACAGTGGCAGAAGACTTGAGGGCATAACAGACGGTAAGGCCAATATGATGCTTACAAGTCAGGTATTCTCCGTAATGTCGGGTACCGCTACCAAGGAGCAGGTTGCGGCTATAGCAGCCAGTGCCGATAAATATCTGTATGATGCCGACTGTGGCGGATACAGACTTAATACAGATTATAACGAGATCAAGACTGACATGGGCAGAATGTTCGGTTTCGCATTCGGTGAGAAAGAGAATGGAGCTGTATTCTCACATATGGCAGTTATGTATGCCAATGCCCTCTACAGGAGAGGCTTCGCAAAGGAAGGCTTCAAGTCCCTCAATACCTTATATACTCAGGCAATGAATATGGATAAGAGTCATATCTATCCCGGTATTCCCGAGTACTTCGGCAAGGACGGAAGAGGACTGTATCACTATCTGACAGGTGCTGCAAGCTGGTATATGCTTACGGTTGTCAATGAGATGTTCGGTGTATGCGGTTCCCTGGGAGATCTTGTGGTGGATCCCAAGCTTGTTAAGAGCCAGTTTGATGCTGACGGCAAGGCAGGTATCACACTTAACTTCGCAGGACGCAGATGGGATATCACGATAACCAATCCTTCAGGCAGGGAATATGGTGAGTATGCCGTTAAATCAATGCAGCTTGATGGTGACGATGCTGCACTTAAGGATGGCAGGGCCGTGGTCGATCTTAAGACTATCGAAGGTCTTGATAAGGAGACGGTTCATAAGCTTACTGTTGTTTTGGGATAATAAAAAAGTGTTTGCAGAGGAGTCTGTTCGACAGGCGTACCGCATGCGGTATCACAAAACGGACACTCGATGATATCAAGCCAGGAAAATTGACATTAGAAGAGGAGAATGACAATGAAAGATTACGGACGCAAATCAAAATTCGCAAGCTTCCTTCCCGGTATTGCCGGCATGAAGGGCGTGCCCCTTTGGTGCTTCTATGTGAACCGCGGACAGGGAGTTGTGTCTTTCGGTTCCGATAATAAGGATAAGGCCATAATGGAGTTCTATCCTGCTCATGTAGCATATCGCAATGTGAAGAGAACGGGATTCAGGACTTTCATCAGGAAGAATGGGGAGGTATTCGAGCCCTTCCTTAAGGAGAGTGAGAATCAGAATATGGAGATAGGCATGAATACTATGTCTGTCTGCGATGATGATGTCAAAGAAGGTATCAGAACAGAGGTTACTTACTTTATTCTTCCTGAGGAGAAGGTGGGAGCTCTCGTACGTAGGGTGACCATTACCAATACGTCGGATAAGTCAGCGGATCTTGAGATCCTTGACGGTATGCCTGCGGTGATCCCTTACGGTGTTGATGAAGACAGCATGAAGAATATGACCCAGACAGCCAAGGCATGGATGCAGGTAGAGACTACTCCTGCAGGTGCTTCTTACTACAGAGTTCGCGCGAGTATGGCGGATACGGCTGCTGTAAGCGCTGTCATTGAAGGTAATTATGCTGTAGCCCTTGATAAGGACGGTAAGATCATCCCGATGGTAACAGATCCCGATGCCATCTTTGGATATGACTGTTCACTGGGGGTTCCGGTTAACTTTGCGGAAGGCGGTCTTAAGAATGTGCTCGACCGTCATCAGAACGTATCAAATCTGCTTCCGGCTGCTTTTGCCATGAAAGAGGTTACTCTTGCTTCGGGTGAGAGTTATGAGATCATCGAGCTCATAGGTCATGCGGGCAGCATGGAGATGCTGGATACCTTTTTGGGCAAGAAGCTTGACGTTGCTTACTTTAACGGTAAGCTTGCCAGAGCCGCTAAGCTGGTAGAGGATATTACATCCAATATAGAGACTCATACGGCTGATGAGATGTTCGATAAGTATTGTACATACACATATATGGATAATCTCTTAAGAGGCGGTTATCCCATTAAGCTGTCCGATAACAAGATATTCTATCTCTATTCGAGAAAACACGGTGACCTTGAGAGAGATTATAATTACTTCTCAACCCTGCCTGAATTCTATTCTCAGGGTAACGGTAACTTCCGTGATATGAATCAGAACAGAAGATGTGATACATTCTTCGCTTCTTTTGTCGGACGCGAGAATATCAGAATGTTCTACAGCCTTGTTCAGCTCGACGGTTATAACCCTTTGAGCATTGATAAGACTACATATTCGCTTTCTGAGGATAAGTGCAATAAGCTCCTTGAGGGTACAGGTATCAAGGCTAAGGATGAGATCGTTAAGCTTACTTCCAAGTCATTTACACCCGGTAAGCTCTATGCAAAGATCGCTGAAGAGCTGAATGATGAGGCTACAGAGAAGTTATTTGCCGCAATGATAGATGAGGCTGACTCTTTGGTTAACAGCAGTTTCGGTGAGGGATACTGGTCAGATCACTGGGATTATGACCTTGATCTTATCGAGGATTATCTTACCGTATTCCCTGAGCAGGAAGAGGATATGCTGTATGAGAAGAAGTATTCTTACTTCCAGGGACAGGCTAATATACTTCCCCGCAGACAGCGTTATGTTGAGACTCCTGCCGGCGTAAGACAGTATAATTTCCTGAGAAAGAGAGAGAATGATATATCTGACGATAAGCTCATCCACAAGGATCACGGAAAGGGAGATATTCTCTATGTAACACTTATGGAGAAGCTTATACTCTTAAGTAGTGCTAAGTTCGCCGCTCTTGACAGCTATGGTATGGGTGTTGAGATGGAGGGCGGTAAGCCCGGCTGGTATGATGCCCTTAACGGACTTCCCGGACTTCTTGGATCTTCTATGTGTGAGAGCTATGAGCTGGCAAGGAATCTTGAGTATACCATCGGTGCGCTTGAGAGATATCCTAAGCAGGTTGAACTTCTTAAGGAGGTCGCAGACTTCGTTGAGAAGCTTGATATGGCCAATCAGAAGAATAATGATTCATATGCTCTGTGGAATGACCGTAATGATATCAAGGAAGCTTACAGAGACCTTGTATTCGATGGCGTAAGCGGCGAGACAAGACAGATGTCTTCCAAGACTCTTGCTACCATACTCAGAGGCTTCAAGGATACTCTTGATCAGGGTCTTGCAAGAGCTGCTGAGTACGGTCAGGGTATCTGTCCTACATACTTCACATTCGAAGTGGATGAATACACCAAGGATGACAAGGGTATTCTACCTACCGCAATGACAGCTAAGATGGTACCTTATTTCCTTGAGGGACCTGTAAGATATCTTAAGCTCAATGACAGCAAGGAGAATAAGAAGAAGCTCTATAACAATGTCAAGAACAGCGATCTGTATGATGATGTTCTCAAGATGTATAAGGTCAATGCGTCTATTATGGGTGCATCCATTGAACTTGGACGTGCAAGAGCTTTCACACCCGGATGGCTTGAGAATGAGTCTATCTGGCTCCATATGGAGTATAAGTACCTCCTTGAGATACTTAAGTCGGGAATGTATGCCGAGTTCGCTGAGGACTTCCATAAGGCATGTATACCTTTCCTCTCTGAGGAAGTATACGGCAGAAGCATTCTGGAGAACTCTTCGTTCATCGCCAGCAGCAAGAACCCCGATCCCACTATTCACGGTAAGGGCTTTGTTGCCAGACTGTCAGGTTCTACGATCGAGTTCATCAGCATGTGGAAGATCATGATGTTCGGTCAGAATCCTTTCTGCTTCGAGGACGGCGAGCTTGTATGCCGTTTCAGACCCGTTATCCCTGCTTACCTTGTGGGCGAGCAGCGTAAGGTCAGCGCCAAGTTCCTCGGCAAGACTCTGGTAACTTATGAGATGAAGAGCACCAAGGATTACTTCCCCGGTGAATACAGCATTGAATCTATTGAACTGATAGCACCTAATAAGAACAGGGCTCTGATCAGCGGAGATTCCATTAAGGGAGATCTTGCCAATCAGCTCCGTAACGGTGATTATCAGGAAGTTATCGTACACATCCTGTAATACTTTGGGTAGGATATATTTTCGAAAAAGTGCATCGACTTCGGTTGGTGCACTTTTTCTGTTCGAAGTCCGCTTGTGGACTTTTTTCAACAATTATGAACAAATTATTAACGAAAACTAAAAAAATAACACCTTTATAAAAAAAATCGTATTTAAAACGAAAAAATACTCTCCTATAATTGGTTTTAGCAACTACGAATTTCACATAAGTTGTTTTTTGCAGACCAAAAAGGAGGGTATTTTTTATGAAATTCAAGAAGTTAGTTTCAGTTTTACTTGCTTCAGTTATGGCACTTTCACTTGTTGCCTGTGGTTCTGAAGCAACAGACGACGCTGCTGCACCTGCTGCTGATACAGAAGCACCTGCTGCAGACGCTGAAGCAGATGCTGAAGCAGATGCAGATGCAGATGCTGCAGTAGTTGAGGAGCCTGCCGGTGATCTTGAGGATGGCACACTTGTTATCTGGACACTTGCTAATGACCTTAAGGACTTTGCAGCAAGATATCAGGAGAAGACAGGACATGCAACAGAAGTTGTTGTTATCGAGCCTGCTGATTATGTAACAAAGGTTCAGACAGCTATCCAGGGTGGCGAGACAGAGCCCGACATCATCGTTGGTGAGCCTCAGATGCTTGGTACAATGGAAGAGAACGGTTTCTTCGCAGACCTTAACGCACTTGGTGCACAGAACTATGCAGATCAGATCGTAGATTACGTTTGGGAAGTTGGTCAGGATGCTGACGGTATCCAGAGAGCAATCTCTTACCAGATCACACCCGCTGGTATCTACTATCGTAGAGATATCGCTGATGCAGTATTCGGTTTCTCTGATCCCGATTCTGTAGGCGCATTATTCAAGGATTATCCTACAATTCTTGACACAGCTGAGAAGTTAAAGGCAGCTGGTTACAGAATCTTCGCTTCTGACTCTGAGATCTCTTACTTCTCAGGCGATACAGCTTGGGTTGTTGACGGAGCTCTTAATGTAGATCAGTCAAGATTTGATTATATGGACCTCGTTGTATCTCTTTACCAGAACGACTTAACAGCATATGCTAACCAGTGGTCAACACCTTGGTATCAGGCTATGGCTGGCCCGGTTCCGATCCTTACAGCTGATATCCAGAACTACGCTGATGATTCAGTTAACGTTTGGGATGCTGAGCAGTTCGCAACAGCTACAGCAGATTATGACACATGTGAAGTATTCGCATTCGGTCTTCCTGCTTGGGGCGTTCTTACAATGAGAGATAACTACAAGGATACAGAAGGTAAGTGGGGCGTTTGTCCTGGACCTGCATACGGCTTCGGTGGTGGTACATTCATCGGTATCTCAGCACTTTCTGAGAAGCCCAACCTTGCATGGGATTTCGTTAAGTTCTGTACTCTGAACGAGGAGACAGCTGATTGGTGGATCGAGTTCTCTAAGGGTGATACAGTTTCACTTAAGTCAGCACTTGAGAAGCATAAGGATGACACAAACCCTGTATACGGCGATCAGAAGATGTACGCTATGTGGTTACAGCTTGCTGAGGGTATCGATTACTCAAAGGTTACACAGTACGATACAATCATCAACGACGCTTGGGGTCTTGCAATCGCTTCTATCAAGACAGGTCAGGCTTCTAAGGAAGACGCTCTGAACACATTCTATGATACAGTTGAGTCTTCACTTCCTGAAATCACTGTTACAAGATAATTTCAGTAAATATTTAATCTAAATATTGATGGGCGGCCCGCCACTGATGGCGGGCTCCCTTTTCTAAATAAACAAAGCATAGACATAAGATTTCAAAAAAGATTGAACGGTTTAGAGGTAATTGAGGCTAAAATAAAAGATTTTTGTATAGATTGCTGAAAACAACGTAATGGTTTTTGCTTATTTAGAAAAGAGAGCATTAAGCCACTCGTTAATATTTAATTTTATGTACAAATTAGTTATAATAATGGAAAATACACAAAATTTATTAGGAGGTTATTATGGCAGGTTTGAGAAAAAGAAGTAAGATAACGGCTTATAATGACTGGGGTTACTTGTTTGTTGCACCTTTCGTTATCGTCTTTCTTATCTTCAGTGTTTACCCGGTTTTAAGAACTCTTTACCTGAGTTTCACAGACCTTAAGGTAATGGGAAAGAGCAACTTTATTGGATTGGACAACTATATCAGGTGTGCTAAGGATAAGTTCTTCTGGAGCGCACTTTGGAACACTGTTAAGATCTGGGTTGTCAATATCGTATTACAGTTAGGTCTTGCTTTCCTTTTGATGATGGTATTCTCAGATGTTAAGTATAAGATGAAGGGTCTGAAAGTATTCCGTCTTATCTACTACTTACCCAATCTTATCGCTGCAACATCGATCTCATTCCTGTTCAAGACTCTCTTGGATTGGAGATTCGGTTCATTCAATATCATGCTGAAGGCAATCTATAGTTTCTTCGGACAGACTTACAATCCGATCAACTGGATCGGTGAGCCGAATATCGCGGGCAATGTTGTTGCTGTAATTCAGGCATGGATGTGGTTCGGTAATTCGTTCCTGATGTTGATGGCCGGTGTACAGGGTGTATCTACCGACTACTTCGAGGCAGCAGCTATCGACGGTGCCGGAAGATGGACTATCTTCGGCAAGATTACTTTGCCTCTTATCAAGCCCATTATGGAATATGTTGCCATCACTTCACTTATCGGTGGTCTCCAGATGTTCGATCTTCCTTTCTTGATGATTGAGAAGACCAATACAGCATACAATCATGTTGAGACAGTTATGATGTATCTGTATAAGTTCGGTTTCACAGCCGGTACTCAGAGGACAGGATATGCTTCGGCGGTTGCATATATGTTGTTCCTTATCATCTTGGTAGTATCTATTGTGCAGCTTAAATTGTTTCAGGATAAGGAGTGATAAATAATGGTGGGATATCATATTAAAAAAGCTTTATTATATATAGCACTTATCATCTTGGCAGCTGCTTGTATGTTCCCGTTCCTGCTTATGATGGTTAATGCGACTCGTTCAGGATCTGATATCGTTACCGGTTTTACTTTGATCCCCGGTAAGTATCTTATAGAGAACTATAGAACTACATTCAAGTTCTTCAACATGTTCAAAGGTATGTGGAACAGTTTACTTGTAGCGGTTCCTGCTACTATCCTCAGTGCATATTTCTCTACCATGACAGCTTATGGACTTGCTTTCTATAAGTTCAAGGGTAATTCGATCGTCTTCGGCGCAATCCTTGTGTTCATGATGATCCCCGGACAGCTGTCCATGATCGGTTTCTATCAGTTGGTAAGTAAGTTACATATGGTTGATACATACTGGCCTCTTATCTTACCTGCTATAGCAGCTCCCGGTACTGTATTCTTCTTAAGACAGTATATTCAGTCGAGTCTGTCACCTTCACTTATTGAGGCGGCTCGTATCGACGGTGCTATGGAGATCTATTCATTCCACAGAATAGTTATTCCTATCGTATCACCCGCTCTTGCAACAATGATGATCATGGGATTCATCGGCAACTGGAACAACTACCTTATGCCTATGATCATTCTTAACACACCTTCGAAGCTTACGCTTCCTGTTATGATGGCTACAATGAGAGCTTCTACAGATATCAATTCGAACTATGGTGCTATCTACTTCGCAGTAGCAATATCGATCGTTCCTATTCTTATCGTATTTGTATGCTTCTCTAAGTACATCATCAGCTCTATTTCAGCAGGTGCTGTTAAGGAATAATCCGCATTGAACTAAATTGCAAATGATTTTGCAATGGGTTATAATATTAAAGAAATAAGACAATGCAATATGCATTGTCTTATTTCTTGTGTAATAGGAAGTGCTTCCTATTACACAAAAAACGCTCCGCTAAGGATGCGCACTCGCGCGAAAGGTAGACGATGCTAAAGCATCCGCGCTCGGCGCGAGAATGTCGCAAGCGACATTCTTTCGTATGTAATAGGAAAGTTGTAATAGGAAAGTGCTTCTCCTATATCTATTGTACGGCTTGGGGGTTGGTCAGCATATGAGCAGTAAGAAGGATAATAAATTCAACATATATGCCGGCTCTGTAATGGGTCTTATAGTTGCCGCCATTGTGATCATATTGGCATATCAGATACTCACTCATCTTAATAAGAGCGAGACTGAGGGCAATTGGGAGAAATATTCAGATTCGGATATCACTCTCGACTGGTATGTTAACTTCTCATGGTTTGTTCAGGGATGGGGAGAGAATCTCGTATCCCGTGCCATAACCGATGAGACAGGAGTCAATATTAACTTTATCACACCTGTCGGAGATGAAAGTGATAAGATGGATGCACTTATCGCATCGGACTCGCTGCCTGATCTTATTACTTTAGGCTGGTGGCAGCCTCAGATCAACGAGATGATCGAAGGAGATATGGTATACGCTCTCAATGATCTGGCAGATAAGTATGATCCTTATTTCTATGAAGTCGCAGATAAGAACGTTGTTGAATGGTATACTCAGGAGGATGGTAATATCTATTGCTATCCCAATTCATCTTATACACCGGATGATCTTGAAGAGCATGATAATATCCCTTCCAATCAGACATTTCTTGTAAGGAAGGATATATATGAAGCTTTGGGTTCACCGGACATGTCTACACCCGAAGGTTTTTCACAGGCAGTAAGAAAAGCCAAGGAGATGTATCCTACAGTCAACGGAGAGCCGTTGATACCTATCGGTGCGCATCCTTTTGATTCTACAGGATGTGTATCTTTTGATCAGTACCTGCAGAACTTTCTTGCCATACCATGGGAGAAAGACGGCATGTATTATGACAGATATACCGATCCCGAATATATCAAATGGTTGAAGATGTTCAGAAAGCTTGGCAAGGACGGTTATCTTACCACCGATATCTTTGTGGATAACCGCACACAGATGAGCGAGAAGATCGCCAATGGCAGGTATTTTTGCATGATCTATCAGCGTACGGATCTTGCCGATCAGCAGAAGATATTATATGAAAGAGATCCCAACAGCATATATATTGCCGTTGACGGACCTAAGAATGCGAACGGAGATGATCCCGTGCTTCCTTCAAACGGTATCACGGGTTGGACTGTTACCCTTATCTCCAAGAACTGTAAGGATCCGGAGAGAGCGATCGCCTTCCTTGATTATATGATAAGCGAACGCGGTCAGGAGCTTATCTATCTTGGCGTAGAGGGTGTGACTTATGATAATGTCGACGGTAAGATCAAGATCCGTCCGGAAGTTAAGTATATCCTGAACAGCGACAGAGAGACTTATGACAGTATCTATGGAGCTGATGATACATATTGGATGCTTCAGAATAATGTTATGCAGTTGAAGTGGGGGCTTGAGATGGAGGAGCCTCTCAAGCAGATGGCCGAATGGACATATCCCTATACAACATATCTCGGGCAGTATGAGATGCAGATGTTCAGTTCCAATGCTGTCAAGCAGGCCTATGATAATTGCAATCGCCTGTGGGGAGTGACACTTAAGGAACTGTTACTGGCTGATTCTGACGAAGAATTTGATAAGATCCTTGAATCTTATAAGGAGAAGAGGGAGAGTAACGGTTTCTCAATGGTGATCGATGAAGAGACCAAGCAGATGCGCAGGAATAAAGAGAAGCTTGGTATTAAGTGATCGTCCTGCATACGGAGATAAAGAGTGATAGCTAAGATAAAAGAGTTTTTCGGCGGGATGCGCCTTAACCTTAAGTTCACTTTCGTTATCATACTTATTACGGCAATTCCGGTTGCCATAGCTACAGTGTACATATTTTTTGCTGTAGAGAATAATCTGATCAATGAACAGCGTAACTATATGGAATATAAGATTTCTCAGGATTCGGGACAGATCACCAGCTGTCTCGATTCTATTAATATGTCTGTTCAGCTGTTCCTTGCGGATGAAGAGACTAACGAAGTGTTGTGCAAGGCGCAGAACGGTATTAAACTTGGTACGAAGAAAGCGGTGGAATATCAGGAGACCAATATTACCAATCTTGAGCGAGTTGTCAGCAACAATCCTACCCTTTATTCTGTAAGGGTATATGCTACGTCTGATACCATTCAGGAGATGAATCCGATCCTCTTTAAAAAATCCCGGATGGAGAATATGAGCTGGGGTAAGGAAGAAGATCCCGCAGGCTGGCATTTCGGATATTATGATACGGCTTTTTCATCGCTGACTACCAGACAGGAGACCAAACTTGTAGGACTTGTTACTCCCATAATCGATTATCGCTACGGCAGGATCGGTTACATTGAAGCGGCGGTCATCATGCAGAAGATGTTCCCCAATATGTATATCAACGATAATAATGAATATGCTCTGCTGGTGGCAGGAGAAGATGTATATCGCGGATTCAATGAGCCGAAAGATTTCGGTGAATATGAAGATGATATTATAGGCGGTGAACACCTGAGCAAGGTCGATCCCAAGGGTGAGGTTGCTTATATCAAGACCGGTGGACATGATTTGATGGTCTCATATTATCCGATCAAGAAGTTCGGTGCGACCCTTGTCAGCATAATGGATATCAGCGAATCGATCGGAGAAGTCCGTACCTCAAGGAACGTCGTGCTGATGATAATCGTACTTCTCTTTGTGGGACTGGCATTTGTTATCAATCACATCGTTAACAGAATGCTGAGACAGTTCTACCTGATACTTAGCGGTATCAAGGAAGTAGAAGAAGGTAATCTTAATGTGAGGATCGAGCATACCACCAACGATGAGATGGGTGAACTCGGTAATAACCTTAATAACATGCTGGATGGTATACAGGCTCTGATGCAGGAGAATATCGACAGAGAGATCCTTGCCAAGAACTCCGAGATCAGAGCATTGCAGAATCAGATCAATGCCCACTTTATATATAATGTACTTGAGTCCATCAAGATGATGGCGGAGATCAATGAAGAATATGAGATGTCCGATGCCATTACAGCATTGGGTAAGCTCTTAAGATACAGTATGCGATGGGTATCGCGTAATGTTAAGCTTAGAGATGAGATGGATTATATTCATAATTATATGATCCTGATCAATCTGAGGTATGACTACGAGGTGCATCTGTCGGTTAAGATACCTGAGGAACTTCTGGAACAGGAGATCCCGAAGATGTCCATTCAGCCCATTATAGAGAATGCCATTCTTCATGGTATCGAACCTCTCGGAGAAGAGAGTACGATATACATCAAGGGCTGGGCTGACGGTGATGACTTCTTTATAGAGGTAACGGATGCCGGAACCGGTATGACGGATGAAGAACTAGAAGATCTTGAGGCGAGAATGCAGGGGCAGATAGAACCTGCCGGAGGCAAGAGTAACGGTATTGGCCTTAAGAACGTTCATGACAGGATAAGGATGTCCTTTGGTAATGATTACGGACTGAAGATATCCACGAGAATTGGCTGCTATACTAAAGTTATGGTACATTTACCATCCACCACAAGAAAGGTAGATTGATGAAGACACTGCTTATTGTAGAAGATGAGAAGTTAATACGTCAGGGTATCAAGACCATGGTAATGAGAAGCGGAGTTCCCATTGAAGTTATTATGGAATGTAATAACGGTGAGGCCGCTCTTGAGATATTGAAGCAACAGAAGGTTGATGTTATGTTAACCGATATCAGAATGCCAAAAATGGACGGCATTGAGCTTGTGAAAAGAGTTCAGGATCTCGAACCGGATCATAAGCCCATGGTAGTTGCGGTAAGCGGATTTGATGATTTCAGTTACGCTGTTGAGATGTTAAGGAACGGCGTACGGGAATATCTCCTTAAGCCTGTTGAGAGAGATAAGATCAACAGCGTACTTAAGAAGATCAATGATGAATTAGAGAATAAGGCCAATGAATATGCCGATGAGAAGAAGTTCGGTAAGCAGCAGTTGAAATACCTTCTCACCAACAGGATAGTCACGACCGACGAGATGGATATGCTGAAGCAGAAGTATGCGCAGTCATTTTTCAAGGGTGATTATGTTGTATGCTGTATGGAGCTTGGAGCATATGAGGATAAGACCATAGGGACGATCGCTCTTAAGGATGTGGATGACGGTATCGTATGCGTAGTCGAGACCGATTCGCTTGAAGAGTTCAAGGCCAATGAGCTGATGTCTCAGACTGCGGGATTCAGCGGCGTTCATCGCGGACTTGAGAATCTTAAGGAAGCATATGAAGAAGCCAAGAATGCAAGATGCAGGGCTTTCTGTCGTGGTGAGTCGGTTGAATACGGCAATGAATCCAAGAGGATACATCGTGATATCCTTGAACAGGCGATCAAACTTCTGGATGAATCTGAATGTACCGGAAGATTACAGCTTATAGGAACCGCCAAGACAGAGGAGATGATCGCAGCATGGGAGAAGCTCTTCGGCGAGGTGGCAAAGGGCAGGATAGAGCCGGACAGATTCTTCGGCAAACAGCAGGAGTTCCTTACTTCGGCAATGGATCTCTATCAGTCCGTTATCACCGATGAGGATCGCAAACAGTGTGATAATCTCGGTAAGTTCCTTGCGTTTGCGGGGCTTGAGCAGTACGGCGAGAACTTCATGAACTGGGTAATGACCCTTCATGAGAGAGTGAACAGCCTTAACTCGACCAACAGTAATACGCAGAAGATCAAGCAGGCTATAGAATATATCGAAGAGAATTACAATTCGGATCTTAATATGGCAGTGGTATCCAATTATATTTCAATGAATTATTCACTTTTCTCATATACATTTAAGCAGTACACGGGTACTAACTTTGTCAACTATCTCAAGGATATAAGAATGAGAGAAGCCAAGAAGCTGTTGACCGGAACCGATATGAAGATAGTGGAGATCAGTCAGCAGGTCGGATACGATAATGAGAAGCACTTTATGAAGATATTCAAGTCCGAGTGCGGCGTATCGCCGTCCGAGTACAGGAAGAATACTACCAGATAAGAAAGAGGACAGACACAGATGGAGAAGATAAGGATCAAGTATTTTACGGATAAGATCGAGAAACTCAAGTATATCGATGGCAAAAGCGACTGGATTGATTTAAGGGCAGCAGAAGATGTGGACCTTAAGGCGGGTGAGTTCAGGCTGATCCCTTTGGGTGTTGCAATGGAACTGCCGGAAGGATATGAGGCGCACATCGTACCCAGAAGTTCAACGTTCAAGAACTACGGTATAATCCAGACCAATCATCAGGGAGTTATCGATCGTTCTTACTGTGGAGATAATGATCAGTGGCTTATGCCGGTACTTGCCATGAGAGATACTCATATATCACTCAATGACAGGATCTGCCAGTTCAGGATCATGAAGAATCAGCCTACGATCGTCTTCGAAGAGACAGATCATCTGGGAGATTCAGACAGAGGAGGCTTCGGTTCGACCGGCAAGCAGTGATCGTGATGAGCTTGACTTTGAATGTCGGTTACAGATTGAATGAGAGGTTTCGTTTTGACCGGCAGGAAGCGGTCGGATAAGAGGTTCGCTCTGTCCCGTAAGCAGTGATCGTAAAAGAGGTATAATCATGTTTGTTGTTTTTTTTATATTATGGGTTGTTTTCAACGGACAACTGACCCTGGAGATAGCACTTTTTGGTATAGCCGTTGCGGCACTCATGTATCTGTTCATAGTTAAGATAATGGGCTATAAGCCGGAATATGATCTTATCATCGTCAAAAAGTCAGGACTGATCATTAAGTATATTGCGACCCTTATTGCAGAGATTGTTAAAGCCAATCTTGGAGTAATAAGGATGATAACTTCGGCAAGATATGAGATCGAGCCCTGCGTAGTACATATCAAAACCGATCTTAAGACCAATATAGCAAGAGTTGTATTGGCCAATTCGATAACACTTACTCCCGGCACTATTACCGTATATACGCAGGGAGATCTTATTGTGGTTCATTGTCTGGACAAAAGTCTGGCCAAGGGACTCGATTCGTCCGTTTTTGTACAGCAGCTTCATAAGCTGGAGGAGGTATAGACTTGATAGCACAGCCGGATCTTACCTTATTGGAAACCGTGTATAAGAATATATATATAGGTGTTCTGATCATCCTTAGTATAGGACTTTTTTTATGCCTTTTAAGAGCAGTTAAGGGACCACGTATCGTAGACAGGATCGTAGCCGTTAATATGATGGGTACCATGGTCATAGTTATGATAGCTGTTCTGTCACTATTGCTAAAGGAAGGTTATCTTATAGACATATGTATATTGTACGCCTGTGTGAGTTTCCTTGCGGTTGTTGTAATCACCAAGGTGTATATAGGTGTGTTCAGACAGAATAAAGAGGAAGGAGAAGACAGCGATGGAGTGGCTTAGACTGATATTGGGTTCGGCATTTCTGTTGGTCGGAATAGTATTCTTCGCGATCCAGTTATACGGTATCTTCAGACTGGATTATGCTCTTAACAGAATGCATGCTGCGGCTATGGGTGATACTCTTGGACTGGCATTCTCCATGCTCGGTCTTATGATATTCTCCGGACTTAACTTTAATACATTTAAGATGATAATAGTGGTCGTGCTTCTGTGGAATGCTTCACCTGTATCTTCGCATCTGCTTGCAAGGCTTGAAGTCATGACCAACTCCAAGCTTGAGAATCATCTTAAGGTATATTACAAATTGAAAGATCTTGAGGATGAACCGGAACAGGGATCAGGTGATGACAGCACCACCGATCAGAAAGGACAGACAAAATGAATGTAGTTATAATACTGTTGCTGATCTTCCTTGTATTATGTGCCATAGGAGTTAGTTTCTCCCATAATCTGCTTAATTCCATACTTATCTTCATGTCATACAGTCTTATCATGTCCATAGTATGGGTATGCCTGGAGTCGCCGGATCTTGCCATTACCGAAGCGGCAGTCGGAGCCGGAGTTACGAGTATCCTCTTCTTCGTTACTCTTAAGAAGATCAGAGGAATCAAGCTTGAGAAGGAGACTGAGGATTCCAGGATAGTGGAACAGGAGGTGGCTGACTTTGAGTAGAAGAAAGACAGATGCCGAATACAGCAAAACCTTCGCCTTTAAGTTCTTCAGATGGCTGTCGGGTACTAAAGATCCGTATGTCAATACGGTCGAGATGACACCTCAGAAGGAATACAAGCCCGATAAGGAGAGGATGAAGTGGCTGGAATTCGAGGAGAAGGAAGCCAAGGAAAAAGTATACGACCTTGACAATAACAGAGTCATCAAATCGTATGAGAAGATGTATCATGCGGTTGCGGTCATATTCTGTGTGGCCCTTGCATTACTTCTTCTGTACACGGTCTCATATCTTCCGCGTTACGGATCGGAGGACAGACCTACCAACAATGAAGTTGCCGAGCGTTACATAGAACAGGGTATGGAAGAGACCGGTGCTGTCAATGTAGTAACCGGAATGATCTTAACCTACAGAGCTTTTGACACATTCGGAGAGACCAATGTCCTCTTCATCGCAACCTGCTGTGTTATGATCATGCTCATGCTGGAGGAGTCGGTCCTTGAGAGCACAGAGATCTTCAATGAAAGAAGATATGAGCCCAAGAATGACAGGATCCTTCAGGGCGCGGCTTACGTACTGTGTCCCGTTATCTTTATATTCGGAATATATGTAATACTGAACGGCCAGATCTCTCCGGGTGGTGGATTCTCAGGAGGATCTATCATGGGTGCGGGACTGATACTGTATGCAACTGCCTTCAGTTTTAAAAATACTGAGAGATTCTTCAATGAGAAGGTGTATAAGGTGGCTAAGATCACGGCGCTTATCATGTACGGTCTTATAGGTTCCTACTTCTATATCACCGGTGCCAACGGGATCGCCAATCACATTCCGCTCGGTATTCCGGGGCATATCCTGAGTGCCGGTATCATACTTCCGATCGACATCTGTGTCGGTATCGAAGTTGCCTGCACCATGTATGCTTTCTATGCATTATTCAGAAGAGGAGGTCTGTAAGATGGGACCCAATCTGTTACCCAATTACGGCGAGGCCGTGGCAATGATCCTCTTTGTTATAGGATTCGCCAACCTGCTGTTGCAGAAGAACATTATTAAAAAAATTATCGGACTGAATATAATGGATACCGGAACGTATCTTTTCCTGGCGCTTAAGGGCTATATAGCCGGAAGGGTAGCGCCCATAATAGTCGACGGAGTAACCGAGGCGGAGAATTATATCAACCCCATTCCGAGCGGACTGGTGCTGACAGGTATCGTTGTGTCGGTGTCGGTTACGGCGCTTATGCTGTCCTTAACCGTAAGATTGTATAAGAGATACAATACCCTTAATCTTGACGAGATATCTACAAGACTTAAGAAGGAGGGAATTTGATGGACGTTATACGCAATTTCCCTGCCGTTTCGATACTCATGTGCATCTTCGCCGGTATCATCAGTTCGGGACTTAAGGGCAAGGCCGCAAGGAAGGTTAACGCCGTCCTTATGTGTATAGTCACTGTTCTTAATCTGGCTACACTGATGTACACTATTGAGCTTAAGACCTACTTTGTCTATGTGATGGGTATGTTCCCCGCACCGTGGGGCAATGAGCTCAGAGTGTCCGTAATGGAAGCGTCGATGGCGCTCTTTTTCTGTATCGTCATGATGCTCTCGGTGGCAGGCGGTATCAAGAAGCTGGGCGATGAGGTGGCGGATGACAAGCTTCATCTCTACTATGTTCTGATGGATCTGCTCTTAAGCTCACTCCTTGCACTCTGTTATACCAACGACCTCTTCACCGCATATGTATTCATAGAGATCAATACAATCGCAGCCTGTGGTCTGATAATGATCAGGCAGAACGGTCGTACGATCGAGGCAGCCGTAAGATATATGGTAATGAGCCTTTTGGGATCAGGTATGATCCTATTGGGTATCTGTATAACCTACGATATTACGGGTCATCTTCTTATGAGCAATATAAAAGAGGGGATGGTCCGGGCACTTGAGGGTGGCGAATATGCCATACCGGTACTTGTTACTATCACACTTCTCAGTGTGGGTCTTGCCATCAAGAGTGCGTTGTTCCCTTTCCATGCATGGCTTCCCGATGCCTACGGTTATTCGACCGTATCATCGGCAGCAGTACTCTCAAGTCTTGTATCCAAGGGTTATATCTTCCTGCTCTTTAAGATAATATACAGGGTTATAGGATTTGATATATATTGTGACAGCCGTATCATAGATGTACTCTTTATATTCGGACTTATGGGTATGATATTCGGTTCGACATCGGCTATAAGAGAGAATGATATCAGACGAATGATAGCATACTCATCGGTGGCTCAGATCGGTTATATCTATATGGGTATCGGTATGGGTACTGAATTCGGTATGACTGCCGGAATATTTCACATATTTACGCACGGAGCTACCAAGTCACTGCTCTTTATCGCGGCTATCGGACTTACCGATGTGTCAGGCGGAAGCAGGAAGTTCATCGAGATAACGGGCGCAGGATACAGACACAAGTGGGCCGGTATCGGCTTCACTGTAGGCGCACTGTCGATGGTCGGCATTCCGCTATTTGCAGGCTTCATCAGCAAGCTTCTGTTCGCGGAAGCCTCTCTTTCCCTGGGCTATAAAGCACTCCCCGCCCTAATAGTACTTGGTATCAGTACCATCCTTAATGCCATCTACTTCATGAAGACGGTCATCAGGATATACACTCCGGTGGAGAACTCGGGTTATGAGACGGTAGGCTTCAAGAACGGCAGATTATACACGGTCGTTATCATCGCCTTTATTGTCCTCAACGTGGTACTGGGCGTTGCTTCAGACAGAATAGTTGACCTTATACACATGGGTCTCGCAGTATTTGCCTAATGTGATCAGGTTGTCTAAAGCTTTAGACGATCCCGAATAAGTCAATTTTACAAAATATATTGCCCACGAACTTTTGCAGGGCTTTTGGATTTTCTTGGCATTTTTTAATTGATCTAACAAATTTTCGCCCGGATGGCGAAAATAGTTCGTTCAGCGCCATGGATGGCGCATAACGAACGGTTGTTGGCCAAACGCAATCTTAATAAAAATGCTTAGAAAATCCCAAGCCCGAAACCGTGAGTGGCGATAATTTTGTATAAATTGACTTTCAGATCCGAAAAGCTTTTGACACCGTGATCTTAAGTATTAATTGATCTCCCCGGGAGACCGGGAGAAAGGAAGATATACCGATCGATCCGGTCGGTCTGATCTAAGAAGAATGAATATATTTACGGAATTTCCAATATCTTTCCATGCGGACGCTCTGGGAATGACTTTCGCGGCACTGACCGCCATCATCTTCCTGTGTGCCGGTATATATTCCTTCGAGTACATGGAGAAGGAAGGTCATAAGAGCAGATATGCGCTGTTCTATATCCTAGCCATGGGAGCAGAGCTCGGTCTGTGCTTCGCGGGCAATATCGTGACCTTTTATATGTTTTTCGAACTGCTGACCCTTTCGTCAATGCCCCTCGTACTTCATGAAGGGACACATGAATCGGTTCTGGCGGCCCTGAAGTATATGCTCTTCTCGCTTTTCGGAGCGTATATGGCACTGTTCGGAATATATTTTATCGTAAAATACGGGGCAACTTACGATTTTGTCCCCGGCGGCGTGATCCCTGCCGCAGCATGGGGCGAACACCATACACTTCTGCTTGTTGTATCAATGTGTATGGTACTGGGCTTCGGAGTTAAGGCAGGTATGTTCCCAATGCATTCGTGGCTTCCGACGGCTCATCCCGTTGCTCCTGCGCCTGCATCGGCTGTTCTTTCGGCAGTTATCGTTAAGGCAGGTATACTCGGTATGATCAGGTCGGTTTACTATTGTCTCGGAGCGGTGAACATCCGGGGAAGTGTCGTACAGAAGGTGTGGATGATACTTGCACTGATCACTGTGTTCATGGGATCGATGCTCGCATACAGAGAGAAGATACTGAAGAAGAGACTGGCTTATTCGACCGTCTCGCAGTTATCATATATATCTTTCGGACTTGCTCTTATGAATGAGGATGCTTTCTCGGGAGCAGTACTCCATGTATTCAGTCACGGTTTTGTTAAGGCTGTACTCTTCATGACGGCCGGTGCGATCATTCATTATACAGGTGCTGTCAATGTAGATGATATGAGAGGCGTAGGCAAGAAGATGCCGATCGCTATGTGGTGTTATACGATTTGTTCATTGGGACTTATCGGTATCCCTCCGACAGGCGGATTCATCAGTAAGTGGTATCTTGCGATAGGTTCTCTTAAAAGCGGGATATCTGTGTTCAATGTCCTTGGTCCGATCATCCTTCTTATAAGCGCACTGCTTACCGCAGGATATCTGTTACCTCTTACCATCAACGGTTTCCTTCCCGGTGAAGATTATAAGATGCGCAAGAGGGACAAAGCAGAACCGGGACTTAAGATGTTAGTACCGATGATAATTCTGACACTACTGTCAGTTCTTATGGGCTTATTACCCGATGGTATAGTGAACTCTGTTCATAGTTACTTTTCACAGTTGATGTAGCCATTTTTGTTGATGTGCGTTTTTGAGCGACTTCGCAAAAACAGACTCCGACAATGATAGATCAGATATAAACATGCGTTTATAGAGGTGAACAAGATGTTATTAGTTGTTATTCTTTTGCCGTTTATAGCGGGTCTGCTTACTCCGGCCATCAAGTGGAAGAAGCGGGCACATATGGAGATATTCCTTGAGACAGCCGTTGTGATCAATTCCTGTCTGATGTGGTGGATGCTCCTTAAGGGAGTTAATGCACCGTTTACTCTGGCGGAGTTCACAGGTGGTCTTACGATAACCTTCAAGCTTGACGGACTCAGTATGGTATTCGCAGGCCTTGTATCGTCATTATGGCCGTTCGCTACACTTTATGCCTTCGAATATATGACCAAGGAAGAACATGAGAGAGTATTCTTCATGTTCTATACGATGACTTACGGTGTCACTCTCGGTATCGCGCTTTCCGCTAATATCCTTACACTGTATTTCTTCTATGAACTGCTTACTATCGTAACGGTTCCTCTGGTCATGCATACACTTACACGGAAGGCGATCCTTGCGAGCAGGAAATACCTGTATTATTCGCTGGGCGGTGCGGCCTTTGCCTTCATCGGCATGATATTCATGATAGTATACGGTACATCCATTGATTTCGTATACGGCGGAACACTTGATCTTAATCGTATCGCAGGTAAGGACAATGTACTCCTGCTCATATATGTATTTGCATTCTTCGGTTTCGGTGTTAAGGCTGCCGTGTGTCCTTTCAATTCATGGCTTCCCGATGCCGGTGTTGCGCCGACTCCCGTTACGGCTCTGCTTCATGCCGTTGCCGTCGTTAAGTCGGGTGCATTCGGAATACTCAGGCTTACATACTACTGCTTCGGCGCGGATTACTTAAGAGGCACATGGGCTCAGTATGTTACCATGGCTGCCACAATGTTCACCATTGTCTACGGATGTTCAAGAGCGGTTAAGGAGACTCATCTTAAGAGAAGACTTGCTTTCTCTACGATAAGTAACCTTTCATATATCCTGTTTGGAGCGACCATTATGACGCCCTTCGGACTTGTGGGTGCGATGTCACATCTCGTTATGCACGCAGTGATGAAGATCAGTTCCTTCTTCTGTGCAGGTGCGGTGATGCATCAGACTGACAGGTCGTACGTGCATGAGCTGGATGGTCTGGGACTTAGGATGCCCAAAGTCTTCGCTGTTTTTACCATAAGTGCGCTGGCGCTCATGGGCGTTCCGGGACTTGCGGGCTTCGTCAGCAAATGGAATCTTGCGGGGGCGGCTGTTGACAGTGGCAATCCGCTTGCCTATGTGGGTATCGCCTGTCTTCTGATATCGGCGATTCTCACAGGTATATATATGATGTCGATCGTGATCAGAGGGTTCTTTCCCGAGAGGGGCTTCGATCATTCAGTCAATAAGGACGTGACCGATCCCAACTGGAAGATGCTCCTGCCCCTGTATGTATTTACGATATTTATAATCATCTTCGGTATCCATAGTACGGAGCTTATGAACTTTTTTGCGGAGATAGCGAACGGAGTCAGATAGTATGGATCATTTAATTGAGATAGCCAACGGAATCAGATGGTATGGACTATGTAATTGAGATAGCCAACGGAGTCGGATGGTATGGATTATGTAATAGTAATAGCGAACGGAGTCAGATAGTATGAATTATGTAATAGACATAGCCCGGGTGTGCGGCCTGGGGCTTCATTTTCAAATAGACGGATTCAGATTACTGTACTGTCTTATAGCGACTTTTATGTGGGTGATGACAGGACTTCTCAATCCCGAATATATGCACCATTATGATAATAAGAGAAGATATTATCTCTATACCTGGGTAACTTATCTTGCGACGGTCGGAGTCTTCCTGTCACGGGATTTCTACACTACGTTTATCTTCTTCGAAATAATGTCGTTCGCTTCTTATGTGTGGGTCGCACAGGATGAACGCAAGGAATCATTGCGGGCGGCAGCAACCTATCTTGCCGTGGCCGTGATCGGAGGACTTGTGATGCTTATGGGTATATTCATGCTCTACAGCATTACGGGAACACTTGAGTTCGATAACCTTCGCGGATTGTATATGTCCGGTCAGTATGTCGGTGAGGCGTCCATGCTTAGGGCAGCCGGCATATGTATGCTCATCGGATTCGGCGCCAAGGCCGGTGCCTTTCCGCTTCATATCTGGCTTCCCAAGGCTCATCCGGTAGCACCTGCTCCGGCTTCAGCCCTTCTGTCCGGTATGCTCACCAAGACAGGTGTGTTTGGTATACTCGTACTGTCTGCATATATCTTCTCAGGTTTTACAGGATGGGGTAACATTATCCTGATCCTTGGCGTTATCACTATGTTCCTGGGTGCTATGCTCGCACTCTTTTCCGTTGATCTGAAAAGAACCCTTGCCTGCTCTTCGGTATCCCAGATCGGCTTCATCCTGACAGGTGTCGGTATGTCCGGACTCCTCGGAGAGGAGAGAACGATCGCACTTGCGGGCAGCGTTCTCCATATGGTCAACCATTCCCTTATCAAGCTCGTGCTCTTCATGTCAGCCGGCGTGGTATTCATGAATCTTCATAAACTTGATCTCAATGCGATCAGAGGCTTCGGACGTAGTAAGAACATACTGAAAGCCGTATTCCTTATCGGCGCCCTCGGCATCGGCGGAATCCCCGGCTTCAACGGATACATCTCCAAAACCCTGATACACGAGAGCATTGTGGAGTATACTGAGATGCTTGAGGAAGGCTTAGTCGCAGGATTTTTTACCGAAGGTGCAATGAAGAGCATCGAATGGATCTTCCTGATATCCGGCGGCTTCACCGTTGCGTATATGACCAAGCTCTTCATCTGTATCTTTATCGAAAAAAATACCGACCCTGAGGTTCAGGCACGCTATGATTCCCGCAAAGCCTATATGAATCACAGGAGTGCTGCGGCACTGATATTAAGCGCGATCGTGCTTCCGGTTCTCGGACTGATGCCGGGGCTTACGATGAATAAGTTCGCTGATGTATCCATGCCCTTCCTTGGCGGTGAGGAGTTTGAAGGGATCGCTTATTTCACATGGACGAATCTGAAGGGCGGACTTATATCCATTCTGATGGGTGTTGTGATATATCTTGTTGTTGTGCGACTCCTCCTTATGAAAGGGGAAAAGGGCGAGCGTGTATATGCCGACAGATGGCCGAAGTGGCTGGATCTTGAGAATCTGTTGTATCGTCCGATCCTCCTGGGTGCATTGCCTTTCGTGTTCGGCGTGTTCTCGAGGATACTTGACTGTCTTGTGGATACTGTCATAGTAATACTCAGGAAGACGATATTCAGGGACAGCAGGATAGTGACGGAGCGAGAGGAGGGGATCTGGCTTACCGAGAAGGCGGGAGAGCTTGTCAATGCTCTTAATGCAAGGAGAAAGCGCAGAGAAGAGAAGGGAACTGTCGATTACAGACATGTCTTTGCCATGAAGTATGTGGAGTTCAATGAAGACAGTTTTATCGTGATAAGGAGTATGTCTTTCGGTCTGTTGCTATTCTGCATCGGTCTGCTGTTCACGGTCGTGTATCTGCTGATGTATAATGCCTTTTGATCCGATATCCGTGGTAAGAATATAAAAAAACACATTACGAACTACGTTCATCTGTGAGGGAGGTTTCTCTTACGGGGGACTTTAGTACTTTTGCATAAAAAAGCTTTTGCTTAAATGGACAATTTTGTGCAATTGCATAAATGTGTCATTTATTGTTTGATAATGTTTGATTGCCCGTTAAGGGCTTGTAAATTGAATAAAAACTGTGATATCTTGTTAAAGTTCGCGTGTGAGAAAGATAGATTGTTAAACTGGACCGGTGTATAATTAATAAGGGTAGAAACCATATGAATAAGCTTATAGAAGAATCTTATAGAGCTAATAGATATCGGAAGCAGCAGCAGGAGGATGAATTATCGCTGGAAGATTTTATAAACAAGTGGGGAAATAAGAAACAAAATGGAGCCTCAACTATGCCGGGTCCATTTTATCACACATTTTAGCATACCTTAGGTAAGGGATAGAAGGAATTATGAAAAACTATAAGGAAGGAAACAGTAATGATACCAATTGTCTTAGGCATTATAATACCGGTATTTATGATTTCGTTTTGCGGATATCAGATAGTGAAAACGAGAAAAGAAAAGAAATTATCTTTTTCTACGATTCCAACGACAGTGACTGTTATAGAACGTACGTGGATATGTACTGCACCAAGGATTTATA
>JAIKXM010000031.1 GCA_024684085.1 Lachnospiraceae bacterium | reverse complement strand
GCTTGCTTGGAGAAGATGGGGCGGGCCTGTGGGGCGATTGTGCGACAGCACACATTCGTGTGTACCGAAGGTGCACACGAATGAGGCACTGCGAGTGAAGTGGGTGCGAGCACACATTCGTGTGTGCCGAAGGTGCACACGAATGAGGCACTGCGAGTGAAGTAGGTGCGACAGCACACATTCGTGTGTGCCGAAGGTGCACACGAATGAATCACTGCGAGTTGTCTGATTTTAACTTGGCTGATAATAGGCTTTTCTACTCATTTGATGTGCAATTTATACAAAAAGTATATATATTTCCTCAAATACATTGAGAATAATACAATAAAATAATGACACCATTTTAAAATTATAGCACTTTAGTAAAACCTCCCATTTGGAATATAATTCAGAGTAGAAACCTTTTTATTCAGAAGTGAAAAGGAATGGATTTAGCAATTAAAAGAAGGGAGGATTTTGACTAATGAGTCAAAAGAAAAGTTTTAACAGACTTTTGTCGTTTGTGTTAAGTCTGGCAATGATTTTCACATCAGTGAATCTGCCCGGATTTAGCATTGCGGCTAATGCAGCAGTCGTTAATGAAGACGAGGGTACTGCAACTTGTGGCGCTACATATGATTCAGCCACGGGTAAAGCATCATTCTTCATTAAAGACACAGATCCTGCATATGCAAATTACATTAATTTCTTCTATAAGGAATATGCATCTTATGATGAAGCATATGCACACAGGATAGAAGCTAATATCGGTGCTTTTGAGGCCGGAGTTGCTCCTACGGAGCTTGCGGATATCGAAGGCGGTAGGGGCGTTACTGTGGATGTGGCTCCCACAACCGGTGCAATTATCTATATGTTCAATTGCTCAGCTTTTCCCAGACCCGATTATGAGCATATTCTTGTGATCGAGAACGAAGAGAGTACTTCAGAGGAGACTTCATCTGAAGAAGAGTCATCTTCCGAAGAAGCTCCCGTTTTAAGCCCCGGAGTTACAGGTGCTGTTGATGAGAATCTTCTTACAAGTGCATTCGTAACAAACTCCGGTAATGGTGGAGAAGCTACCTACAGCAATGTTACTGAATCATCTTTTGATGTAACAGTTGTCGCAGAAGGTGAACAGACTTGGTCTAATCAGGTATTCCAGGAGAATCTTGCTCTTGCCGACGGTCAGGCATATAAGCTTATAGCTGATGCTGCATGTACGGCTGATGCCAAGGTGTATGTTAATATCCAGGAGTCTGTAGGCTATTCTTCATTATTCTATAAGGATAAAGAAATCGATATAACAGGCGGTGAAGTTAAGCATATTGAGTTCATCACCAAGCCTGCAAGCGGTAATTTCCTGACTAAGACTAAGCTTGTATTTATGTTTGGTAAAGATTCGGGAGATGAAGGCAAGACTATCACGCTTTCTAATATCAAGCTTGTTCCCTATAATCCTACCGAGGAAGAAATAGCAGCTGAGACGTCGGCTCCCGTTAAGCCCTTCGAGGCCGATTATGATGCTATGGATATCAGTGGTTTTACACCATATGTTGAAGGTACTTGGGGCGGTTCCAGCAATTGTGCCTATACATTCGGAGATAATAATACTTCCGTTACATTCACGGCAGATAATTTCGGATGGGACCCTTGGGCAACACAGTTGCAGAATGTTAGCCTGTCTTCAGGTTCGGAGAATAATGTCTTTGAGTTCGATATAGTAGCTTCAAGTGACAGGACATTTGTTCTTAAGCAGGAGACTGGGACTGACGGTATTACAGAGACGATAAGCCTTCAGGCTGATAAGGTATATCATTACGCGGCAGCGGTTAATAAATCAGCAGTTTCATATACGTTTGACCTGCATCATAATGGCGGCGGTTCGGTAACGATCAGAAATATGAAGTTTGCACCTGTATTGAAAATGTCTGACATCGAAGTATCTACATATAATGATAGTGCAGATGGTGGATGGGGTGGTTCTTCTAACGTAGTATTTACCCCCGGTGATACAGAGTTTACTATTTCAGGTGATAATTTTGGTGGTTCAGCTTGGGCTACTCAGCTGGCGTTCAAGAATATGACATCTACAAAGGAGAAGAATACCTTTGCATTTGATGTCGTTTGTACAACAGATAAGTCTTTCGTATATAAGAACGAGAATACTGAGAAGACTCAGGAAATCACTCTTAAAGCCAACGTGCCTTATCACTTTAGTGAGAATATAGACAAAAAAACTTTTGGTGTTACATATGATCTTGCCGGTGGTTCAGGTGTGCTTAAGTTCTACAATGTAAGATTTGGTGATATGGGTGTTGCTGCGGTCAATACATCAAGAGGTCCTGAATATGATTTCACAGATGTAAGTGGTAATAATGCCAACGACTTTGCTGCTCAGGCTCAGGATCATATGGGCGATGACTGGCAGCTTGTATTCGCTGATGAATTCGATGGCCAGTATGGTGAAGCTAATGTAGATGCAGCTACAGGACTTAACCTTGATAACTGGATGTACCAGTATGGTGACGGAACTATTGATTGCGGTAATGCAGGATGGGGTAACAAGGAACTTCAGGCATATACAGGCGATCCTAAGAACATTAAGGTTAATGAAGACTTGAACGGCGATGCTGAAGGTGATGGTCTCCTTCGTATTACAGCTCATTATGAGGATGAACCCTATGTATATACAAAGGGTACTCAGACTGAGTCAGGTAAGAAGTATACATCAGCCCGTATTCGTTCAACATCTCCTGAGAAGGAGTTATTCAACAATACATATGGTTATGTAGAGGCCAGAATCTCACTTCCTGAGACAGCTGGTGCTTGGCCCGCATTCTGGATGCTCCCTGAGAGCACATCAGTATATGGCGGTTGGCCTGTTTCCGGTGAGATCGATATCATGGAGACAACAGGTACCAATACATCAAAGGCTTGTGGTACACTGCACTATGGTGCACCCGCTCATGTATATAAGGGAAGCGGATATGTAGATCTTTCTTCTAATATCCACTACTTCCATACATATGCAGTTGATTGGGAGCCCGGCAAGATGACATGGTATTATGACGGTGAGCCTATTAATACTTTGACAGATTGGAAGAGTGGTAAGACTGGCGCTTCAGATGCACTTTCATTTGATGCTCCTTTTGATCAGCCTTTCTATATGCTTCTTAATCTTGCTGTAGACAGCGGTCAGTTCGGTGGAGATAGTAATAAGGCTAAGTTCCAGGAAGATATCAACATGTATGTAGACTATGTACGTGTATATCAGAAGAAGGACGGTTACGTTGATTCAGTTGTCAGATCTGCAGGAACAGCAGCAGGTGATGACGCTTGGAAGGAATTTGAAGGAAAAAATCAGATAGTTGATATTACAGCAGATTCATTATCAAATGATGCAATGGGCGATGAAGGCTCAGTTGATATGAGCAAGTGGTTCGTAGCAACTCAGTCAGATGCTACAGCATCAGGTGAAACTGTAGAAAAGAACGGAGCAACTTGGGCTAAGATCGATATTACTAAGGGCGGTTCTAATGACTACTCAGTTCAGTTGATCGGTCATTATGATGCGAAGAAAGATTTCGTATACAAAGTTACTTATGATATGTACGCTGAAGGCGGCATGGTAGGTAAGACAGTTAACTGCGACTCTAAGGAGTGGAAGGGCTGGAGTTCATATGGTATTAAGTCATTCACATTGACTGATAAGCCTGCAACTTACGGCTATACATTCAAGCAGACAGAAGATTTTGAGAAGTGCCGTATTGAGTTTAATATCGGTTCACAGGGTACGGGTACGGTATATATCTCTAATGTAAAGGTTGAGATAGTTGATCCCGAAACTCTGGGTCAGGCAGCCGGTGGCCGTCAGCCTCTTGAAGATGGCAATGTTATCTTTAACGGTTCATTTGATCAGGGTGATAATCACCTTGGATACTGGAAGGCAGGCGCAAATACAGAAGCCGTTGTTCCCAGATATACATCAACAGATCTTACAGGCAATGACGTAAGTGTTATCGATGTTGCAAGTAAGATCAATTATGAGAAGGATGCTGTTGTTAACGGCGTTAAGTATTATGAGCGTAGAGCTCAGCTTACTCCTGCATCCGCAACTTCTTCAGCTTCAATCTATCAGGGTGGTATTAAGTTACCTGCTGATAAGTACACAGTTAAATTCGATATGTACAGCACAGCAGATACAACGGTTCAGGCTTCGATCTGTAAGACAGCTTATGAAGGCGAGATCCTGGTTGATAAGCTGGTAAGCACAAGTGCTAATTATGAAGCAACATCAGGCGTTAAGACTTATACCTTTGAATTGGATCTTACAGATGATCTTAAGGAAGGTGGATTGCTCTTTACATTTGGTAAGGGCGCAGCTGTTCAGATCGATAATGTAACAATGATCGGAGCAGGACAGAGACCTGTTGTTGATGAGCATCCCGTTAGGCCGGATGGCAACTACAATGTTGATGGTGCGGCTAATGCCAATAATGAAGGTGGCGTACTTACTATTACAGATATTGTCAGTGGTTCAACATGGTATTCACCTCAGATAATCGGTGATAACTTCCAGTTGTCAAACGGAATCAAGTATAGACTTTCGTTCAAGTATAAGTTCGAAGACGGTAATAAGAGATTTGATTATATCGTTCAGGAGAACGGTGGAAGCTGGAAGGTATTCGGCGGAGGGAACGGCCCTACAGCAGTAGAATACGATTCTGCTGAGGCAGATGAGAATGGATTCTGTACATATACTAAGGAGTTTACTGCTGATGCTTCTATGAGTACTGTTCATCTTGTATTCGGTTTTGGTAACAGTGAACTTACCGATGCAGCAAAGGGTACTGCTGTTATCAAGAACATAACTCTTGATGCATTTGATGTTCCCGGCGGTGGCGATACACAGTATGACAATGATGAAGATAATGTTGATCAGGCTACTCTTGCGGATACAACATTAAAGGAAGGTATCTGGGCTGATGCTATAGAAGATCAGATCTTTACAGGATCTGCTATCAAGCCTGAGATCGATGTATATGACGGTAATGTTCTTCTTGTAGCAGGTAAGGATTATAAGGTTACTTATAAGAACAATACTAATGCAGGAACAGCTACCGTTACCATTCAGGGTAAGGGTAATTATAAGAATACTACCGAGAAGGTTACCTTCAAAATAAAGGCTAAGAAAATATCTGAAGCAGATGTAACAGTTGCAGATATTCAGGCAGTGATCAATGCAAAGGGTGTCGTTAAGATCCCTAAGGTAACAGCTAAGTACAATAAGAAGACACTTAAGGTTGATAAGGATTATACCGTTAACTACCCTGTAGTTAAGGGCGAAGACGGTAAGGCCGTAGCAGGCACCTATGATGTTGAGATCACAGGTAAGGGTAACTATACAGGAACAAGAGTGATCAAGTTCACAGCCATTGCCAATGGTAAGCTTAACCTTGCTAAGGCAACAGTTACTGTTGATCCTTCTAAGGTAGATTATTCAACATATGCTAATGGCGATGTATGGGCAAGTGATTTCTCTGACGGAGCTTCAGGTGAGGTTAAGACTACATCTGATGGTGCAGCTGTTATTACAGTAGGCGAGACCGGAACTAACCTTTGGTCAGCTCAGTACTATACATTGCTTAATCTTGCTGACACAACAGCTAACTTCAAGGTTGTAGGTAAGATCACAGCTGATAAGGCTGTTAAGGTTGGTACTAATATCCAGGAGACAAACTGGTATAACGGATTCGTTGCTGCCGACAAGCAGACCATCAATATTGCAGCAGGTCAAACTGTTGACTTCGAAGTTCCTGCAGCAGGCGCATGGGGCGATCAGCTTAAGTTCGTTCTTATGATGGGCGATAAAACAGATTGTAAGGGCGCTACCATTAAGGTAAGTGATGTTAAGGTTGTTACTGTCGCTACAGAAGAAGTTCCTTCTAAGGAGATAGCATTATCTAAGAACAGTCTTAATGTTACAGTAAAGGCGGGCAAAGAGACTTTGGTAAGCGGTACCGACTATGTTGCATATATTCCTAATGCTGATGCCGTTAATACAGGTAAGGCTAATGAGATAACAGTAGTTGCGCTTGATGGCGGTAAGGCTTACGGAACAAAGACAGCCAGCTTGGAAGTTACAGGTTCGGCTCTTAATGCTAAGGTATATAACATGGGTATTGATACACCTGCTGACGGATTCGTATATACAGGTGATGCGATCGAACCTGCTATATCAGTATCAGGTAACAATGTAGAACTTGTTGCAGGCACAGATTATACGGTTGAGTATTCTAAGAATGTTAAGGCCGGTAAAGCTACAGTTAAGGCTGTTGGTAAGAAGGCATTTGCAGGAACACTTACTAAGACATTTGTGATCGCTAAGGCAGATATGAGCAAGGTTGATATTACAGTTGCTCCTTCGGCTGATTACAATAAGAACGGTGCTCAGGCTGCTTATACTATCAGTTACAATGGCAGAGAACTTGAATATAACAAGGATTACAAGGTTACATACAAGAATAATAAGGCTCTGGGTAAGGCTACCATCACATTTGCCGGAAAGGGTAATTTCGTTGGTTCGGTAACTAAGGAATATGATGTAGTTGCACCTGCTGTAGCTGATATTGCCATCACAGCTGATGATATGTTCATCAATGCTTCTACCAAGGCTATTAAGACTAAGGTAGTAGTTAAGGAAGCTGCTACAGGCAAGGTACTTGCTTCAGGTAAGGATTATAAGGATCTTAAGTATTATAAGGATGCAGCTTGTACAATAGAGGCAACAGCCGCTGATATCGTATCTGATAACGTTGTATATGCTCAGGTAACACTTGCCGGTAATTATGGAACAGCTAAGCTCGTGGACAGCTTCAGATTCTATACGGTTAAGGCTACTACATTAAAGGTTGATGCTATTCCTGTACAGGAATACACCGGAGAGGCAGTTAAGCCTGCAGTAGTTGTTAAGAATGCTTCAGGAACTGTACTTGTTGAGGGTGTTGATTATACTGTAAGCTACGGAACCAATGTTAATAAGGGTAACGGTACAGTTATAATCACAGGCGCAGGTAATGGTTATGGTGGATCTAAGACAGTTAAGTTCAAGATCGGTACTAAGAATCTTAACTTCGCTGACTGGTTCAAAAACCTGTTTAAGTAATAATTGTATAATTATAAACTGATAATACAGCCTCCGTACTCGAAAGAGTGCGGGGGCTGTTGAATTTGATAATTCATTGTGATATAATTCTATGGCGACTGTGATTTGCTCTCAAGAGTATATACAGAGCAATAACCATATATACAGCACATGGAGGATTAGGTAATGAGTGTAAAAGTTGAGAAATTAGAACATAATATGGCTAAGCTTACTATTGAAGTAGCACCTGAGAAGCTTGATGAAGCTGCTGAGAAGGTATATCAGAAGCAGAAGAAGAGTATCAGCGTTCCCGGTTTCCGTAAGGGTAAGGTTCCCAAGGCTATGGTTGAGAAGATGTATGGCAAGGGAGTATTCCTTGAGGACGCAGCCAATGAGATCATCCCTGAGGCATACAGCCAGGCATATGATGAGTGTGGTGAGGATATCGTATCTACACCTTCTATAGAAGTAACTCAGCTTGAGAGTGGCAAACCTTTTATCTTCACAGCAACTGTTGCACTTAAGCCTTCAGTAGAGCTTGGTAAGTATAAGGGCGTTGAGATCGATAAAGTGGATGCTACAGTATCAGATGCAGATATTGATGCAGCTATAGAAGCAGAGCGCGATCGTAATGCACGTAGCATAAGTGTTACTGACAGACCTGTACAGGATAAGGATGAGATCGTTCTTGACTTCGAAGGATTTGTTAACGGTGTTGCTTTCGCCGGAGGAAAGGGAGAGAATTATCCTCTGACTATCGGATCAGGACAGTTCATTCCCGGATTCGAGGAGCAGCTTATAGGTAAGAATATCGGTGAAGCCTGTGATGTTGAAGTTACATTCCCTGAGGATTATCATTCAGAGGATCTCGCAGGTAAGGCTGCAGTATTCAAGTGTAATGTTAAGGAGATCAAGGAGAAGCAGTTACCTGATCTTGATGATGAGTTCGCAGCAGAGGTATCTGAGTTCGATACACTTGATGAATATAAGGCTGATGTTAAGAAGAACCTTGAGGAGAAAAAGGCAGCTGAAGTTAAGAATGCTAAGGAGACAGCAGTTATCGCAGCTATTATCGCTGATTCCAAGATGGATATTCCTGACGCGATGGTTGCTACAACTCAGAGACAGATGGTTGATGAATTTGCTCAGAGAATTCAGAGCCAGGGACTTTCATTCGATCAGTATATGCAGTTCATGGGCACAGATGTAAACGGACTCTTAGAGCAGGTTAAGCCTCAGGCTCTTGACAGGATTCAGTCAAGACTTGTACTTGAGGCAGTTGCGGCAGCAGAGAATATTACAGGTTCTGATGAGGACTTCGAAGAAGAGTGCAAGAAGATGTCAGAGTCTTACAAGATGGATGCTGATAAGGTTAAGGAAGTTCTTGGAGAAGAAGGCAAGAAGTCTATTCTTGAAGATATCGCCATTACCAAGGCTGCTGAATTTGTAGTAGCTAACTGCAAGGAGAAATAATAGATCACGAATATATAGTGATCAGTAACGGATAGTATGATCAATACGGGGCAATCCACAGAGATTGCCCCGTATTATAAGAAAATAATGAATTATGAGAGATCCGTGTTTTTATAGATGATTATTGTATAGAAGTTCGGATCTTGGAGATTGAACAGGAGGTAAGAGATTATGAGTCTTATTCCTTATGTCATTGAGCAGACCAGTCGTGGCGAGCGTTCATATGATATTTATTCAAGATTATTACAGGACAGGATCATCTTCCTTGGTGAGGATGTAAGAGATGATAACGCAGCTACTATAGTGGCGGAATTACTTTTTCTTGAAGCGCAGGATCCTGAGAAAGATATCTGTCTGTATATCAACAGCCCCGGTGGATCGGTATCTGCCGGTATGGCTATATATGATACGATGCAGTATATCAAGTGTGATGTATCTACCATCTGTATAGGTATGGCAGCAAGTATGGGAGCGTTCCTTCTTGCCGGAGGAACAAAGGGTAAGAGATATGCTCTTCCCAACGCCGAGATCATGATCCATCAGCCAAGCGGCGGTGCTCAGGGTCAGGCAACAGAGATTCAGATCACAGCTGAGCATATCCTTAGAACAAAGGCTAAGCTTAATAAGATCCTCTCAGAGAATACAGGTCAGCCTATTGAGACTGTGGCAGCCGATACTGAGAGAGATAATTGGAAGACAGCACAGGAGGCTAAAGAATATGGTCTTATTGATGCTGTTATCACAGACAGAAGTGAAGTCTCAAAGGAAGAGATGTAGGTAAGATCACATGGCTAAGAACAGCAAAACCGAGATAAAGTGTTCATTTTGCGGAAGGTCTCAGAGTGAGGCGCGTAAGTTGATCTCAGGTCCCAATATGGTATGTATCTGCGATCAGTGTATAGAGATATGCAGTGATATGCTGGAGCAGGAATTTGGGATGGATTTTGATGAAGACGAATTAGAGAGTGTTTCTTCAGGAGCGGCTATCAGGAATAAGATGGCGATCAATCTGCTTAAGCCGGTTGAGATCAAGAACTTTTTGGATGATTATGTGATCGGACAGGAAGAGGCTAAGAAAGTCTTGTCGGTTGCAGTATATAATCACTATAAGCGTGTTACTTCCGATGATAAGAGTGACGGAGTAGAGCTTCAGAAGAGTAATATTCTTATGCTGGGTCCTACGGGTTCAGGTAAGACTTATCTGGCTCAGTCTCTTGCAAAGATCATCAATGTTCCATTCGCTATCGCAGATGCGACTACACTTACCGAGGCCGGATATGTAGGAGAGGATGTTGAGAATATCCTTCTTAAGCTTATACAGGCGGCGGATTATGATATTGAGAGAGCTCAGTACGGTATAGTATATATTGATGAGATCGATAAGATCACCAAGAAGAGTGAGAATGTATCGATCACCCGTGATGTATCGGGCGAGGGCGTTCAGCAGGCATTGCTTAAGCTCATAGAAGGAACGATCGCCAATGTTCCGCCCCAGGGTGGACGTAAGCATCCCAATCAGGAATGCATCAGGATAGATACGACTAATATCTTATTCATCTGTGGCGGTGCTTTCGACGGTATAGATAAGATCATCGATGCAAGACTTAATCGTAAGGTCATTGGTTTTAACTCAGAGACAACGGTCAATGAGTCGGATGAATTTTCAATGGTACTTAAGAAGGTTGAGGCGACTGATATAATCAAGTTTGGTCTTATACCGGAGTTCATTGGTCGTCTGCCCATACATGTTGCACTTGAGGGACTTGACAGGGATGCACTTGTTAAGATCCTGTCAGAACCAAAGAATGCTCTTGTTAAGCAGTATACGAAATTATTCAATTACGATAATGTAATGCTTAAGTTCGAAGATAAAGCAATCGAGGCGATCGCCGACAAGGCAATGGAGCAGAAGACGGGAGCAAGAGGTCTCAGGACCATTATGGAGAAGATCATGATGGATATTATGTTCGAGATCCCTTCAGATCCTACCATTACCAAGTGTGTAGTGACATATAAGTCGGTTCTGGGTGAAGAGAAGCCTAAAGTATTCAGGAAGAAGCAGGCCTAGATGTGATCTGACACAGATTTATTGCTGATGTTATTTGTTTATTGATTGATGATCACCGACCGGTGCAGGATCGGTGCTATAAGATAATATAGGAATGCGCCACCTGATTGGGTGGCGTATTCTTATATCGATATGTTGAAAAGATGATGTATTTCGGTTCTTATCGATGGCCGCATACCGGAAGGAACGATTATATCTTTTCTACTCGGTTAAAATAGGTTACATTATAAGAGTGAAAAACAATGATTGGAATGGTGATACTATGCAAATGTATGCTTTGACCCTAAAGGGTATAACTATATTACCCGGAATGGTTATTCATTTTGATATAGATGATAATGGAGCTATAGAAGCAGTTAATAATGCCATCAGATCCGATGGACGTATTTTTTGCATTAGTCGTAAGAATCTTGATGCCGAGAATCTATCCATGGAAGATCTGTATAAGACAGGTACGATCGTTAATGTTCGTCAGCTGACCAAATTACCGAACGGTTACGGAAGAGTGCTCGTGGAAGGCGTTAAGAGAGCAAGGCTGATCGGGATGAATATGGAAGACGGGCATCTTGTAAGCTGTGAGATAGAAGAATGCGAAGAAGATGACGGAAGGATATGCGATGATCCGGCCACCGAGACGGCGGTATACAGACTTATGGTGCAGAAACTGTCTCAGTATATCGAGTTTTTCCCTAAGATAGGTGCAAGTCTGAATGCTAGGATTCAGAATAACATGAATCACAGGGATGCCCTGTATCGTGTCATCATGAATCTGCCGTTGACCTTTGATAAGAAGCAGAGGATTCTTGATGCCACAACAACAGGAGAACAGTATGAGATACTGATAGAGATACTGTCTGATGAAGTGGAAGTTGCCGCGATCCAGAAGAAGCTCGCTCAGGATATTAAGGAGAGGGTTGAGAAGAATCAGAAGGATTATATATTAAGGGAACAGCTGGCTTATATCCGTAAGGAGCTTAATGGTGAGAATGAGGAGTCCGATGCCGAGGCGATGACCCGTAAGACCCGTGAGCTGGAGGCTTCTGATGAGATAAAGGCAAGGATACTCAAAGAGATAAAGAGGTTCGAACATAATCCCGAGAACGGTTCCGAGAGTTCTGTTCAGAGGAACTATATAGAGACGCTGCTTGAGATGCCCTGGGATCACAGTTCGGAAGATGATCTTGATATAGATAATGCAAGTAAGGTGCTTGAGAGCAATCATTACGGGATGGAGAAGGTTAAGGAACGAATACTTGAGTTCCTTGCGGTGAGATTAATGACAGGCAAGGGGCACAGTCCCATTCTGTGTCTTGTCGGACCTCCGGGAACAGGCAAGACCTCCATTGCCAAGAGTATAGCTTCGGCGCTTAATAAAGAATATATAAGGATCTGTCTCGGCGGTGTCCGTGATGAAGCTGAGATAAGAGGTCACAGAAGGACTTATGTAGGTGCAATGCCCGGAAGGATCGCAGCGGGACTTAGGAGTGCGGGAACCAATAATCCGCTCATGCTCCTCGATGAGATAGATAAGGTCAGTAACGATTATCGCGGGGATACTTTTTCGGCGTTGCTGGAGGTATTGGATCCTGATCAGAATAAGCACTTCAGGGATCATTATATCGAGCTGCCGCTTGATCTGTCGCAGGTGCTCTTCCTGGCAACGGCCAATGATGTGTCTACGATACCGAGACCGCTTCTTGACAGAATGGAAGTGATTGAAGTGTCCGGATATACGGAGAATGAGAAGTTCCATATTGCAAAAGAGCATCTTATTCGCAAGCAGTTCGCCGATCACGGTATCACAACCGGGATACTCAATATAACAGATGGGGCTCTGCGGGATATCATTAAGTATTATACGAGGGAAGCCGGAGTAAGAGAGCTCGAGCGTAAGATAGGTGAGATCTGCAGAAAATGTGCCAAGGAATATATAATGGCCGGAGATAAGGGCGAGAAACAGGGAAAGATCAGTGTTAAGAACAGTAATCTTAACGTTTATCTTGGTAAGCGCAAGTATTCTTCGCTGATGGCCAATAAGAAGGATGAAGTGGGAATATGCAGAGGCCTTGCATGGACAAGTGTCGGAGGGGAGACTCTTCAGATAGAGGTGAGTAAGATGCCCGGAAAGGGTGAGATAGAACTTACCGGACAGATGGGAGACGTAATGAAGGAGTCTGCCTGCATCGCTCTGAGCTATGTGAGATCTGTGGGAGATAAGTATAAGATAGACGCGGATGATTTTAACAGATATGATATTCATCTGCATATTCCGGAAGGTGCGGTTCCGAAAGACGGACCAAGTGCGGGAATCACAATGGCAACAGCTATTCTGTCGGAACTAACAGGACGAAAGGTAAGGGCTAAGGTGGCCATGACAGGTGAGATAACCTTAAGAGGCAAGGTGCTTCCTATAGGAGGACTTAAGGAGAAGCTTCTGGCTGCCCGTACTGCCGGCATTAAGAAGGTACTTGTGCCGGAAGATAATCAGAAGGATGTGGAAGAGATCTCTGAGGAGATCATTCAGGATATGGAGATAGTATATGTCAATTCTATGGACAAGGTATTGGAGGAGGCACTGACGGATGGTAATTAAAAATGTTAATCTGGAGACCGTTATCGGCGTGACCAGTGTGATACCCGAGAATACCCTTCCGGAAGTGGCATTTGCGGGTAAGAGTAATGTGGGCAAGTCTTCACTTATCAATGCTCTTATGAACCGTAAGTCATATGCGAGGATAAGTTCACAGCCGGGCAAGACCCAGACGATCAATTTCTACAATATCAATGACGAGATGTACTTTGTTGATCTTCCGGGATACGGTTATGCCAATGCTTCCGTTGAAGTGAAGGCTAAGTGGGGCAAGATGATCGAGAGATATCTCAATCGTTCGAAAGCCCTTAAGAAGGTATTCCTGCTCATAGATATCAGACATGCACCGGGACGCAATGATGTGGATATGTATAACTGGATTGTCAATAACGGTTATGAACCTGTGATCATCGCGACCAAACTGGATAAGATCAAGAGGAGTCAGATCGATAAGCAGCTGAAGATCATAAGGGAGACTTTGGGAATTGACAGAAGTGTCATAATGATCCCTTTCTCATCGGAGACTAAGCAGGGCAGGGATGAAGTATATAAGCTTCTTGATGATATATTGTCCGAAGAGAAGGACTTTGAAGAGACGACCGAAGAGCCGGCAGGTGAGTAGTACAACAGGTATTAAAAAAAGTGATGGGCAGACCTGTTTATTAATCGCAGGCTGTTTTGTTACTGTTCACAGGTGTCTGTCCGCTACAGGAAATATATTCACCGAAACGGCGCTCTCGCTCCGATGTGAGCGTAGCGGACACTAAGCTTACGCTTTGCCTCGCTAAGTGGCGACGCCCACATAGGCGTTTATAGTGAATATATTTCCTGTAGCTATTTACAAAAACACAGGTGTGAACAGTAACGCTGTTTTTAAAGAGATTGAAGGAGTCGACCGAAGGGACGACGGATTGGAGATTAGGATGATATTGACGATAGATACCGGTAATACACATACCGTGTTAGGATTCGTGGATGATGAGATGAAGGTGGTCAAGAGTTTCAGACTGCCTACAGATGTTAAGGAGACCGACAGCGGGTATGCGGTCAAGATATCGCAGCTTATGGAGATAACCGGAATAACGGCAGATGATATAGAGGGAATGATCATATCATCGGTGGCGCCGTCTGTTACGGGAACTCTGGCAAAAGCTCTTAAGATGATAACGGGATATGATCCAATGATAGTGGGGAAGCTTGATACAGGTTTGGATATCACTGCGATCCCCGGAGGCATGATCGCGCCGGATCTTGAGGTTGGAGCGATAGCCGTTAAGGAACTCTATCCGCTTCCTTCGATAGTGATAGATATGGGTACGGCAACGACTGTTACCGTGGTTGATGGTAAGGGCGCATATATCGGCGGAGCCATTATGCCGGGAGTTAAGACGGCTCTTAAGGGGATGGTCGAAGGTACTTCGCTTCTGCCTGATATAGATATAGAAGCACCGGATAAGTGTATTGCGGTCGATACCATACCGAGTATGCAGTCAGGGCTTGTCTATGGTTCGGCCGGTGCGATAGACGGTATCATCGACAGATTCGTGGAAGAGATGGGTGAGGAGCCTGCAAGTATCGTCTGTACCGGAGGGCTTGGACGACTTATCGGCAGGATATGCAGACATGATATGATATTTGATGATGATCTTTTACTGAAGGGATTGTATATCGTATGGTCTGCCTGTAAAAGCAAGTGATCATATATGATATGGTGATGAGATCGGATAACGACTTAACCGGCTTGAACCGGATATGCCTTGAATAAGTTGAATTGATGATTGACAATAAGGTACTTTTCAGTATAATGAATAGGAAAGGTCACGCCTATAAGTACTTACGGTCATATCCTGAGCCGTAGTATTAAGCGGATCTTAATTCAAAGAAGAGAGGATTGGGATTATGAAGAACAGATTCAGTTTGTTCCTCGTCCTGATGCTGACGTCAGTAATGGCTATTGCACTCTGCGGATGCGGAGGTAATAAGGCAGATGATAATTCTTTGATTACCATTGGAATACCTCAGGATCTTGATGAAAGTCTTGACCCCCATATTGCAGAAGGGGCAGGAACGAGAGAGGTATTATTCAATATCTATGAAGGTTTGGTTAAGCCAAACAGCGATGGTGATTTAGAACCTGCCGTAGCCAGCAAGTACAGCATTAGTGATGATGGACTTGTGTACACCTTTACACTTAGGGATGGAGTTACCTTCCATAACGGTGATCCGGTAACAGCAGAGGATGTAAAAGCATCGCTGGATAAATGTGCCGGTACGGGTTCGGAGGAGCCTTTAGTAGCGGCTTTTTCTATTGTTAAGGAGATCAATATCGTAGATGATTCTACTATAGAAGTGGTCCTTAAAGAAGCCAACCCGGACTTCCTTGCCAGTATGACTGCAGCTATCATGCCTGCGGGACATCTTGACGGTACAGCGGAAGTTATCGGAACAGGCCCTTATATGTATGTATCGCGTTCACCTCAGGAGAATGTCATACTTAAGGCCTATGACGGATATTGGGGCGAGAAGGCTCATATCAAGAATGTTGTACTTAAGATCGTACCTAATGCCGATACTATCGTAATGGAGCTTGAAGGCGGTTCTATAGATATGATGGAGCGTCTCAGCACGACTCAGGCAGCACAGCTCTCTGACAAGTTCGAAGTACTTGAGGGTACCATGAACCTTGTACAGGCCCTTTATCTTAATAACAGTGTAGAGCCTTTCAATAATACGAAGGTAAGACAGGCATTGTGCTATGCCATCGATCCCCAGGAGATCATGGACTATGTCTCAGACGGTAAGGGTACAGAGGTAGGAAGTTCGATGTTCCCTGCATTCACCAAGTATTTCGACAGAAGTCTTAATGATGTATATAACAGGGATGTGGATAAGGCTAAGGAGCTTCTTGCAGAAGCAGGATATCCTGACGGATTCACATTCACTATATCTGTTGCCAGCAATTATGCACAGCATGTTGATACAGCTCAGGTTATCAAGGAGCAGCTCAAGGAGATCGGTGTTACCGCAGAGATCAATCTGATCGAGTGGGACAGCTGGCTTAATGATGTATATATCGGAAGACAGTTCGAGTCAACAGTTGTCGGCGTTGATGCTTCTACATTATCGGCATCGGCAATGCTCGGAAGATTTGAGTCAACATCCGGTAAGAACTTTACTAATTACAATAATGCCGAATATGATGAGGCATATAATAAGGCAATATCCATAACGGATGATGCCGAGCAGACAAAAGCTTATAAGCAGTGTGAGAGAATACTTGCAGAAGATGCGGCTAATGTATATATTCAGGACCTTCCTAATATGGTAGCCGTTAACAAGAAGTTCGCGGGATACGAGTTCTATCCCATGTATGTAATGGATATTGCAAGTATGTACATTGTAGAATAATTGGAGAGCGACTATGAAATATGTGATAAAAAAACTGTTAAGTTGTGCAATTACATTATTAATAGTCGCTCTTTTAGTATTTGTAGCTTTCAGTATTATTCCGGGAGATCCTGCGCTTTCCAGACTTGGGACTTCGGCAACGGAGAGTTCGCTTGCGGCTCTGAGAGAACAGATGGGACTTAACAGACCCTTACCGGTAAGATTCGTCGAATGGCTGTTGGCTGCCCTTAAGGGTGACTTCGGGACTTCATACAGTTATAACATTCCCGTGTCATCAATGATAATGAGTAAGATACCCATTACGGTCACCATGATGATAATGTCATTATTCTTCATGCTGATCATATCCATTCCGTTGGGGGTATATGCTTCATATAAGGAGGGAACATGGATCGACAGGGTGATCCAGATCATTAATCAGGTCATAATGGCAGTGCCCCCTTTTTTCTCAGGAATACTGATAACACTTATATTCGGAGTGACATTCAGATTCTTCAGAGTGGGCGGGTTCGTGGCTCCGGGCGTGGACATGGGTAGATTCCTAAGTTATATGATATTTCCGTCGCTTTCCATCGCTCTTCCGAAGAGCGCGATGATACTCAACCTTCTGTATGGTTCGCTTAATTCCGAGAAGACAAAGGATTATATCAGAACGGCTTACAGCAGGGGCAATTCTTCCAAGGCGGTTTTCTTCGGACATATGCTGAAAAATGCAGCCATGCCGGTCATCACCTTTCTCGGCATGGTCATAGCCGATATGATAGCGGGTTCCATAATCATTGAGCAGGTATTCGGTATACCGGGACTCGGAAGAATATTGCTTACTTCCATTCAGAACAGGGATTATCCCGTGGTGGAAGCGATAATAGTAATGATCGCAGCGGTGGTGTTGGTAAGTAACTTATTGGTAGATTTTCTGTACAGACTGGTGGATCCGAGAGTTGAAAAGAAATAGTGATAAGATCAATTTCATATTGGGACTGATACTTCTTATCATCGTTATCATCCCGGCGCTTATCGGGCTTGTGTGGACTCCCTATGATCCGGAGGCGATGAGCAGCAGCAGTAAGCTGGCAGGAGTAAGCCTTAAGCATCTTATGGGATGTGACAACTTCGGCCGCGATGTGCTCAGCAGGATAATGTCCGGCAGCAGCATCACTCTCATCATAGCATTTGGGACGGTTGCGCTCGGAACAGTCGTGGGAACAGTCCTCGGCGCTTTGGCAGGCTTTCTCGGAGGAGCGTTCGATGAGGTACTTATGAGGATCAATGATGTGTTTCTTGCTTTCCCGAGTATACTGCTTGCCATGGTAATGGTGGCTTTGCTCGGTTCAGGCAAATATCAGGTCATGCTCGCTCTCGGTATCGCTTTTATACCAAGTTATGCAAGGATCGTCAGAGGAGAATTCATCAGGATCAAGAATCTTGATTATGTGAAGAGTGCAAGGCTTGCGGGAGCCGGCAATCTTCGTATAATATTCGTACATATCCTGCCAAATATCAAGACGGTATTATTAAGCTCGGTGATGATAGGTTTCAATAACGCGGTTCTTGCCGAGGCAGGTTTGAGCTTCCTGGGGATCGGTGTTCAGCCGCCGGATGCTTCGCTGGGGCGTATGTTGTCCGAGGCACAGGCCTATTTCTTCACAAGACCGACACTTGCGCTTTTTCCGGGTATTGTGATCGTGATGATGATACTTGGCTTCTCTTTGATGAGTAAGGAGATCAGGTAGATATGGATACATTGCTTAAGGTTGAAGATCTTAATATAGAATTTACCGATCATAAGACTCCCGAAACGGTGGTATATGATTTCGATCTCGTACTTAACGAAGGAGATATCGTGGGACTTGTGGGAGAATCCGGAAGCGGTAAGAGTATGTCTGCTCTTGCCATAGCCGGTCTGCTGTCAAGGCATGATATGAATAAGAGCGGGTCTATCATCTTCGAGGGCAGGGAATTGCTTAACTGTCCCAGATCCGATCTGAGAGAACTTCAGGGAGATAAGATCTGTATGGTCTTTCAGGAGCCTATGACCAGTCTTGATCCTGTCAAGAGGATAGGCTGGCAGGTAGAAGAAGGCCTGAGGATCCATGAGAAGGATCTGCCGGATGAAGAGTATAAGGCCAGGGCGATAGCCGCACTTAAGGATGTGGAGCTTGATGATGCGGAGAGAGTATATAACTCTTATCCTCATGAATTGTCCGGCGGAATGAGGCAACGCGTTATGATAGCCGCCGCAATAGTGGGTCATCCCCGCCTTCTTATATGCGACGAACCCACAACTGCCCTGGATGTAAGCGTGCAGGCGCAGATCGTGGCTCTTCTTAAGAAGATCAATAAGGAGAAAAAAACAGCGATCCTGTTCATCAGTCATGACTTAAGTCTTGTAAGTCAGCTGTGCGAACGGGTACTTGTGATGAAGAACGGCTATATAGTGGAGAGCGGAACTACAGACGAGATATTCCGTCACCCCACGCATGAGTACACACGCAAGCTTATAGGAGCCATACCTAACTGTGATGAGATGGCGATAGATATGGTGGGAGACGATACGGTTGCCAGGGTTAATGACCTTACTGTCATCTATCGTAAGAACGGCAGGGAGTTCAGAGCAGTTGACAAAGTGAGCTTTGAGATACATGATAAAGAGATCCTTGGCCTGGTAGGAGAGTCCGGGAGCGGTAAGTCCACTATCGCCAAGGCAATGCTGGGCATAGAGAAGAAACATACGGGAACGGTTGAGCATATGTCTGAATATCCGCAGATGATATTCCAGGATCCATACGGCTCTCTAAATCCGTCCAAGACCATAGGCTTCATATTGGAGGAACCCCTTCGTAATCTCAGGAAGGATATAAGTAAGCAGGAGAGAAAAGAGAAGGTGATCGAGGCTCTGAAGCTGGTAGGGCTTCCGGAAGACTTTATCAAGAGAAAACCTTCCGAACTCTCAGGCGGACAAAAACAGAGAGTGTGTATCGCTCAGACTCTGATCCTTAAGCCTAAGCTTATAATAGCCGACGAACCCGTAAGTGCGCTGGATGTGACCATTCAGCAGGAGATTCTTAATCTTATGTTACAACTCCATGAGGAGTTGGATGTCAGCATCTTGTTCATCAGTCATGACTTAAGAGTAGTATATAAGATGTGCGACAGGATAATAGTGCTTAAGGACGGGCGTATTGTGGAAGAAGGGCGACCTGAGGATATATATCATGATCCTAAGGAAGAATATACGAGTATGTTGCTAAGAAGTGCTGGACTTATTGCGAAAGGTGATAATCAATGAAGTATACTTTTGACGGAATAATTGAAAAAGTTGAGAACGGAGGAGTTATAGATATTCCCTTCAATGTATGGGAGATCTGTAAGAGGAACGGAGATGTGCCGGTTAAGGTGCGAATAGGTGATACGGTCTTTGTATGTAATCTCATACCCATTAAGAACGGTTATTATAAGCTTCCGGTTCAGGAGAGCATAATGGCTAACTTTGAGTATAACAAAGAGTACAGGCTTACCTTCCGTGTGACCAAGTCCGGTACGGATGACAGTCCGTATTCAACGGCCAATCCCATCAGGAAGATCGACAGCATGGATGTGGTGATCCAGCCTCATGACGGTCTCTGCGGTCAGTCGTGTGTGGCAATGCTTGCAGGTATCACCTTGGAAGAAGCCATCAATACCATGCACTGCGGTGAGTGGCAGGCTACCATGGATAAGATCGTCAGCGCTCTCAATTATTACGGCATCGATCATTCGGAAGAGATCATATATACCAACGGTAAGGATGATTTTGAACTTCCTGAATGCTGTATCATTATGGAAAAAATGGGAAGATACAGTCACTATCTTGTCTACTATCACGGAGTAGGTTATGATTCCAACTTAGGCATACTTGAGCATTATGATATAACCAAGATCAAGGGTTATATGGAGATCTATATATAAGTTACACGAAAAAATAAAAAATTTATTAATTATTAGCACTCGGCGTTGACGAGTGCTAATTTTTGTATTATACCAAAGTTAAGGAAAAGAAACATAAATTGAACGCAGGATCTGAGTATCTGTCTTTAAGTGAAGAAAAGAAGCCGATCGCAGATCAGAAGAATCCATCTTCAAACGAAGATCAGAAGCCGAACACGAAGACCTGCGTTATCAAATACTACGAAGTGAGGTGAAATATATGCAGATCAATAAATTCACACAGAAATCAATAGAAGCGATCAATAACTGTGATAATGTCGCATCAGAGTACGGCAATCAGGAGATAGCGCAGGAGCATCTGTTATATTCTCTTCTCAATGTATCTGACAGTCTTATCCTTAAGCTGATAGGCAAAATGGATATCAATACCGATGAGTTCGAAAAGAGAGTTGTGCAGGCACTTGAGAAGCGTCCCAAGGTGACCGGCGGACAGATGTATACAGGCAGTGACCTTAATAAAGTGTTAATAACCGCAGAGGATGAGGCTAAGCGAATGGGGGATGCCTATGTCTCAGTCGAACATATTTTTCTGGCGATGATACAGCATCCTTCGCGTGAGATGAAGGAGATCTTCAGAGAGTACGGTATAACAAGGGAGCGTTTCTTAGAGGCCTTAAGTACGGTCAGAGGCAATCATAACGTTAACAGTGACAATCCTGAAGCTACATACGATACGCTTGAGAAGTACGGAACGGAACTTGTGGATAAGGCAAGACAGCGTAAGCTCGATCCGGTCATAGGAAGAGATTCCGAGATCCGTAATGTGATCCGTATACTGTCACGTAAGACCAAGAACAATCCGGTGCTCATAGGTGAACCCGGTGTAGGTAAGACCGCAGTCGTTGAAGGACTTGCAGGAAGGATCGCATCCGGTGATGTGCCGGAGGGACTCAGGGATAAGAAGATATTCGCCCTGGATATGGGTGCACTTGTGGCAGGTGCCAAGTATAGGGGTGAATTTGAAGAGAGACTTAAAGCTGTTCTGGATGACGTCAAGAACAGCGAGGGCGGTGTCATCCTCTTTATCGATGAGCTTCATACGATCGTCGGAGCAGGCAAAACAGATGGAGCTTTGGATGCCGGCAACATGCTGAAGCCTTTGCTTGCCCGGGGCGAACTTCACTGTATAGGTGCGACGACTCTTGATGAGTACAGACAGTATATAGAGAAAGATGCGGCTCTTGAGCGTCGTTTCCAGCCTGTAACGGTTGATGAACCGACTGTCGAGGATACCGTCTCTATCTTAAGAGGTCTTAAGGAAAGATATGAGAATTATCATCATGTTAAGATAATGGACAGCGCGCTTGTATCAGCAGCTGTTCTCAGTAACAGATATATCAGCGACCGTTTCCTTCCCGATAAGGCAATAGACCTTGTGGACGAGGCATGTGCGCTTATAAGAACCGAGATGGACAGTATGCCTACGGAACTCGATGAGCTGAATCGTAAGATAATGCAGCTGCAGATCGAGGAAGCTGTTCTTAAGAAAGAAGAAGATCGATTAAGTCTTGAGAGACTTGAGAAGATCAGGCAGGAGATGGGCGAGTTAAGGGATGTCTTCAATGTTAAGAAGGCAGCCTGGGACAATGAGAAGAGCAGTGCAGACAGACTTTCAAAACTCCGCGAGGAAAGAGAACGGATCAGGGATGAGATCGAGATCGCTAAAAATACGGGCGACTATGAAAAAGCAGGAGAGCTTGAGTATGGCAGACTGCCCCAGCTGATCAAGGACATCGAGCAGGCAGAGAATGACAATAAACAGGGTGAGAAGAAGCTTGTACATGAAGCCGTTACGGAAGCTGAGATAGCAGGTATAATCTCCAAGTGGACAGGTATACCTGTTACCAAGCTTAATGAGAGTGAGAGAAGTAAGACCCTTCATCTTGATGCGGAACTTCATAAGAGAGTTATAGGTCAGGATGAGGGTGTTAATAAGGTAACTGAGGCAATCATCAGATCCAAGGCCGGTATCAAAGATCCCGGCAAACCTATAGGTTCATTCCTCTTCCTTGGTCCTACGGGCGTGGGTAAAACTGAGCTTGCCAAGAGCTTAGCCGCCGCTCTTTTTGACGATGAGAATAACATGGTAAGGATAGATATGTCGGAATATATGGAGAAGTATTCGGTATCAAGACTTATCGGAGCGCCTCCCGGATATGTTGGATATGAGGAGGGTGGTCAGCTGACCGAGGCTGTAAGACGTAAGCCTTATTCGGTCGTACTCTTTGATGAGATAGAGAAGGCTCATCCGGATGTATTCAATGTACTCCTTCAGGTACTTGATGACGGACGTATAACGGATTCGCTCGGACATACCGTAGACTTCAAGAATACCATTCTGATAATGACTTCCAATATCGGTGCGGAATATCTTATCGACGGAATTGATGAAGAGGGCAATATAAGACCTGAGGCGGAGAAGATGGTCATGGATTCGCTTAAGGGACATTTCAGACCGGAGTTCCTGAACAGACTTGATGAGACGATAATGTTCAAGCCTCTGACCAGGGATGATATCGGCAATATCATGGAGCTTATCCTGCAGGATCTTAATAAGAGACTTGAGGACAGGGAGCTGAAGGTAGAACTTACCGATGAGGCGAAGAAGTTCATCGCGGATAATGCTTATGATCCGATATACGGAGCAAGACCTCTTAAGAGGTATATGCAGAAGCATATAGAGACGCTTGCCGCAAGGTTCATTCTGGCTGATGAAGTCGGGCCGCAGGATGTGATCGTGATAGATGTGGAAGGTGATGCGCTGGCCGCCAGGAAGAAATAAAAATGACACGAGTGTCATAAAAGATCGAGGAGTAAAACACAAGACGTCACAACTAAAGGCGCTAAAGCAATAAAGGTTGCAAAGGTCTTGCGCTTATCTTCAAAATGTCAATTTATATATGTTCATAGTAGCTCTCAGCTTCGTAAGGGTTGAGAGCTACTCTCTTAATCCGGAGTTTTTATATTCCATTCTAAGCTTGGAATAGATAAAGTGCTGGCCGGGGAATATTGTGAAATAACCGCTGAAGACGAAGCTTATGGCTACGGCTATCGCAAAGAGCACAAGGCTGGTGCCGCCGAAGACCTCGGCTGCGAATAATATGCTCGCGATCGGACAGTTGACAGAACCGCAGAATACGGCGATCATTCCGATGGCAGCGGAAAAGCATGGGTCTATCCCTATCAAAGCGCCGAACTGACAGCCGAAGGTAGCACCGATAACGAGCGCGGGAAAGACTGCTCCGCCCTTGAAGCCGGATTGCAGAGTGATGGCTGTAAGGATAAGCTTAAATGCAAAGTCAAGAGGGTGAGCGGTTCCGTAGTTGATCGCTGTATTGAGAAGCGCTGCACTTGAACCGTTGTAGGCCTGTGTTCCGAGAATAAGCGTCAGCACAACGACTATCAGAGAGCCGAAGAGTATCCGGTAATACTGGTTGGGAATGTATTTCTTACTATTGGTGCCCCATAACTTCATGGCACCGCAGAAGAGGATGCTGACTACACCGCAGGCAACCGCAAGGATCGCAACCTGTACAACTGTAAGGGCGTTAAGTGCGGGAATATCTGCAAGAGTGTAACGCATGGGCGTGATACCGAAGAGCTCGCTTACGAAGAAAGCTGTAAGCGAGGTGAGCAGACATGGAAGAAAGGCGGCATAGTAGATCACACCGATGCTGATGACTTCCATACTGAGGAAGGTGGCCATAAGGGGAGTGCCGAACAGAACTGAGATAAGTCCCGACATACCGCACATTATGAACAGACTTCTGTCCCTGGGATTAAGCTTGAAAATACGACAGAGATTGGCGGCTATTCCTCCGCCCATCTGCATGGCAACACCCACACGACCGGCCGAACCGCCGCACAGATGAGTCACAACCGTTGACAGGAAGCTCACTGCCGTTACCTTGATGGGAACATCATCGGCATTCCTGACAGAATCGAATATAAGATCCGTACCCTTATCATTCTCTATTCCGAACATATGATATAGGCGGACTATTAGCAGACCTGCAACCGGTAACAGGAAGATGAGCATATTCCGGTCACCGCGTATCTCGTTGGCCCATTGAATGAAATATGAGAATCCGGTTCCCAGCATACCGCATATGATACCTGTTGTTATCGAGAAGAAACACCAGCGAAGACTGAGCTGGATATAACGAAGGATCACGGATAGTTTTACTTTATTCATAGGCTCCCCTCACTATTATTACAATATGCAACATATCTATAATGTTCTGTTATGGATCCATGAAGAACATCCCGCTTCGTGATCTATGAAAGATCACCCTGTTTCATGATCTGTGAAAGATCGGCAAATATCATAATGTCTTAATGGTCATGGATCGATCAAGAACATCCTTCTTCATGATCCGCCGAGGATCGTCTTAGCATCAAGCCCGGATCATAAGTCAATTATAATATATTTTTCCATAAAAAAGTGAATAAACTGACATATGAAACTGCGGGTGTTTGTATGCTATAATAGCATTGGTTTGCAGATAGAGTAAGATGAGTGGGAGGATTGATGATGGTACCTAATGATCCTGTGATGTTACTCAGTTTCGTGAATACGAAGCTGAGGGATGAGTATTCCGATCTTGATAAGTTGTGCGAAGGCCTTGATCTTGATAAGACAGAGATCGTTGCTATTCTGAAAGGGATAGGATATTCTTATAATCAGTCGGTTAATCAGTTCAAATAAGGAAATTGATGATGGATTTGTTCGAGTATATGAGGAATACCGCCAAGGAGAAGGAATCACCGCTGGCGGCAAGATTAAGACCGCGTACCCTTGATGAGGTTGTGGGACAACAGCATATAATCGGTCGGGACAAGCTTCTGTACAGAGCCATAAGGGCTGATAAGTTAAGCAGTCTGATCTTTTACGGACCGCCCGGAACCGGTAAGACTACGCTTGCCAAGGTCATCGCGGGAACTACCAGTTCGGAGTTCAAGCAGATCAACGCTACCATGGCGGGCAAGAAGGACATGGAAGAAGTCGTGACTGCCGCCAAGGATGCTTTGGGGATGTACGGAAAGCGGACTATCCTCTTCGTGGATGAGATACACAGGTTCAACAAGGGGCAGCAGGATTATCTGCTTCCGTTTGTGGAAGATGGGACCATTATCCTGATCGGAGCAACAACGGAGAATCCTTATTTCGAGGTCAACGGAGCTTTGATCTCAAGGTCGATGATCTTCGAGCTGAAGCCTTTGTCGGTGGGTGATATCAAAGAACTGATAGGAAGGGCGCTTACCGATAGCGAAAGAGGTCTTGGTATATATGGTGCGGAAATAACCGATGAAGCACTGGATGCCCTTGCCGATATATCGGGCGGAGATGCAAGACATGCGCTTAATGCCATTGAACTTGCCGTGATGACTACCGATAAGTCCGAAGACGGTAAGATTCATATCACACTGCCCGTGATCGAAGAGTGCATTCAGAAACGGGTAGTCAGATTCGATAAGGACGGGGATAATCATTATGATACGATCTCCGCATTTATCAAGAGTATGAGAGGGTCTGATCCGGATGCCGCTCTTTATTATCTGGCCAAGATGTTGTACGCGGGTGAGGATGTCAGGTTCATCGCAAGAAGGATAATGATATGTGCATCTGAGGATGTGGGCAATGCCGATCCTCAGGCGCTTGTGGTGGCTGTCGCGGCGGCGCAGGCCGTTGAGCGTATAGGAATGCCGGAATCTCAGCTGATCCTGTCTCAGGCGGTCACTTATGTGGCTACTGCACCAAAGAGCAATTCTTCATGCGGTATATATGAAGCAATGGATGCCGTGAGGAATACGGGTTCACTTCCCGTTCCGCCGCATCTGCAGGATGCACATTACAAAGGAGCAGCGAAATTGGGACACGGAACAGGATATAAGTATGCGCATGATTATCCGAATCATTATGTCAAACAGCAGTATCTGCCATACGAACTTGACGGTAAAGAGTTCTATAAGCCGTCCGACAACGGCTATGAGAAGAAGATCGCCGAGCATATGAAGCGGATCAAAAGCGAGGCCGAAGGAACATCTAAAGAGTAAAGAAAAATCAGACGAAGGCCGAAGCGGGGCCTGAGACAGAGTTAGGCCGGGCGAATACGAAAAGTAAGCGGGGCCTGAGACAGAGTTAGGCCGGGCGAATACGAAAAGTAAGCGTGGCATGAGACAGAGTTAGGCCGGGCGAATACGAAAAGTAAGCGAGGCCGAAGACAGAGCTGCGCCGAACGAATACGAAAAGTAAGTGAGGCCGAAGTCGACAAAAGACAATAGATATCTAAGAAGGGAAGCATTCTGTAATAGAAGGATGCCGACCGGGAGAATAAAAGACGATCACAAAATTGACAATTTGGGATTAATATATATAATGATGTTTGAGTCCAAAGGTCAATGATCCGGGATGTAATTACTATTAGTATGAAAGAATATAAGAACAGAGGAGAGATAAGATGACAACAGCAGAATTAGCAATGCAGCTTCATGAGCAGTGGCAGGGTAAGATCGAGACAGTAGCCAAGTCTAAGGTTAAGTCCAGAGAGGATCTGGCTCTTGCATATACACCGGGTGTAGCAGAACCCTGTAAGGTAATTGCAGAAGATAAGGAACTGGCTTACAAATATACAATGAAAGCCAATACCATCGCTGTAGTATCCGACGGAAGTGCGGTTCTGGGTCTTGGCAATATCGGACCTCATGCTGCCATGCCCGTTATGGAAGGTAAGGCTGTTCTCTTCAAGGAGTTCGGCGGCGTTAATGCTGTTCCCATCTGTCTTGATACACAGGATACTGAGGAGATAATCAAGGCTGTGACATATCTTGCGCCCGGTTTCGGAGGTATCAATCTTGAGGATATCTCAGCTCCCAGATGTTTTGAAATAGAAGAGAGATTGAAGGCAACTCTTGATATTCCCGTATTCCATGATGATCAGCACGGCACGGCTATCGTAGTTCTTGCCGCTACCATCAATGCCCTTAAGATAATCAAGAAGGACAAGGCGGAGTGTAAGGTCGTAGTCAACGGTGCGGGAAGTGCCGGCGTGGCTATCAGCAAGCTCCTTATGAGATACGGTTTCAAGAATCTTATCCTCTGCGACAGAACAGGTGCCATCGCTTCCGATCGTACCAACCTTAATTCTTCCAAGAAGGAGATGCTTGAACTGTCCAACCCTAACGATGAGAAGGGCTCTCTTGCAGATGTTATTAAGAATGCGGATATCTTCGTCGGAGTATCTGCTCCCGACACACTTACAGCCGATATGGTAAAAACTATGGCGACTGACCCTATCGTCTTCGCAATGAGCAACCCCGTTCCGGAGATCATGCCGGACGTAGCCAAGGCAGCAGGTGCACGTATCGTGGGAACGGGCCGTTCGGACTTCCCTAATCAGATCAATAACGTTGTTGCTTTCCCCGGTATATTCAAGGGTGCGCTTGAGGGAAGAGCACGTCAGATCACGGAAGATATGAAGCTTGCGGCAGCAGAGGCTATCGCATCTTTGGTATCCGATGAAGAACTTAATGAGGACTTCATTATGCCTGCGGCTTTTGATCCCAGAGTTGCCGATACTGTGGCGGCAGCTGTTAAGGCTCTTATATAAGATTGAGATAAAGGCATGGCCGGAGGTGTTCGGTCGTGCCTTTATTAAGGGCAGGGCATGCCTGTCATCAGAGTTTTGTGTTACTGTTCACACCCAATGTTTTTGTGAATATATTTCCTGTAGCGAACAGACACCTTTGAACAGTAACAGTTTCGTTTTTTTTAATAATCATCTTACGTTTTTGTATTTACAAAAAAATAAGTTGCTGTATAATATAGTCATCTTTACAGAAAGTCACAATACAGTACAAGTCGGTTATCATTCGATAATAGATCCCATTTTTTAAGTATCAGTATTACGGAGGTATTAGATATAGTATGAGAGAAAAGTATGAATCTCTGGCGGTTTCCGTTCTTAAGGATCTTGCCAGATCAAGAGGTATTACCATAACTTCGTCAATGAAGAAGGCAGATGTCGTTGAGGCTATGCTGGCGCTTGATGAGAAGGAGAATGCCGAGAAGCAGGAGAAGGAAGCCAAGGATAAGGAGAAGGCAGAGAGCCTCAAGGATCTTGACAGTGGGATCTGTGTTGAGGGTATTCTGGAAGTTATGCCGGATGGCTTCGGTTTCCTTAGAAGCGATAATTATATGCCCGGTGACAATGATGTATATGTGGCTCCGAGTCAGATCAGAAGATTCGGACTTAAGACCGGTGATGTTGTTGCGGGCAATACGAGGATCAAGAATCCTAACGAGAAATTCAGTGCCCTATTATTTTTAAGTACTATCAACGGTTATAAGCCTGAGATAGCGGCAAGAAGGTACAACTTTGAGGATATGACACCGATCTTCCCCGAGGAGAAGTTAAGACTTGAGACACTTGATTCGAGCGTTGCGATGAGAGTCATGGATATAATGTGTCCCGTGGGTAAGGGGCAGAGAGGTATGATCGTATCTCCGCCTAAGGCAGGTAAGACAACGCTTCTTAAGGAAGTGGCTAAGTCAGTGCTCACCAATAACAAAGAGGTTCATCTGATCATCCTGCTCATAGATGAGAGACCTGAGGAAGTTACCGATATCAAGGAGTCAATTAAGGGAAGTAATGTTGAAGTGATCTACTCGACATTCGATGAGCTTCCCGATCATCATAAGCGAGTATCCGAGATGGTGCTCGAGAGAGCGAAGAGACTTGTTGAGCATAAGAAGGATGTTGTGATCCTCCTGGACAGTATTACAAGACTTACGAGAGCATATAACCTGATCGTACAGCCTTCGGGCAGGACTCTTTCGGGCGGTCTTGATCCTGCGGCTCTTCATATGCCGAAGAAGTTCTTCGGTGCTGCACGTAATATGAGAGAGGGCGGAAGTATCACTATTCTTGCAACGGCGCTTGTAGAGACCGGAAGCAAGATGGATGATGTGGTCTACGAGGAGTTCAAGGGAACAGGTAATATGGAGATCGTTCTTGACCGTAAGCTGTCAGAACGCAGGATATTCCCTGCTATCGATATCCTTAAGTCGGGTACAAGAAGAGACGATAAGCTCCTGACCGCCGATGAGATTGAGGCTACCAACAGGATCAGAAGGGCATTCAGCGGCAGCAGAGCCGAGGAATGTGCCGATGATATCATTAACAGATTCTACAGAGCTAAGAGCAACAGAGAGTTCGTTAGGGATATTCTGAAAAGCGGCGCGATCTTCTGATGGCATGACACTTGGGGACGGGGTTTTAGTGTCATTCAAAGCGGTGTGATCTTTTGAACGGAAGATGTATGTACACGTAAATATATAAGAGATATTAGAATGCGACTAAAAAGGAAGCGGATTCAGGATTAGTCGCATTTTTAATTTGCCGTATAATTCGGTGGTATTCGTTGATCATTATAATCCCTCCAAATACATTAAACCATTAAAATGAGTGCCAGTTAAGGTGAAACTGCCATCATTATGATGGTTTTGCTTTCGATCCGTTACAAAAACTCTGAGTTGTTCATTTTTTGACTTGCATATATTATTTTTCTATGTTATTATAAGAAAGCTGTTGTAGAGACAGTAAGCGGATGAGAACATAAACGTATAATGAATATAGAGAGGTGAGAACATGAGAGAAGGAATCCATCCTGAATATTATCAGGCAACAGTTACATGTAACTGCGGTAACACATTTGTAACAGGTTCAACAAAGCCTGAGATCCACGTAGAAGTTTGCTCAAAGTGCCATTCATTTTATACAGGCCAGCAGAAGTCTGCAAGAGCTGATGGACGTATTGACAAGTTCAACAAGAAGTACGGCGTACAGAGCAATTAATAAATGCAATAATAAGGTTGAGGTCAATGCGACTTCAACCTTATTGTTTTATAGAAAGAGAGAACTATGGCTAAGAAGCGTAGAAGATTATGTAATTCCGGTATAGGCGGACAGGCAGTTCTTGAAGGCGTTATGATGAAGAACAAAGACCTGTACGCTGTTGCGGTAAGGAAGCCGGATGGAGAGATAGATATCGAGACTGCCGAATACCACGGTATATTCCATGATAAGAAGATCGCCAAGGTTCCTTTTATAAGAGGGGCTGTCAATATGGTGGATTCGCTTATCTTGGGAATGAGGGCACTCAATTATTCAGCATCTTTTTACGAGGATGATCAGGATCAGAATGAGACTGAGTACGATCGTGAGGAGGATATCAAGAAGGAGAAGCTGTATTCGGCCATTACGGTGATCTCGTCTTTGGTATTGGCGATAGGTATATTCATGGTACTTCCGTACTTCCTGTCGACATTCCTGGAGAGATATGTCCGCAATAATTCTTTGCTGACTCTTATAGAGGGTGTGATAAGACTTGCAATCTTCCTTATCTATATCGTATCGATTACGATGATGAAGGATATCAGACGTCTCTATATGTATCATGGCGCTGAGCACAAGTGTATTAACTGTATCGAGAGAGGTCACGAGCTTACCGTTGAGAATGTAAGGAAGTCTTCGAGATTCCATAAGAGATGCGGTACAAGCTTCTTACTCTTTGTAATGGTTGTAAGTGTGATCCTCTTCATGTTCATAAGTGTTGAGAATCCTGCACTGAAAGTATTGTTCAGATTGCTGTTATTACCCGTGATCGCGGGAATATCATATGAGATCATAAGGCTTGCAGGACGCAGTGATAATATCCTGCTTAAGATAATCTCGGCTCCGGGAGCGGCTCTTCAGAAGCTGACGACCAAGGAACCGGATGATCAGATGATAGAGGTTGCCATCAAGTCAGTCGAGGCTGTTTTTGACTGGAGAGCTTTTATTGATGAGAAGTTCACTAAGAGGGCTAAGCAGGAAGAAGCAGAAAGTGATGTTGAGACAGAAAGTGCTGTTGAAGCGGAAAGTGCTGAACAGTTTGAGACTGCTGAAGAAACTGTGAATGCAGAAGTAAATGCAGACTTGGAAGCAAATACGGAATCGGAACCGGATACGGACGATAAAGAGTAAGACAGATGACAAGAAGTGAAGCGTATCGTTACGGAATGGAAAAACTGACACTCGTGTCAGAAAGTGATGCGAGGACGGATTGTCTTCTGCTCCTCGAACATGCGGCATCACTGTCAATGAATGATATATTTGTTCACGGAGAAATATTGCTTACGGATAGAGAGATGCTGGTATTTAAGGACAGTCTTGATAAGAGGGTTGATCACATACCTGTTCAGTATATAACCGGCAGACAGATGTTCATGGGACTTGAGTTCGAAGTGAACGAAGCGGTACTCATTCCCAGAGCTGATACCGAGATCCTGGTGGAAGAGATAATGCGTCTCGGGCTTGATAATATGAATATTCTGGATCTGTGTACGGGAAGCGGATGCATCATCATCAGTCTGATAAGGTTAAGTCATGAATGCCTGGGAACAGGAACCGATATATCCGAGGAAGCATTAGAGGTGGCCGGACGTAATGCCAAGGCTCAGGGAGTCGATGTCAGGTTCCTTAGAGGAGATCTGTATGAAGCTTTGGCGGATATGCCGAAAGACGGATCGGGATATGATATTATAGTGAGCAATCCTCCCTATATCGCATCTGCCGTTGTGGATACACTTATGCCGGAAGTAAGAGATCATGAGCCAAGACTTGCGCTGGACGGGGATGAAGACGGACTTGTATTCTACAGAAGGATAATCGCCGACAGTGATAAGCATCTGAATAAAGGCGGTTGGCTGTTCTTCGAGATCGGTTACGATCAGGGCGAAGCGGTGAGAGACCTTATGGAACAAAAAGGTTATGAGGATGTGGAAGTTGTCAGAGATTATTCGGGCAATGACAGAGTTGTCAAAGGTCGGATGCCTTTAAGATGAATGGAGTTAGTATGTTTGATAAACTGGAAGATCTGTTACACAGATTTGAAGAAATAATGAATGAGCTCAGTGAGCCCGGTGTGTCTTCCGATCAGAGAAGATTCACTTCACTTATGAAAGAGCAGAGTGAACTTGGCCCCATAGTGGAGGCTTATAAGGAATATAAGCAGCGCAAGCAGGACATCGAAGACAGTCTCATGATGCTTGAGAGTGAGAATGATGAAGAGATGCGCGAGATGCTTAAGGAAGAGCTGAACGAAGGCAAGAAAAGAGTCGAAGAACTTGAGGATAAGATGAAGATCCTTCTTCTCCCCAAGGACCCCAATGATGATAAGAACGTCATCGTGGAGATCCGCGCAGGTGCCGGTGGTGATGAGGCGGCTCTTTTTGCGGCAGAGATATATCGTATGTATATGCATTATGCAGAGTCACGCCGTTGGAAGGTCGAGACCATGGAGATGGATGAGATCGGTATAGGCGGTATGAAGAGCGTTACCTTTATGGTAAGCGGTTCGGGCGCTTACTCCGTTATGAAGTACGAGAGTGGAGTTCATCGTGTGCAGAGAGTGCCTGAGACAGAGTCGGGCGGGCGTATACATACATCTACGATCTCGGTTGCGGTTATGCCTGAGGCTGAGGAAGTCGATGTTGTGATAGACGAGAAGGATATCAGGATCGATGTGTGCCGTTCATCCGGAGCGGGCGGTCAGTGTGTCAATACAACAGACTCGGCGGTAAGACTTACCCATATGCCTACAGGTATAGTGATCTACTCTCAGGCAGAGAAGAGTCAGATCCAGAATAAGGCTAAGGCTTTTGCTCTGCTTCGTACCAAGCTCTACGATCTCGAACAGCAGAAGGCACATGATGCCGAGGCTGAGGCAAGAAGAAGTCAGATAGGAACCGGTGACAGATCTGAGAAGATAAGAACATATAACTTCCCTCAGGGACGTGTTACGGATCACAGGATCAATCTGACCTTATATAAGCTTGATAAGATAATGGACGGTGATATTCAGGAGATAATAGATGCCTGTATAGCGGCAGATCAGGCAGCAAAGCTTCTTAAGATGAACGAGAGTGCATGATATTGTCCGTTGACGGATAGAATAACCGTAGATAACAGAAAGCAGCACTTACGAGTGCTGCTTTCTGTATTGAGAGGGTGTGATACCCATCTGTGCCTTGAAGGCTTTATTGAAATAACTGACATTGTTGAAGCCTACGCTTGTGGCTATGGTAGCTATGGTCATCGGGTTGCGCGGGTCGGATAAGAGCTTCGCGGCGGTTATTATACGGTATTGAATGAGATACTCAATGGGAGACAAGTGCAGTATCCTGTTAAAACATCGGCAACATTCGCTTTTGCTGACATTAAGGTTGGCTGAGATGTCATCAAGCGAGATATTCTCCTGGTAATGAACATCTATGTATAACATGGCAGTTGTGATACGTTTATTATCATTAAGATATTGCTGAGAGAATCTCGCAGGCTCTTCGGAGTAGGCGTGACATGCCTTGTACAGGTCGTGCCACAGGAAGTATAATTCACCTTTGACGATAAGTTCATATCCCTGCGCTTTTTCATTAAGAAGATCACCTATCCGGTTGAAATGAGTCAGCATGGAACTGCCGTAGGAAGAATCTGTTGTATCACACTTCAGGAAGGAGCGGGAACTGTTCGGATTGGTGAGAGGATTGCTGTACAGAACCGCAAGATTATTAAGGCCGACTTCAAATAGTGCCGAGGGGTGAATGAGAAGTACGCAGATATGTACTTCCTTGCCTTCATCGATATTGGCGTTCACTCTTTTGTCGAAATTGATGAAGACGAGTTCGCCGGAATTGACATCGAACGATTCGTCTTCGATACGCATATGCAGGCTTCCGTCTTCGACAAGCAGAAAACCATACTCGCGGTATGCTTTGCCACAGTATCTGCTGAGTTTGGCTGAGGTTAAGACACTTCGATGAATAAATACGGGTATGTTGAATTTCTGAAGAAGGCTGTAATCGCGATCGTAATTGACCGCCTCAAGTATACTATCTTGTGACATAAGGCATCTCCTGAAAGTCTTTTGTGTCGTCGGTCGGGGTGCAGTATTCCAACCGCCAATATATATATTATCAAGTTAGTCTGAGTCATACAAGTGTATTATAAATCATATCAATATTGTTAAGTCGTTACTGTTCACAGGTGTCTGTCCGCTACAGGAAATATATTCACCGAAACGGCGCTCTCGCTCCTATGTGAGCGTAGCGGACACTAAGCTCGGCTTTGCCTCGCTAAGTGCCGACGCCCACATAGGCGTTTATAGTGAATATATTTCCTGTAGCTATTTACAAAAACACGGGTGTGAACAGTAACGTTAAGTCTGACATTAGAAGGAGAACGGATCGGAATAAATGAAAGATACGGATCATATTATCGAATATTACGGAAAGTTCAATGAAGAGAAGCGCTTCGATTCACGCCATGGGCAGGTCGAATACAGGATCACCATGAAATATATCAGGGAATATCTTGATGAGCTTGAGAGGCAGGGAATGGAACGAAGAGATATCCATATATTGGATATTGGTGCGGGAACCGGTCGTTACAGCGTGCCGTTGGCTGTTGACGGATATGATGTGAGCGCAATAGAGCTGGTTAAGCATAATCTGTCAAGGCTTAAGTGCAAGAGCGATCTGGTGCATGCAAGACTTGGCGATGCAAGAAATCTTAGCAAATATGAGGATGATTCATTTGATCTGACCCTGGTGTTCGGTCCCATGTATCATCTGTTTACGGTGGAGGATAAGCTTAAGGTACTCACTGAGGCTAAGAGAGTCACCGGGAAGAACGGCTGTATAATGGTGGCATATTGCATGAATGAATACGGGGTGGTGATGTATGCTCTGAAGGAAGGCCATCTTAAGGAACTTAAGGAAAGCGGAAGGCTGGATGCAGACTTTCATTGTCATAGCGAAGCCAAAGATCTCTATGATTATGTGAGGCTTGATGATATCGATGAGCTGAATGCGCGTGCCGGACTTAAGAGAATTAAGATCATCAGTCCGGATGGCCCCACGAATTATATTAGGCCGTGCCTGAAGGCTATGACGGAAGATGAGTTCGATATCTATTTGGATTATGTGGCTTCGATAGCGGAGAGAAGTGAGCTTATCGGAGCGGCAGCCCATGTGGTCGATATCCTTGGCAGGGATTAAAGAATGCAAGGCTTGTTTGGATGTTCACTGTCAACAGGTAAACGAGTTCTGACTCATTGACCGGGGGATCGATGGGGGGATCGGCGAACATAGCAGGGCTTTACTTTAGAGGTGACAGGTGCTAAAATTTACTTTAGCGGTTTAAATTGCAAAACACTGGCGCGTTGCAGTGATGTAAATATAATCAGTATCACGATCGGAGGAGAAAATAATGCCAATTACAGAGATTTTGGAACAGAACGCTTCCAAATACGGCAATGACATTGCACTTGTGGAGATCAATCCTGATATTCAGGATACAAGAAGGGTTACATGGAAGGAATACGAACTGATCGAGCCCGAACATACTTCACATTACAGAAGAGAGATCACCTGGAGTGTCTTCAATGAGAAGGCTAACAGGTTCGCCAATATGCTCCTTAGCAGAGGAGTCAATAAGGGAGATAAGGTTGGTATCTTACTTATGAACTGCCTTGAGTGGCTTCCGATCTATTTCGGTGCACTTAAGACGGGAGCACTTGCTGTGCCTCTTAACTTCAGATACTCATCTGATGAGATCGAGTATTGTCTTAATCTTGCAGAGGTTGATGTGCTGGTATTCGGCCCTGAGTTCATAGGACGTGTGGAAGAGATAGCTGATGTGATCAGCAAGAATCGTCTCCTCATCTATGTAGGTGACAATTGCCCCTCTTTTGCGGAAGATTACAGCTCACTTACAGCCGACTGTTCAAGTCAGACTCCCGATATTACTCTGACCGATGAAGATGATGCGGCTATATATTTCTCATCAGGTACAACGGGATTCCCTAAGGCAATCCTTCATAATCATGAGAGTCTTATGCATTCATGTAAGGTGGAACAGAATCATCACGGACAGACAAAGGATGATATATTCTTATGTATTCCGCCTCTTTACCATACAGGTGCCAAGATGCACTGGTTCGGAAGTTTCCTTGTGGGAGCCAAGTCGGTACTTCTTAAGGGAACCAAGCCCAAGACCATTATCGAAGCGGTATCCAACGAGAAGTGTACTATAGTATGGCTTCTGGTTCCGTGGGCACAGGATATTCTTGATGCCATTGACCGTGGCGATATCAATCCCGATGATTATGAGCTCTCTCAGTGGAGACTTATGCATATCGGTGCTCAGCCCGTACCGCCTTCACTTATCGCAAGATGGAAGGAGAGATTCCCTAACCACGATTATGACACCAATTACGGTCTTTCAGAATCTATCGGACCCGGCGCTGTTCACCTCGGCGTTGAGAATACACATAAGGTCGGTGCTATCGGTAAGGCCGGTTACGGCTGGATGACCAAGATCGTTGACGAAGAAGGTAAGGAAGTTGCACGCGGAGAGGTCGGCGAGTTATGTCTTAAGGGACCCGGCGTGATGACCTGTTATTATAATGATCCTGCGGCAACAGCAGAGACGATTAAGGATGGCTGGCTCTTTACGGGTGATATGGCCACGGAAGACGAGGATGGATTCATCTTCCTTGTAGACCGTAAGAAGGATGTGGTAATCTCCGGCGGTGAGAACCTCTATCCCGTTCAGATCGAGAATTACGTAAGAGCATATCCCAAGGTAAAAGATGTGGCGGTTATCGGTGTTCCCGATGCTAGACTCGGTGAAGCGACTCTTGCGGTCATCGAGATCAAGGAAGGCATGGAATGCACCAGGGAAGAGATCGATGAGTTCTGCCTGAAGCTGCCGAGATACAAGAGACCCAAGCATGTTGTTTTTGCCGATATACCTCGTAATCCTACAGGTAAGATCGAGAAGCCGAAGTTAAGAGAGATATACGGCGGTTCAAGCCTTGTAGCTAAACAGAACAGAGGTTAAACTTGTGTGCAAATAGCACAAAATTGTTGAATAATGACTGAAAATAATTGTTGATTTAGTGGAAATGCTTAGTATAATTTGATATAATGTATTGAGATTATGAAAATGCATTAGGGGTTATGCGCATGAAGAGAATTACACTCGGGGTTATTATAGGGAATGCCAATTCGCCACATACCAGAGCCTTGATGAGGGGTATCCAAGACGCAGCAGAACGTAAAGACGTCAATGTGATATTCTTTGTCGGCATGCATGTGGCCTATAATTATCTGCTCAATAGTGATACTGATACGAATTATTTCTATGATTATCAGTATAATGTAGTGTTTGACTATGCCCCGATGTCAGGTGCCGATGCTTTTATCATATCATACGGTTCCCTCTGCATTTTTCTTGATAATATCGATAAGAACGAGTTCCTTGCCGGATATCGGGATAAGCCCTTTGTATTACTTGAGGATCGTGATGATAATCCGACACCGGCTTCCACATCGATAGTGTCCGATAATTACAACGGAATGTTCAGGATGGCTGAACATCTCATACATACTCATCATTGTAAGAAGATAGTATATGTTGGCGGTCCGTTGTATAATCGGGATGCCATTGAGCGCAGGCAGGGATTTGAAGATGCTCTCAGAGCCAATGATATAGAATATGATGACAGTATTTTCGCAGTAGGAGATTTCTCCGATATGGTGGGACCTCAGATCAGGAAATTGCTGGATGACAATCCGGATGCTGAGGCTATATGCTGTGCCAATGATATGATGGCTACTGCCGCATATAATGTCTGCGAGTCAAGAGGACTCAAAGTCGGTCGAGATATAGCCGTTACAGGTTATGACGACTGGGAGATGGCAGCGAGTATGGTGCCTCCTTTAAGTACCGTAGTACAGAATGAATATGATGTCGGTGTTCAGAGTGTCGGCATTGCTCTTGACCTTGTGAAAGGCAAGAAATTCGAACCCATCGCGTCTCCTGCGGTATTGAAGATCAGATCTTCTTGCGGATGTAAGGCGGCTTCCAGATATAACTACCCAAAGCCTGCTTTCGGAAGCAAGTACAGGGCAGCTTATGTCGAGAGAATATCCAAGATACTGATCGACAAGTCAGTAGTCTATAATACCAATGATGAAGTTAAGAAAGAGATCATTGATTTTCTTCGTCCCATTGTTAATGAGGTCGTTGAGAAAGTCGCTACCGGAATTGACGATCTGGATAAGAAGACACTTCTGGCCAATATCAGCGAATTGCTGGCAGGTAAGTACAGTCCGTTTATATCTGTGTCGGCTGCACTTGATGCTCTTGCAGTTCTTATAGACAGCAGGATCACAGCAACCAAGGATATCAAGACTACAAAAGCTCTTTTGGATGTGCTTATTACGATACAACAGCAGATACAGGCGATAACAATCATTAAGGATTCGGATCGTCTGAGTGCATTTGAGAATAATACGATGTTCATGCCTTTTATATCAAGAGACATGCTCACGTATGTTAATGATGATAAGGATTTTTATGCTTCGCCCATGCATATCTTATCCAAGATGAACAGTAAGAGTACGTATATGTTCGTGCTTGATTCGCCTGTCAGACATGCCAAACAGGACAGATGGGAGTTGCCGTATAGTCTGAATCTGTCTTCTTACCATGAGGGGGCTTCAATCGTTTCTTATGATGAGGCTGACAGACCAAAGCTTACGGTAGCTGGCGGGATGACGGCTGTTTTCCGTAAGGATGAAAGATATTCATATTGTATCTTCGATATATTTATGGGTGACAAACAGTACGGTCTTTTGGCTGCAGAGATCGGACTGGACGATATAATGTTGTTCAATCAGGCGTGTATGCAGATAAGCAACGCACTTGATTTCAGGAATATGTATCTGAAGCAGCGTAAGCTTAAGAGAAAGCTTGAGAAGGCTATCTCTGAAGTCGAGGCCAAGAATAAGGTCTTAAGTTTTATCTCGGAGTACGATCAGCTTACCGGATGCCTTAACAGAAGAGGCTTCCTTGAGCAGACACTTACTCTTATGTCGGAACATTCGGGCGAAAAGGCCGTGATGATACTGAGCGATCTTGATCATCTTAAACAGATCAATGATACCTTCGGTCATTCTGCGGGAGATTTCGCTATAAGATCTTCGTCGGAGATCATTCATGACGCATTGGGCGGCGGTGCCAAGATATCGAGGATGGGCGGAGACGAGTTTTCTGCGGTATGCCTCCTTGAAGATAAGACCGGTGCTGATGTTGTCGATATGATCAAGAAGACAGTGAAGGAATTTAATGATGATTGTGACAAGCCGTACTATATTGAGATGTCGGTAGGTTACTGTGAATTCACCTGTGTACCGGATATGGATCTTGAACAGTTTGTTGCGACGGCAGATGCTAATCTTTATGAAGACAAGAAGAATAAACGCGTATCTGTTATCAAGTCGCTGTAGGGCTTGGTAATAAACCGGCGTGAGTGATACTTCATTCACCGGCGCATCAACGGAGAATATAATGAGAATACATAACGGAATAAGATCAGGTATCTGTATCTGTTCGTTGCTCGTCGTTCTGACCCTTGGCGGATGTGGTCTGGGCGGCGGAGAAGATAATCTTGGCAATGCTTATACACATATGAATCTCGCCGAATATGATCAGGCGCTGGAAGCTCTGGATATGGCAGAGGCCGCAGGCGAGGATAAGGCGGAAGTGTTCAGGGTAAGAGGCATTGCGAAGATCTATTCCGGTGATTATGATGGGGCCATTACAGATCTGTATTCGGCCCTTTCTTACAGCGGTACGATAGTAGACAGTAAAGATATAGATATCAATTACTATATAGCGGATGCATTTGAGCGTAAGGGTGATATATCAAGCGCGATAGATATCTACACGGCCATACTTGATATGCGTGATAAGGATACTCTTTCTTATTACAAAAGAGGGGCGGATTATCTTGAACTGGATATCCATGACGCTGCTGTAAGCGATTTTGAGACCTGTCTTAAGCTTGAACCTGAGAATTACGATCTGAGGATCCGTATCGCGGGGACGCTATCTGACAAGGGATATGAAGATGAAGGGACCGCTCTTTTGCAACAGTTTCTTGAAGAGAAGGAAAGGAGACTGTCTGACTTCGACAAGGGCAGGATCTACTTCTATATGAAGGATTATGAGAATGCCAAGCTCTACTTCGAAGAGGCGAGGGACGATGAGGAAGAGAAGATAATCTATCTTGGTAAGACTTATGAGCTTCTCGGTGATTACAATTATGCCGCCAGCACCTACCAGAATTATATAAGCAAGCATCAGGACAGCGCGGCCGTATACAATCAGCTGGGCTTGTGCAAGATCTCTTCGGGGGATTATGCAGGCGCATTGCAGGCGTTCGAGCAGGGACTTACCGTCGACAGCGGTGATTGTGCGAGGACACTTGAATTTAACAGGATAGTTGCACTTGAGTATTCGGGCGATTTTGACCGGGCTGCGAAGCTTACAAATGACTATATAAATAAGTATCCGACGGATGATAAGCTTGCAAAAGAGAAGGAATTTCTTGCAAGCAGATAGATTCTGATATGATGAATTAGACACAAGATGTTATGTAACCGTATGAAAATTGGTACTACATCTTGTGTTTTTTTATTGACACTGAAAATGTGCGATGATAATATAGACATAGTGGGCTACATCTTGTATGTTATGTCAAGTAATTGTACAAAATGTATGAAAAGTAAGAGCAATTAATAGAATTACCGGAAGGCGGGGATAACAAAAAATGTTACAGGTTGTTAAAAGAGACGGGTTGGAGGCAGACTTTACTTTAGCTAAGATCAGCGATGCGATCATTAAGGCGTTCAGAGCAACAGAGGTTCAGTACAGCAATGATGTGATTGACCTGCTGGCACTCAGAGTTACAGCAGATTTTCAGAGTAAGATCAAGGAGAACAAGATTCAGGTGGAGGATATCCAGGACAGTGTTGAGAAGGTTCTGGAGCAGGCAGGCTATACAGAGGCTGCCAAAGCATTCATACTGTATCGTAAGCAAAGAGAGAAACTTCGTACCATGAAGTCTACCATTCTTGATTACAAGGATGTGGTTAACAGCTATGTTAAGATTGAAGATTGGAGAGTTAAGGAGAATTCTACGGTTACATATTCCGTAGGAGGTCTTATCTTAAGTAATTCGGGTGCAGTTACAGCCAATTACTGGCTCTCTGAGATATATGATGAAGAGATCGCTACAGCTCACCGCAATGCAGACATTCATATTCATGATCTGTCAATGCTCACAGGTTATTGCGCAGGCTGGTCTCTTAAGCAGCTTATTAAGGAAGGACTTGGCGGTATCACGGGTAAGATCACATCCGCACCGGCATCTCATCTGTCTGTATTATGTAATCAGATGGTTAACTTCCTCGGTATCATGCAGAATGAATGGGCAGGCGCGCAGGCATTCTCGTCTTTTGATACATACCTTGCTCCCTTTGTTAAGGTTGATAATCTGTCTTACAAGGAAGTTAAGAAGTGTATCGAAGCATTTATATACGGTGTCAATACTCCCAGCCGTTGGGGAACACAGGCTCCTTTCTCCAATATAACACTTGATTGGACTGTTCCCGCGGATCTGGCTGAACTTCCTGCTATTGTAGGAGGTGAAGAGCAGAACTTCTGCTATAAGGATTGCAAGAAAGAGATGGATATGGTCAATAAGGCATTTATTGAGACCATGATCGAAGGCGATGCCAATGGCAGAGGCTTCCAGTATCCCATCCCTACATATTCAATAACACGTGATTTTAATTGGTCGGATACAGAGAATAACAGATTACTCTTTGAGATGACTTCCAAGTATGGTACTCCTTACTTCTCTAATTATATCAATTCGGATATGGAGCCTTCGGATGTCAGATCAATGTGTTGCAGATTAAGACTTGATCTTCGTGAACTTCGTAAGAAATCGGGCGGTTTCTTCGGTTCCGGCGAGAGTACGGGAAGTGTGGGCGTTGTTACCATTAATATGCCCAGGATCGCTTATCTTGCTTCCGATGAAGATGATTTCTTCAAGCGTCTGAACAGGATGATGGATATCGCAGCAAGATCTCTTAAGATCAAGAGAGGCGTTATTACCAAGCTTCTTGATGAAGGATTATATCCTTATACAAAGAGATACCTTGGGACCTTTGATAATCATTTCTCTACCATCGGTCTTATCGGTATGAATGAGGTTGGTCTTAATGCCAACTGGCTCAGAGCTGATATGACAGATAAGAGAACTCAGGAGTTCACCAAGAAGGTACTTAATCATATGAGAGAGAGACTCTCGGATTATCAGGAGATGTATGGTGATCTTTACAATCTCGAAGCAACTCCTGCTGAGAGTACTACATACAGACTTGCCAAGCATGACCGCAAGCAGTGGCCTCAGATCAAAACTGCAGGTCATCCCGGTGATACACCCTACTATACCAATTCATCACACTTACCTGTTGATTACACCGCAGATATTTTTGATGCTCTTGATATTCAGGATGAATTACAGACACTCTATACTTCGGGAACAGTATTCCATGCATTCTTAGGTGAGAAGCTTCCCGATTGGAAGGCTGCGGCTGATCTTGTAAGAACCATCGCAGAGAATTACAAGCTTCCTTACTTCACCTTATCACCTACATATTCTATATGTAAGGAACACGGATACCTTAACGGAGAACATAAGACATGTCCCGTATGCGGAGCGTCAACCGAAGTATACAGCCGTATAACAGGTTATTACAGACCTGTACAGAACTGGAATGACGGTAAGTTACAGGAATACAGTAACAGAACAGAATATGATATTGAGAATTCATCATTGAAGAGGTCTGTTAATACAGTGGTTAAGATCTCTGATTATGATAAGGCAGAACCGCTTGTAGAATGCAGCACACCTGAACATATATTATATCTGTTTACCACTAAGACCTGTCCGAATTGCAAGCTGGCAAAAGAGTATCTGGGTAATGAGAAGTATATCCTGATAGATGCCGAAGAGAATATGGAACTTGTAAGCAAATACGGAATCATGCAGGCACCTACGCTTGTAGAGGTAGACGGAGAGAATTACAGGAAATATGTTAATGCTTCCAATATCAAGAAGTATGCTACAGACAAACAATTGATGGTTTAATTAATGAGGCGGGCCGGATCGATTCCGACTCGCCTGATTTTGGCATATAGGGCGGATCATGATGTTGTACATAGACAGCGAATTGATTATAATAACAATGATGCCCATTAATGAATAAAGAACAACAGCCGTCTGACGGCAAGAGGAGGATGTATGATCAACAAACTTGTAGCCAATATCAGGAAGACCAACGCGCCTATTGTTGTAGGACTTGATCCTACAGATAAGCTTATCCCTGATTTCCTTATGAAGAAGGCGATAGAACAGTATGGTGAGACTCTGGAAGCGGCCGGAGAAGCGATTTGGCAGTATAATAAGGGGATCATAGATGCAGTATGTGAAGATATACCTGCGGTTAAGCCTCAGATAGCAATGTATGAGCAGTACGGGCTGCCCGGACTTGTTGCCTTTGATAAGACTGTTAAGTATTGTAAGGAGAAGGGGCTTGTTGTTATAGCTGATATTAAGAGAGGCGATATAGGATCTACTTCAGCCGCTTATGCGATAGGACACTTAGGTTCCGTAAAAGTCGGTAATACTGTATGCAAGGCTTTTGATGAAGACTTCGCAACAGTCAATCCTTATCTTGGAAGTGACGGAATAAAGCCTTTCCTTGATGTATGTGCAGAAGAGAAGAAGGGGATCTTCGTGCTGGTTAAGACATCCAACCCAAGTAGTGGAGAGTTCCAGGATAAGAACTTTGAGGGCAAGACACTCTATAATCTCGTTGCCGATAAGGTAGCCGAGTGGGCAGATTCGCTTATGGGTGATGAGTACAGTTATGTTGGAGCCGTTGTAGGAGCTACATATCCGGAAGTCGGTATGGCCATGCGAGAAGTAATGCCCAAGAGCTACATTCTTGTGCCGGGATATGGTGCACAGGGCGGTAAGGGTAAGGATCTTGCACATTTCTTTAATAAAGACGGACTTGGCGCCATTGTTAATTCTTCAAGAGGTATCATAGGTGCATATCTTCAGGAAGAATATGCAAAGTATGGCGAGGAAGGTTACGCTGATGCAGCCAAGGCAGCCGTTAAAGCAATGAAAGAGGATATAATGTCCGCAATCGGATAAACGATATACAGATATGAAGCAATTTATCATATGAGCCGGTTTGGCGGGTTGAAAATGGGCTGATATGTAATAAAATTACAGATGAGCCGGATATACGGCTGAGACAGTCATATAATAGAGGATAAGTCAGCCTTATAATATAGGTTTAGACAGTCATATAATATTAGGAAATGACAGTCATTTGATATAGGATATGGCACTCTTATAATATAGGATATGCCGGAGAGATATTTATTGATAAGAAGAGAGGATCTAATAAATGGAACAGTATAAACAGGAATTTATTGAATTTATGATAGGTTGTGATGTTCTTAAGTTTGGTGAGTTCACTCTTAAGAGCGGACGTAAGTCACCGTTTTTTATGAATGCGGGAGCATATGTTACGGGAGCACAGCTTATGAAGCTGGGTGAGTATTATGCCAAGGCTATTCACGAGACGTACGGAGATGACTTCGATGTTCTCTTTGGACCTGCATATAAGGGTATTCCTCTTTCTGTAGCAACAACTATCGCATACAGCAAGCTCTATGGTAAGGAGATCAGATATTGTTCTAACCGTAAGGAGGTTAAGGATCATGGCGATGCAGGTATCCTGCTTGGCAGTAAGCTTCAGGACGGAGACAGAGTTGTTATAATCGAGGATGTTACCACTTCCGGTAAATCAATGGAAGAGACCGTTCCGATCCTTCGTGAACAGGCAAAAGTTGATATCGTTGGTCTTATGGTATCTCTGAATCGAATGGAGAGAGGTAAGGGAACAGGAAGTGCGCTTCAGGAGATCAAGGAGTTATATGGATTCGAGACCTCGGCAATAGTATCAATGACAGATGTTATTGAATATCTTTACGGACGAGAGGTTAACGGAAGAGTCCTTATAGATGATGAGATGAAGGCCAGAATAGATGCATATTATGCTGAATATGGCGCTAAATAATAGGAGAAACCTATAAAGAGGCCAAAAATTGAATCGTAAATATATTTTTACAAATAAACAACATTCCTATAAAGGGATAATGTCCTCACTGTTGGGAGTCATTGATGTATCGGCGATCATCATCGCAGTTTACTTCACATATTTGAATAACGGGGTGGCGAGTGACAGAATATCGGCATCCTGTATTCTTGCGCTGGTATTCGCCATAGTCGGTCTGATCCTTGGCTATATGGGCAAGAATGAAGCCGGTAAGTTCTATCTGTTTACCTATATAGGTATCATATTGAATGTGCTTGCTATCATCAGTATAGGCCTGCTCTTAAGTGCGGGCGCGTATTTATAGAGGAAGAGATGCTTGAATTAAGATATGAACTGGCAGTTGAAAAACTTCATAACATAGCTGATGAAGATCTTAATATGCAATATTCGGATTATTGCCGAAGCGTGGCTTCCTATCTTCTGATGGTGACGGATGTATATGAGCTTATTCGTTCCGATAAGTATAAGAGTCTGGATCTAAAAGAGAAGCAGGCTCTTAATGCCGGGCTGTATCATGAGCTGAAGGATGAATATGATAAGAGTTATCTCAATCCTTCGTATGCATCGGATAAGCTTGGGGATAAGATCGGAGCAGTTCTGTCTTCGGTTTATGCGGAGTGTCAGGCTTGTGTATCCTATGCCTACAGGCAGGATATTGAGGATCTCCTGATCAGGATGGAGCTCTTTATTCAGATATATGTCATATTAACCTCCGAAGATGACGGAATTGATACGCTGACTGCCGTGAAGGATGCGATTGGTTCCTTTTCATATGATTATCTTGAACTGTTTACCGAGAGACAGTTGAGTGACAGATACATATATAAGCCGACGCTTGCCGGAGAGATAATAGAAAAAGCCGATCTTACAAGTATAGATTACCTGTATGATTATGGCGATTATATAAGCGATAATGAATGTAAGCTCGTCAGATTCATGAATACTCTGAGTGATGAAGAGATCGACAGGATGGCTTCGGTATATACCGAAGGATACAGGCTTGGATTCATCGTTACCGGCAAGGATCTGTCGATCAAGGATACCGTTGAGATCAGATATTTCATAGGATTCGAGCGAATGGTCCGAAGAGCCGTGGAATTGTTCGCGTCCATTGGGCTTAAGTCTGTTATATGTCCTGCGGAAGTCAGCGTGTATAACGGAAGAAAAAGTGTTAAGAACGGCTTGTACGGTACGATCCCGAACAGGCAGTTTGAATACGATCATGAGAATGACAAGGCGCTGTTCTTCGATAAGCGTTATATGGAACGCAGGATTGAGGCATTGCATAAGGCTCTTGAGTCACAGAAGAGTGAGCTCGCACTTTTTGGCGGACCTGCTGTTATCGAGTCTTTCGGCGAATCGCCTTTTATACCCGAGAGTAAGTCTGTGGTTATCAAGCCTGATGAGAAGACCAGAAAACTGTTCAATGAGTATACATCAAGAAGCGTTACCATGCTTGGTGATTATATTAAGAATGAAGAGAGAAGCTTCACTATAATCGCTTTTCCCATTCCGGATATCGGAGACAGGTTCGAAGAGATATTCAGGGAGACGATCGGGATCAACACTCTGGACTATGAGATGTACAGGGATATGCAGCAGATCATAATCGATCAGCTGGACAAGGCCGAGAAGGTGCATATCAGAGGTAAAGACGGCAATCTGACCGATCTTACGGTGGCACTTATCACTCTTAATGATCCGGAAAAAGAGACCGCCTTTGAGAATTGTGTGGCAGATGTCAATATTCCGGTCGGTGAGGTCTTCACAAGTCCGAGGCTTGAAGGAACAGACGGACTTCTTCATGTGAAGTATGTATATCTTAACGGTCGTCCATATAAGAATCTTAAGCTTTGGTTTGTTAACGGCTGTGTTAAGGATTACAGTTGTGACAATTATGAAGAAGAGAGTAAGAACAGGGAATATATAAGAGAACATCTTCTCTTCAATCATGAGACGCTTCCGATGGGAGAGTTCGCCATAGGCACTAACACTGTTGCATATAAGGCGACAAAAAAATACTCGCTTGAGAATGTCATGCCGATCCTGATTGCTGAGAAGACGGGACCTCATTTTGCAGTGGGTGATACCTGTTACTCGCGTGAAGAAGATGTGATGACATATAATCCGGACGGTAAGGCTATTGTGGCTAGGGAGAACAGCTTCTCTGCCCTTAGGGATACAGATCCGGAAAAGGCTTATTTTAACTGTCATACGGATATCACCATACCATATGATGAACTCGGAGCAGTATCCGCTATTGACGGAAGTGGTGGTGTTCACGATATAATAAGAGACGGGCTTTTTGTACTTGAAGGTCTGGAAAGCCTTAATGAGCCTCTAAGACAGATCGTGTGATCAAAGAGGGATTGCTGTCGGATGGCACAGTCAGAGAATATATGAATGCTCAAAGAGGTATTGCTGTCGGATGACACAGTCAGAGAATATATGAATGCTCAAAGAGGTATTCTAATAATAAACATACAGAATGAAAAGGAGAATGGAAATGCCACAGGTAGGAATAGTAATGGGCAGTGATTCGGATATGGCGGTAATGTCAAAGGCCGCAGATATCCTTGAGGAATTAGGTGTAAGCTTTGAGATGGATATCATTTCGGCTCACAGAGAGCCTGATGAATTTTTTGAATATGCGAAGACAGCGGAAGACAGAGGGATAAAGGTCATTATCGCAGGTGCGGGAATGGCAGCGCATCTGCCCGGTATGTGTGCCGCTATTTTTCCCATGCCTGTAATAGGTATACCTATGGGTGGCGGAGCGCTTAACGGACAGGATGCACTTTATTCCATCCTTCAGATGCCTTCGGGCATACCGGTCGCTACGGTTGCGATAGGCGGTGGAGCTAATGCGGGACTTTTGGCAGCAAGGATACTTGCAACATCGGATGCTGAGCTCCTTGCAAGACTTAAAGATTATAAGGAAGGCCTTAAGAAATCTGTTATAGCAAAGAATGAGAAGCTTAAAGAGTGCGGTTATAAGAATTATCAGAAGTGATCGCAGTATAAAAAAGGTAACAAGGGTATGAGCGATACATATGAAGATCGACAGGTGTTATGATCACATCCAATACTGACCGGTGCGTATGGAGATCGACCGGTATTATGATCACATCCAATGCAGAACGATGAGTATTAAGATCGGAGTGTATGACGGATGGTTCATGCAAAGATCGATGTGTTGCGAATCCCCAATAATATATAGAAGATTAAGGAGAGAAAAAATGGCATTAGATTACAAGACAGCCGGCGTGGACATTGAAGCAGGATATAAGTCGGTGGAATTGATGAAGGCAGCCGTTAAGAAGACAATGAGAGAAGAAGTTCTCGGAGGCCTTGGTGGCTTCTCAGGAGCATTCTCTTTGGCTAAGATCAAAGAGATGGAGGACCCGGTTCTTCTGTCAGGAACTGACGGATGCGGAACCAAGGTTAAGCTTGCTTTTGTAATGGACAAGCATGATACGATCGGTATCGATGCGGTTGCAATGTGTGTCAATGATGTAGCCTGTGCCGGTGGAGAACCTCTCTTTTTCCTTGATTATATAGCATGTGGCAAGAATTATCCCGAGAAGATCGCTACCATAGTAGGTGGTGTGGCAGCAGGTTGTGAGATGTCTGAGGCCGCTCTTATCGGCGGTGAGACTGCCGAGCATCCCGGACTTATGGCTGAGGATGAATATGACCTTGCAGGATTTGCAGTAGGTGTTGTTGAACGTAAGGATCTGATAACCGGCGAGAATATCCGTAAGGGCGATACTCTTATCGGAATTGCTTCTTCCGGCGTACACAGCAACGGATTCTCTCTTGTACGTAAGGTCTTCGAGATGACAAAAGAGAGCCTTGATACTTATTATGATGAGCTCGGAACAACACTTGGCGAGGCACTTATAGCCCCTACCAAGATCTATGTTAAGGCTATGAAGAGCATCAAGAATGCAGGTGTTAAGGTAAAGGGATGCAGTCATATCACAGGCGGCGGTTTCTATGAGAATATTCCCCGTATGCTTCCCGATGGCGTAAGCGCCAGAGTTAACAAAGACAGTTATCCTGTTCTTCCTATCTTCAAGCTTCTTCAGAAGACCGGCGGAATTGAAGATAAGATGATGTATAACACATATAACATGGGTCTCGGAATGGTACTTGCCGTTGCACCCGAAGATGCTGAGAAGACAATGGAAGCCATCAAGGCAGCCGGTGAGACACCTTATATCGTTGGTGAGATAATCGATGGTAACAAAGAGGTTGAACTTGTATAGGCCTTAAGGGGGATCATTTTGAGAATAGTAGTATGCGTATCCGGAGGCGGAACCAATCTTCAGGCTATAATTGACGGTATTGCTGACGGAAAAATAAGAAACACTGAGATAACAGCTGTTATTAGTAATAATAAAGGCGCTTATGCTCTTACAAGGGCAGCAGAGGCAGGAATTGACGGCATTGTATTAAGCCCGAAGGATTATGAGACAAGGGATGACTTCAATGATGCCTTCCTTAAAAAGCTTGAAGAATTAAATCCTGATTTAATAGTTCTTGCCGGATTTCTTGTTAATATACCCGAGGCGGTCGTAAAAGCCTTCCGTGGAAGGATAATAAATATTCATCCTTCTTTGATCCCGTCTTTCTGCGGTGTGGGATTCTACGGACTTAAGGTGCATGAGGCGGCTCTCGCAAGAGGTGTTAAGGTGACCGGAGCTACCGTGCACTATGTGGATGAGGGTACGGATACGGGGCCGATCATTCTGCAGAAGGCTGTAGAAGTTCAGGAAGGAGATACTCCTTCGGTGCTTCAGAAGAGAGTAATGGAACAGGCCGAGTGGGTTATTCTGCCCAAGGCTATAGATATGATAGCTTTAGAAACAGCCGATTAAAGTAAAGATTTGTAAGAAGGAGATTTACCATTATGAAGGTTCTTGTAGTTGGCGGCGGCGGTCGTGAACATGCGATCTGTACTCAGGTCAGCAAAAGTAAGAGAGTAGATAAGCTTTATTGTGCTCCCGGTAATGCCGGTATTGCTAAGGTGGCTGAATGTGTAGACATCGGAGCTATGGATTTTGACAGGCTGGTCGATTTTGCGGTATCTGTTCCTGTTGATCTCTGTATCATCGGTATGGATGATCCTCTTGTCGGAGGACTCGCGGACAGAATGGCGGAAGCCGGAATAAGGACTTTCGGACCTAAGGCTAAAGCTGCTATCCTTGAAGGAAGTAAGGCTTTTTCCAAGGATCTTATGAAAAAATATGATATTCCTACTGCGGCATATGAGAACTTTGATTCATATGAAGAGGCGGTGGAATATATTAAGAAGTCCAAGATGCCTATAGTACTTAAGGCTGACGGACTTGCTCTTGGTAAGGGTGTGCTTATCTGCAACACACTTGAAGAGGCTCTTGAAGGTGCCAAGGAGATAATGCTCGATCAGAAGTTCGGAAGCGCCGGCAATCGTATGGTTGTGGAAGAATTTATGACAGGAAGGGAAGTATCAGTACTTTCATTTGTAGACGGTAAGACCATTAAGATCATGACATCGGCTCAGGATCATAAGAGAGCTCTTGACGGAGATAAGGGTCTTAATACCGGAGGAATGGGAACATTCTCACCAAGCCCTTTCTATACTGCAGAAGTTGATGAGTTTTGTAAGAAATATATCTACCAGAGAACTGTGGATGCCATGAGAGAAGAAGGCAGGGAGTTCAAGGGTGTTATATTCTTTGGTCTTATGATCACGGAGAACGGACCGAGGGTGCTCGAATACAATGCGAGATTCGGAGATCCTGAGGCGCAGGTTGTTTTACCAAGATTAAAGAATGATATAATCGATGTTATGGAGGCCTGCGTAGACGGTACTCTTGATAAGATAGATCTTGAGTTCGAAGATAATGCGGCTGTATGTGTCGTTCTTGCAAGTGAGGGATATCCGGTAGCTTACGAGAAGGGCAAGAAGATCACAGGACTTGAGAATTTTGACGGTAAGGATGATTATTTCTGCTTCCATGCCGGAACAAAGCTTGTCGGTGATGATATTGTGACTAACGGCGGTCGTGTACTGGGCATTACAGCCAAAGGGGCCGATCTTAAAGAAGCACGTGCCAATGCCTATAAGGCAACAGAGTGGGTTGACTTTGAAGGCAAGTATATGCGTCATGATATAGGTAAGGCTATAGACGAGGCCTGACAGAAATGAGGCTGTAGACGGAGCTGACGGAAGTAAGGCTGTAGACCGGGGCTGACAGAAGTAAGACTATGGGCGGAGCCTGAAAGATGTAAGCCTGTAGAGGTAAGCCTGTAGAGGTGGCCTGACAGAGGTTAGGGAAAAAAGAGGAAAACAGATTGGAGAAAATGATGAAATTTAAGTTCGGTTACAAACTTACATATGCTTTGGCCATGATAACTGCTGTTGCAGTGATCGCAGGAAGCGGAATGGGTGTATATGCCAACGGAACGGCTAAGGTGTCAACAAGTGCGGGCAAGGTCAGAAGCTCTGCAAGCACTACAAGTGAGACTGTGGCGAGTGTTACCAAGGGGATGGAACTTGATATTGTTGCTTCGTGTACGGATTCTGACGGTTATACATGGTATAAGATACTGGTAAACGGATCAAGCTATGGATATATTAGAGCCGATCTTGTAACTGATGTTAAGGGAGATATCGCCAAGGAAAGTGCTTCTTCTTCGGATGCACCCAAGGCTTCCTCTTCAGAGAATAAGTCAACAGATACTTCATCCGCTTCAACAGATGCTGTAACTGCAACGACATCTGTATCGGATGCAACGGTTAATCCTTCAAATGTGGCAACTGTTAAGGTTAAGGGAGACGCAGTCACTGTCAGAAGCGGTGCTTCAACAAAGACAGCCAAGAAGACTTCCGTTTCAGGCGGAACAGAGTTCTCCGTAACCGGTGAAGCAACCGATGCTGACGGAAAAGTATGGTATCAGATCAGTTCTGATTCGGTTCAGGGATTCATCCGTTCGGATTTCCTTGAAGTGGTATCTATGGTTGAGGAAGAGCCTGAAGTTGTAGACGAAGAGGCTGATCTTGATGAGACGGAACCCGTAAGTGTTAATACGGATTATGAAGTAAGATATGAAGCCAACAGCGAAGGCATCGAGGAGTGGTTCCTGTATGATCATAATAACGGTACCAAGCAGAGCATAGATAATATCAATGCGGTAATGCAGCAGGTAAGAGACGGCTCTTTAAGTGCCACTCAGGATAATTCGACTATGAAGCTTGTCGTCATAATAATGGCTGCGGTCATCGTATTACTGCTTATCATAATCGCTATTATTGGCTTCAAACTTAGAGGCGAAGGATACGAAGATTATTACGAGGATGACGAAGAAGAGGATGAGGACTCCGATTACCCTGACAAGTATGAAGAGGAAGAGGAAGAAACTCCCAGAAGAAGACTCTGGGGGAGAAGAGCATCCCGTGATATCGATTATGATGAGGATGAAGACGAGGAAGAGGAAGTCGATGAAGAAGAGGACGAGGAGGAGGAAGAGCCTGTAAGAGAGAGGCCTACCCGCCCTGCCAAGAAGAGTTCATGGCCCGGAAGAGGCATGCTTGATGTCGATGATGATATGGAGTTTGAGTTCCTCGATCTTGATTGATCAATATTGAAATGCCGGGGGCAGGATATCATCCTGCCCCTTTATTGAAAGAACAGATGAGGTTGACAGATGGAATATACCGAAAAAGCCGTTAAAGCCCTGGATCAGGCTAAGAAAAATGCGAGAAAACTTAAGAGTAATTATATAGGCACGGAACATATCCTCTTAGGGATCATCGATGTGAAGGATTGCGTTGCCTCAATGATCCTTACAAGGAACGGAGTCGATGCGGATAAGATCAAGAGTCTTATAGACGAATATGTATCTTCACCTGCTTCGGTTACGATCAAGGAAAGAAGCGGATTCACTCCGCGTGCGCTGGATCTGCTTGAAGATGCGGAGAAACTTGCCGGAAAATACGAAGATGATGAGATAGGTACGGAGCATATCCTCCTTGCCATTATCAATAATCAGGATTCGCTTGCCAACAGGCTTCTGCGTGCGTTTGGAGATAATTTCTTCAAGATCAAGCCCGAGCTTCTCTATGCGATAGGACTTACGAAAGAAGAGATCAAGGAAGAACTCTCGGAGGAACATAAGGATAATACTTCCATTCTTCAGAGATACAGCAGAGACCTTACCCGTCTGGCATCGGAGGGTAAGCTTGATCCCGTTATCGGAAGAGAGAATGAGATCAGAAGAACCATACAGATATTAAGTCGTCGTATGAAGAATAATCCCTGTCTTTTAGGTGAGGCAGGTGTAGGTAAGACCGCGATCGTTGAGGGGCTTGCCCAGAAGATCGTAGCAGGCGATGTGCCGGATACCGTTAAGGGAAAGAGACTTCTTACCCTCGATCTGTCCGGAATGGTAGCCGGAAGCAAATACAGGGGCGAATTTGAGGAGAGGATCAAGCGGATAATGAAGGAGGTCACCGAAGCAGGCAATATCATCCTGTTTTTAGATGAGCTCCATACCATAATCGGCGCCGGAGGAGCAGAAGGCGCGATCGATGCCTCCAATATCCTTAAGCCTGCTCTGTCAAGAGGTGAGGTTCAGGTGCTCGGAGCGACTACTATTGCCGAGTATCGTAAATATATTGAAAAAGATGCCGCACTTGAGAGACGTTTCCAGCCTGTTAATGTCGAAGAACCCTCGCGTGCGGAAGCAATGCGCATACTTAAGGGGATCGCCGCCAAGTACGAACATTATCATGGTGTTAAGATCACCGATGATGCCATTGAAGCTGCGGTCACACTGTCTGACAGATATATCAATGACAGGAATCTGCCCGATAAGGCGATCGATCTTATCGATGAGGCTGCAGCGAGCGTTAAGCTCTCGGCAGGTGATAAGTTCGCTGCCGTCAATGAGCTTGATGACAAGCTGAAGGAGATAGATACCAAGATGCAGCATGCCATTATGGTGGATGCATATGCAGAGGCCGCAGAGCTTAAGAAAGAGGCCGATGCGATAGTCAATAAGAAGAACAGTCTCCTTAAGAGGGCGCGTAAGGGCGATCTTAAGGTCTTCACCGTGGATGAGAATGTCATAGCGGATGTTGTGGCACTGACAACACGTATTCCTGTCAGCAAGCTTACCGAGAAGGAATCCGACAGACTTCTTAAGCTTGAAGATATTCTTCATAAGAGGGTTATCGGTCAGGAGGAGGCGGTCAAGGCTGTAGCCAAGGCTGTAAGGAGAGGCCGTGTAGGCTTGCAGGATCCTAACAGACCGATCGGTTCATTCCTGTTCTTAGGCCCTACCGGTGTCGGTAAGACAGAGCTTAGTAAGGCACTTGCCGAAGCGGTATTCGGTTCGGAGACGGCTCTTATAAGAGTGGATATGTCCGAATATATGGAGAGCGTATCCGTATCCAAGTTCATAGGTTCGGCTCCGGGTTATGTCGGTTATGAAGAGGGAGGTCAGTTATCCGAGAAGGTAAGGAGACATCCCTATAGTGTAGTTCTCTTTGATGAGATCGAGAAGGCTCATCCCGAGGTATTCAATATCCTCCTTCAGGTTCTTGATGACGGTCATATAACCGATGCCAAGGGAAGGAAGGTCAGCTTCAAGAATACCATTATAATCATGACTTCCAATGCGGGTGCCATGAAGATCATCGAGCCCAAGAACTTAGGCTTCGAATCCGGTAAGGACGAGAAGAAAGATTACAACAAGATGAAGAGCGGTGTTCTGGAAGAGGTTAAGAGGCTCTTTAAGCCCGAGTTTCTTAACAGAATAGATGAGACCATTGTGTTCCATTCGCTTAATAAAGTTGATATGGATTCAATAGTCGCCCTGCTTTCGTCAAATCTGATCAAGAGATGTAAGAATCAGATGAACATAGAGCTTTCCATAACCGCAGGTGCAAGGAAGTATCTGGTGGATAAGTATTCCAATCTTAAGATGGGCGCACGTCCCTTAAAAAGAGCGATACAGACGGTTATCGAAGATGAACTGGCAGAGGTGATCCTGTCACATAAAGTGAATCCGGGAGACAAAGTCAGCGTATCCATTAAGGATGATAAGGCTGTGTTTAAAGTTAAGAAGAATTAGATTCAAAAACTTAACGAAAATTTAACTATTTAATCTTTTAAATTCATAGATAAAAAAGATCAAATGAGTTATACTTAGCATAATAACAAAATTATTGGAGGATCCTAAGATGGCAGTTGATAAGTTGCTTAAGATTGAAAAGGACGGCAGTCTCAGTTTTGGTGATCATACACTTGCTGAAAAGACCAAAGTTGAAGATTTCAAGTTCAAGGGCGATCTGCTTAAGGTTAAGACTTACAAGTCGATGACCAAGCTTGAGAGAAACGGTATGTTCGTATATGAGTCAGTGCCGGGAACAACGGTACGCAATTATACCGAGGCTGAAGAAGGTGTCGAGTTCAATCTTGAAGGTACAGGGGATACTCAGGTTACCGTCGGGCTCGAGGAAGAGAAGGCATATGTGGTTGTAGTTAACGGAGTTGAGGCCGGCACCATGAATACCAACATGGGAGGTAAGCTTAGTTTTAATGCTGAATTGGGTGAAGAAACAAGAGCTTCTGTCTCAATTAAGCGTGTATAACGGGAAGTGATATTATGGAGGACTCCTTAAGGGAGTCCTCTTTTGAGGTAAAAATGGCTAAAAACAGTTCGGGTTATATTTATTTTTGTAATGAATGCGGTTATGAATCGTCCAAATGGCTGGGACAGTGTCCTGCGTGTAAGGCATGGAACAGTCTGGTGGAGGAGAAGGTAGATAAGAAGGCAGTATCGTCCGCCGGCAAGGCGTCAGGAAGCCTTAGGGGTGAAACGGCAAGTCCGGTAACTTTTGACAATATCTCACTTAAGGAAGAAGGCCGGATCAGTATCGGGATCGGTGAACTGGACAGGGTTCTCGGAGGAGGGATCGTAAGAGGGTCTCTTATCCTTGTGGGAGGCGATCCGGGAATAGGTAAGTCGACCCTTCTTTTACAGGCGTGCAAGCATCTGTCGGATGCCGGACATGAAGTGCTCTATATATCCGGTGAGGAGAGTCTGAAGCAGATCAAGTTAAGGGCGATAAGGATAGGGGAGTTCGGCGAACACGTTAAGGTTCTGTGTGAGACTTCTCTGGGAGAGATAGGAAGAGTCGTAGGTAAGAACGCTCCGGAAGTTATGGTCATAGATTCCATACAGACGATGCAGAGCGATGATATAGATTCTACGCCCGGAAGCGTGTCTCAGGTAAGGGAAGCGACTTCCGTTCTGATGCGGCTTGCCAAGGAGAAGGGAATAGCGGTTTTCGTAGTAGGTCATGTTACCAAGGAGGGGACTGTGGCAGGTCCAAGAGTACTGGAACATATGGTGGATACGGTGCTTTACTTCGAAGGTGACAGGCATGCGTCTTACAGGATATTAAGAGGCGTTAAGAACAGGTTTGGTTCTACCAATGATATGGGTGTGTTCGAGATGAAGAAGGAAGGCCTGATAGAGGTTAAGAACCCTTCGGAGTATATGCTGAGCGGACGACCGGTCAATGTCAGCGGTTCGGTGGTATCATGCTCCATGGAGGGCAGCAGGCCCCTGCTCATCGAGATACAGGCGCTGGTATCGCGGACGAGCTTCGGTTATCCCAAAAGGCAGACTGCCGGCAGTGATCTGAACAGGCTTAACCTGCTTATGGCCGTCCTTGAGAAGAGACTGGAGATGAAGATAGCGGATTATGATGCCTATATCAATATCGCAGGCGGTATTAAGATAAGCGAACCGGCGATAGATCTTGGGATCGTACTGGCGATCGTATCAAGCTTCAGGAACAGGGCGATCTCCGATGATACGGTGGTGTTCGGCGAAGTCGGACTGAGCGGGGAGATAAGACCTGTCAATGCTCCTGCCCAACGCGTTCAGGAAGCGCTTAAGCTTGGATTTAAGCGAGTAGTCATGCCTGCTTCGAATCTTGAGGCGGCATCCGAGATAAAAGGAATAGAGATCGTCGGAGTTTCATCGATAAGTGAGGCCCTTGATAAGATCTGATATGTAAAAAAAGCCCCGCTTTGGGTGCGTTCCCGTGCGAGTGATCGGTTGAATGATCGCAAGTTCGTCGGGGGCGGGATCCTGTAAGTGTCGGGCTTTTTTTCATTAGGAGAAACGGGCAGGAAGAGGGGTGAAGAAAATCCGTTACTGTTCACAGGTGTCTGTCCGCTACAGGAAATATATTCACCGAAACGGCGCTCTCGCTCCGATGTGAGCGTAGCGGACACTAAGCTCGGCTTTGCCTCGCTAAGTGCCGACGCCCACATAGGCGTTTCTTGTGAAT
>JAIKXM010000032.1 GCA_024684085.1 Lachnospiraceae bacterium | reverse complement strand
TTTCTGTTTTGCGTTCATGAGAGTACCTCCTAAATGTGATAGCGCGAATTGCGCGAATCGCGCAATTCACGTTGATGTATTTGGGGACATCATCTCATGGATGTGGTAGGATTAGTAGGTACTTATGATTGAGGGCTTACGATGCATCGGACTGAACGGATGTATCTTGCATATCAGATGTATCCTATTGACGGATGGATGAGAGGAGTTATGTATGGAACAGTTTACTGTTACGGGAATGAGTTGTGCTGCCTGTCAGGCAAGAGTAGAGAAGGCAGTATCCGGGCTGCCGGGCGTCACTTCGTGTTCCGTCAGCCTATTGACCAATTCAATGAGAGTGGAAGGCGATATAGATGAAGCGGCTGTGGTTAAGGCCGTTGAGAATGCCGGATACGGAGCGACCCTTAAGGATAAGTCCCCGGAAAAAAACGGGCACAGGTCTAAGCTTAAAGCCGCAGAAGAAGAACTGCGAGACCGATCAACGCCCCTTTTGATCAAGAGGCTTGTGGCTTCACTGATCATGTTGGCGGTACTTATGTATTTCTCCATGGGTGTGCATATGTTTGGATGGCCCGTGCCTGCCTTCATTGATGGTAATCATCTTGCTATGGGAATGGTTCAGATGATCATCAGTGCCATGATCATGGTGATCAATCAGAAGTTCTTCATAAGCGGGTTCAAGGGGCTGATCCATTTGGCTCCCAATATGGATACTCTGGTGGCTATCGGAGCTTCGGCTTCATATATATACTCAGTTGCGGCTTTATTTGCCATGAGTGATGCTCTTGTCAATAAGGGAATGGATGTGGCTGCAGTCTATATGAATGAATTCTATTTCGAGTCGGCGGCGATGATACTGACTCTTGTTACAGTCGGTAAGACCCTGGAGTCCTATTCCAAGGGGCGGACGACGGATGCGCTGAAGAGCCTGATGAGGTTAGCGCCTGATACGGCAACAGTACTTAAGGATAACGTAGAAGTGACCGTTCCCATAGATGAGGTTGCGGTAGATGATATATTCGTTGTAAGGCCGGGGGAGAGTATTCCCGTAGACGGAGTTGTTGTGGAAGGATTTTCCGCTGTTAATGAAGCGGCTCTGACAGGTGAGTCAATGCCTGTGGACAAAGCTCCGGGCGAGAAAGTCAGTTGCGCCACCATCAATCTGTCAGGATTCCTTAAGTGTAGGGCTCTCAGAGTGGGTGAGGATACTTCTCTTTCCAAGATAATCGCCATGGTAAGCGATGCGGCGACAGGTAAAGCGCCGGTGGCTAAGCTTGCTGACAGGATCTCGGCTGTGTTCGTGCCTGTGGTCCTGGTGCTTGGGATCGTGGTGACGATCGTGTGGATATTGCTGGGGCAGCCCTTTGGATATGCTCTGTCAAGAGGAATATCTGTACTTGTGGTATCTTGTCCCTGCGCTCTGGGACTTGCAACTCCCGTGGCCATAATGGTAGGCAACGGAGTGGGCGCGCGTAACGGCATCTTATTCAAGCATGCGGCTGCACTTCAGGAGACCGGTAAGAGTAAGATAGTTGCCCTTGATAAGACAGGAACTGTCACTTCCGGCAATATGGAAGTGACAGGGATATGGGCCGAAGATGAGGCTCGTTTGCTTCAGATGGCCGTTATCCTGGAGGAAAGGTCAGAGCATCCCATAGCGAAAGCTATCTGTGAATATGGTAAAAAAATGGGATCTCATGTTGTGACAGATCTTAAGGCCTTATCATTGACCGGGTTCAGAGCTCTGCCGGGTAACGGACTTTTTGGGATCTATGATGGACATAAGCTTGTAGGAGGAAGTCTTGAATATATCGGCTCGATCCTTGATGTTAACGAGAAGATCAGAGCTATCGCCGAGAGAGAGGCTTCATCAGGAAGGACACCTGTGCTCTTCGCGTATGATGATGAATTGTTAGGAGTCATTGCCATAGCTGATACCATCAAGCCTGATTCGGCAGGCGCTGTCAGGGAACTCGTGCAGATGGGCATACGGGTCGTTATGCTTACGGGAGATAATGAGAGAACTGCATTGGCTATCGGTAGAGAGGCCGGGGTTGATGAGGTCATAGCAGGCGTAATGCCAGAGGATAAAGAACGAATAGTCAGAGAACTCTGTACAAAAGGTAAGACTTTGATGGTGGGCGACGGTATCAATGATTCGCCGGCTCTTACAAGAGCCGATATCGGAATGGCCATCGGTGCCGGAACCGACGTGGCTATAGATGCGGCTGATGTTGTATTGATGAAATCCGGTCTCGCCGGGGTTCCTGCCGCGATAAGACTCTCTAAGTATACATATCGTAATATCAAGGAGAATCTGTTCTGGGCCCTATTCTACAATGTGTTATTGATTCCGCTTGCCTGTGGAGTGTATGCTCACTGGGGACTGACTATGAACCCTATGTGGGGCGCGGCAGCGATGAGTTGTTCGAGCGTATTGGTAGTGCTCAATGCACTAAGACTTAACCTTGTCAGGCTCGATGATAAGGAAGCTGATAAGGATAGTATAAAAGTCTCTGAGACAGAGATAATAAAAGAGAGAATCAGGGTATCTCCCGATGAGCGGGGGGATATGGTAGTATTAGATAAAGACAGAGAAGGAGAAGGTTGCAAAATGGAGAAAACAGTAAGGATCGAGGGAATGATGTGTGAGCATTGTGAGGCAAGAGTTAAGAAGACTCTGGAATCACTTGATAATGTGTTAGGTGCCAGAGTAAGTCATAAGGATGGCACGGCCGTTATAGAAGTTGATGGCAATATCAGTGAGGATGTTGTCCGTAAGGCTGTTGAGGATCAGGATTACAGATTCATATCAATGTCGTAGGACTTTGCAACAATTAAGGTTCATAACAGTGGATCAGGAACCTGATAGTATTATGGGTGTTTGGCCGGTATGTTTTTTGCAGATCATTTTATAAAAGCATTCAGCAAAAGCATCCGTTGGCTAAACTCGAAAAAACAGACGGTTACGGAGGGGAATATTAAAATGCAGGATATTACTTACAAATGCCCGAATTGTGGCGCTAAGGTTTATTCAGAGATATGTGATTATTGTGGAACAAAGGTTAATATTAAGGAGCAGGATGTTACGACAGAATATCCTACCGTTAAGGCCGACAATGTTAAGCCCTCTTTTCTTTCTATGGGATTTGCGTTGATCTTCGGAGCTACTTTTGGTTATGCAGGAGTGATAGTACCGATAACCATGCATCAGGAGATAGTTGAAAGTGGCGCTCCTATCGTATTATTTCTGCCATTTGCACTTGTCGGGATCGGCGCGATGGCAGTTCTGATCAGATATCTGTATGGTTATGTGGCAACACTTTTGTTTGGTAAGATATATACCGCTAAGGTATATGCATATCTTGATGATACGATAGCATATAATAATGTGCCGGGTGTGGTGATGAAGGTGCTGGTGGATACGATCCATGGTAAGCGATTTCTGCTCATAAGTATGAAAGGGACCGAAAGGCCATATCCTATCAATTCAAAAATAGATATCAAGGTATATAAGAGCAGTGTACTGATCAAGTCCAAATTCTATCTGGAGTAAAGATATACCTATTCGGGCAGGACAAAAAACGAGCGGAAAAAGAAAAGGATCCTTGTGAAGGATCCTAAGAGTGTTCTTTGGCATGCGCTTTAATGGCATTGAAAGTAGTCTCCGAGATGTAATGCTCGATCCGGCAGGCATCTTCGGTAGCGGTCTTCTCATCCACTCCAAGATTGATAAAGAGCTGGGAGAGGAGAGTATGACGCTCATATATGCGGGCGGCAATGTCTTCACCGGATGCGGTGAGATTGATGCCACCGTTTTCATCTTTGGTTATAAAACCGTCATCGCGCAACAAGCCGAGCGCACGGCTTACAGAGGGCTTGGAATAGCCCATATATTCACCGATATCAATGGCACGGACATTGGAATTAGTCCTTGATAGAATGTAGATCGTCTCAAGATACATTTCACCGGATTCTTGAATAGCCATAGGTATTGCCTTCCTTTCGTAAGTGCGATTAAGTATTATATGATGCTTTCAGATGATTATATCATATAATGGTGTGTGATAGAATAATTAATCTGCTCCGATAGTAATTGTTAGCCGATGTGAGAAGGTCATTAATGAAAAAAAGAACGATATTCGGGATTGCGACAGCCATATTACTGGTAATTGAAGTGATCATCGGGATGTATGCGCATGGATGGGTGCGCAATTATCTTGGGGATGCGCTGGTTGTGATTCTGTTGTATACTTTAATAAGGACAATAATTCCTGACAGGAGTGTCAGGTGGTATGTGTTGCCGGCCGTGATACTGATATTCGCTTTTTGCGTTGAGTTTCTTCAGCTATGGGGACTGTGCGATCGGTTGGGTATCACCAATAAGCTGCTAAGGATCCTGATCGGTACGGGATTCTCATTAGAGGATCTGGCGGCCTATACACTGGGAATAATACCTTGTTTTGTTGTCGAGTTCTTCATGGGGAAGGATCAATTGATTCGGGAAAAGAAATCAGGATGATATTGTTCTGAAGCTGTATTAGGCCATATACGGGCTGTTATGGTTGAGATATGCTATCATTGCTTAATACTGACTTCATGAGCTAAATCTAATCTTGAAATAAAGCATAGAATTTAATGAACCTTGAAGGAGAAAACGTGTATGAAAAAAGTGATGTGTGTCTTCGGCACAAGACCTGAGGCCATTAAGATGTGTCCTCTTGTCAACGAAATGAAGAAAAGGGAAGGGCTTGAAGTAATAGTTACTGTTACTGCACAGCATCGTCAGATGCTCGATCAGGTGTTGAAGACTTTTAATATAACGCCTGATTACGATCTGAACATCATGAAAGATCGACAGACCCTGTTCGATATTACTACCAATGTATTAAATGGTATCAAGGAAGTACTCGAAGAGGTTAAGCCTGATGTAGTATTGGTTCATGGCGACACTTCAACTACTTTTGTTACAGCCTTGGCCTGCTTCTATCTTCAGATACCTGTAGGTCATGTTGAGGCAGGACTTCGTACTTATAATATCTACAGTCCGTATCCGGAAGAGTTCAACAGAGAGGCTGTTTCGATCGTAAGTCAGTACAATTTTGCACCTACACCCTTAAGTCGTGACAATCTCCTCAGAGAAGGTCGCAGTGCAGAGAATATCTATATTACGGGTAATACGGTAATCGATGCGATGCAGCATACGGTAAGAGAGGATTATACACATCCCGAGCTTGACTGGGTGGGTGATAATAAGCTTATCTTTATCACAGCTCATCGTCGTGAGAATCTCGGTGAGCCCATGCACAATATGTTCAGGGCTATAAGAAGGGTTCTGGATGAGCATCCTGACTGTAAGGCAGTATATCCAATTCATATGAATCCTGTTGTCAGAGAAGCGGCAGATCAGGAGCTTGGTTCATGTGATCGCATTCATATAATTGAGCCTATAGAAGTATTTGACTGTCATAACTTCGAAGCAAGAAGCTTCCTGTGTCTTACAGATTCAGGCGGAATACAGGAGGAGTGTCCTTCATACGGCGTACCTGTATTGGTTATGCGCGATACTACAGAGCGTCCGGAAGGTGTTGATGCCGGAACACTTAAGCTTGTCGGCACGGATGAAGAAGAGATATATAAGAACTTCAAATTATTGCTTGAGAATGAGGAAGAGTATAATAAGATGTCCGGAGCAGTTAATCCCTATGGTGATGGCCATGCCTGCGAGAGGATAGCGGATATACTTGAGGGCAAGGAATATACACCCTGGAAGGCATGATATGTGCCTTGAAGGAAAATAAAGATAAATGATCAAGGAGAGGCTGCCGGTGGTGCCTCTCCTTAATTAACTCTTGACAGATGAAAGTTAGCTGACTATACTGTATTTGGTTAGTGAGGACTAACTATTATTTTTAGCTGTCGGTTAGACGAGGCTAACACATATGTTAACACAGTGGTTAGCAGGGGCTGGCCATTTTTTAGGGCTGGCAGTTAGATTTGGCTAACCTATATTGTTAAGAATTGGTTAGATGCGACTAACCATAAACCCATGTCAGCCTGACAAGCGGTCGTTAATGACCTGAAAGCACGTAATGCAGAGAAAACCTTCAGTTGCAGGCTGGTTTGAGAGGGTGACAGACAGAAAAGGAGGGTGATTGAATGATGCCTCTCGCATATGCGGATAAAGAGCAGATTCAGATCATTAAGAAGATCGGAGGAAGCCCGGAGGTTAAGAAACATCTGGAGGACCTTGGATTCAACGTGGGCGGTGAAGTGAGTGTTGTGAGTGAATTGTCCGGTAATCTGATCATTAAGGTGAAAGAGAGCAGGATAGCACTCAGCAATGAACTGGCGCGCAAGATCATGGTGTAACGATTGAAGGGAGATAGGATGAAGACATTAAGAGATGTGAAGATCGGAGAAACGGTCAGAGTTGTTAAGCTCCACGGTGAAGGGGCTGTTAAACGAAGGATCATGGATATGGGACTTACAAGGAACACGGAGGTGTATGTACGCAAGGTGGCACCGCTCGGAGATCCGATTGAAGTGACGGTTCGAAATTATGAATTGTCGCTTAGAAGAGCAGATGCGGAAATGATAGAAGTTGAGTAACGAAAAGCGAGTAATGAATAGTTAGTAACGGAAAGGAATTATCAGATATGAGTATAAGAATCGCACTTGCGGGTAATCCGAACAGCGGTAAGACGACCTTGTTCAACGCCCTTACGGGTTCCAATCAGTTCGTCGGCAACTGGCCGGGAGTGACCGTTGAGAAGAAAGAAGGAAAACTTAAAAAACATGAGGACATTGTGATCACGGATCTTCCGGGTATATATTCGCTCTCGCCCTATACACTTGAAGAGGTAGTGGCAAGGAATTACCTGATAAATGAACGTCCCGACGCGATCCTCAATATCGTTGACGGAACCAATCTTGAGAGAAATCTCTATCTTACGACGCAGCTGACGGAACTTGGCATACCGGTTGTTGTGGCCGTCAATATGATGGATATCGTCAATAAGAATGGTGACAGCATTGATATGAATGAGCTGTCAGCACAGCTTGGATGTAAGGTTGTGGATATGTCTGCGCTAAAGGGTGACGGCACAATGGATGCGGCGGAGGCTGCGATCGAAGCGGCCCGTAACGGCAAAACCGTTCCGCTTCATACTTTTTCGGGGCCGGTTGAGCATGCCCTGGCGCATATAGAAGAGGCTGTGGTGCATGATCTGCCGGAAGAACAGCAGAGATGGTTTGCCATTAAGATCTTCGAGCGTGATGATAAGGTGCTTGAGCAGATGAAAATAGCCGAGGATACCCTTGCTCACATTGAGAAGGATATCTGCGCGGCTGAGAAAGAACTCGATGATGATGCGGAGAGCATTATCACCAACGAGCGATATGTCTATATAGCTGAAGTGATCAAAGCCGTTTATCGTAAGAAAAATGCAGGGCAACTGAGTACGTCGGACAAGATCGATAAGGTGGTGACCAACCGATTCCTCGGACTCCCCATTTTTGCGATAGTAATGTTCCTGGTATATTGGATCGCCATGGTAGGGATAGGCGCTTCTGCGACCGATTGGACGAATGACTGTCTCTTCGGGGACGGCTTCCATCTATTCGGGCAGGACGGCGGATACGGCGAGATAGCGGAAGAGTATGCGGATTACTCAGCGATAGTGGACGGGTACGATACCTATGTGGAGGAACATGGTGAGGCTCCCTTGGAAGATTTCGTATATACAGTCGAGGATGATGAGACGCTTGAGATAATTGAAGCGACAGCAACGATCGATGACTACAAAGAGGCGCTTGACGGGCTTGAGAGGATCGGAGATGAACCTGATCCTGCTGATTACGGTACATGGATCCCGGGTATTCCTGCGATAATAGAGAGTGCTCTTGACAGCCTTGGCTGTGCGGACTGGTTAAAGGGGTTGATCCTTGACGGTATCGTAGCCGGAGTGGGTGCGGTACTCGGTTTCGTTCCTCAGATGCTCGTATTGTTCTTCTTATTGGCTTTCCTCGAGGCCTGCGGATATATGGCGCGTATAGCGTTCGTGCTTGACCGTGTATTCAGGAAGTTCGGTCTCTCGGGTAAGTCATTCATACCCATGCTCGTGGGTGTGGGCTGCGGAGTTCCGGGTATCATGGCCAGCAGGACTATCGAGAATGAGCGCGACAGACGTATGACCATTATGACGACGACCTTTATTCCCTGCGGCGCCAAGGTTCCCTTTATTGCAATGATCGCCGGAGCGATATTCGGAGGTTCGGCGTGGGTGTCAACTTCGGCCTATTTTATCGGAATGGCTGCCATCGTTGTCTCAGGTATCATGCTTAAGAAGACAAGGATGTTCGCGGGCGATCCCGCACCGTTTGTAATGGAGCTTCCGGCTTATCATATGCCGACCCTTGGCAATGTGTTAAGATCAATGTGGGAAAGAGGCTGGTCATTCATTAAGAAGGCAGGAACTATCATCCTCCTCTCTACGATAGTCGTATGGTTCACGAGCTTCTTCGGATTCGCGGAGGATGGATTCAGAATGCTTGCGGAAGATGAGCTGGAGTTCTCGATCCTGGCTAAGATCGGTAATCTCTTCGCGTGGATATTTATTCCGCTCGGATGGGGTAACTGGCAGGCAACTGTCGCTTCGATCACAGGACTTGTGGCTAAGGAGAATATCGTAGGTACAATGGGTATTCTCTACGGAAGCGGAGAACTGACAGCATGGCAGGCTCTTGCCAATACCTTCACAGGAATCACGGGCTTCTCATTCCTTGTGTTCAATCTTCTCTGTGCACCCTGCTTTGCGGCGATCGGTGCCATCAAGCGTGAGATGAACAATGCCAAGTGGACATGGTTCGCCATTCTCTATCAGTGTGGCTTCGCTTACGCCATTGCACTGATGATCACACAGTTTGGCCTGCTGTTTACGGGTGACGTTAATGTGATAGGACTTATCTTCGCCATAGCGATATTAGTGGCTATGATATATATGCTCTTCTTCAAAAAATATAAGGAAGCTGACAGACTGAAGTACTGAGAGATGATGTAAGCTTGCGCGGATCGATGGATGGCGGCAGATTGTCACAGGCATGGGTACAGACCGGCTATTCTGAAGTGTAAGAGAGCGAAAAAAGATACATTCGGTATCTAATTTGTGAACTTTCTGTAAATTGAATGAAAAAATTATAATATTAGCACATTTTAGCGAGACAGTTATTGCAAGTCGGACTAAAGTGTGCTATATTTTGTCTATGTTATTTATCGCTGTCAGTGATATTTAACGAAAGTGGCATAATTTTCATACAATTTAAATTATGCACGCAAGGAGAGGAGGAGCTATTAATGGATGCTAACATTAAAGGTAAGTTCAAACAGATATTAGAGGGGAAAGTTAAGTATACTTCCGGCAATCTTGCAGTTAATATGCTGATATCCAGATTGCAGAAGAAGATAGCTGCCGATCCCGGCAGTTTTGATGCCTGCATTCAGGAAATCGATGCTTTTGCAGCGAAATATCCGAGCATTGTTCAGACAGATTATGCTAAGATTCTTGCATTGTGATTCAGGATTGTAACTGAGGAGCCTTTTTTGTTGTCGTACGTTTTTTGTACGACATTACAAAAACGGACATCCGACGGTATTATGTCAGATGTAACTATTAGTTTATTGAGGAGCCTTTTTTGTTGTCGTACGTTTTTTGTACGACATTACAAAAACGGACATCCGACGACATTATGTCGAGTGTGATCATTAGTTTATTGAGGAGGTGTACTTATGTTAGTTAGTTTAGATAAGACGATCAGTTTAATAAATGAAGGTAAGGTCCTTCATATTGCGGCAGATGATTCGCTTCTGTCACAGCTTCCCAAGGGCAATTGGATCGGTGGAACCACACCCTACTTCATTTCGGAAGAGGGCGGAATGCTCACTAAGGATAAGCTCTTTGTCAATGAGATCGATTTTGCAGAAGAGATCAGGATCGATAGCTATGGTAAGTATAATGTATTCCAGGTAGTGGATGACTGTTATGACAATGGTCTTACAATGATCATCCTTCCGTTCGGTTCAGAGGTTCTTGCCAAGTACGCCAAGGAAGCTCCCGAAGTCGAAGAACTCCTTATGCATCCAATCGTAGGCTGGGTATCAGGTCTTGATCTTAATGTAGGCGGCGAAGCTAAGGTATATGACGGCAAAACAGGTGAGTCTTATACAGATAAGGCTGTTGTAATGTACATGAAGCTTCCGGATGACAAGTCTGCAATGATCAATATCGTTAATATCTTCGAAGACGATAAGACTGATGCAGCCATTACATTCCCTGATAACACACTTTCGGTAACAGGATGTAAGGTTAATGGACAGGATGTTAATTTCGCAGATTATATCGCTAAGAAGGGTATCGATACACAGATGCCTCTCGTAGCTGATTACAACGGTGTATTCATCAATACATCAATTAAGGAAGTTGGCGAAGGTAAGGTTGATCTGTACGCTCCCGTATTCAAGGGCGTTGAGTATAGATTTGCAACTCACGTATCTGATTACGCTAAGGAGTTCGAGAAGAGGATCAACGAAGCAGGCGCAGGAAGTCCTTTCTTCTCATGTAACTGTATCCTTAATTACCTCTATGGTAATCTCGAAGGCCAGAAGACTCCTCCTTATGCAGGTCCTGTTACCTTCGGTGAGGTTGCTTACCAGCTCCTTAATCAGACACTTGTATATTGCGAGATAGTCTGATAAGTGATCATCAGTTAATTGTTTTATAACTTTTGCATTTTGAATTACTATACCTTTTAAATATACTATACTTAATAAATACTATACCTAAAAAAATACTATACCCCAAATATTATATACCCACAAAATAGTACTATACCCCACAAAAGTACTATATCTCATCAGAGACTATGGCGGTATTTTTACCGGCAGAACTTCTGAATACCTAATAATTATACATATGAAAAAGAGCGGGCAATTGAACGTAAGCTCAGCCTCAGAAAACTGAAGCCGGAGAACGATCAATAGACCGCTCTTTTTCCGTGTGATCAAAGATTATTAGGGTTTCCGGGTAATTATTAAGAAAGTATAAAAATTAGCACTCACCTGTTGACAGTGCTAACAATGGGTGGTATAACACAGGTAGAACAAAGGAACAGAGAAGATTCCAAGAAGAATCCAAACACTCCTTCCCTTGCTCATGAAACTTATTTATTCATATTTTTCTTGAGAAGGAGGAATGACTTATGTTACTGCCGAGTATTTTTGGAGAAAGCTTATTGGATGACTGGATGGATTTTCCGAGGTTTGATTTTGGTGATGTTGACCGCAAGCTGTATGGTAAGAGAGCTGCACAGGTTATGAAGACTGATGTGCATGAACATGATGACAGGTATGAACTTGACATCGATTTGCCGGGCTTCAAGAAGGACGAGATCAAGCTGGAACTTGAGAATGGTTATCTGTCAGTGAGTGCAGCCAAAGGACTTGATAAGGAGGAGAAGGACAAGAAGGGTACACTTATCCGTCAGGAACGTTATGCCGGATCTATGCAGAGGAGCTTCTATGTAGGAGATGCCATTAAGCAGGAGGATATCAAGGCTAAGTTCGAAGATGGTGTTCTGAAGCTGACTGTTCCCAGACAGCAGGCTCCGAAGCTCCCTGAGAAACAGTATATTGCGATTGAAGGATGATCTTACGGAGTTTGGAAGTTCAGATCCGAAGTTCAAGGGATTGCTCAAGGGCAGACCTGATGATGAAGATCTTAAGGCTGCGGTAGAGTTTGCAAGAAATATCAAAAAGTGATAGGAGTGATAACCCCGAAAAAAACGGGCAACCTTTTATTAAAGGCTGCCCGGAAGGGGTTATTTTTTATTGTAAATACATTATTGTAAATGATCCATCTGTATATTAGTTGATCAGCTGGAATATCCATTGCTGATTAGCACCTGCAACATAATCCCACTGGTGAACGTTTGCACCGCTTGCCATGGACACATCAGATACATCCAGAGCTTTGTTGCTGTGCTTATTGATGAAGAAACAATAACCGTTATCGATAAAAGTGATGTACCATCTCTGATTGTTGGTATTGTTATTATCGTACATGATCAGATTGCCGCCATTAGCGGTAGACCAGTCGGCTACATCTATGGCTTTGCCGTTGATAGCGCTTGTGATCACAAATGTGGAATCATCGCTGTTAAATGTTACATTCCAGGTCTGTGCAATAGTTCCGTTGGGTGTCCACTGCTGAACATTGGCACCGTTTGCAGAACTTGCGCCTGAAACATCCAAAGCTAAACCGCTGTTTCTGTTGATGATACGATATTGAGCCTTTTCAACCTTGATAGAAGAGGTCTTGTCATTAAAGTCACTGCCAATCCATGACGTATCGTTTGTGATGACTCTGGTTGCTCCGCTGTAATTATCATCGGCATAAAGAGTAACCTTATAACCGAAAGGCACTTTCAGAGATGAAAGGTCGTCATTACGGAATCCCTTCGCACGAAGAGATGAAAGGTTATAATCTCCAAGTCCAAGAGAAGCACTTGTTCCGCCATAGTTGATATCCTGATAGATGTAGATATCACCGGATGCGCCGTTGGAAGGCTGATCACCACCGGAAGGCTGATCACCACCGGAAGGCTGTGTGTTGCTTCCGGTGGCCATAACCTCTTTGATTGCTTTTAAGAGAGAGTACTGACCGAAAGAGTCCTGGCCAATCTCCCAGATCATTGTTCCACCGTAAGATTTGCTGTATTCTGCCTTCTGCTTGATGGTATTGATACCGTTGTAGTAGACACCGTTAGCGTAATCCGAATATGCATTGGCCGGATTCATCTCAATCATCTGTGCATAGGTGGTAGCTCCTGCTGTGCTATATCCATAGAAAGGTACGCCGATGACAAGTCTGTCATTGCTTACACCTCTCTCACCGTAGTAATTGATCATATCATATACCTGTGACCAGGGTGCAACTTCACCTGTACCATTCTGATTGTAATCATAAGACATAAGATTCAGGAAATCGAAATAGTTGTATGTACTGTTGGCAATCCTGCCTGTGAACCAAGGACTTACAGCCATGGTGAGGATCTTGCCCTGTGATCTTAATTTTCCTGAAAGCTCTGAAGCCAAAGCATCAAAGTTGTCCCAGATGTTAGCGTCTTCAAGTTCGATGTCGATGTCAACGCCATCCAGATTATATGCATTGACATAATCCATAACCTGATTGACGAAAGCGGTACGTCTTGCGGCTGTCGTGAAAGCTCCGTCATTCTGGAAACCTCCCCATCCGCCGATTGCAATAACTGCTTTACAGTTGTTAGAGTGACATTTGCTGACGATATTCTGAACATCTCCACTTGAGAAATTAGAAGTCAGAGTGCCACCTGAATAAGTCATGAATGCCAGGTAGCAGTGAGTCATTGCTGAGAAATCAATAGAATTGACCGTATAGGTACGATATGAAGGCAGATAGCCTACGACCCTTCGACCTGCGGTTTCTGCATTGTAAGATGCAGCGTTTACCCTGCCTGCGCCCATACCGGTTGGAAGCAACGTTAATAAAATTGCCGCCACGAGTAAAAGCGCCAAGCTTCTTTTTTTGAACATAATAGAACCCCCTAGAATATTTTATTTGCTAACGCGGCAACATGGTTGCCCATGCGAACCCCTTCAATCCGCGTTATCCTTCCCAAACACCTTTTTCATTATATTCTAATAAGAGCGGTTTGTCTATTCAGAGTGGTGAATGCAAAGGGAGAACTGGCAGAGGGATATGGACTTTAAACCGGACTTTAGCCTAATGAATTATTGAAGTGATGCGCACATTATGTTATAATTCTACTATCTTTACAGGTTATCCTGTAAGGAGATCCGGAGTTAGAGGTTGCATAATGTGAAGTGGCGACCTTACGAAGGAGCAAAGACTGAAAGGAAGGTGTTATTTTTTTTACACATAATAAAAACGTTTTTGTTAAGAAATATCACTCTTCAACATTTAGTCGATATACCTCTTGAAGACCCTGTGCCTATGAAATGCACTTCCCCACAATCAGCGGGCAAAAGTCCGCAAGGTGCATTTCATATGGTAAAGGGATTTTTTATGTAATCCTTTTTGATTTATGCTAAAATGTATAGGAAATAAGACGACCGCTATTATGACTGATGCGTGGTCCTTATTTGTATGATGCATTCGTTGAGGAGCAGTGGAGACAGGCAGTTATTCGGTATGGATAGCTGCTTTTGAGTTTAACCGTTCCGGCGGAGCAGGCGGTAGTCAGAGTCAGAAAGAGTAGATACATTATGCGAATATTAATAGCCGAAGATGAGACAGCAATAGCAAAAGCCCTGAAGCTTATGCTGGAGAAGGCAAAATTTACAGTAGATATAGTTCATAACGGAACGCAGGCATGGGAGTATATCAGGCTCTCGCCTTATGATGTTGTGGTATTGGATATCATGATGCCGGGGATGAGCGGCCTTGAAGTTCTCTCGCTTATGCGTGAGGAGCATATGACGGTTCCTGTCATGCTGCTTACTGCCAAGAGTGAAGTCGAGGACAGGGTTGCGGGACTTGAGGCCGGAGCGGATGATTATCTTGCCAAGCCTTTCGCGACCAGCGAGTTCATTGCAAGGGTCAAGGCTCTCGGCAGAAGAAGTGATTCTTATACCGATCTTACCAAGGAGCTGGGCAATATCGTACTTGATTCCAACAGGTATCGTGTGAGCACCGGGAGCGCCGATGTCGAACTTACCAATAAGGAATTTCAGTTGCTGGAACTCTTTGTTATGCATCCCGGTTTCGTATTCTCAACGGAGCATATCATGGATAAGATATGGGGAGTCGATTCCAACTCCAATATAGATGTCGTATGGACTCACATAGGTTTCGTCCGGAAAAAACTGCGGAGCATTGGGGCAGATGTTGAGATCAAGACTATCAGAGGCGCAGGATATTCAATGGAGGTAATGTCATGATCAGAACTATCACGGGCGCAGGATATTCGATGGAGGTAGTTGCATGATCAGGAGATTACGCATCAGAATAATTCTCTCAGCAATAGCAACCTTCGCATTGGTTATCTTCTTTATCTCCGTACTTGTCAATGTTATCAATTATCGTATGGTAACAGAGCAGGCTGATGAGACGCTTACGTCAATCATAGATTTTGAAAGCCGTAAGAATGATGGGAATATGGGGCTTGCGATGGGACCTCGTGAGATGCCCATTCCACCATTTATGGGGATGATGAATCCCGAGGCTGAGTATATCACAAGATTCTTCATAGTAAGGTACGATGATCAGGGTATGATCAGAGAAGTACTTGCTGACAATATCGCGGAAGCTTCGCGTGAAGAGGCTTATCGACTGGCTGAGATGACGATATCCAAAGGTAAGAACCGAGGATATATCGATGGATACAGGTTTCTTAAGGGGCAGGATAAAGAAGGTAAGTTGCTCGCTTTTTTGAACGTAATGCAGGATCAGCAACGCCTGAAAGTGCTTAAGCTCGTTACAGGAGCGGTCGCAGTATTAAGCCTGTTAATTGTATCCATTCTTGTCATTATATTCTCGGCACCGGCCATTAAGCCGATAGTCCAAAACATCGAACAGCAGAAGCGGTTCATAACCGATGCGAGTCATGAGCTTAAGACGCCGCTTACATCGATAGTGACAAGCCTTGATGTGCTTGCGCTTGAGAACGGGGAGAATGAGTGGACTGAGAATATAAGGAATCAGTCGGCAAGGATGACCAAGCTTGTCGGCGAACTGGTTGCTTTGTCAAGGCTTGATGAGGCCAAGCCGCTGTATCAGAAGGAAGAGTTTTCGGTGAGTGATATCTCATGGGAGATGTTGGAGATATATCAGGGTAACGCCAAGGCCAAGGACAGAACGATCAGAGCCGATATTGAAGAGAACCTTGTCCTGTATGGCGACAAGAGTGCCGTCGGTCAGATGATATCCGTTCTGATGGACAATGCCATTAAGTATTCCAAGGGTAAAGGCGATATCTGCTACAGGGCGGTTAAGGAGCATAATAAGGTGATCATTGAGCTGTCCAATCCGACGGATTATCCGGAGACTATCGATGTTAACAGGCTGTTCGACAGATTCTATCGTCCGGACAGTTCAAGGAATGTCAATGACGGCGGAAGCGGTATCGGTCTTGCCATAGCCAAGGCTGTGGTGGAGGCACATGGCGGTAAGATCACGGCAAAGTGCCCCGGCGGTAAGCAGATGATCATTAAAGTGAGAATATAAATAGTGTAAAAGCATCTGTTGTATTAATGGCAGATGCTTTTCACATTTTTTACACAAATTAATTCAGGTTCATTTCAGGTTGGACAGGTAGACTATCTTTAGAAAGAAACATTAAGGAAGGTAAGATAAAGATATGAATCGTGATAATAACTACAGGCACGAGCTCAAGTACCGGATATCATATTTGGATTATCTGTCCATACGAAGTCGTCTGAGGGCGGTCATGCAGGCTGATCCGCATGCGAGGAACGGTACATACCTTGTCAGAAGCGTCTATTTTGACAATGTGTATGATAAAGCCCTTCGGGAAAAAACAGACGGCATTGGGAAGAGAGAGAAATTCAGAATACGATATTACAATGACGACCTGTCCTATATCACATTGGAGAAGAAGATGAAGATCGGCAGACTGTGTCTTAAGTGTGATGAGTCGATAACCGAGTCGGAGTTCAGACGGATCCTTGACGGTGATATCGAGTGGATGAAGGACAGCCCCAGTGAGCTTGTCAAAGAATTATATGCCAAGATGCGCTATCAGGGCCTGAAGCCAAGAGTCAGGGTGTCCTATGTGAGAGAACCGTATATCTACAAGGCGGGTAACGTCAGGGTGACTTTTGATTCACAGATACGGACGAGCATGAATCACAATGATTTTATCAATGCCGATGATATCAGCGCGACGGAGTATTCGCATGAGATGCTTATGGAAGTGAAGTATGACGCATTTATTCCGAGAGTGATCCAGGATATGATCCAGATGTCCGGTGGCGGGCAGGAGGCATTTTCGAAATACGGTACATGCAGAAGGTACGGTTGATACGTCTGATATGTCCGGATGTAGATAATGGAATGATACAAAGACTTAGAGCTTTTTGTTGTAATGCGTTATATGAACGGCATTATAAAAAAGGCATCCGTCAAGGTTTGGTAGGATATTAACATACGTTTACAGGAGGAAATAATAATGAGTTTCAATGATGTTTTTAAATCAAGTTTTCTTGAGAGCGTGACAGAGTTCTCTGCGGTGGACACCCTGATAGGACTGCTGTTCGCGCTGGTGATAGGTTTATTCATATTAATGATCTATAAGAAGGTATTCGCAGGGATCATGTATTCAACAGGATTTGGAATGTCACTTGTGGGATTGACCCTCGTGACCACGCTGGTGATCATGGCAGTAACATCCAATGTAGTTCTGTCACTTGGTATGGTCGGTGCCCTTTCCATCGTTCGTTTCCGTACGGCGATCAAGGAGCCCATGGAGATAGTATTCCTTTTCTGGGCACTGGCGGTCGGCATAGTCGTGGGAGCCGGAATCATCCCGCTGGCAGTGATCGGATCGATCGTGATCGGCCTGATCCTTGTAGTATTCGCGAGCCGCAAGTACGACAAGACACCTTATATTCTGATAGTGAACTGCTCTGATGAAAAGGCAGAGAAGAGCGCTGCGGAGCTTATCGATAAGGCTGTTGAGAAGCATATCGTGAAGTCAAAGACCGTCAATGCAGGCGGTATTGAACTTACAATGGAGATTCGTGTAAAAACAGCCGAGACTGAATTTGTTAACAGGTTAAATGATATCTCAGGCGTTAACGGTGCAACTCTGGTGACATTTAACGGAGAGTACATGGCGTAGGAGTTTTAATGTCGGGCCTGTCCGGCCCGACATTAAAATGGACATCCGATAATATTAAGTCAGATGTACACTTGCGTTTATAGAGGAGGATTTACGTCGTGGTCGATAGTAAACATATATCTAAAATAATCATTGCACTTATGTTGGTTGCAGTCAGTCTTTGTCTTATGGCATTTGCCTTCTCCGATCAGATGACGGAACTGCTGGGCGGAAAAGGGATAGGAATGGAATATGAGACGGAGTTGTTCGATGCAGATGAGGTGATATCCGTTGATATTCAGATGGATCAGGATGATTGGGAGACAATGCTTTCCAATGTAATGTCTGAAGAATATTACGTCTGCGATGTTGTGGTCAACGGACTAAAAGTCTTTAATGTCGGAATACGACCTAAGGGTAATACAAGTCTTTCATCGATCGCAATGGATCCTGATTCCGACAGATACAGCCTGAAGCTTGAGTTTGACCATTTTGTTGAAGAACAGACCTGTTACGGGCTGGATAAGCTTATCCTGAATAACAATTATGCAGACGCTACCAATATGAAGGAGGCAATCGTATACGATATGTATCAGTACCTTGGTGCAGATGCTTCACTTTATAATTATGCCGAAGTGAGTGTCAACGGAGAATACGTTGGCATATATCTTGCACTTGAGGGCGTTGAAGACAGCTTCATGTTAAGAAATTACGGTTCACAGGATGGTGAACTCTATAAGCCCGAGAGCTTTGGTATGGGCGGTGGCAATAGTTCTCAAAAGCAGTCAGGCAGCAGTTCAAATAGTAAGGGCAGCAATATGCCGGGCTTTGGCGGTGACTTCGATCCAGGTAATATGCCGGATATGAACGGCGGTGACTTTGATCCGGGCAGTATGCCGGATATGAACGGCGGTGATTTCAATCCAGGTGATATGCCGGATATGAACGGCGAGGATTTTAATCCAGGTGATATGCCGGATATGAGAGGTGACAGGAACTCAGCTTCAGAAAATAAATCTGCTTCCGTGGAAGGCGATATGAACGGCGGATTCTCCATGAGTAACGGAGGCGCCAATCTTAACTATACGGATGATGATCTGGACAGTTATTCGACCATCTGGGAAGGCGCTGTTACGGATACAACCGAGAAGGACAGACGAAGAGTTGTTACGGCTCTTGAGAATATAAGCAACGGTACGGATCTTGAGAAGTATATGGATGTCGATAATATCCTGAAATACATGGCGGTTCATACTTTCGTAGTGAACATGGACAGCTTGTCGGGCTCCATGGCGCATAATTATTATCTCTATGAATACGACGGACAGCTGAATATTATTCCATGGGATTATAACCTTGCATTTGGCGGAATGTCGATGGGTGGAGGCTCAGCTGACGATATGGTGAATGATGCCATTGATACACCGTTTTCATGCACTGATTTCTTTGATGCGCTGCTTGAGAATGAGGAATATCTTGAGCGCTATCATGAGTATCTGGATCAGCTGGTGGAAGAGTATGTTGGCGGCGGCAGATTTGATGAGACCTATCAGCGCATCAGAAGTCAGATCGATGATCTGGTAGCTACAGATCCTACCGCATTCTACAGCGCGGAAGAGTATGATACGGCAGCAGAGATGTTATATGATACCGTAAAACTGCGTGCCATGAGTATATCAGGCCAGCTTAACGGAACAATCCCCGCTACCGATCAAGGTCAGCGTGAGGATTCCTCGGCATTGATCGACGCCTCTGCAATCGATATCGCGGCAATGGGGCAGTTCAATGCGGGCGGAAGTGCCGGAAGCGGAAGCAGGGCAGCTTCAGGCGGGAGCAGTGAAAAAGGATTAAATATTGCATCATCAGATCCGGATAGCGGTAAGGCTTCATTCCCGGCCGGGTTTGGCGCAGGGGTCGGCGGAGCTTCATTCCCCGGATCATTTGGAAGCGGCAACGACACCGGTAATTCAATTCAGGGGTTGATCACTCTGGCAGTATGTTTACTGGTAATGGTAATTCTGTTACTTGGAATCAAGAAGTTTAAACATAGATATTAGGCATAGGTATTTAGCATAGATGTTAAGAATAGATATTTAGCATAGAAATTAGATATAGATATTAAAAGCATAATACCTCCCTCAACTCATGACGGCAGTTCGGACCTGAATCCGTACTGTCGTCATTTATTAGTCCTTCCTCAAGGATGTGATTTATTATCAGTTCCCTAAAGAGGATGTCATTTATTATCAATTCCTAAAAGTCATTTTATTATATTATCACTTACAAAAAGTGGTTGACTAATTATATTATGTTTGTTACAGTGGAAATGACCCATGAGGGAGTAGCAAGCCGGCGTTAGCCGTGTAGCAAGTCAACATCCTGGTGCTTTGCATCTGGCTTGTTTTAAAGTGCGAGACTCATGTATGCATAGTCATACATGGTGAAGACTCGCTTATGATCGTGATTCTTTGTAACGGATATGACTGGTGCATATCCGTTTTTTTGTGTAATAGGAAAGTGTTTCCTATTACACAAAAAACGATCCGCTAAGGATGCGTACTCGCGCGAAAGGTAAATGATGCCAAGGCATCCGCGCTCGGCGCGAGAATGTCGCAAGCGACATTCTTTATTGTCTTGAAAGCGGAGTCTAATGATCGATCAACAAGCGAAAGGAGCAGAGAACATGAGTTTTATGGAGATCAGTAATGTCAAAAAAAGTTACGGAGAAGGAGAGGCAAAGGCTACAGTCTTAAAAGGTATAGACCTTAAGGTTGAGAAAGGTGAGTTTTGTGTGCTGTTAGGACATTCCGGAAGCGGTAAGTCTACCCTGCTTAATATCATCGGAGGCATAGATGATGCGGATGACGGTTATGTCATGATCGATGGTGAGAAGACTGCTGACATGAATGAGAGGAGACTTACCAAGTATCGCAGAAGTCATCTCGGATATGTTTTTCAGATGTACAATCTTATTCCTAATCTGACTGTTCGTGAGAATATCGAAGTGGGAGCGTATCTTTCGGATAAGCCATTTGATACGGATGAGATATTGCGAAAATTGGGGCTTTACGAACATCAGAATAAACTTCCCAAACAGCTTTCGGGCGGACAGCAACAGCGTACTGCCATAGGAAGAGCAGTTATCAAGAATCCCGATATCCTCCTCTGCGATGAGCCTACGGGAGCACTGGATTATAATACTTCCAAAGAGATACTGGCACTTCTTGAGAAGATCAATCATGAGTATCACAATACCATTATCATGGTAACTCATAATGATGCTCTGAAGGCTATGGCGGACCGCGTGGTCAAACTGAGAGACGGCAGGATAGTGGCTGATTATCATAATGAGAAGCCGGTTCCTGTGGCCGAACTTGAGTGGTAAGGAGGTGATCGTTGTGAGGAATCCGATGAATCGCAGGCTTACAAGAGAACTTAGGGGCGATATAGGTAAATATCTCGTTATTTTTCTGTTTATAGTGATGGTCATCTCTGTTGTATCTTCATTCCTGGTGTCGAATGCGGAAGTTGAGTTGAAATACTATGAGAGTATGGATGTTAACTTTGTGGAGGATGGTCATGTATCATTCAATACAGTACCGGATGAAGAAATGTTAAAGAAGATAGAAGGAGACATAGGTGTCACTTTTTATCGCGCTGATTACTTTGAAGAGGATAATGACGGAGCGACCATCAAGGTATATTCGTTAGATGGAGAAGTTAATATCCCGGAGGTGACGCAGGGACGGTTGCCTGTGGAAGCGGACGAGATCGCTCTCGATAATGTCCATGCGGTTATAGCCGGTATTGAAGAGGGCGATGTGATAACTCTTGGAGACACGGCTCTCAAGGTCACCGGTTTTATGGCTGTTCCCAATTACAGTGCGCTATTTAGGGATAACGGAGATCTGATGTTTGATTCGGAGAATTTCGGTCTGGGAGTGATGACAAAGGAAGGATTCGAGAACTTTGAATCTAACGGTCGAACCGTGAATTATGCATGGAAGTATAATACGGCTCCCGAAAGTGACAAGGATAAGAGCGAGGCCTCTGAGAAGTTATTATCGACGCTCAGAGATGAGATCATTGCCTATGATACCGATATTATGATGCGCTCTGTGCAGAGTGAGTTGAGGTCAGATATAACGAAGTCTGCAATGGATGAGGAGAATATTCCTGATATTGTTGAATTCACGTCGGATAATGAGACTTCTCCCAATAATGCAGAGAACCTGATGAATGGCGAGTCAGGTTCGGAGCTACTGGAGATAACTGATTATCTTCCGGCCTATGAGAACAAGGCTATCAACTTCGCGGGCGAAGATATGACAGGCGATAAGGCTGCAATATCGGTCTTCTTATATATTGTTGTGGCGGTTCTTGCTTTTATAGTGGCGGTTACGGCGGTCAACACTTTGACCAAGGAATCGGCCGTTATAGGAACGCTTCGGGCTATGGGTTACACCAGAGGCGAGCTTGTAAGACATTATATTCTGCTTCCGTTCTTATCATTTTTAACCGGAATGGTTGTGGGTAATCTCTTAGGATACACTGTGATGCGCGAGTTCATGCTTGGCATATACCGCAGTATGTATTCTTTTGGTATAACATCAGCGACGTGGAATACGCCGGCCTTTATTAAGACGACTCTTATCCCCGGTCTTATCATGCTGAGCATTAACAGCGTGATCCTTATATGGAAGATGAGGATATCCCCGCTTTCGTTTCTTAGAAAAGAACTTTCTGAGAGTAAGAGAAGGCATGCTGTCAGATTATCTAAGGGCATTCCTTTTAAATGGCGATTCAGGATGCGTATAATCCTTCAGAATATGTCTAATTATCTGATCATGGCGGTTGGGATAATAATGGCAGGTGCCATCATCATCTTCGGTTTGATGTTTAAGCCCCTGTTGGACACTGTCGCTCAGCGTACAGAGGATACTGCGATATGCGAGTATCAGTATTTTTTGCGACAGCCGGTTATGATCGATAAAGAAGGGGCTGAGAAGTTCGCCGGCACCTCACTTGAGACATCGGTCAGCGGATTCAAGACAGATGAGGTGACTGTATACGGGATCATTGATGAGAGCAGGTTCATTAAGAAAGATATTCCTGAGGGTGCGGTTCTTATCTCCAACGGATTTATGGAGAAATACGGACTTGGCGTGGGGGATAAGATAGAACTCTATGATCGTTATACGGATAAGGATTATGAGATGACGGTTGCGGGCAAGTATGATTATGAGGCTTCGCTTGCGGTCTTCATGAATCTGGATGAGTTCAATTCAATGTTTGATAAGGCGGAGGATTATTATACCGGATACTTCTCCGATGAGAATATTGATGACGCATTGGGCGAGAATATATATATGGTGATCGGGAAAGACGATCTTGGCAAAACTGCAAGTCAGCTGTGGGATTCTTTTGCGAAGATGATGGGGCCTGTGAAGTGGTTTGGTGTCATTATGTTCGTGCTCATGGTATATCTGTTGTCCAAGCAGATTATTGAGAAGAATCAGACGAGTATATCAATGACGAAGATTCTCGGATTCGGATCTGCGGAGATCGGCTCATTATACATTGTCACTACTTCCATTGTTGCAGTACTTAGTCTTCTTATCGCGGTTCCGCTCGTGGACAGACTGCTTAAGTTGATATTCAAGTATTATCTGTATCAGAGGATGAGCGGTTATCTGCCATATAACGTGAGTATGGATTGTTACATTAAGATGATAGTCTTGGGTGTTGTCAGTTATCTGGCTGTTGTTATCCTTCAATTACTTAAGATCAGACGGATACCAAAGAGTGATGCGCTGAAGACTGTGGAATGATAAAGAGCCAAACAGCAAAGTTCGTGGCAAAGACGGTGGGTTTAGCACCTATAGGAAGCACGCGACTTTAGTCGTGTGAGGCTTCACATATTGTAGTAAATAGGTGTAAAATAGTAATTGCTTTTGTTTTGAGATCGGGCTTTCATGACGGTGGGGAGGAAGTTACTGTATCTGATATGCTTTTGGGCTGTCAGATCATTCTGAAGCAAAGAATACAAATATCAGGAGGTTATTTTATGAGAAAATTAACAGCATTGATCGTGACATCTGTTCTTGCTTTTTCTCTGGCAGCGTGTGGTAATTCGAAATCGGAGATGGATACAGATACTGTGGAGTTGCAGTCTGTACAGGAACCGGGACAGGGAGATGAATTGCAGACCGCCGAAGATGGTCAGGATACATTAGCGAATGATATGGAGAATAAGCCGATAATATCATATACAGAGGGCGGATCTGATATTCTGGTTGCTGTTTTCTCAGCTACCGGAACTACAAAAGGAGTTGCAGAGAAGATCGCTGAGACAGAAGGAGCGGATCTGTATGAGATCATTCCCGCAGAACCTTATTCGGAAGCAGATCTTGATCAGAATGATAAGTCGGCCAGGGCGGCTGCAGAGCAGAGTGACAGTTCTGCACGACCTGCCATCGGAAGTATGATGCTTGACCTCTCAGGTTATACTAAGATCTATATCGGTTATCCCATTTGGTTCGGTGAAGAGCCCAGAATAATGGACACATTTGTTGAAAGCTATTATTTCGGTGATGCAACAGTGATCCCGTTCTGCACATCTTCCGAAAGCGGGATAGGTAACAGTGCTAAGAATCTCGCTGAGAATGCCGGCAGCGGGAACTGGATCGACGGCAAAGGTTTCAATGGAGATACCTCGGAAGATGAGATTAAGGCATGGATCGCTGAGTGTAATTAAATAATTAATGTTCATTGGAGCAGTTATCGAAGGATAGCTGCTCTTTGCTGTTTGGGTTTGGTCTATTTGCTCAGTATCAGTGGATTTTTATATGATCATTGTTACGATTTTTTCGATATTCATGTTCTATCTGAGTAAGATTCTTCTTAAACTGTTTATAAGGATCTGTCGCACGGTATTTAAAAAATCAGATAAACGTTTTAAAGGAAGTATCGTAAATTGTCTTAGACGTTGGAGATCACATTTTTCTTTAATCTGATACTTCCGCGTTTTTACAGTGAAACAAAAGGGTTTGTAAAAGAATGCTGTAGGAGTTGTATCGACCGTGATGAGCATATTAAATCGACTATTAAAGAATGGATCACTGTCTAAAGAGATATTTTTTTTTGACTATTTGCACGAGAGGTCTTGATTTTAGCGCAAACAAATTTTATTATATTTAGGTTAGCAATGACTAACTGATGCAATATCATATAAGCAGGAAATTATAACTCCGCACAAAACGCGGAGTATATGATTAACGAGCGGTTAGCAATGGCTAACTACGAAAGAAGCAACAATAAAGAGTGGAGGTTCGAATGTCAGAAGAGCTTATCATAGAGCATTGTTCACCGACTCTTGCCGGGATAAAAGCTGGAAGTATGTTTTCGGTAAGAGTCACGGAAGACACGGATATAAACAATGAAGTAAGGGAACTTAATAAGATACTTAGGGGAAAAGGGCTACGCGTGATCCCGTTAAAGAAGACCGATAAATACGCTTTGATCTACCTTTATCGCCCGGATCACCTTAAGAAGGATCTGAATGATCCGCAAGCATTGAGCATACTTAAGAAGATGGGCTATGAACCGCAAAATCCGGAATCCTGCATTGTAAAACTCGTCAGGCATCTGAAAAGCGATGAGGCGTTTCCGCATGAGATAGGTCTATTTCTCGGATATCCGCCCTCGGATGTGGAATGCTTTATGAAACATCCCTGTCAGGGAGTTAAGTGCTGCGGATGCTGGAAGGCTTTTTCGGAGCCTGAAAAAGCACAAGAAATGTTCATCAGATTCAGGAAGTGTACGGAAGCGTACCATGAGATGAATAAAAACGGTAAATCCCTGGCACAGTTGGCCGTTATGACGGGCTGATGGTGTCGGGTAATTATAACA
>JAIKXM010000040.1 GCA_024684085.1 Lachnospiraceae bacterium | reverse complement strand
GTTTATTTTCTGTATCTGCTCTTTAGTAGGATTAATTTCAGTTTTATAACTTACAATCAATTTCCATCACCACCTTAAACACACTTGTCTATATTTGTTCACTTTTATCTATATTTTTAATTACTTATCAATGTCTCCTCTATGAATATATAATTACATCTGATTTCATGTATCGGATATCCGTTTAGTGCTGTCGCACCTGATGCACACCGCATCATAAACGGTTCCTTAACTGATCATGTACTCAGTATATTCCGCTTTTGTGAATTAATTGTGTTCAAGATATTTAAAAATGATGAAATCAGGACACAATTCCGGATCAGGATGTCTAATGCCCTCCAGGAAGTCATAAGCGCATTTGTTTTGTGCAAATTGCCTTTTACATATAAATAATGTCAAAAAAGAGCCGCCTTACTCACGACTAAAGTCACGAGTGTGCGGCGGCTATCTATCAATATATGATTTGATGCATAATTAATTCATGAGAAATACCCCGGGCTCATACTGCACTTCTTCACGAACCACAAAGGCAGTTTCTTATAATTCTTCCCGATCTTATATCCCAAAAGCCTGCAAAAACACACGAATCCGAAGTGAACGACGGTTATAAGCTTCCCCCTCTTCATAAGCTCCTTAACGATCACACCGACAAGCTTCTTGCCCTCGCTCTCGCTCTTCACATTCGCGAATATCTCGGGATGTTCTGCCTGCGACACTCCCAGATCCACATTTCTCCTAAACTGCTGTCTTCCGTTCAGATTATGCGAATGATACACCCGGGCTTTCCCCGCGTAACATATCTTATACCCGGCCTTCATGGCATTGGCAGCGTATATCATATCCTCATTGAAGATGGTGTGCTTAATGAATCCGCCCATCTCATCGAATACTGCGCGATCATATGCACAGCTTACATTCGAACAAAAGAAAGTCTTAATACCGTATTTATCCGTATCTTCAATGCTTTTAATAATAGTCTCATCCGGATAATTGAACTCACGCGTAAGTATCTCAGTAATATCCGCGTCAGCCTTGGGCAGCTGTCTCGCATAGGAAGCCGCAACGCCTTCCGTCTTAAGAGGCGCGATAAGCTCTTCAATAAATCTCTCGTCCGCCGGCACGGCATCCTGTGTCATCAGTACCACCGTATCCGCCTCAGACCTTGCCACTCCCATATTCCTCGTATTGCCATGATCAAATTCCGGCTTGGTAATATTGACGATATCAAGGCATACCGACTCCACCGAAGATGATCCGTCCGATCCCTTAAAAACATCGGGATACTTGCCGATCAGCGAGTCGAGGTATTTACTCTCGGTATTAATGATTATTATCTTAGTGGGCTTAACAGTCTGATCTCTTAACGCTTCTATTATCGCTATCAGATCTTCGTCCGGTCTGTATGCCGGTATCACAACATCAACCATGCAAGATCACTCCTTATCTTCAAGAAAAAGAGGTCCGAAAGGGCCTCTTTTCTTAATACGGGGGAGGCCGTTCTCACAGTCTCCTATTTTTTCTATTGGTATGGATCAATATCCCGTATCTGCTGAGATCTTCTGACTGCATGTCTCAACTTCGCTTGAAGGAACATACTCGTCATTGTCGAACAGGAACTTCTGAAGCTCGATAACGTTCTCCTTTAAGTCATCGGGTATTACGCATGAACCCTTACTGCCGACCTTGCCTGTAGCACGATTCTCCTCGAAGGGGAAGCCGTCATCGGCAACGATATTGTACTTGCCGATCTTACTGATCATATCAGCAAGCTCCGAAGCGTCCAGAGATGTAGACACATAAGGAAGTGTCTCATCGAGCACCGAATTGAGCTGTGAAGGACTCATGGTCTTAGCCACATCAAAGAGTCTCTGAAGCACGGTACGCTGGCGAAGAGCTCTCTCGAAGTCATTGCCGACATATCTGATTCGGCAATAAGCGGTAGCCTGAAGACCGTTAAGAGTCTGAGGACCTGCATGAGTGACCGCAGTATAATCCTTGCCTTCCGTTGCTGTATAGTGCTCCTTGTCGGTAGTTGTACCTACCATACTTATCTGATAATTGTTAAGGTGAGAGATCTCCTCTTCCCTAACATCGATCGTAACTCCGCCAAGTTCATCTATAGCCTTGGTAAGTCCCGTGAATCCGACCGTAACGTAATCTGTGATATTAAGGTCAAGATTCATGTTCAGCATGTTGATCGCCTGCTCGGGGCCACCCTTGGCATAAGCCGCATTACACTTATTATAACTATCGTTACCAAGATTAAGATATGTATCTCGGAAAACAGAACACAACTTAACGTCTCCCGTATCCTCGTTGATCGAGCATATCATGATGGTATCTGTTCTGTTGCCCTTACCGAGAGACTTGTCTCTCGAATCCACTCCGAAAAGTGCGATATTCTTATAACCCTTCAAAGCCTCATTGGAAGCAACTTCGCTATTGATGACGATATCCTCATCATCGATGCTTATCTTCTGAATCTTACCAGCCTTGAAGACTCCATACAATACGATAACCAGTACCGCTAAAACCACAATCTCCAGTATAAAGAGAATGATCTTCCTGCGCTTCTTCTGCGCTCTGCGCTTAGCAATCGCTCTCTTTCTGGCGATCTCCTGTTTTGTTGCCATTAGTATTCTCCAATCATCTTTTTTACCCGATCAACAAGCACGCCTGTTGCTACATCAATGCACGGCACCGACAGATCGCACATCAATAAGCATTCTCGTTGATAAAGCCTCTGAACAGAGTCATGAACATTATCTTGATATCGAACATCATAGTCCAGTTCTCAATATAATATATATCATAATCGATCCTCTTTCTGATCGATGTATCACCTCTGAAACCATTGACCTGAGCCCATCCTGTGAGTCCCGGTCTAACCTGGTGCTTGATCATATATCGTGGGATCTCTTCCTTGAACTTCTCAACATATTGAGGTCGTTCGGGTCTCGGACCCACTATGCTCATATCTCCTCTTAATATATTAAACAATTGAGGAAATTCGTCAATACTTGTTTTTCTAAAAAATCTCCCGACCTTAGTAACTCGCGGGTCGCCCTTTGTAGTCCAGCCCTTAACTTCCTCTTCGTCCGACTGAACATACATGGTCCTGAACTTATACATATTAAATGTCTTATTATGCAAGCCCACTCTCTGCTGTTTGAACAGAACCGGTCCCTTGCTCGTACACTTGATAGTGATAGCCACTATCGCAAAAAACGGCAGCAACACGATTATACCGGCAAGCGAAAGTATCACATCCACGCTTCTCTTCATAAGGGCATTAAGCGTATTGCTAAGCGGTACATATCTTATATTGATGACAGGCAGTCCGTTCAGATCCTCGGTATAAGGCTTGTTGGGGATAAGACTGTTGTAATCGGGGATGAACTTGGTATGTACTCCGGACTTCTCACACATACCCACAAGCTCTTCCAATCGGTCATAATCCGACAGTGAAAGAGTTACGGCTATCTCATCCAACTGGCTTACCGGCAGGATCATCTCAAGATTATCGATCTTGCCTATTACCTTAACACCCTTATACATCGTGCCCCTCGGAACGTGATCATCAAGAATACCCCTGATCACGTAACCCCACTGGGGATTGGCTATGATACGGCTTACATACTCCTCAGCCGCTCTGGAATAACCTACAAGCAGGATGTACTTCATATTGAAGCCCCTGCTCCGGAAATGCCTGAGTATATATCTTAAGAGTATCTTCTCAACTATCTCAAGAATAAAATTGACCACATAGAATATTCCGATAAGTCCTCTGGAGAAATCGCTTATCTTGAAGGTCGCGATACATACAAGGAAAGCCAGTGCTCCCATTGTATTGGCCGTGAATACTCTTGTGATCTCAGTTTCGAACCTTTGTGTTCGTCCCGGTGCATAGAGTCTGTTCATATAATAGATGACCAGATAACCGGGAATTATAAAATACAGCGCACCAAAATAAAACTCCATTGTATATGCGCCGGCTCCCTCGTTAGCGAACGGTCCCTCGAACTTAAGGTACCATGAGATTATATATGAAAGAGCTATAATGCAGGCATCAAGGAGTACATGCAGTCTGTTAAAATATCTTTGGTTATCTTTGATCATGCTCTCTGCTTCCGTACGGTTTGGTAAAAATAATCATTACTATACTACAGTATTTTCACTATTATTTCAACTTGGACGTGGCTTTATACATTCATTCAACGCTTCCATGTCGCTTCCCCTGCACAATGCTGCTGTTTGCTGCATTATGCGCCTCCGGCTCTGCGGCATGAGCTTGTGTTTCGCTTCACTTACGCCTCTCTGCTTACCTGCACAATGCTGCTGTTTGCCGCTTTGAGTGCCTCCGGCTCTGCGGAATAGTATTGCGCTTCGCTATTACTACGCATCATATACGAAGAAATCTTCTTACGATATTAACCCAAAGTTCCAGCTGAATACGCACATATGAAGGCAGATCGGACAGCCTGAACCTTACACGGTGAGCTCTTCCTTCTGCCGAGAATCCGAGGCGTAAGCCATTAATAAGCCCTTTGACATATATCCCGCCAAATCCCTTAAGGATAAAAAACGCTGTTTTTACAAGATATCCTATAAGCAGAAAAGGGAGATTGATCAGTATCTGTAGAAAAGGCATATTCTTAATGATCAGGTAGACATTATTCCTGCTGCTCAATTCGATCTTAAAGGTATTATATCTTGATCCGCTTGAACCGCTTCCGGCATGATATACTTCAGCCTCCGGTTCAAATACATTGATATAACCCTTGATCTTAGCCCTGTATCCGACATCAACATCTTCGAGATACGCAAAATGAAGTTCATCGAACATACCTATCTCCTTGAGAACATCGACACGATAGGCCGATGCCCCACCGCAGGCTGAGAATATCTGCCTGGGCTTACTGAGTGTCATATTGTTCTGTCCGGACATATCTGCCGATGCGCCATCATTATCGGACTGCATGCCTTCATTATTCCGATCCGCAAGATTAGCCGGAGCATCCTTAAGATAAGCATAAGCCCAGCCAAGTGCACAGTAATAATCCCCGCAGCCGTCGAGCTTCCCAGGATCATGCAACTGGATCATCTTAGAGTTAACGCTGAATATCCTGCTGTCGGAATCAAGTCTTCTCTCAAGATTCTTAACAAAACCCTTCTTAGCCTCTGTATCATTGTTAAGAAGTATGCAATACGGAGTCTTAACAGCATTTATACCTGTATTAACAGCCGCCGCGAAGCCTGTATTCTCCGAAAGGGCAATAAGCTCTGCCTCTGGATACTCCTGCTCCACGATCTCCCTACTGCCATCAGCAGATCCGTTATCAACTACTATTATGGCAAAATCCTCGTCGCTGATCGCTCTGAGGCTGTCCAAACAAGCTCTAATATATTCAATTCCGTTATAATTGGGAATCACAACTGTAGTCTTCATACGAACTCCGGATCAAAATAAATATGATAACCTTCCAATACTATCCTTGAGCATAATTCAACCGAAGCATTCCAATAAACAACGTCCTCGGTCTCCTTAAGCGTAAGGTAAGGAACGATATCAAGGTAAGGCGCATCGAGCTTACCGGACATCAGCCTCAGTTTAAGTATATTAATTAAATCTTGATTAAATAAACTGTTGTATTTTTCATCCTGAGCAAAGTCGATAAATGTCGAAACAAGGCTCTCAGCCACCATCATATTACGAATATCAACGGCTGTCGCCTGCTGTTGGAGAACTGCCCTGTGAAGATATCCGCTAAAGTGACGATTCATTCCATCATACGGACAGGTATGTGTCTCGTCAATAATGCCACCCGTTATTTTATTGCCATTAAATACATGTCCGCCTATACATCCTATATCATATCTGTTAAGGAGGATATTGTAGGCAAGTCTGCCTCTTGTATCTGCCGTAAGTCTCTCTCTGTCACTCAGAGCTTTACTTCCTTCCGGATACTGAAGCTTATCAAGATATTCTACCCTGAAGAATCCGTTATGATCCGTTTCCAATACATCGGCATCTATTGATACTGTCTTAAGATAATCGGCAACACAGTCTATTCCTGCCTTATAGGCATACGTCTTACTTAAGGGATTGGAAGCGGTGGAATCTTCATGACATCTCCAATGGTATAATACCTTCGCTATATGACCATATTGCAGATCAGACAGGATAACTCTTTCATTGGTATACCGATAAGCCCTCAAAAGGAGATCATGATCCTGAGCTCCGTTATATTCATCTCTTAACTGAAGATACCTGATAATATCCGCCCTGTAGCACACAAAATGGCAAATATAATTATTTGAAAGAAGCAGGTCTAAATTAAATTCAGGTTTAATATTTGGCTCATAAAACTTATGTCCGCTCGAATCACATTTATCCTCGTCTGAATAGATAAATGCATACTCTTCTCCCTTATTGGAAGCTGCATCGATCTTAAGCGCGAACTCATACAGGCAATCAGGTGTCAACAGATCATCATGATCCAATAAACCGATATAATCTCCGGCAGCCTTGCTTATGGCAGCATTGGTATTACCTGCGATCCCCTTATTCTCTGACAATCTGTAATACTTGATCCTGTCATCCTCGTATTCGTTTATCACATCGTTAACTCTATCAGAAGAAGAAGCATCGGCAATTATCAGCTCCCATGTCGGATAAGTCTGAGCCAGAAGTGACTCCACAAGTGCTTTCATATAGTCTTCTCCGGTCTCATAAGCCGGAACCACTATTGAGAATAATGTCTTTTTGCCAAAGGTGCGTTCCTTTTGCGCTTCGAGAACTTCAACCTTAGGAGGTATATATTCATAATCGCCGTAACCTACGGTCATTCTCTCGAGCGAAGCATATATGGTCTTCTCTATTCCGTTTCTCTGCATATAGGCATATGCTTTTCTAAGATTTGACAGCAAACCGATCTCCCTACACAAAAGCTTTAACAGCTTCTGTTAATCTCGCATTTTTTTCAGAGGCGTCATCAATACTCGTTCCCTTAACGCCCATATAGAACTTAAGCTTGGGTTCTGTTCCCGAAGGTCTTGCACAGCACCAGGCATTATCCTCTAACTCGAAATATAATACATTGGATACAGGAAGGCCTGTAGGTCTGATATCACCTGTTATTATATCCTGGATCTCACCCTTCTGATAATCACGTACAGCAAGAACTTTCAAACCGCCTATCTCAGTCGGAGGAGCCTGCCTCAGAGCATCCATGGCAGAAGCTATCTTCTTCGAACCTTCTATTCCTTTAAGCGTGATAGCATACTGACTCTCGTGATAATATCCATATTCCTCATACATCTCAAGCATATGATCCCATACGGTCTTATTGTGAGCCTTGCAGTAAGCTGCTACTTCGCAGAGGCACATTACGGCCACGACCGCATCCTTATCCCTTGCGTGTGTGCCTGCCAGACATCCGTATGACTCCTCAAGCCCAAAGACGTAATTGTAAGAAGAATCTCTCTCGAAGAATTTGATCTGCTCACCGATGTATTTGAAACCTGTAAGGACTTCGATCAGCTTAACGCCGTACTTCTCTGCGATCGGATCAGCCATATTGGTAGTAACAATAGTCTTAACCAGCGCAGGGTTAACAGGCATAAGTCCATTTTCGCTGCGCTCTCTTAAGATATACTCAGCGATCAGCATACCGCTCATATTACCTGTAAAAGGAATATATTCGCCACTGACTGTATCAAGTGCGTATATTCCGAGTCTGTCCGCATCGGGATCTGTTGCAAGAACTATATCAGCCTTCACTTCCTTAGCCAGCTTCAAAGCAAGCGTAAATGCCTTGGGATCTTCCGGATTGGGATACTCAAGGGTCGTGAACTTAGGATCCGGCAGTTCCTGCTCAGGTACGACATAGACCTGTTTGAAGCCCAGTTCGTCAAGTATTCTTCTTACCGGCTTATTACCTGTTCCGTGAAAAGGTGTATATACGATCTTAAGGTCACCCGCAACCGCCTCGATGATCTCAGGATGTATGATCTGCTTCTTAAGCTCTGCCATATATCTGTCATCGATCTCTTTTCCGATAACATTGTAAAGCCCGGCCGCTTTGGCATCTTCAACGCTCATGGTCTTAACTCTGTGGTAGTCATCAACCGCTTTCACACAGCTGATTATCTCCTTATCCTTGGGAGCTGTGATCTGAGCACCGTCTTCCCAATATACCTTATACCCGTTATATTCCGGCGGATTATGACTTGCCGTGATGACTATACCCGATATACAGCCAAGCGTCCGAAGTGCGAATGACAGTTCCGGAGTCGGTCTCAACTCATCAAACACATAAGTCTTGATACCATTAGCGGCAAGGCATACAGCAGCCTCATCCGCGAACTCCGGACTCATCAGCCTGCTGTCGTAGGCGATCGCCACACCCTTATCGCATCCATCCTGACTCTTGATATAATCAGCCAGTCCCTGCGTAGCCTTCCTGACCGTATATATATTCATCCTGTTGGTACCCGCACCGATAACACCGCGCAGACCTCCGGTACCGAATTCCAATTCTCTGTAGAATCTATCCTCTATCTCAGCCTCATTACCTTCCAGCTCCCTCAGCTCCTGCTTGGTAGCCTCATCAAAATATTCATCTTTAAGCCAGAACTCATACTGTTCCCTATAACCCATATCCTCTTATGATCCGATCCTCTTCTCCGAATCGGATCCTCCTTTCTCCGGTCACCGCCGGTCTGTTAATGGCTTAATCACTTTTCCGTGGGATTTACCCAAAATTATTATAAACTAAAGTTCGATAAAATCAAAATCCGATTATTCAAATAATTGCAATAACAAAGAGGTTTCAACTCCAAAGCATCAAAACCTCCTAACATATACGCCTTATTCTTTTATCGTTGGAAATAACCTCTTTATATATGTTCTCTAAACAAACCGTCATAACCGAAGCCCGGTTCACATTGCCGAGCTTTATAATCGTCGCTCGGCTCCCGCCGCGAGAAAAAAACTCATTGCGGCGGGGAGCTCAGAAAGCGTCGCTCAACAATCTAAATCCTATTGGCGGTAGTAATTCATATTTATCTTCATCTTTACATAGCATAATATTGCGTTCGTAATTGTATGCTGATATATTACCTATCCTCAAGCATTCAATCCAATCACAACTTTCTACATGGTTCTTATCACTCTCAACAAAAGCCATATTATGGCACATGGAAAAAGCCATTTTCCGTACATTTAGAGTCCATATATTATTTCTATATGTTTCAGCAACAATAATATCTCCTTGCATTTTTATTATTCTCATTAAAACTTCATCGCTTAAAGCCTCCGGTAACTCAATTTTTTTTAACCTCATCAGTTTCAATATTAACAATAAAGACAGCGTTATTATCTATACAATTAAACAATACTTCAGCATCACTCAAGACGAATGCATTATATAAGCAAAAACCTTCAAGAATATCTATCTGCTTCATAACTCTCAGATCTATGCTCAAAACAAGAATACCTTCATAATTATTATTTACAATTATTTAATTATTAACCACTTGCAAAAGATAAATATCGTTATCCATATATAATTCGTTTTCTTTTAACACTATCATTTTCGCTATACCTCTTTAAAAAACAGCGTTTTTGCCAGTTATAGACTAGCACTCTTTTTAACGCATCGTTGAAATATTTCTGAATAACGCTATATTATTTTCAACTTGTAGAATTTCATTCGAGTACTCATCTTCCGGTGCCATAGGAAAAAAGTCTATTGGATCCCATTCATTTATTATTTTAATCATAATCTTGTTCAAATCCATCATCCTTCCCTCGATATCACATCAATCTTTCAGCATAATAATTCTGAATCACATGTACAAAATATCATACCGTCCTGATACAGTCAAAGAAATACAAACTCAATCAGATGATCTGGCATTTCCGTACAACAATTGACATTATAAAATGCTAGCCCCCATCATTTCTAATGGAGGCCAACGCTGAATAATTATCCTTTGAATGTCTGCTATTTGACCATTCAAAAAAGATGCCGTTATATTAATTCTTTCTGAATATCTACTATTTTATAGTTATCATCATAATTAATTGTAACAAGATAACCGTCCTCTGTACAATGATATGATGTTTTAAAATCTGATACGCCCAAACAAAATAACACATAGTTACCATTAGGATCAATTTTTTTTATGTCATCAAAGCTAAGATCAGTTCCTAAGTGTTCAAATACTCTTAACTCGGGGGATTTATTGTATAATTCTCTGTTAAATACTTCTTGATTCTCATCAAACCAAAGGAAAGCATAGCATTGCTCTCCAATATAGGTCACTTTATACTTCCCTTCGACTTCACCATCACTGACTCTAATACATTCTATCGGATAAATATCATTTAATTCGCTAAGATTTCCTGAAAAACCGACTATCGTCTTAAGCTGCTCATCTGTATATCTTTTAGTAACGATTTTCAAAATATTATCACCTTCAACAGCATATTCATCAATATTTAATGTTTTCTCAACACTATCTCCTTTATTAATAATTGAATATTCCACTGCAACATCTCCACTATTACCACAGCCATTTAAAAAAAAAGTTCCTATGCTAGCTACAATTACAATAATAACATATTTTAATTTCATTAATAATACTCACCTCACGACAACACTTTTGTTTATATATTTTCATTTGCCTATTGCATATAATATATTATATCACTATCATAATATTCGACTCCACCACATGTCCACGGTATTGTATCTGGCATTATCACAGAATCAATCGCTATATTCGGCTCCCAACCAGCCGGTCACTGAATATAGCATGTTTCGTACATGATGAATTCGGCTGCGCCAAAGTGCAAAACATAATTGGCCGACTTTACGCAATCTCCCCGAGCCTCGCAGCGTAGTGCGAGGTTCAAAACTGAACAATATCGCAATTGTTACTATCACACGTATACCTGCTCCTTAGTACAACTTATTCACCGAAACGAGATATAATATGCTGCTGTCAATCATATTAACAATTATACTGCTGGTGATCTTCATAACCGGCCTGCACAACTTCAATTATCCCGCCTTACTGGGATTATTCCTGCTGATCATAGGATCGTCATATTATACCTCGCGGTCTTATATTAAAAAGAGCCCCGACAAAGAGGCTCTCATAACGAAGATATACCCAAGATGGGTCCTTGTATTCTACTTTTTCTTTCTGTTCTCGCTCACCTTCAGTATCAACAGGACTTCTGCGGGAATAACCTTCGGCAGCGGTTCTCTGAGAACACGCTTCCTGGCGAAAGCCAATCTGATACCCTTCAAGACCATTCGCGGCATGCTCAGGTCCAAGCACTTCAGCAGTTACGCTTTCTTCAATATCATAGGCAATATCGGTGCTCTGATGCCTTTGGGCTTCCTCTTCCCTATCGTCTTCCCGAAAGCCCGAAGACTGCTGCCATATACTCTCATGATCATCGGCGTGATCTTATTCATCGAATCCGTCCAGTTCCTCTTCGGAGTGGGCAAGCCGGACATCGACGACCTGATCCTTAATCTCGCCGGTGCGATCCCGGCATTCCTTATCTACTCCGCCTATACCGGTCGTAAAACAGGAGAAGATTATCAATATCTCTTCTGAAAAACTGACGGTTTAAATTCTACTTACTATCCTACATTCAGAAGGTTCATAACCATCATGGTCATTATATCTTTTTCTTTTGGATCTGACTCTGCAATCATCAATGTTATTGCAACAAGAGCGCCGTCACTGATCACCTTATGTCCCTCTCTAAAAAGTGCATTATTCCTGTTTAGAAATTCAAGGAATAAAGAAGCAGCGATTCGTTTGCAGCCGTCTGCGAAAGGGTGATCCTTAATCATAAAATACAAAAGATTGGCTGCTTTTTCTTCCAAAGAAGGATAAACTTCTCCCCCAAATACATCCTGATATACAGCAGCCAGAATACCTTCAATCTTGCCCGGTTCCTTCTCAACTCCGAAGACATCTGATTTGAAGCTATCTTCCATGCGGTCAACCATAGCGCGGCAGTCAGCATAAGTAATCCTGTATATTGGCTGATTTCCTTCAGGCTTCTCAAGTGACTGATGATCATATTGGTCAAGTAATGTCAAAGCTTGAGTATAAAGGTTTACTGCCTTTAAAACCTCATCAGAGTCACCTTCAATGGCCGTAGCCAGCATC
>JAIKXM010000009.1 GCA_024684085.1 Lachnospiraceae bacterium | reverse complement strand
CGATACTGTAAATCTGTTCGGCTTCCTTTGTTCGTATAAACTTTCTTTCCTCATCGTCCAAATCAATAATATCCCTCAGTTTGTTTAATGATTTCTCACTTTCTGCATTCATTTCGCTGTTTCTCCTCCTTTTACAGACCGCACAAAAAAGACACTCTCCAAGGAGTTTCCTTAGAAAGTGTCTTATCCTTAAACAATAATTCGGTTATATCGCAAAAGTCATACCACACTATACCACGCGATTTGTGGTATATTTGTGGTACATTTTCATTCAGTACCCTTCAACTCAGCATAAATACTGGCTTTGCGGTCACCCCATCAACCAATCGTACATCTCCTGATACTTGGCTGCGCTTGTATACCAACTGAAGTCGGCAGCCATGGCGCGATCGATTATCTTATTCCATTCACGCTTCCTGTCATAGAAGATATGCTCGGCATAACGGATGGTATTCAACAATTCATGTGCATTGTAATTAGTGAAGCTGAATCCTGTTCCTGTACTCTCATATTCATTATATGCTTCTACCGTATCCTTAAGTCCGCCTGTCTCACGAACGATAGGTACTGTACCGTATCTGAGAGACATAAGCTGTGACAGTCCGCAGGGTTCGAACAGAGATGGCATCAGGAATGCATCACAAGCCGCATATATTTTATGAGAAAGACCATCTGAATAGTAGATATTACCACTGACCTTATTGCTGTATTTCCAGTCAAAATGGCGGAACATATTCTCGTATCTCTCCTCGCCGGTTCCCAATACAACCAGCTGGATCTTATCCTGACAGAGTTCGTCCATAATATAAGCGATAAGGTCAAGTCCCTTCTGGTCTGTAAGTCTCGATACGATACCGAGCATCATAACTGAAGGATCCTTGTCAAGTCCGAGTTCCTCCTGAAGCTTCAGTTTATTCTTAACCTTCTCCTTACGGAAATTGATAGCGTTATACTTCTGTTCTATAAACTCATCCGTCTCAGGATTAAATGTTTCGTAATCGATACCGTTCACAATACCGCGAAGTGAATTGGCTCTTGCCTGCATAAGTCCGTCAAGACCTTCACCATAGAAAGGTGTCTTGATCTCTTCCGCATAAGTATTGGATACAGTAGTTATGGCATCGGCATATACGAGACCGCCTTTAAGAAGGTTAGCGTCCTTAAATGCTTCCATCTTATCGGGAGTGAAGAAATAATCTGACAGACCTGTGATCTCTTCCACATCCTTAACGCCCCATTTACCCTGGAACTTAAGATTATGTATGGTAAGTACGGTCTTAATTCCCCGATAGAACTCGCCTGCCGCAAATCTCTCATGCATATATACCGGAATAAGCCCTGTCTGCCAGTCATGACAATGGATAAGGTCAGGTCTGAAACCGATCAACGGCAGAGCGGAAAGAGCAGCCTTACAGAAGAAAGCATACTTCTCGATCTCCCACAGCGGATCATCACAATACGGTCTCGGTCCTCCGAAATATCCTTCATTGTCGATAAAATAGTATTTAACTCCGTCATATTCAGCTTCCAATATACCTACGTATACGTTACGCCAATGAAAATCCAGATAAAAGCTCTGCTTGAACTGAAGCTTATCCTTCATCTCCTGCTTGATGCAGGTATACTTAGGGAGAATAACTCTTACATCATAATAATTCTTATCTATACACTTTGGCAGAGAGCCAACAACATCAGCCAAGCCTCCCGTCTTGATAAATGGAACACCTTCCGATGCGACAAACAGAATATTCTTCATTATGATCCGCCTCCTATTTTATATTCCAGCTTTATAGATGCGGGCGTCTGCGATAAGCTCGCCGGCCCCCTTGATTCCTGTCTCCGTAACCTCTCCGCCGGATATAAGTCTTGCCAATTCTCTTACAGAATCTTCGCCACTCAGTCTCTCAATATCAGTAACGGTTGAATCATCAGTACTGCTCTTACTGATCATATAATGAACATCCGCCATTGCGCCTATCTGAGGCAGATGTGTAATGGCGATAACCTGTCGACCTTTGGATAAAAGAGCCATCTTCTCAGCTACTTTCCATGCGGTCTTACCGCTAATGCCGGCATCGATCTCATCAAAGAGAAGTGTCTCCACCGAATCCTTATCTGCGGTAACTGCCTTAAGCGCAAGCATGAATCTGGACAACTCGCCACCGCTTGCAACCCTGCTAAGACTTCTAACCGGTTCACCCACGTTGAAAGACACCAAAAAATCAACCGCATCCATGCCATTCTCCGTAAGTTCGTCGACGTTTTCTTTAATATCTATTTTATAGTCAATATTCTGAAAATTCAATTCCTTTAAGCTAGTTGTTATTGATTTTTCGAATTTTTTGGCACAAATCTCTCTCTCATTATGAAGCTCCCCGGCAATAGCGATCGCCTTCTCATGAGCCGTCTGTACCTCACCGGTCAGCCTGTTGATATAAGCCTCATAATCGGTCATCTTATCTATATAGGCTCGCTGAGTCTCTGCATACTTAAGCACTTCTTCTACCGTGCGTCCGTACTTACTCTTAAGCCTGTTATACTCGTTAAGTCTTGACTCCGTCTCATTGAACTCTTCTTCGGAATACTCACACTCTGCTATATGCTGTTTCAACAACTTGCCACAGTCATTCAATATATCTTCTGCGGCGATCATCAATTCCTGAACTTCCTGAAGGCTGTCCTTATATTTCATAGCCTCATTAAGCTCCGAAACAGCCATATCTATACTGTCTGACGCATAATGATCACCCTTAATATATGAATAAGCATTACTCAGTGCCTCTTCTATCTTCCTTGCATGAACCATGGACTTATACAGTTCTTCCAGCCTGTCATCCTCGCCCGGTACAAGAGCAGCATTCTCGATCTCTTCAAGCTCGAATCCTGCAAGCGCAAGATCCCTGTCTTTATTCTCAGAGGTATTCTTCTCCTTCTCCAGAGTCTGTTTAAGAGATGTATATTCCCTATATGCCGGAACCATCTGCTCCTTCAGCTTATCTATGGGCTCTCCGCCATATTCATCGAGAATATCTATATAATTACTGTCATCGAGAAGTGACTGCGTATCATTCTGCCCATGAATGTTGATAAGCCCCGATGCTATCTTCTTAAGCGCCCTTGCCGAAACAGCCTCACCATTACACTTGGCCGTACTCCTGCCTTCCTGTATGCGCCTTGTGATTATGACAACTCCGTCATCTTCATACGGAATATCATATTCATCCATAACAGCCTTAATAGCCGGAGAATCGCTATGGAAGGTAAGCTCGATAAGCGCATGATCCTCGCCGTTACGGATCATATCGGCTCTCGCTCTCTCTCCCAGTGCCAGACGTACAGAGCCCATTATCACCGACTTACCGGCGCCTGTCTCTCCCGTCAGTATATTCAATCCCGGCTTAAGCTCAATCTCGCTTTCTTTAATAAGTGCCAGGTTCTTAACTCTGATACTCTCTAACATATATCGCGGCTTAACCTCTCTGCTTAGAATCCTGTTCCTGCCTATTGCCGAATATCATCATCCGCATGCGCTCTCATATATCCGCGCCATCACCGTCATACAGACGGCTGCACATATCCGCGCCATTACTGTCATACAGCCATCTGCATAATTATCACAGTCTTAAAGCGTTCACGCTGCTGACTATATATCATTCGACACTCTTATATCATATGACCTAAGGACTTCAAACACAAATTAATAATTTCTAAAAAATCGGGGCACTTAATTTACAGTTTTTTTATCTCTTAATACAACACCCCACGGATCTTCTCCATTACGGTCTCCACATCATCGAGCGACTTGATAGCCATCATGATCGTATCATCTCCGGCTATACTGCCTACCACTTCCGTAAGCTTCATACTGTCAAGGGCTGCTGCCACAGCCATAGCCATTCCGGAAACGGTCTTGACCACGATGATGTTCTGAGCATTATCCATCGATAGAAATCCGTCCCGAAGTACTCTCTGGTACTTGATCGCCAGATGCACATCGTCTCTTGCGGTCGACACGTATTTAGTCACACCATTCTCATCCTGTGCCTTATATATCTGCAAAATATTGATATCTCTTGAAACAGTAGCCTGCGTAACATCGAATCCATCCTTACGCAACATATCAGTCAACTGCTGTTGAGTGCTTATATCATAAGCAGATATCAACTCCAATATTCTGTCATGTCTTGAATTCTTCTTCATATACTATTCACTCATCTTCTTCTGTAGCTTCTGAAGGAAGTTGGTATCATTAAGTCTGATAAAAGTGCTGCAATATTCAGACTTTCTGATCACTATTCTGTCGCCCGTAGTAAGATTGATCTTGTCATTACCGTCGGAATTGGCTTCAAGGATTATGCCGTTCCCCGCATTGGAATTATTGACAAGGATCTCTATCTCATCACCTGCATTAAGCACGATGCTTCGCGAACTGAAGCTGTGGGCACATATTGGAGTCAGCAGAATAAGCTCAGCCTCCGGCTCCACAATTGGACCTCCCGCTGACATATTATAGCCTGTAGAGCCTGTCGGTGTGGCTATGATGATACCGTCTGCACTCAGATTGCATAAGAACTCACCGTTAATGAACACGCTGAACCTTATGATCTGAAGAGTACCGCACCTTATGATACTGATATCATTAAGCGCCGGTGAGAGTTCCGTCTTCTCTTCGCCTCTTATCACCGAACCGCTCAACATAATCCTGTTTCTTATGCCGTAATCGCCTGCGATTATCCTGTCTATGGCATATTCAAGCTGGGTAACCTCCACCTCTGAAAGGAACCCCAACGTTCCGAGATTGACGCCGAGGATCGGTATATTGATATCCGCGGTATCTCTTGTAGCCTGTAAGATCGTTCCGTCTCCGCCGAGTACTATGATATAATCAGCCGGAAGATAATCGGATATCCTGCAACTCTCATTACGATCCATCTTACGCACTGCAACGGTCACCTCTGATCCGTTGCGCTCTATGTATTCCACGACTCTGTTAGTCACTTCAAGTTCGGGATCTTTTTTAATATTGGTTACGATCAAAAATTTGCTCATGACTCACTACTCACCCTGTCCAGATCACTATGGGCTTTCTCCACAATATCTCTAATCCTATCCGTCATATCCTCTTGATGTTCGGTTATCCTCTCTTCTCCGGATGCATCAGCCTTACTCTTCTCCAGATACAACAGATACTCTATATTCCCTTCAGGTCCCTTGATAGGTGAAAAATCAAGGCCTATTATATCGAATCCGTTATCAAGCGCAAAAGTACATATCTCTCTTACGACCTCTTCATGCACCTTGGGATCTCTTACGACGCCCTTCTTCCCGACCTTCTCTCTTCCGGCCTCGAACTGGGGCTTGATAAGACACACCATCTTACCGCCGTCTATAAGAAGTGCATGCGCCGGTGGCAGGATCTTGGTAAGTGAGATAAATGACACATCACATGATGCAAAATCTATCTCATCCGCGATATCTTCCGGCGTAAGATATCTGAAATTCGTCTTCTCCATACATATGACGCGTTCGTCATTACGAAGCTTCCAGTCAAGCTGTCCGTGACCGACATCGATGGAATATACCTTGGCCGCTCCGTTCTGAAGCATACAGTCGGTGAACCCTCCTGTAGAAGCACCGATATCCATACAGGTAAGCCCCGTGAGTATCGGCTTAAAGACTTCAACGGCCTTCTCAAGCTTAAGACCGCCCCGGCTCACATACCTTAGGGTATTGCCTCTTACTTCCACCATATCCGCTTCCGGATCGAATGTACTTCCGGCCTTGTCTTCCTTCTGTCCGTTAACATATACTATGCCTGACATGACGATCGCTTTTGCCTTCTCACGGGAAGGCGCAAGCCCCTTATTAACAAGTATCAGATCAAGTCTTTCCTTCATACATACTCCAATACCATACCAATATACCTACCGACACTTCTGTCATAATCCGCATCAATACACATGCCGATATCCGTACCGACACTTCTGTCATAATCTGAATCAATCACATACCGTTATCCCTGCCGATATCCGTATCAATACCCATTTCGATGCCTATATCGGCCATGATCTATGATCATACTGATTCTATCTGATCCCTGAGATTAGAATACTCATTCACGATCCTGCTGTATGCGCCGGCTGCGTCCATCTGCAATTCCTTAAGAAGTGCATCGACATTACCGTGCTCTACGAATCTGTCAGGTATTCCTATCTTAAGCACCTTAACATTCTTATCATTGGATGCAAGGAAGTCAACAACTCTCTCTCCGTATCCTCCGGTAAGAACATTCTCTTCCATCGTTACGATAAGCTTATACTGATCGGCAAGCTCACTGATAAGCTCTTCATCAATAGGCTTAACAAACCTTGCATTGATAAGAGTGATATCCTTACCGCCGTTATGGAAGCGATTGACCACATCCACACCGATCTTAACCATGCTTCCCACAGCAATGATAGCTATATCCTCACCCTTGAAGAGGACTTCACTCTTACCCATCACGATCGGCTCACGCTTATCCCTTAAGCCGTCATATGCCTGTCCCCTGGGATATCTGATAGCGATCGGCACATCAGTATCCACCGCGAACTTCATCATATCGGAAAGCTCCCATTTATTCTTGGGTGCCATTACATGCATATTGGGTATGGATGCAAGATATGACAGATCGAATATACCCTGGTGAGTCTCTCCGTCACTTCCCACAAGTCCTGCCCTGTCTATCGCGAATACCACATGAAGATTCTGAATACATACATCATGCAGTATCTGATCATAAGCTCTCTGCAGAAAAGATGAGTATATTGCCACTATTGGTATCAGTCCACCTACGGCAAGTCCCGCGGCGAACGTCACAGCGTGCTCTTCCGCGATACCGACATCAAAGAACCTGTCAGGATACACATTATGGAATCTCTTAAGTCCCGTTCCATCCGGCATGGCTGCGGTTATCGCAACTACCTTATCATTACGGGCTCCCATCTTCATCATAACGGTAGCGAAGACATCCGTATAATTGGCCTTGGCCTTCTTATTGCGGGGAAGTCCTGTCTCGATCTCAAAAGGTTCCGCTCCGTGAAAACGTGCAGGATGTCTGATAGCAGGCTCGAACCCGCGTCCCTTCTCAGTGATCACATGCACAAGAACTGCCTTATTACATCTCTTGGCTTCCTTAAGGACCTTACATACCGCATGGATATCATGGCCGTCCACAGGCCCCAGGTATGTAAGTCCCATATCTTCGAAGAACATTCCCGGAATGACCATCTGCTTGAATACATTCTTGGTCTTCCTCACAGCTCCGATAACGGCATCTCCGTAACGCTTGCTTAACATCGCATTATAGATTCCGTCCCTTAAGCTTATATAGCCGTCAGCGGTTCTTATGGTATTAAGATACTTACTCACACCACCGACATTCTCGGAAATGGACATATTATTATCATTCAGTACGATTATGAAATTGGTGTCGAGCCTCGAAGCATTATTAAGAGCCTCATAAGCCATACCGCCCGTAAGCGAACCGTCACCGATAACAGATACTATGGTATTCGTTCCGCCTGTAAGCTCCCTTGCTTTAACAAGTCCCAATCCTGCTGAAATAGAAGTTGAACTGTGTCCTGTATCAAATGAATCACATTCACTCTCCTTACGCTTGGGAAAACCGCTCATACCGTCCTTCTTGCGAAGGGTGTCGAATCCGTCTCTTCTTCCTGTCAGTAGCTTATGAGTATAAGACTGATGTCCCACATCCCATATGATCTTATCCTCAGGAAGATCCAGTGTCAGATGAAGTGCCATCGTAAGCTCAACCGCTCCAAGATTGGACCCGAGATGTCCTCCGTTAACGGATATCTTCTCGATCAGGAAATCCCGGATCTCCTGAGCAAGTGCTTCATAATTTTTCTTATCTATTGTCTTAATATCATTGACTTTATTAATCTGTTCAAGATACATTACTTTGATTCCTACCGATCAATATATTAATCTATCTAATAACCTGACTCGCATGCACGAGTCCTTGCGTATATACTAAGATCGCATCTTACACACATACGCAGACTACGTTACCGTCTGCTATACATCTTTGCCGGTATCGTGTTACCGCCTACTATACATCTTTGCCGGTATCGTGTTACCGTCTACTATACATCTCTGTCGGTATCGCGTAACTGCCGCTGATACCAACGCGATCATCATCTCCTACTTACGCCTGTTGATAAGACTCCTGAGCAGTTCTTCAAGGAACTCATTATCCCCCGGAAGCGTATGTAATAGATTGATGGCATCTATAGACAGTCTCTCAACTTCCTTCTTTGCTTCCTCAAGGCCATATAATGACACAAATGTCATCTTATTATTCCTCTCATCACTTCCGATAGGCTTACCAAGCTCTTCAAAAGTACTGGTAACATCAAGAATATCATCCTGTATCTGGAACGCGATTCCGATGTTATAACCGATCCTCTCCAGAGTTCTCACAGCCACTTCCGTAGCTCCCCCCAGAAGACCGCCTATCATCAGAGAAGCCTGTAAAAGTGCAGCCGTCTTATTCTCATGGATGAACATGATCATATCCTTATCCATCACTTCCGAATCCTTGCTCTCGCACACAACATCGGCCACCTGACCACCCAGCATTCCGTAGATACCGCTCTTATTAAAAAGAATACGCATTGACTTAACCACTGCATTGGGGTTGGATGTCTCATCGAAGGCGGACGCCGCGATCTCTACGGCGCAATTAAGCAGAGCATCACCTGCAAGTACAGCCATTCCCTCTCCATATACAGCATGAGTAGTCTTACGTCCTCTTCTGAACTCATCATTATCCATGCATTCAAGATCATCATGAACGAGTGAATAAGTATGTACAAGTTCAATGGCAGCCATGAAATAATTGATAGCTCCATCCTGCCCGTTGAACAGCTTGTATGTCTCAGACATCAGCATTGGTCTGAGCCTCTTACCGCCGCCCAAAACACTGTAATTAACTGCCTCAAGTACAGTCTTCTGATAACCCTTCTCCTCAGGCAGAAAATATCTTATGATCCCTTCGATCTCTTCTACTCTTTTATCTAATTCAGCCTTAAAATCCATTTTTCTCTCCGCGTCTTATCTTAATTGTCCGGTCTTTTATTCAAAATATCCGACCTGCCATATCAGTATTACACTTATTATTCCGGATCCAATGCAGTTAAACTGCCGTCTTCTCCGAGAAGTGCGACCGCCTTCTCGACCTTATCTATGGTCGCATTGCACTCAGCGATCAGTTCGATACCTTTTTTATATTTTGTGAATGAATCTTCCAAAGAGATATCACTGCTCTCAAGTTCTCTTACCAAAGATTCAACTTCACCGAGCATCTCTTCAAGCGTTCTGTTCTCTGTTCCCTGTTCCATATATCTACTCTTTCCTAACCTTCTTAACCGTTCTGCTACATCATTCGGTCAAGTCGATCTCATTGTTACCGTTTCTACATTCACCGAACTTATCACACATCTTTAGCCTGATCATTCATATCAAGCGCTACGACTTCTCTTACTTCTCCGAGTATATATCCGTCTCTTACATAAGTCTTAAACTGCTCATTCTTACTTATGCCGTCAACCGATGATATACATCTTCCGCTCATATCCTCAGTGAAGGAAAATCCCTGATTGAGTTTCATGAGCGGCGATACACCATTTAAGCCTGATGCAAGAAGTGAGAGCCTCTCTTTTTTAAGATTGATGATCTTATCCATGGCACTTCTTAAGCGTTCCTCGGCATGAACGGTAAGCATCCTCTTCTCATTGAGCTGTCTTACCGGATTGTCCGACAGGAGTCTGTCCTTCACGCGAAGCACATCCCTGCGGCTAAGTTCGATCCTCTTACCCATTGCAAGCTCAAGTCTATCCCGATATGCATCAAAGGTATCAAGCAGATCCCTTACCTGACTCACTGCCAACTGTGCCGCGGCCGAAGGAGTCTCTGCCCTGTGGTCGGCCACATAATCCGATATTGATATATCCGTTTCATGTCCGACTGCGGAGATAATAGGTGTACGGCAATTAAATATGGCCTCTGCCACGATCTCTTCATTGAATGCCCACAGATCCTCGAGCGAACCACCGCCTCTGCCGACGATGATCGTATCCACTCCGTAATCATCAAGTGCCTGTATACCCCTGACTATCGAAGGAGCCGCATTCTCGCCCTGCACTATTGCAGGATATACGATTATCTGTATATAAGGATTCCTTGTCTTAGCGATACTTATGATATCCCTTACAGCCGCCCCCGTCGGAGCGGTCACTACACCAAGTGTCTTAATATTAGTCGGAATAGCCTTCTTATACTCAGCGGCGAACATTCCTCTGTCTTCAAGATCTTCCTTAAGCCGTAAGAACTTCTCATACAATTCTCCGAGTCCGTCCTGCTCAATCTTAACAGCATATAGCTGGTACTTGCCATCCCTCTCGAAGGTATCCACTTTACCGGACACAACCACCTGCATTCCCTCTTTTAAGGAAAAAGATAAGCCTCTGCGGTTGCCGGCGAACATAACGCAGGCAATCACACTGAGCTTATCCTTCAGCGTAAAATATATATGCCCTGAGGAATGATACTTGCAATTACTCACCTCGCCCTTAACGGACACTGATGACAGCAGATAATCCTGAACGAACATATTCTTAATGTATGTATTTATCTGGGCAACGGTATATACACTCTGCATCGTATATCTCTTCCGTGATCAGTTGAAGTTGCTCAATACACCGTTAACGAAACTGTAAGACTGATCCTGACCGAACTTCTTGGCCAGATTAACAGCCTCATTGATAGCAACGCCTGTCGGCACTTCATCATCATATCTGATCTCATAGACAGCTAATCTTATGATAGTAAGATCCACCTTGGCCATACGTGTAGTGTCCCATCCCTTGGTGCGCTGATTGATGGCCTCGTCGATCTCCTCGAGCTTGTCTATGATCTTGTCATATTTGCTATGGATATACTCAGCATCCTTCTCTTCGTATTCCATGTCCACATTATCGAAGAACAGACCACACTGCTCTTCCATATCTTCAGGACTGTTGAACTCTATTCTGAATAAAAGCTTGAATATCTCTTCTCTTAATTCTGCTCTTGTCATCAATGATTACTTGCCTTTCTTCATGTCAATCGCAGCGATCCTGATATCGACATCCACAACTTCCAGACCTGTCATATTCTCAACAGCATTCTTAACCTTATTCTGAACAAGACTGCTTGTAGCAGGAATATTATATCCATAATCCATGGTAAGTGCCAGTTCAATCTTAACCTTCTGGTTAAGGATCTCAACCTTAACACCTCTTGTAAGGCTCTTATATCCCATCTTACCCATTAATTCATTGGAAAAATTACCTGACATCGCAGAAACACCGTCTACCTCAACCGCAGCGATACCGGCAATGATGGCAACAACATCATCTGCTACCTGTACAGATCCAAGACCTGCTCCTCCGGCTATTGTATGTGCACTGTTTTCCATAATCACAAATCTCCATTTCAACTTAAAAGATTAATTGTACATCTAACAAATTATACCATAAAGCTTCTGTCAATAAAAGCCAAAACAGCCCCGATAAACTTATAACCAGAATGTAAGCGTGCGCATTCTTTCGTTATTGCTGTATCTTACATTACCGGAATTATCCTTGAGATAATCGAATATCTTCTGTTTATTCATCAGCTCATCTACCATTTCATCGTAGACCTCACTGCTGATACACTTGAAGGTAACGTATTCTCTGCCATCGGCATAGCCTTCGTTGATTATCGAACCTATCCTGTCACCATCATAACCTTCGAACATCAGACCTTCGCGAATGAAATAATTATCTTTTGTCGCCTTGCATGAAGGAAGCTTGAACAATCTGTCAAAAGAGTGGGTCACTTTGATCTCATCACTCGTAACGAGCATATAATCGTAATTGATCAGCGAATCGGCACCTATCTGCTTGCAGTCCGCAAGTTCATTGTAAGCATCTCCCCATGTAGCATCCAGATAGTACCAGTCACCGTCTGAACATACAAGATTCCATGCATGACCCTCGCCGGTAGATACATTACCCGATACAAGGACATTATCTATTCCAAGTCTGTTAAGCAGTAACTGTACAGTTTTGGCATATCCTGAGCATACCGAACTGTGATTAAGAAGAACCGATATTATATTCTGATTATCCTCGGCATACTTATCATATTCGGTATTGGAGATCACCGTCTCATATATATACTTGATCTTCGAATAGTCATCATCAGCATCTTCCGGAAGTCCCGCGACGATCTCATCCGCTGCCTCATCCAGCTTCTTCCAGATAATATCCCTTTCATTTCTCGGATATGTATATGCGGCAGTATAAGTCAGTTTCTTGATCTTCTTGCCATAAGTATATTTGGTGAACTTATAACCGCTGACATAGAATATCTCAGGATGATCTGACATCATGCACTTATACACCTTAGAGAGCTGCTGTTCGTCAAGCGTAGGCAGTTCCACATCCTCCTGGTACAGAATGGTCGCCATATAGATGACATCGTATACTTCTCTGTCGGATTTGTTCATGAGCTCGTAAGTATACTCATAATCATAATCTTCGAATTTTGGAATATCCACAGCCTGTGTCACAAAAGCATCCGGCTCGACTCCCTCATCCTGCCACAGCTTCTCTGTCTCTTCCACAACAAGCGGCAGTTCGCCTTCTTCAGACACACTTATCGTCGGTACGGGAGTGATCTTAGCCATCTCGGCAAGATATTCCGGACTTGCCTCCGGATGCTCCTCCATATACGCCTTATAGGCGAATATACTGCCCAATATTATAAGTGAAATCCCAAGTATGCCCCATAATCTCTTCATAATGTCTCCATCCATCCGTCTTAATAATCACCTGACAAGCTTTATTTGAGAGAAGGTGTACTGATATTACCAAATTCAGACAACTCAAGTCCGGGATTACGATCCAAAGTCATTCCAACGCTCCATGCATTGATAAAGAGCAGAAGCGGATTGTCCTTAAGATCCTTGATTTTCTTCATATCACTTGTACCGGTGAGATGATCTATATCGGTATCCTTGCTTACGATCCATCTTATATGTTCATAAGGTAAGGGTTCCAGTCTGATCTCAACATTGTATTCATTCTCCAGTCTGTACTTAAGCACATCGAACTGAAGTACACCTACAACGCCCACGATGATCTCTTCAAGACCGGTATTGTACTCCTGAAATATCTGAATCGCACCTTCCTGTGCTATCTGCGTGATACCCTTCACGAACTGCTTACGCTTCATGGTATCCAGCTGCCTTACTCTTGCGAAATGCTCCGGTGCAAAGGTAGGTATACCTTCATACTGGATATTCTCCTTAGGCATACATATCGTATCACCGATCGAGAAGATACCGGGATCAAATACACCGATTATATCTCCCGCATATGCCTCTGAGAGGATCTTACGCTCATCGGCCATGATCTGCTGTGGCTGCGAAAGACGCATAACCTTACCACCCTGCACATGCTTAACTTCCATATTGGCATCGAATCTGCCCGAGCATATCCTCATGAATGCCACTCTGTCCCTGTGAGCCTTATTCATATTAGCCTGAATCTTGAACACAAATGCGCTGAAATCATGCTCGTTAGGATCGATGAGTTCCTCACCGCTTCTCCTCGGAAGCGGAGTCGTCGTCATCTCAAGGAAATACTGAAGGAATGTCTCAACACCGAAGTTGGTGAGAGCTGATCCGAAGAAAACAGGTGTAAGCTTACCGTTCCTTACCTCTTCCAGATCGTACTCAGCACTCGCACCGTCAAGAAGTTCTATCTCATCATAGAGAACCGAACTTCTCTCTTCTCCGATAGCGTTAAGCACTTCCTCTTTATTGCCTATGGGAATGACCTTTGTCTCACCCTCTTTTGTACCCTTCTGAGTATCTGAGTAAGTGATTATCTCTTCCTTCTGCCTGTCATATACTCCTTTAAATGTTTTACCACATCCTATTGGCCAGTTTATCGGACAGGTAGCGATTCCAAGCTCTTTTTCTATCTCATCCAACAATTCAAAAGTGTCATTGGCATCTCTGTCCAGCTTATTGATAAAAGTAAAGATCGGGATACCTCGCATACCGCAGACCTTGAAGAGCTTCCTTGTCTGAGCCTCAACACCCTTCGACGCATCTATCACCATCACGGCCGAATCGGCAGCCATAAGAGTTCTGTATGTATCCTCCGAGAAGTCCTGATGTCCCGGAGTATCAAGGATATTGATGCATTTATCATTATACTCAAACTGCAATACCGAAGAAGTAACAGAGATACCTCTTTCCTTCTCTATCTCCATCCAGTCCGATACCGCATGTCTTGCTGTTGCCTTACCCTTAACACTTCCTGCAAGATTAATGGCTCCTCCGTACAGAAGGAACTTCTCTGTAAGTGTCGTCTTACCCGCATCAGGGTGAGATATAATGGCGAAGGTTCTCCTTCTGTTTATTTCATTACTGTAATCACTCATGTTAACCTCATATTAATACTTCGTAAAAAAGGCCCGGATCTGATTCCGGGCCTTTTATTCACTGATCAATGTATCGTCAGAACAATCATGGATGTTCTGCGTGCCGGATTGTTGAATTTCTCCGACTGAATATAATTAATTCTGAGCTACGTCCTTCATAGAGAAACTCATTCTGCCCATCTTATCTTTGCCTAAGCATACAACGGTAACCTTATCTCCCAATGTAAGTACGTCTTCAACATGGTTGATCCTCTCCTTGCTGATCTTAGAGATATGAACCATACCTTCCTTGCCGGGAGCAAACTCAACGAAAGCACCGAACTCCTTGATGCTTACTACCTTACCCTTGAATATCTGGCCTTCAGCAAAATCAGTAGTGATGATCTTGATCATCTCTACTGCCTGATTCATCTTCTCAGGATCAGTTCCGCATACAGATACCTTACCGTCATCTGTGATATCGATCTTAACGTCTGTACGGGCAATGATCTCGTTGATGGTCTTACCACGCTGACCTACAACATCACCGATCTTCTCGGGATCTATTGTAAGGCTGATGATCTTGGGAGCATACTTGCCAACTTCCTTACGAGGCTCAGCGATCGCAGGCTTCATACATGTATCCATGATGAAGAGTCTTGCTTCTCTCGCACGTGCGATAGCTTCCCTAACGATAGCCTCTGTAAGTCCGTGGATCTTGATATCCATCTGGATAGCTGTAATACCTTCTGTAGTACCTGTTACCTTGAAGTCCATATCGCCGAAGAAATCTTCGAGCCCCTGAATATCTGTAAGTACAAGGAAGTCATCATCTGTATCACCTGTTACAAGACCGCATGAAATACCTGCTACCATCTTCTTAATAGGCACGCCGGCAGCCATAAGTGACATACATGAAGCACAAGTTGAAGCCATTGATGTAGAACCGTTTGACTCAAAAGTCTCTGATACTGTACGGATTGCATAAGGGAACTCTTCCTCACTGGGAAGAACTGCGATAAGTGCTCTCTCAGCAAGTGCACCATGGCCGATCTCACGACGTCCGGGACCACGGCTTACCTTTGTCTCACCAACAGAGTATGCAGGGAAATTATACTGATGCATATATCTCTTTGCTGTCTCATTGCTGTCAAGACCGTCTATCTTCTGCATCTCTGAAAGAGGTGCAAGTGTTGTTACGTTACAGATCTGTGTCTGTCCTCTTGTGAACATAGCTGAACCGTGAACACGGGGAATGATATCAACCTCAGCAGCCAGAGGACGGATCTGATCGATCTTTCTTCCATCAGGACGCTTATGATCCTTGAGGATCATCTTACGAACTGTCTTCTTCTGATACAGATATACCGCATCATCAAGAAGTGCCAGCCACTCTTCATTATCTGCAAAATGCTCAGCAAGCTTATCCTTGATCTGACGGATATTCTCTTCACGAACCTGCTTAACATCTGTGAATACGGCATCCTCCATCTCTGCGGGAGTAACTACCTTCTTGATCTCTTCCATCAGTTCATCGGGAATAGCACAGCTTACATACTCATGCTTCTTCTTGCCGACTTCTGCAACTATTGTATTGATAAAAGCGATTATCTCCTGATTAACCTTATGTGCCAGATATATAGCCTCGATCATACGATCTTCGGGGATCTCATTAGCGCCGGCTTCGATCATGATAACCTTCTCGCTTGTTGAAGCAACAGTAAGATTAAGATCACCTGTCTTCCACTGCTCCTGTGAAGGATTGATAATGAACTCCCCGTTGATCATTCCCACCTGTGTTGTAGCGCAGGGACCGTCAAAGGGTATATCCGAGATACTTGTTGCGATAGAAGCACCAAGCATAGCTACAAGCTCAGGTCTGCACTCGGGATCAACCGACATTACCATATTGTTAAGAGTTACGTCATTACGATAATCCTTGGGGAAGAGGGGACGCATGGGTCTGTCGATAACACGGCTGGTAAGGATGGCATTCTCGCTTGCCTTACCCTCACGCTTATTGAATCCTCCGGGGATCTTACCAACTGCATACATCTTCTCTTCGTACTCAACACTCAAAGGGAAGAAATCAATACCGTCACGGGGCTTCTCTGAAGCTGTTGCTGTAGACAGTACTGTTGTCTCTCCGTAATGCATGAATGCACAGCCGTTGGCCTGTGCGCCTACTCTGCCGACGTCAACACTGAGTGTACGTCCGGCAAGTTCCATTGTAAATGTCTTCATTCCATCTCTCCTTTTCTAAATGGCAGAAGAGCCGAAACTACTGATGAAACCACCTGTTATGATTAACACATATTCTCATCAGTGGTCTCGGAGCCTTCTCCTGCCGTTTTTACTTAATAAAACACTTTAAGGGCGGAATGCTATTCCGCCCTAACAGACTAATTATCTTCTGATACCAAGCTTCTCGATCAAAGCTCTGTATCCCTCAAGATCCTTCTTCATGAGATAATCAAGAAGGCCTCTTCTCTGACCGATCATCTTATACATACCACGTCTTGAATGATGATCCTTAGGATTAGCCTTAAGATGCTCTGTTAACTCATTGATCCTGGCTGTGAGTACTGCGATCTGAACTTCCGGTGAACCTGTATCGCCGGGCTTTCTTGCATACTCGTTCATAATAGCTGTCTTCTTCTCTTTTGAAATCATTTCTTTTCTCCTTTATGATCTTATTTCGCTTTATACCAAGACCCGGTCGGAGTGTCCGAGATCTGAGCATAAGCACACTCATTTAAGATAACATATAAAAACGATCCTGTAAATACTTAATTACAAAGAACATTTAGCATCATCTGCCTTTCGCGCGAGTGCGCATCCTTAGCGGAGCTTTTTTATGGAACAGGAAGCAATTTCCTGTTCCATAAAAAGAATGTCGCAAAAGCGACATTCCTTTAATCTTCTATAACTACATCATTACCTTGCTCTCGATACCCGCAAGCGTTGACTCAGCCCAGCTGTACTGGCTCATATATTCGCCGTTAAAGGCATTGATAGCGATCGGATCCCCTTCGATCCAACGATAGTAATCACATTCCAGCTGACTAGGTACGATACCGATCATACCCTTCTTCTTGAGGATGACCTTATCCAGTTTATTCTCTTTGAAGACATTTCTTAAATCGCTTACAAGATTACGCAGATAATTCTCAAGTGAAAGGGTAACTTCCTTATCTTCCCAAAGAGCTCCGAGGATCTCGCCATTACTGCAATAAGCGCCTCTTCTGTCTACAAGATAAGCTAACAGCTCTTTAGTCTTAATATATTTGAATGGTATCGGATAACCGTCCACATATGCCTCAAAATTACCGAAGCACTGGATCTTAAGCCTGCATTCGTTATTCTCATCAACCGGAACTCTGAGATCCTTAAGTTCCTTCCTGACATCTTCTACTGTCGCCGGCTTAACAAGATATCCCGATGCATGTATCTTCATGGCTTCAAGTGAATACTCCGGATAAGCTGTCAAAAAGATTATATTCAGCCCCGGCTTGATAACCTTCGCTTTTTTCGCCAAAGTTATGCCATCCATACCTCTCATATTGATATCAAGAAATGCCACGTCGACATCATTGGAGGCAATGAACTCTAACGCCCTCTCACAATCGGTGAAAGCGTTGACTGTCGTAACCTCTTCCATGTTTTGCAACATTTCTACAAAGTCGTCGAGGATGATGCGTTCATCATCTACAGCAAGTACTCTCATATATTCACCCTTCACTCTTCTTGGGAATGGTGATCGTAATAACTGTTCCCACTCCTATTTTACTCCCGATTGACAGATTGCCGTTGCACATGGATGCAAGCCTCTGTCTGGAATTCTCAATACCTACATGAGTTCTGCTCTCATCGAACTTCTTGGTCAGATCAAACCCGATACCGTCATCTTCGATCTGAATCTCATAGCAGTTTGGCGTCTCCCTTGTCCTGATGATAACGGAACCGCCTTCAGGCTTGGGTAACAGACCGTGCTTGACAGCATTCTCGGTAAGCGTCTGAACCGTCATGGCAGGTATTGCAAAATCCATCGCGTTTATCTCGTACTTAACATTAAGAAGCTCCCCGAATCTTAACTTCTCTATATACAGATAACTCTTAACGTGCTCAAGTTCCTTCTCGAAAGGAATGCACTCTTTCTTATTGATGGATTCCATATTGGCCCTCAGATACTTGGCAAAAAAGTCCATTGCATTTCTTGCCTCCTGAGGATCTCTCGTACAAAGTGCTCTTATCGTTCCAAGAGCATTATATAAGAAATGCGGCTGAATCTGACTCATCATCATACTGATCTGATTCATCATCAGTTCATTCTCGAGTTCCTTGGCCCTGTTGGCTCTTATCCTCTCGGCCACATTCTCCTTTATTATAACATAATATTGCGTCACACCGAAGATTATCATGCCCACTTGGAAAGCATCCACCATATATACACCGGTAAGAAGGAAATAGAATATCTCAGCCAGTGTAGTAAGTATCAGCAAAATGGAGGTTCCTACAACCGATACGGCATTTTCCGATTCCCTTTGAAGGAAATATTCCATTCCTATCATGATCAGATAATACGATACGATTATAAGTCCGGGAACCATAATGAATACCATTATGGCCACATTGGCCTCCACTTTGAACATTCTCGTGATCATGAATATGAACATGACCGCGATGGATATATATATCGTCTTCTCGGCATTCCTCTTGTTACGTTCCGTAACGATATATCTTCTGAAATATATGAAGGTGAACAGAACCACATGTATCTGCGTTAACGCATCCAGATAATCCAGCACATCATATCTTGGCATAAGCAGAGTGATAAATGCAGGATTGATAAGACACGTCAGACCGCCGATCATAAGTGCCAGACCGCAGGAGAATACTCCGTTGGCGTCGGACGTCTTGATCATACGCAGCTCGATTATATGCACCCACATACTGGCTCCGATAACGATAAGTATTATCGAGCCCAATATTCTAAGTGAATTGGCTTTTATAGCCTTAAGTGTTATCTCTGCTTTTGTTGAATTGCACAACCTCTTGAAGAAAAGATTAAAGGACTTATTGAACACAGCCTTATTGACTGTCTTAAGCTCGATCGTAACTTCGTCAGAGGTCTTAAACTCCGTATTCTTAATGGCATCCCAGCAGTATACAATGCTCGGATCACTGTCATATACATGAACACCGTTCTTCAACACACTTACTTCAATATTGTTGATGAACATATATATATCTTCAGTATCAAGCACTTCCCTGTTAAAATGTCCCCGGACTATGATATGTCTGAGCAGGAATTTGTCGACATCATCGATCGAATTGTAAGTCTGGAACGTCTTACCGCCATCCGTACTGTATTCGCCTACTATCCTGAGTTCATTATACCATTCCGGAAGAAGTTCCTTGGAATCGGTTCTCATCCACAGAACTAAAATGGACAATAATGTGAACACGGTAATACTAAGCGCCACAGTAATCTCAATAATCTTTTTTCGCCGCTGAGCATCCGGCTTATTCATACGCAGTCCCCCTTTAGATCATTATCCCGTGACGGTGATATCAATATGACACATCCGTCAATAATCTGATTGAACAGCTTGATCTTCAGTCAGTGATCTTTTTCATCCCCATGTGATCAACTGACAGGCTCTGTTTTATATTTAATCTCCTGCACTTTTACCTTAAAAATACAGGCATCTAAGGCTTAGGCAATAACATCAATCATTAATGATCCTTCTGATGGTAGCTATACTCCTGTAACCAACATCAGATATACGTATACCTGTTCGCGGGTTAGAGGCATGTACCACCTGTCCGCCGCCTATATATATAGCCACATGATTGACTCTTCCGCCGCTTGAATAGAATACAAGGTCTCCGGCTTTTGCTTCATTCAGAGATACTCTTGTACCCATCTTACTCTGGGCCACCGAAGAATGCGGTAATGAGATACCGTACTTCTTAAATATGCTCATAGTGAATCCGGAACAGTCAGCTCCCTTGGTAAGACTTGTGCCTCCCCAGACATAAGGATTACCAATGAACTCTTTTGCATACTGACACAGATCAACTCTCAGATCCGATACTCCCATTCCATACAACAGTTCTGTCATGGTTATGGCTGTATCCAGTTCTTCTCTGACTTCGGCATACTCGGCAGAGATATAACCTTCCATATCGTCTACCTGAACCTTGATCCATCCGTCTTTCTCATCTTCTATAACTTCAAGGCTCTCTCCTTCAGCCATCGAAGTGATAACGGTACTTGTAGTACCGGGCTCTTCTCTTACTCTGAGGCCGCCGGAAGTAGATACTGCCTCCTTAACGACTGCGGCTTCACCGGCCTTAACAGCCAAAGGACCGGTCAGCAGATAGTCCGTATGACAATATCCCTCGACCTTACCCGATGTGATATGAGCCCAGTCACCGACATATTCAATAACCTCACAGGCGGCATTGTTGGTCATCTTACCTACCAGCTTGCCGTCTTCCGAAGGAGTCTCTCTGACATTAAGATGATTATCAACCTTTGCTACACCCAGATTGGAATATCCGAATGCTGATGTATTACATACCGCATCGAGATACTCTTCCTGAGTAAGTGTGGAATCAAGATATTCACTGACTCCGCATTTATCCTTCCAATTGCCCTGATCTTCAGCTGCTCTGACGGGGATCGCACACGCAAATGCAGCCCAACATCCAAGAAGAGACAACGTGAACATCATTCTTTTTTTAACTGACATATAATCCTTTCCCGATTAATACGTTTATGGCCAAATATGGTCATCCTTATTCTTCCCTTTTATCACCAGTGCAAACTGTCTGCAATATTCCCGATTTGCCGCAAGGCGCTTATACCTCGCTTTCCTCGGCTTCATTCTCCCTGATGGCAAATGCTATATTGATAGCATGATCTCCAACTCTCTCAAGACCTGATATGATATCGCTGAAGATCATACCTGATTCGGGAGTACACTCATTACGTGTAAGTCTCTCGACATGATTCCTCTGATATTCTCTCTCAAGATTATCTATCTCATCTTCCAGTCGGATGATATCCTTCATATGTTCATCCCTGTCATGAGCGAACATCTCTACGGAATATCTTATTATCTCATTGACACGCTCGAGCATCTGATTAAGCTCGTTCTGTGCGACCTTACTGATCGGAGCGTGATTCTCGCGGCGTCTCTTGGCGGAATCAGCGATGTTCTCAGCATGATCACCGATCCTCTCGATATCGTTGACTACATGGAAAAGAGCACCGATACTCTTCAAGTCTTCGATAGGAAGAGTAGCCTGATTGATCTTAACAAGATATCTTGTGATCTCCTTGCTTAAGAAATCAATATTCCTCTCCACATCATATACTTCGGATATGGTCTCCTCATCCAGAGTTATAACAGAGTTCATGGCTCTGTTGATATTCTCTCCGGCAAGTTCGGCCATACGCTCCATCTCTTTAATGGCATCGACAACAGCAGTTGCAGGATTGAACAGAACATGCTCACCGATATACTGAAGCTTGAAGTTCTCTCTGTATCCCACATTATGATCTTCACCGCCTATGATCAGATAAGTCAGCTTCACTATGAGATTAGAGAACGGGAACAGTACTATAACCTGAAATACCTTAATCAGAGTATGAGCATTAGCTACGAATCTACCGTCATCGGCCGAGATACTCTGTATCATTCTGATAACCTGATCTCCTGCAAAATACAGGATGATGAAAAGGATGATCGTTCCGATAACATTGAACAGCAGATGGATCAAAGCCGCTCTCTTTGCATCCTTTTTACCATTAAGTGATGCTATCATGGCCGATGCGCAGGCACCGATATTACATCCCAGAATAGTATACAGAACGATATCCAGTCCCAGAAGTCCCTGATTGGCCATAAGGAGGATAATACTGACGGTCACTGAAGAGCTCTGGATGATACCTGTAACAACTGTTCCCAGAAAAATAGCAAACAGAGGATTGTCCATTCCCTTAAGAATATTCACTACTTCCTGATTCTCCTTGAGATTCCCCATGGCTCCGGACATAAGTGACAGTCCCATAAAAAGGATACCGAATCCCAATACTATATCGCCTATCTTCTTAACTCTTGTATTTTTGATAAAAGTTACTGATATGATCCCAAAGAGCACGAATATGGGTGCTACCTTAGAAAGATTAAATGATACCAGCTGTGAAGTGACCGTGGTACCGATATTGGCTCCGAATATAACTCCGGCAGCCTGATACAGATTCATCAATCCTGTATTAACAAAACTGACTACCATTACAGTACAGGCACTTGAGGATTGAATGATACCGGTAAATACAATACCGACTATCATTCCCATAAAACGATTCTTGGTGAACAGCTCCAATATGCTCCTTAACTTGGCACCGGCTGCCCTCTCAATACTATCACTCATAAGTGACATTCCGAAAAGGAACAAACCCAGGCCCCCGGATAATTGAAGCAAAATATCGATGCTCATACTACCTCCGATTTAACAAAGTTTTGATCAGTCTTAGTAGACTCTCCCCAATAATCTTTTGGCTTCCCCTATCTGGCCGTCCGCAACTGCCTTGCGTATTCTGGTGGAAGATACTTCCTCACCGTCAGCCAACACCTTATTAATTATAACACACTCAAATCCATATGTTCTACTTAATTGCTCAATTAGTGCTCTGTCACCTTTTCCCCCACGTCCAAAGGAGATATCACTGCCTGCGGCGATATAACGCATATTCATCCGTTCGATCAGTACTTCTCTGACAAAATCTTCCGGTTCCATCGCAGCAGATTCCATATCAAGAGGAAATTCCACAACGATATCTATACCCATATGCTCGAACATCTCTTCCTTGGCTTCTTTGGTACAGAGCGCCTCGATCTTCCTGCCCGTAAAAAGTTCTTCAGGCGAAGGATCGAAGGTGAATACAGCAGGCGACAGTCCTCTTTGCTTCTGCCCTGCTATGATCTTCAACAATTTCTGATGTCCTATATGAACACCGTCAAACTTACCTATGCATACCGCAGTCGGCATATTTATCTTAAAATCTTTTGTATCTCTGATTATTTCCATCTGTATATCCGTTTATGACTCGCAAACTTTTGCAGATCGTCACTTACATCACTTAGAATGATCTCCCTGACCGCCGAACATCTGCCTGACCTTATATATCTTTTTAACCGGATCAGGTTCATATAGTGCCAGAAATTCCCCGTCAGCATATACTCTTATACAATTTCCGTAAGCATTCTCCATATCGGGGATCATGCTGACCTTTGCCGGATCACCTTTCTGGCTGTCACAGTCCGAATTTATGACACCGGTGTCATCTTTATAAGCTCCGACATCACTCTTTGGAGCTTCCTTAATACAAGCCTTCATATCGGCAAATGTAACGGAATTGCCGTTAAGTACAGCCTTCAGCACTCTTCCTTCCGGATAGGCGGACAGGCATGAAGCGAACACGGAATCAACCGGGATAACGGCTTCTTCCAGTCTCCCGCTGTTTTTCAACTGCTGTAATTCATCAAGGGTAATACTGTTCTCTAATGAAAAACTGCCCGAACCTGTTCTTACGAGAGAAGTCATTATCGCGCCCGTCTCCAGCTTTCTTCCGATATCGTCACACAGAGTCCTGATATAAGTACCCTTGGAACAGCTCACCGTTATCTTAACGAAGGGAAGAGAGATTTCCTCCACTTTGATGCTATGGATGGTTACGGGCCTTGGCTTTCTCTCCACCTCGATACCCGATCTTGCAAGGTCACAGAGTTTCTTACCGTTGACCTTAAGAGCCGAATACATGGGCGGGATCTGCATTATGTCACCGACAAAGCCTGCGATTGCTTCCTTGACTTCCTCTTCACTGACCTTCACATCACTCACGGATAATATATTCCCCGATGCGTCAAGTGTATCGGAAGTCTTACCCAATTCAAGGGTGGCCTCGTAGACTTTTGTTTTCTCCGTAAGCATATCCACAAGCTTGGTAGCACTTCCGAGCACCACAGGAAGAACACCCGTGGCATCAGGATCGAGAGTGCCGGTATGACCGATCTTACGCTGACCCACAATACCCCTTAGCTTGGCAACCACATCGAATGAAGTGAATCCCGCAGGCTTATTGATATTGATTATTCCATTGACCATTATTTATACCTTATAACTGAAGAGCGATCCTGTCACAGAGGTTATTGATCACGTCTCTATAATCTCCCAAAAGAGTACAGCCTGAAGCTCTCACATGACCTCCGCCGTCAAAAAACTCTGCAACCTCTGCCACATTGACCTTACCGTTGGATCTGAGACTCACCTTCCACTTCTGACTCTCCAGCTCATACATCAGGATAGCAACTTCAACGCCTCTTGTATATCGAAGCTGACTTACGATACCATCCATATCTTTGCCGGTAACACCGTAAAAATTCATTATCTTACGATCGATGGCAGCCGCGATAACCTTCTTATCAAGCACCAGCATACTCTCTGTGAGCGCACGCCCCAATATCTGATTCTGGATGTAACTCTTCTCGTAAAATGTCTCATCGATGAACTTGGAATGATCGAAGCCGAATTCAAGGAGATCAGCCACGATCCTGTGAGTACGCGGCGATGCATTGGAGTACTGAAGCACTCCCGTATCGTTGATTATCCCGACATACAGAGCCATGGCAATATCGACATCCATCTTATCCTTATCCATTGTAAGGAAGACGAGTTCACTTGCGGCCGCAGCTTCGGGCTCCACTATCTTAACATCGGCATTGCTTTGATTGCTCACATGATGGTCGATGTTGATAGTCTTCTTAGCCTTATCGAATCCGGGTCTTGAATCTCCCAGTCTCTCTTCATCGCAATCGAGACATATGAACACATCATAGGGCTGTCTTCTCGGATAATCTCTCCTGTCTTCTGCGCCCTTTATACAGTTAAAATCGTTCGAAAAAGGTTCAAGGATTACATCTATAACGGTTTCAGCCGGGCAATTCTTCTTAAGATAGAGATACATGCCGAGACATGAACCCACACAGTCACCGTCCGGTCTTAAATGACCGCTTATTCCGATGCTTCCTGCACCTTTACATTCTTCAATAATATCAATCATTTTCTTCTGCATTCTCAGATAATTCTTATCTTAACTTTATTATTCAGATCACTATCCCGTGATCATCTTATCGATCTTCCTGACCGTCTTCCGTATCATCCACATGCCTGTACTCATCCGACTTGATAACTTCATCAATGAGATGAGACATGTTGACACCATATGCGATGGACTGATCCATCACGAAAGTTATCGTAGGAGTGTTACGCAGATTAAGTTCTCTTGCCAGCTGATTGCGGATATATCCGGCCGCACTGTTAAGACCCTTTAATGCCTCTGCTGCAACATACTCGTCACCCAGAACGCTTATATAAGCCTTACAGGTCTTAAGATCGGGTGCGACATCCACGGATACCACCGAAGTAAACTCCGGAACTCTGGGGTCCTTGATCTCGCTTCTTATTATCTCGGCAAGTACCTTCTGCACTTCTCCGTTGATCCTTGTATTCTTTACACTGTTCTTACGCATTTGTTAACCTCTCTCCCTTTTCGTTACTGTTCACATGCCTGTTCTTATGATGCCTAAGGACAATATATTCGCAAGAAACGCCTATGTGAACGTCGGCACTTAGCAAGCAATCTTGCGAGCTTAGTGTCCGTTACGTTCACATCGGAGCGAAAGCGCCGTTTCGGTGAATATATTGTCCGAAGGCACAAGTATAGCCATGAACAGTAACGGACTGCCACCACATGGCAGCAGCCCGCGATCATCATTATTAACGAGGTACCTCTACCATGATATAAGCTTCAACGATATCAAGTTCCTGCATGGCATCAAAGTCTTCAAATACGAGACCGCATTCAAATCCGGCCTTAACTTCCTTAACATCATCCTTGAATCTCTTAAGTGACTTAAGAGCTCCTTCGTATATCTGATCTCCTTCACGGGTTATGCGGATCTTACAACCTCTTGTAAATTCACCGTCAAGTACGTAAGAACCTGCAATATTACCAATCTGTGAAGCCTTGAATATCTGACGAACTTCAGCATGACCGATAACCTTCTCTTCGTATACAGGATCGAGCATACCCTTCATGGCTGCTTCCACATCATCGATAGCCTGATAGATAACCTTATAGAGTCTTACATCAACAGCTTCTCTGTCCGCCGTATCCTTGGCAGTAGGATCTATCCTTACGTTGAAACCTATGATGATAGCACTTGATGCAACCGCAAGTGATACATCCGATTCATTAATGGCACCTACGCCACCGTGGATACACTTAACCACAACTTCATCGTTGGACAGCTTGGTAAGACTCTGCTTAACTGCTTCAACAGAGCCCTGAACGTCTGCCTTAACAATGATATTGAGTTCCTTAAGATTACCTTCCTGAATCTGTGCAAAAACATCATCGAGACTCATCTTAGACTTAGTCTCTTCAAGCTTCTTAACCTTATTCTGCTCAATAAAGGTATCAGCGAACTGCTTAGCGATCTTATCACTCTCATGGGCAAGGAATACCTCACCTGCATTGGGAACATCATTAAGACCCAGGATCTCAACAGGGATGGAAGGTCCTGCTTCCCTGACTCTTCTTCCCTTATCATCTATCATGGCCCTGACCTTACCATGGCTGGCACCAGCTGATACAAAATCACCGATCTTAAGAGTACCCTTCTGTACGAGAATGGTAGCAACAGGTCCGCGGCCCTTATCAAGCTCCGCCTCGATAACAAGGCCTCTTGCCTTACGTTTGGGATCTGCCTTGAGCTCAAGGATATCAGCTGTAAGAAGTACCATATCAAGGAGCTCCTTGATACCTTCGCCTGTCTTGGCTGAAACAGGTGCGAAGATGGTGCTTCCACCCCAGTCTTCGGGGATAAGTTCATATTCAGCAAGCTCCTGCTTAACCTTATCAGGGTTCGCATTTGGCTTATCTATCTTATTAACTGCTACGATTATCTCAATGCCGGCTGCTTTTGCATGGTTGATAGCCTCTACTGTCTGGGGCATAACACCGTCATCGGCAGCTACAACAAGGATAGCGATATCTGTAGAATTGGCTCCACGCATACGCATCGCCGTGAAGGCCTCGTGTCCGGGTGTATCAAGGAAGGTGATCTTACGTTCGCCCACCTTAACGGTGTAAGCACCGATATGCTGGGTGATACCGCCTGCCTCGCGTCCGGTAACGTTGGTCTTACGGATAGCATCAAGAAGTGAAGTCTTACCGTGGTCTACGTGTCCCATTACACAGATAACGGGAGCTCTCTCAACCATATTGGTTGTATCTTCCTCTTCCTCACGAAGGAGTTCTTCGATAACGTCAACCTTAACTTCCTTCTCACACATGATATCGAATTCGATGGCGATATTCTCGGCATCCTCATAAGATATCTCCTGATTGACTGTTACGATCTGTCCCTGCATGAAGAGCTTCTTAACGATAACCGAAGGTTGCATCTTCATCTTCTCGGCAAGTTCCTTGATCGTGATGACATCAGGCAGTGTTATTACCTTGATCTCCTCAACAACCTCTTCCTTCTTCTCAGGCTTAATGAACCTGCCTGCCTTCTTGCTGTTCTTTAATTCATTCTCTTCATAGAATGAGTCTTTCTTATTCTTCTTGTCCTTGGCAAGATTGTTTCTTCTCTGGTCTCCTGCACCGCCGTTCTTGCCCGAAGGGATCTCAGCGGCTGCAAAGCCTTTCTTATTCTGACCGTTATCTCTTGATCCAAATCCCGATCTTCCATCTCTTCCCTGACCGCGGTCATTATTGTAACCGTTCCTGCCATCATCTTCACGACCAGGACGGCCATTGTAATTAGACCTGTTACCGCCCTGACCATAGCGGCCGTTCGACTGATTGTCTCTTGAAAATTCTCTTTCTCCGCGTGATCTGCCATTCTGCGACTCATTATTCTGATCTCCCGGTCTTCTGTCTGAATTCCTGCCGTTATTCCTGTCAAAACCACCTCTGCCGCCGAAAGATCTGGGATTACCGTTTCTGTTATCATTATTCTTTACGGCATTCCTGTCATCTTCTCTACTGCCTTCTCTTACGGTATTGATGCTGTTAACAGTATCATTAACATTAGCCTCTGCAACACTTGATGCTGTTTTATCTGTATTCTTTGCTGTCGTATCGACTGCCTCATTAACAGACAGCTTCTCTCCTGATTCTGTAGCATTGTTCGCAGACTCTTTCTTGGGAGGAAGCATCTCCATCACCTTACCGGTCGCCTTGTTTATCATCTGATTAGGACCCAGCTGAACAGGCTTGACCGGAGCTACCGGTGTTCTCTTGGCAGGACCATTGGACGGACGTCCGGATACGGGCATTCTCGATCCACCGGGCATCTTGGAATTGCTCGGATTGCTGACGAAGATGATCTTCTTCTTCTTCTTCGGAGGCTCGCTCTTGGCTTCTCCCGAAGCAGCCTTGCCGCCTTCAGATGCGGTAGTCTTATTCTCGCCTTCCGCGTCGGCCTTACCTTCCGACTTTTCAGAAGTCTTAACTTCCTTAGTCTTATTATCTTCCTTTACTTCTTTTTTATCTCCCTTATCGACGCCTTTAACCTCCTCTGCCTTAGCAGCAGTACCGGCAGCGCCGAATTTCCCCTTAACAAGAGCAATATGTTCTTCTTCAACCCCACTTGCCGGAGCCTTGATCTCGTATCCCTTTTCCTGCAGAAAAGCGATCACATCCTTACTCTGTATTCCCAGCTCTTTAGCCAGTTCGTGTACTTTCATTTTAGCCATTTATTTCCTCCTCTACGAGATCTGATGCCCGTCGTTATTACTATCCAATAATTTGATAAGTGACTTGGCAAAGCCTTCACCTGTTACCGCGACCGATGCCCTTTCTTCCTTACCTATGCCATGCCCCAATTCTTCTTTTGTCGCATATTCATAAAAGGGAACCCGATAATAAGAACACATATCTCTAAATTCCTTATGGGTATTGGCACTGGCATCTTTGGCAACTATCACAAGATACGCTTTCCCGTCTTTTACAGCCTTATCAACCTGAAATTCTCCGCTCACGACACTGCCCGCCTTTGTAGCAAGTCCCAGAAGCGATAAGATCCTGTCATTCAATAGCTTCTAACTCCTTCTTCAAATCTTCGTAAACGCTCTTAGGAAAACTCATTCGAAACGAACGATCAAGTCCCTTTGTTCTGAAAGCTCTCTTCAGGCAATCAACCTCCGGGCAGATATACGCGCCTCTGCTTTCATGCCTCTTGGCTCTGTCTATCATGACACTTCCGTCATCTGTCTTAACGATCCTTAACAGATCATTCTTGGCTCTGACAGTTCCGCAGCCTATGCACTTTCTTGAAGGAACCATTTTTTCCATTTATTCCTCACTACCCTCTTCATAATACTCTTCTTCATCGTCTTCGAATTCGTCGATGTAATCCTCATAACGGAATCCGGGAGCATCCTTAGCCTGAGTCTCGCTCTTGATATCGATCTTATATCCTGTAAGTCTTGCTGCAAGTCTTGCATTCTGACCTTCCTTACCGATAGCAAGTGATAACTGATAATCGGGAACGACAACCTTGGCTGTCTTCTCATCGGGATCGGCGAATACCGCAACGATCTTGGCAGGTGAAAGAGCATTCTGAATAAGATTACCGGGGTTCTCATCCCAGTTAATGATATCCACCTTCTCACCTCTGAGCTCATCCACAATGGAATTAACCCTTGCTCCGTTCATACCGACACAGGCACCAACGGGATCAACATTGGGATTGTTGCTCCATACAGCCATCTTGGTACGACTTCCGGCTTCTCTTGCTATACTCTTGATCTCAACTGTACCGTCCTGGATCTCAGCAACTTCCTGCTCAAAGAGCTTCTTAACGAGTTCGGGATGTGTACGGCTGACAAGGATCCTGGGTCCCTTGGGTGTATTCTTAACTTCAACAATGTATACCTTGATCCTGTCGGTAGGCTTGAATCTCTCGCCCTTAACCTGCTCACTCTCATTGAGAATAGCATCGGCCTTGCCAAGGTTAATAGCTATATTCTTGCCAACGTATCTCTGAACAATACCTGTTACGACCTTCTTCTCTTTATCATTGTACTGATTGTAGATCACGTTACGCTCTTCTTCACGGATCTTCTGAAGGATCACATTCTTTGCAATGGTTACGGCGATACGTCCGAACTCCTTGGACTTAACTTCAACTTCAACGGTATCACCAACCTTAACATCCTTCTTGATACCCATGGCATCGTCATGGCAGATCTCCTCAAGTTCATCCATAACGTCATCCCTGGTCTCAACAACAGTCTTAGTTGCATAACATGCAAAATCGCCCGTCTCTCTGTCTACGACAACATTGATATTGTCATCCTTACCAAAATGATTCTTGCAGGCGATCTTAAGAGAGCCCTCGATTGCCTCGTAAAGAGTCTCTCTACTGATATCTTTTTCCTTCTCAAGTATATTTAACGCTTCGATCAATTCGCTTGCCATTTTATCTCTCCTTTTATCTGCATCAGAAATCAACACTCAGTCTGACACTTGCTATATCAGCCTTGCTGAAAGTTATATCTTCACCGTCTTCGGTAATCGTGACATCACCGTCAGCATATGACTTAAGCACACCTTTGAACTCTTTCCGGTCACCGATCGCCTTATAAGTCTTCAGTTCAACTTCCTCTCCCATACTCTGCAGGAAATGTCTCTCCTTACGAAGTGTCCTTCCGAGTCCGGGACTGCTTACTTCAAGTATGTAAGCATCTTCAATGTAATCACTTTCATCAAGCTTATCCGATAAAGCCCGACTCACGTTCTCACAATCATCGATCGTTACGCCGCCGTCTTTGTCAATATAAGCTCTCAGATACCAGTCGCTGCCTTCTTTGACATATTCAACATCATATATCCTGACGCCGAAATTATCGCATATGGGTTCCAGCAACTGTTCGGTACGTGCCTCATAATCCTTTTTCGCCATCGCACGCTCCTCCTTCCATATTAAGTTGTGATGCAACTACTATACAGTCTATCAGCAGCCTCACAGTATAATGCAGGACTTTGGACTGAATAGCAACGTTATGCAACTTCAAAAGCACTTAAAAAGGTGAACTCGTTCAAGTTCACCTTTAGTAAGCTTTATTCAGTTCATAAGTATACTAACACTTCTTATTATTAAGTGCAAGCGTTATTTTTCGCGACGCCGCCATTCTATTTACAGGTTACTGTTCACAGGTGTCTGTCCGCTACAGGAAATATATTCACCGAAACGGCGCTCTCGCTCCGATGTGAGCGTAGCGGACACTAAGCTCGGCTTTGCCTCGCTAAGTGCCGACGCCCACATAGGCGTTTCTTGTGAATATATTTCCTGTAGCTAT
>JAIKXM010000039.1 GCA_024684085.1 Lachnospiraceae bacterium | reverse complement strand
TAAGGTAGATAGGGCCAAGGTGTAAGCACAGTAATGTGTTCAGCTGATGGTTACTAATAGGTCGAGGGCTTAACTAATAGCAGATAGGAATAAGAGGAAAGATAAGATATAGCTTCGGTATTCGATTTTTGAGGTATTAATACACAAATTAATAAGTATATAAGTTTAATGATATAAAGATATCCCTTGTTAGGTATTGAAATACTTAGCCGGGGATATCTTTATATAATTTATTGAATATAAAAAAGGAAAAATATATTTTTTACGTAATAATAATAGTAGAACCAATGTACCGGAATCTGTAATTACTCTTTAAGAGGTTTGAAATATGTTAAAGATCAGAGAACAGCTGGAAGGATTTGAAAAAGAATATCTTAGTCCTTTTGCAACTCTCAGTATGAACAGCAAAGGCAGAATTAATCCTGAGGAACAATGTGATATCAGGCCTGTCTTTCAGCGTGACAGAGACAGGATACTTCATTCTAAGTCATTCAGGAGACTTAAGGATAAGACTCAGGTCTTTCTTACACCCGAGGGTGATCATTACAGGACGAGACTTACTCATACTCTGGAAGTATCACAGAATGCCAGAACGATAGCCAAGGCGCTTCGCCTTAATGAGGATCTGGTTGAAGCGATAGCTCTGGGTCATGATATAGGTCATACACCATTTGGTCATGCAGGCGAAAGGGCACTTGACGAAGTCAGTCCGATCGGTTTTGAACATAATGTGCAGAGTTTAAGGATCGTGGATGTATTGGAGAAGGACGGTCAGGGACTTAACCTTACACAGGAAGTCAGGGACGGTATCCTTAATCATCAGACCAGTGGTCATCCCTTTACGCTTGAGGGGCAGATCGTCAGACTCTCTGATAAGATAGCTTATATTCATCACGATATGGATGATGCGATCAGGGGCGGTATTCTGACGGAGAGCGACGTTCCGTACGAGATAAGAAGTGTTATCGGGCTTACAACGGGTGAGAGGCTTGATCATTTTATACATGATATAGTTACGAACAGTTATGGCAAGCCGGAGATAGCCATGTCGGCACCGGTTGCTGAGGCAATGAAGAACTTAAGACAGTTCATGTTCGAGGAAGTATATAAGAATCCGAAAGCAAAGAGCGAAGAGTCAAAGGCAGAGATGCTGATGCAGACTCTGTATGATTATTATCTCAAGCATATCGATGAGCTTCCGGCGCATCTTATCAGACTGCTTAATAACGGTGAGATGAAGGAAAGAGTTGTATGTGACCACCTGTCATCAATGACTGACAGGTATGCGATAGGCAAGTATGAGGAGTTGTTCGTTCCTCAGTCATGGCCGGTTTCAAAGTATTGATCTAACAGTAAGTGGGGGTTTACTATGTATTATCCGCCTGATCTGGTTGAACAGGTCAGAACAAGCAACAATATAGTGGACGTAATATCCCAGTATGTACACCTTCAGAAGAAGGGATCCACATACTTCGGGTTATGTCCCTTTCATAATGAAAAAACGGGGTCATTCAGTGTATCGCCATCCAAGCAGATGTTCTATTGTTTCGGCTGCGGCGAAGGAGGTAATGTTTTATCATTTCTCATGAAATATGAGAATCTGACTTTTTCGGAGGCAGTTAAGGCATTGGCGGATCGTGCCGGCATCACTTTGCCTGAAGTTGAGATGACTGCTGAGATGAAGCATGCTCAGCAGGAGAGAGAGGCCTTGTTCGAGATCAACAGGGAAGCAGCTAAGTTCTATTATTACACTTTGCGCAGTGATTCGGGGAAGCTCGGTATGCAGTATCTTAAGAAGAGGGAACTTACCGATGAGACTATGAAAAAATGGGGACTCGGCTATTCTCCTCAGAGTTCAAGAGCTCTTGTAGATTATCTTAAGAGCAAGGGATATTCGGACGATTTGATCCTTAAGTCGGGGCTTGCCATTCATAAAGAGTCCAAGGGAATGCAGGATAAGTTCTGGAACAGGGTTATCTTTCCGATTCAGAACATCAATGGCAAGGTAATCGGCTTCGGCGGTCGTGTGATGGGGGACGGTGAACCCAAGTATCTCAATTCCCCAGAGACCCCTATTTTTGAAAAGAGAAGGAATCTCTTTGGACTAAACTTTGCCAAGAACAGCAGGGTGGGGCATATCATCCTGTGTGAAGGTTATATGGATGTTATCAGTATGCATCAGGCGGGCTTTACTGAGACAGTTGCGTCTCTCGGAACGGCCTTCACCATCGGACAGGCGATGCTCCTTAAGAGGTATACCGATAATATAATCCTGTCGTACGACAGTGACGGCGCGGGTACCAAGGCGGCGATAAGGGCTATAGAGATCCTTAAACAGGCCGGTTTGTCGGGCAGGGTTCTGGATCTTAATCCATATAAAGATCCGGATGAATTTATCAAGAATCTTGGCGCGGATGCGCTTAAAGTTAGGATAGACAACGCAAGAAACAGTTTTTACTTCGAGATTGATGTTATTAAAAGAGGTTATGATCTCGATGATCCCGAAGGAAAGACTAAATTCCATCGTGAGATCGCGGCGAAATTGTGCGAGTTCGAATCTGATGTGGAGAGGGATAATTACCTCGAAGGCGTTTGCAGGGAATACGGTGTTTCACAGGAAGGTATGCGTGGCCTTGTTACGGAGCATATAAGCAGGACGGGACTGAGCAAGCCGATCACTAAACCGAAATCGGGTATTCATGATAAGAAGCCGGATTCAGAGGATTCGCTCAAGGTTCCGCAGAGATTGCTGATCACATGGATCTGTGAAGAGCCTTCAATATTGAAGACGGTCAGAGAATATGTAAGTCCGGGCGATTTTACAGATGAGTTATATAACGGGATCGCTTCAAAACTCTTCGAACAGATTGGAACAGAGGGATTCGTTCCGGCGTCGCTCATCAGTGATTATGAAGATGAGGAGGCGCAGAAGGAGATCGCTGCCATATTCAATGCGAAGATCATGGGAGTGGACGGTACTCCGCTTGAGAATGCGACGATCCAGGAGAAGGAGAGGACGCTTAAGGATTTGCTGATCAAGGTGAAACAGAACAGTTTTGCACATTATTCGTCTAATCCCGGACATGATGTCAATGCTCTCAATGAGATCATTAACAGTAAGAAGACTCTTGAGAAACTTAGAAAAGTAAGCATTCATTTGGAATAAGGATATAAGATTATTGTAAAGTATGATTATTTATACGGAATGATACTGAATAGAAATAAGAATATTAAGAAAGCAGGTTAATGTAATGACTAAGAAGAAAACACAGGCTGAGACAGAATCCAAGGAGATCATGGAAGAAAGCTTAATTGATGACGAGATCGTGGAAGAAGATCTCGAAGATGAAGAAGAGCTGGATATTACAAAGTTCAGAGATAAGATCAATCAGGTAATGCAATATGCCAAAGATAAGAAGAATGTCATCGATTATAAGAAGCTTCAGGATTTTTTCAGTGATACTCCAATGTCGGAAGAGCAGTTTGATAAGGTGCTGGATATGCTCGATAAGAGCGGTATCGATGTGCTTCAGACTCAGGATACAGAGATAGTTGAGGATGATGTCATAGACGATGAAGAGGATCTTATGGATCTGTCGGAGGAAGAAGAGATCGATGTTGAGAATCTTGATCTCAGTATTCCTGATGGCATAAGCATTGAAGATCCTGTCAGAATGTACCTTAAGGATATAGGAAAGGTCCCTTTGCTCAGCGCTGAGGAAGAGATTGAGCTTGCCAAGATCATGGAAGGCGATGATCCGGTTGCTGCAGCGGAGGCTAAGAAGAAGCTCGCGGAAGCTAACTTAAGACTTGTTGTAAGTATCGCCAAGAGATATGTCGGAAGAGGTATGCTGTTCCTTGATCTTATTCAGGAAGGTAATCTCGGTCTTATCAAGGCTGTTGAGAAGTTTGATTATGATAAGGGATTCAAGTTCTCTACATATGCTACATGGTGGATCAGACAGGCTATTACAAGAGCTATCGCTGATCAGGCAAGGACTATCCGTATCCCTGTACATATGGTAGAGACTATCAACAAGCTTATCAGAGTCTCAAGACAGCTTCTTCAGGAGCTTGGAAGAGAACCCAGTCCCGAAGAGATAGCTGCAGAGATGAATATGCCTGTTGAAAGAGTAAGAGAGATACTTAAGATAAGTCAGGAGCCTGTATCACTTGAGACTCCTATCGGTGAAGAGGAAGATTCGCATCTTGGTGACTTTATTCAGGATGATAATGTGCCTGTTCCTGTTGATGCGGCGGCATATACATTGCTTCGAGAACAGCTGGAAGAAGTTCTGGATACACTTACCGAACGTGAGAAAAAAGTACTCAGCTTAAGATTCGGTCTTGAAGACGGAAGAGGCAGAACTCTTGAAGAAGTCGGTAAGGAATTTAATGTAACAAGAGAGCGTATCCGTCAGATCGAGGCTAAGGCGCTCAGGAAGCTTCGTCATCCTACCAGAAGCCGCAAGCTCAGGGATTATTTGGAATAAAATGATTAGTAACAGAATGCTGACAAATGTGTCATTTGTTAAGGAAGGGGCCAGGGTTGCCGATATAGCATGTGACCATGGTTTGGTGGCTATATATCTTATCGAACAGGGGATCGCCTCCAAGGTATGTGCCATGGATATCGCGGAAGGACCTTTGGAACATGCACATAACAATATCAGAGACAGGGGACTTGCAGATAAGATCGATGTAAGATTATCCGACGGTCTGCAGAAACTGAAGGTAGATGCGGACGGGATACCTGAAGTGGATACGATAATTGCCGGTGGCATTGGTGGCCGTCTGGCAGTTAAGATAATCGAAGATTCGCTTGATGTCGCACTCAGATTAAAGTCTGTTATCCTACAACCTCAGTCGGAGATCGATTTTGTAAGGATAAGGATGAGTGAACTCGGTTTTCTTCTTAAGGATGAGAAGATGACTCTTGAAGAAGGAAAGTTCTATACGACATTGCTGTATGAGCCAAGGGATCCTGTTGAGGCTGGGCCTGAGCAAGGAAAAGAGGCGTACTCTGAGGTGGAACTCATCTATGGACCTTGTCTTATCAGGAAAAAAGATCCCGTATTATTGGATTATCTGAAGATCGAGTATGATAAGTTCGTAACGATTCGGGATATAATGAAGCGGGATAATAAAGACAGTACGGAAGGATTGAAAAAGATAGAGCAAAAAATACAAAATATAGAAGAAGCTATGGGGCTTTGGAATGGAGGCAGTTATGGCAAAGATTACAATTAATGGCGTTACCGTGGATTACATTGCAGGCACTACTTTTGAAGAGATTGCCGGCGGGTATCAGGAGGAGAATGACGGTCTTATTGCTTTGGTAACTGAGAACGGTAAGATCAGGGAGTTGTCCAAGACTGTAACAGGAGATGCAACCGTAGGATTTTTTAGATTGGATGACAGTATAGGTCATAAGACTTATGAAAGAAGTGCCATTATGCTCTTTGTGAAAGCACTTTCCGATGTTGTTGGTGATAAGATCAAGGGAAGTGCCAAGGTTGAGTTCAAGATTGGACGAGGCTTATACATTACCAGTAAGGGTGAATACACGGTTGACGAGGCACTTGCCAAGAAGGTTCAGGACAGAATGGATGAACTGGTTAAGAGCAATCTGCCTATAACCAAGAAGTCTTATCCGATAATGGAAGCAAGAGCCATATTCGAGAAGCAGGGAATGCCGGATAAGGTTAATCTGTTCAGATACAGACAGGGATCTGCCATTAATGTGTATTGTCTTGACGGATATTATGATTATTTTTACGGATTTATGTTGCCAAGTACGGGGTATATCAAGTATTATTCCGTTGAGGCCTATAAAGACGGTTTCATTCTTATGCTTCCGGATACAAAGACTCCAAAGGTTGTTGACAAGTTCGAACCCAGAGAGAAGCTCTTTGATGCGCTTCAATTCTCAACGGAATGGTCTAATGATCTTGGAATAGGAACAGTATCGGATCTTAATGATCAGATCTGTAACGGTAATCTTGAGCAGATGATCCTTGTGCAGGAGGCACTTCAGGAGCGCAGGATCGGTGAGATCGCAAGTGAGATCGTGAGAAGAGGCGGAGTTAAGTTCGTTATGATAGCGGGGCCTTCGTCATCGGGAAAGACTTCATTCTCTCACAGGCTTTCAATTCAGCTTAAGACTCACGGACTTAATCCTCATCCGATCGCGTGTGATGATTATTTTGTTAACAGAGAACTGACTCCGAAGCTTCCAAACGGAGATTATGACTTCGAATGTATCGAGGCTATCGATACAGAGTTGTTCAATAAGGATATGCTGGCACTCCTTGAGGGTAAGGAAGTCGAAATGCCGTCCTTTAATTTCAAGACCGGTCAGCGTGAGTACAGAGGCAATAAGCTTAAGCTTGAGCCGGATGATATCCTTGTTATCGAGGGTATTCACGGGCTTAATGATAAGATGAGCTATTCTCTTCCAAATGAGAGTAAGTTCAAGATATATATCAGCGCTCTTACATCGCTTAATGTTGATAATCACAACAGGATCGCTACAACAGACGGAAGATTGTTAAGAAGAATGGTTAGAGACTTCCGTACACGTGGAGCAAGCGCAAAGCGTACCATAGGGATGTGGGGCAATGTAAGAAAGGGCGAAGAGGAGAATATCTTCCCGTTCCAGGAAGGTGCGGACGTAATGTTCAATTCCGTTCTTATATATGAGCTCGCAGCCCTCAAGCAGTATGCGGAACCTATTTTATACAGTATTCAGCCGGGAGAACCGGAATATTATGAAGCTATGAGATTGCTTAAGTTCTTGGGTTATTTCTTAAGCATTCCTTCCGATTCGATACCACATAACTCTATCGCAAGAGAGTTCGTCGGCGGAAGCTGCTTCAATGTATAGACTTAAGATCAGTTAACATTATCGATATCCCCCTTATATAGGGGGATATTGGTCGGTAATAAGATGTTTTGAACCGGCAACAAGGTCGATGATCTCTTATGGGTTATTTACTAAGGCAGTAAGGGTCATTGATCATAAATATATAGTATTAGAAAGAAGGCTTTAGTTATGACAAAGATTGATGTTATTTCAGGCTTCCTCGGAGCAGGTAAGACCACACTTATTAAGAAGCTTCTCTCAGAAGCTCTTAGCGGAGAGAAGATCGTTCTTATCGAGAATGAGTTCGGAGAGATCGGTGTGGATGGTGGTTTCCTTAAGGATGCAGGGATTGAGATCACGGAGATGAACTCCGGCTGTATCTGTTGCTCACTTGTGGGAGATTTCGGAACAGCGCTTAAAGAAGTGGTTGATAAGTATGATCCCGAGAGGATACTTATTGAGCCGTCAGGTGTAGGCAAGCTCAGTGATGTTATGAAAGCTGTAAAAGATGCCGGACTCAAAGACTGTGAGCTTAACAGTGCTGTAGCGGTCGTCGATGCATCAAAGGCAAAGATGTATATCAAGAATTTCGGTGAGTTTTTCATTAATCAGATAGAACATGCCGGAACGATCATCCTTAGCAGAACCGGTAATATCAGTGCTGAGAAACTCGATGCTGCGGTTGCTCTTATCCGTGAGCATAATGACAAGGCTACCATTATCACAACACCTTGGGATGATCTTGAAGGAAAGGCTATCCTTAATACCATTGAGGGTACTACCGATCTTGCGGCTGAGATGTTAGCTGAAGTGATGAAAGAGCATGAGCATCATCATGACCATGATCACGAGGAGCACGAGCATGAACATCATCATGACCATGATCACGAGGAACACGATCATGAGCATCATCATCACGACGGTGAGGAGTGTTCTTGCGGATGCGGTCATCACCATCATGATCATGAAGGACATCATCATGCAGATGAAGTGTTCACGAGCTGGGGACATGAGGGAGCTAAGAGATATTCCAAGGAAGAGATCAATAATATACTCAAGGCGCTTGATGATACAGAGACTTATGGCTTTATCTTAAGGAGTAAGGGTATGGTGCAGAGCTCAGAGTCTGATACATGGATTTACTTCGATTATGTACCAGAAGAGACTAATGTCAGAGAAGGTAAGCCTGATGTAACAGGCAAGATTTGCGTAATTGGTTCTAACCTTAAGGAAGATAAGCTGGCAGAGCTTTTCGCATAGGCAATAGAATAAATGAGATTATAGTACTAAATGACCCGTACGGGAGATGGAGAGGCTGTTGCTTCATTATCTCTGTACGGGCTTTTCATTAGGAATGTATGGAGGCATATTCTAAATCTTAAGATTTGATGAAATTCGTATAATGAAGGGAAAAAAAGAGGAAACTGTGCTATTATTAAAGGTGTGTATAGTTGACATAATTTGTTTGACAACTGTTTAACAGGGGAGTTCTGATAGATTATTTGTTATATGTGGAGAGTATTATGAAGAAGACTGATTGTAAGATTAAGATGTTGAAGAGGATCGTTGTTATCATATTGGCGATGTTTGTAATCTTCAATGATCCGGCAATCACGGCATTTGCTGCAAGTGGAGAAGCCACAGCAGATGTTATTGATGTAACCGGCAAGGATAATAGTGGAGCTGATTACGGCGTATCGGATATTTCTTCTGAGGATTCGTTGGCAGAAGAGAGTTCGGTGAGAGATTTAGAGACTGAGGCTGCAGAGGAAGAGAACTCGAGCGCTGATGTTATTTCGGAAGAGACAACAGAAGAAGTGAACACAGAGGACACTACTGAAGAAGTGACCGGGCAGGAAGCAACTGACGAAGAAGAGACGACTGAGGAGACGACTGAGGAGACGACTGAGGAGATGACAGAGGAGACCTCGGAAGACATCACTGAAGAAGTTGAAGAGGTTGATCTTCTTAGTCAGTATAAGGCTGATATCAATCTTGCCGCCGATGAAGCAGAGGAGAATTACAGACTTCTTGCCGAAGATAAGAATCTGATGGCGGTAGTATATGATAATGACGGTTGTGATGTATATAAGGATGCAGATTATGACAGTGGTGTCATAAGTCATGCCGGTGTCGGTTATACGGTATATCCCTCTTCGATAGTATTGGATCATTCTGCACTTGAGGAAGGTGATTTCGACAACGATATCGTTGACGCTGCCTGGTTAAGTGTAAGATTCTATGAGAATTGTCAGGAAGTTAACGGCTTTATAAGAGCCGATAAGATCACTTATTCGGATGAAGACTGGTTTGTCTGGAAGTCGGAGACAGTTAAGACTCTGACTGAAATAAGGGATAAGGTATATGTGAAAAGTGGAAACGCCTTATTCTATTCAGGTGCTGAGAGAACTGTTAAGGCAACAACAGTTGCCGCATATAATGATGTAGAATCCTTCCCTTCAAGTTACAGGGATAAGCTTAATCAGTTAAAGGCTGCTCATCCAAACTGGGTATTTGTACCTGTAAAACTGGGACTTGATTTTCAGAGCTCAGTAAATAATGAGATGGGTAATAAGAACTGGATAACAATTAACACTAATTATGAAGACACATCTGCATGCGGTTTTGTAGGAGCACCGACAGAGCAGAGTGGTTGGTATTATGCAACCGAGAAGGCTGTAAGCTTCTATCTGGATCCCCGTAATTCGCTTACAGAGTCAAGGATCTTCCAGTTCGAACAGCTGACTTATAACGCCTCTTATCATACTGAGAGTGCTCTTAATCAGTTTCTGGCTAACACTTTTATGAGAGGTGTGATCCCGGGAGATAACAGATTATATTCGGCAGCATTTTGTTCGATAGGCTCATCGAGAAAGCTTAGTCCGAGTCATCTTGCTACAAGAGTATTGCAGGAGCAGGGGAATGGTACATCATCTCTGATCTCAGGTACATATCCCGGATATGAGAATTATTATAATTATTTCAATATCGGGGCCTCAGGATCCAATCCTGTATTGACCGGACTTCAGTATGCCAAATCTCAGGGATGGAATACAAGATATAAGTCTCTTGACGGAGGTGCTGCACATATAGGAAACGGATATATTCTGAAAGGTCAGGATACTCTTTATTATGAGAAATTCAACGTGAGCCCTGACAGTGCCAATGCAAGATATACCCACCAGTATATGCAGAATATCCAGGCTCCTACTGCTGAGGCTGTAAGTACTTATAATCTGTATAAGAATTCAGGTTCTCTTAATTCTAATTTTGTATTCAAGATCCCTGTTTACGACAATATGAAGGGAACTCCCATTACAACTGTCAGGATCAGCTTCGAGAATAATGAGAATACAGGTGTAGCCAAGACATCAGTTACTCTCAGAAGACCTGATACAGTACTTACAGATGATTCCGGACTTACACCTGATGAGAAGAAGAGTAACAGGTCCGCATGTAAGATGTATGCCTGGGTATATCCCAAGGATACAGATGATAATAAGGTTGTAACATGGACTTCTTCCAATACGAAGGTTGCGACAGTTGACTCTAAGGGTAATATTAAGGCTGTGGGTATAGGTACTGCTCAGATCAGGGCTACGGCTACAAGTTCGTCGCTTGCATCCAAGCCTTATGCAGTATGTGATGTTAAGGTTATAGCTCCGGCAACAGGGGTTAAGTTCAAGTACTATTCTGATGAACAGAAGATGGTGGAACTGACAGACGGGACGGAATTTCTTCTTGGTAAGAAATATACAGTTGTAGGTACATGTATTCCGGAAGATCATACAGATGAAAGAACTGTTACTTCAAGTGTCGAGGATGATACGGTATGTACACTTTCGGGCGGAAGACTTGTGACCGTTGCAGAAGGAGAAACGAATCTTACTGTAGTATCCGGAAGCTATAATAAAACAGTCGGTATTAAGGTGGTCTCACCTCAGATACATTTCCTTAATGAGCAGGGAGATGTGATATATGAGAGGAAGATAGACTACGGTAGCAAGATAAGTCCTGAAGAATATGCCGATATTGAGGCGGCAGCAATCGCCGCGTCAGGTGAAGGAAGATTCTTTGTTGGTTTCTATTATGATTCGGCACACACCGGAAGATTATATTCTGTTGATCAGCCTGTTCTTGCCGGGGATGTTACGCTGTATCCATATTATCAGAATACGGGAGACGGTTTCTATGTACTTCCGTTAGGTTCGTATGTATATACCGGTTCCGTGATCAAGCCGGAAGTTATAGTATATAGCTGTAATAAATATGATGAAGATGGCGAAGATGCGGATAAGTCGCCTGTTCCTCTGAAGCTCAATGTGGATTATACGGTTTCATATACCAATAACAGAGCTGTCAATAAGGCAGGAGGCAAACAGCCTACTGTTGTGATCAAGGGTAAGGGTAATTATGCCGGAACACAGAAGGTTCCGTTTAATATCGTTCCATGTAATCTTGATTCTGATGAGATTACGGTAGAAGATGTTGAAGTTACCTATAGCGGTAAGTCAATCAAGGTATCTCCTAAGGTATACAGAAACGGTAAACTTCTTAAGGCTAATGTAGATTATTCTGTAGACCCAGTACAGAAGGATAAGGGAGCTTATAAGAATAAGGGTGAGTGGCCTGTACTTATTAAGGGTAAGGGCGGATATTGCGGTAGCAGGAGCATTGTGGTATCTGTTACCGAGAGGATCTCTCTTGCAAAGGTAACGATCGCTAAGATACCTAATCAGATATATGACGCTAATGTCATTGATCCTGTTACTCAAAAAGGCATGGAACCTGAGCTTGTTGTGAAGAATAAGAAAGAAGTGCTTGTAGCCGGAACCGATTATGAGGTTACTTACACGAATAACTGGAAGCTCGGTAAGGCAAGTGCTACGATAACTGCCAAGCCGGACAGCAAGTATTACGGGAGTAAGACTGTTAACTTTAATATCACCGGCGGAATAAAGATCAATAAAGCTGTTATCTCGGATGACGAGGGCAATTATCCCATAGTCACCAAAGTTTTTACCGGAGAGGAAGCCGATGTTCTTCAGAGCGGATATAAGCTCACTCTCGGTGATAAGGTATTGCAGGAGAGTCCGGACGGAGTGACCGGAGATTATATCGTTACATATGCCAGGACGACCAAGGTGGGAAATGCGCAGATAATCTTTACAGGGATCAATAATTATACCGGGACCATAAGAAAGAATTATAAGATACTTAAGGCACCGATCACAGATTCCGATGTTACCGTAAGCGCCGATGCCGATCATCCGATCCCATATGTTAAGACCGGAGCCAAGCCGGAAGTTGAGATAGTAGTTAATGGTATAACTCTTGTGCCGGATAAGGATTATAAGGTAACCTATGTCAATAATAAGAAGGTAACGGATGAGACTGTTTTGCCTCGTAAGATGCCTGTTGCCAATATTGTGGGAAAAGGTAATTATTCAGGTAAGTTAAGCTTCACATATGCAATTGAGAGGGCGGACTTTAACGATAGCGATAAGATCACGATCAGCGCACCTGATGTGAAATATAAGAGAGCAAAGAATGCATATAAGACGAAGATTGTCATCAGCGAGGGTAAGACGAAGCTCGCTGTAGGCAAGGATTATATCAGGGATATCGTATATACATATGCGGAAGCGGCACCTGTTGTAACCGATGTGAAGGGCAATCCTATCGAGAGGAATATCGGTGACATTGTGGAAAAAGACGATGTGCCTTGTGCAGGAACCGTTATTCAGGCTGCTATTACCGGTTGCAATAATTATTCCGATGATGTGAGATTGGTAACATATAAGATCTGTACCAATGATCTGTCTAAGGTTAAGGTGGCAAAGATCGCTGTTAAGAATTATCGCGAAGGCAGACCTGTTAAGCTTGATCCCGGTGAATTGAAGGTGACTTATAATAAAACTGGCCTGATATACGGTGTTGATTATATTATTGACGAGTCATCCTATTCGGCGAATACCAACAAGGGAACAGTAAGCGTTAAGCTTATCCCTGTGCCGGGAAGTACCAACTGGTGCGGAAGTAAGGTGGTTAAGTATTCTGTTTCGGCCAAGAAGATCGAACTTATGAATAATTGATCGCTTGATCGATTGTTTTGATCTCATGCTTTACTTGATGAGGATAAGTGTTATAATAAGTCTCAGTCGAAGTTGCCATATTTTTTTCAAAAGAGCTATAAGGAGACAAGGAGATGTTTAAAAGTACGATTCCCGTTTATATGATCAACGGGTTCCTTGAAAGCGGTAAGACCGAGTTCATTAAATATACATTGGAACAGCCTTATTTCAGGATCAGGGGGACGACACTTTTGATCGTATGTGAAGAAGGCGAGTCTGAATATGATGCAACAATGCTCAAGAAGACAGGAACAGTTATGGAGCTGATAGAAGATGAAGAAGACTTCACTTTGGATGCACTGGAGTATCTTACGGGAAGACATAAGCCGGACAGGATCATTATTGAGTTCAATGGTATGTGGAATCCCAAGAATATTGTGCTTCCTAAGAATTGGAAGCTGGAACAGCAGATCACTACCATAAATGCAGCCAGTTTTCCGATGTACTATACCAATATGAAGTCGCTTGTGTCCGAACATGTCAGAAATTCCGAGATGATCATATTCAACCGATGCGACGGTGTGGATGACCTTGCTTCATATAAGAGGAATATTAAGGCTGTTAATGCCAAGGCTGAGATCATATTCGAAGATAAGGATGGCGAGATCAATGTCAGTCTTGATGAAGAGCTTCCGTTTGATCTCAATGCGGATATCATCCAATTGGATAATACGGGATATGCCATCTGGTATATCGATATAATGGATAATATGGAGAGATATGAAGGCAAGACTATTGAATTTATTGCTACTGTCGGCAAGCCTTCACAGTTCCCAGAAGGATATTTTGTTCCCGGCAGAATGGCTATGACATGTTGTGCAGATGATATGGCGTTCATCGGTTTTGCATGTAAATATAAGGATGCTGCTGGTCTGACCGAAGGAGATTGGGTTAAAGTGAGAGCAGTTATTCATAATGAGATGTTTGTAGGATATAGGGGAGTTGGCCCCGTGCTTACAGCTCTTAATGTGTCAATATGTAAGGAACCCAAGGTTCCTGTAATTGATTTTTCTAATCTTTGATAAGATATTTTGGGTGAAGTGGATGATCGCTGCTGTATAACAGGAGAGGAAAGTCCGGGCTTCGTAGGGCAGGATGCCGGATAACGTCCGGTGGAGGTGACTCCCAGGCCAGTGCAACAGAAAATAACCGCCGGCTTAGTGCCGGTAAGGGTGAAAAGGCGGTGTAAGAGACCACCGTGCGACTGGTAACAGTCGTAGCCATGTAAACCCCATCCGAAGCAAGACCAAGAAGAGACAATGAAGCGGCCCGTTTCGTCTCAGGTAGGTTGCTTGAGGCGGCTGGTAACAGCCGTCCTAGATAAATGATCATCTTTGAAGACAGAACCCGGCTTATAGCTTCGCCCAAATATTGACATATATTTAGTGGATGATAGTATGAATCAGGAAGGTGCTATCGGTAGACGATTAGCCCTGTTGATTGGTAAAAAGTGACCGCTCAAGTTGTCAGACTTGTGGGCGGTTATTTTTCGTTTTGTAGCTACGTTCATTCATTTATGAGGACTCAAAGAAGTATTGATTTTACTGAAAAATCACTTGACTATATGGATAGGAAATTCAATTAAGATAATCTTGAATAATAATATAAAGAGTAAAAATACGGTATTATAGAATGAACGTGGGCATGAACACTCCGGTGTACTATTATAGTGTTAACATAATAAGTTGACATAAAAAATAAAGTGATATATAATTTTTGATGGTACAGTGACCTTAGTTTGGTCTGAATATAAGGGGATATATGCGGAGGAACATCGATGAAGTGTCCATTTTGTAACCATGAGAATACCAGAGTAATTGATTCGCGTCCGGCTGAGGATAACAATTCTATCAGACGCCGTCGTGTGTGCGATGAATGTGGTAAGAGATTTACTACATACGAGAAGGTTGAGACTATCCCTCTTATAATAATGAAGAAGGATAATAATCGTGAAGCGTATGACAGAACAAAGATCGAGAGCGGTGTGTTAAGAGCCTGCCATAAGAGACCTGTCAGCGCTGAACAGATCACAAAGATGATAGATTCTGTTGAGACAGAGATATTCAATCTGGAAGAAAGAGAGATACCGGCTCAGCAGATAGGTGAACTTATCATGAATAAGCTTAAGGATCTTGATGCGGTTGCATATGTCAGATTCGCTTCAGTTTATCGTGAGTTCAAGGATGTTAATACATTCATGGATGAGCTTAAGAAGATGATGGTCACAAAGTAAAAAAATATCCCAATGGGGGTTAAGTATCTGCTTTTTTTGTCGATATATTCTCTGTAGGGAAAGGAAGTGATACGTATGAATATAAATAGTTACGGATACGGTAATTTTTATAGCGATCATAGGATCAGTAATATCCCAAAGGCAGACGTATCACAGACTGCCAAGGAACAGGTCAAGGATGATGTAGATAAGAAGGCGCTTCAGAGCAATGTAACTGCAGAAGAACCTGAACAGGCTCGCGTGAATGTCTCGATCGCCGATCCTTCCCAAATATCCATTACTTTTAACAAGAATGAAGATTTTGGTTATATCGGTCGTGACAGTGATATAACATCTCTTGATATGGAGAAGGCTATATCGGATATGCAGCAGGACAGCCTCTTCAAGGAGTATCAGTATTTTGTTGGTACTGCCAATAATGTATTCGCTTCTGAAGACGGAAGAGTACTCAGTAAGTAAGATCGTAGGCGCGGATGGAATGATCCGGATAGCCTTTGAATATGAATCATATAGAGTATTAATGATTATTACAGAGCAATATGGACAGCCATATTGCTCTTTTCAAGTGAAAGGATTAATGATAATATCTTTCTATGAATATTTTATTTCCAAAAGACTATTATGAATCGGCATATGTTATTCCCTATGAGGAACTATGGAACAATGGTTACAGAGGGATAATATATGATATTGATAACACACTTGTGCCGCATGGAGCACCTGCGGATGCGAGAAGTCTTGAGCTGATAGATAGACTGAAACGCATAGGTTTTGAGATATGTCTGGTATCCAACAATACCGAGGACAGAGTTGACCTCTTCAATAAAGATGCGAAGGTTAAGTATGTATTCAAAGCGGGTAAGCCTTTGTCCAAGGGGTATGTGAAGGCGATGGAGCTTATGGGAACGGATAAGTCGACCACCTTCTCCGTGGGAGATCAGATATTCACGGATGTGATCGGCACTAATAACGCAGGAATAAGATCGATAATGGTTAAGCTGATGGACAGGAATGAACCTTTTAATATCATACTTAAGAGGATTCTGGAGGCACCTATCCTGATGATGTATTTTCTATTTAGAGGGAGAATGAAAAAGTGAGTATTAAATTGCTTGTGATCAACGGTCCTAATCTTAATATGCTTGGAGTGAGGGAACCCGGAATATATGGCGCTGAATCTTATGAGAGTCTTGTTAATATGATACAGGATAAGGCCAGGAGTAAGTGGGCTGAAGTGGAGTGCTTCCAGTCCAATCATGAAGGCGCGATCATTGACAGACTGCATCTTGCGATGAGTGATGGGACTGCGGGGATAATCATCAATCCCGGAGCATATACCCATTACAGTTATGCGATATATGATGCTCTTAAGATGATATCAATGCCTAAGATCGAAGTTCATATCTCTGATATAGATTCGAGAGAAGACTTCAGAAAAGTGTCTGTTACAGCGCCGGCATGCGACGAACAGATAATCGGACATGGCTTATTGGGTTATGTTGAAGCCGTAGAAAAAATTATTGAAAAGTTGGAAAAGATAGTATAAGATAGTATAGGATTATTAATCGTGACACGAATTAGGAGGATTTTTTATGATTTCAGCAGGTGATTTCAGAAACGGCGTTACCATTGAATTTGAAGGTAACATCTACCAGATCATCGAATTTCAGCATGTTAAGCCGGGAAAGGGTGCAGCCTTCGTAAGAACCAAGCTTAAGAATATTAAGTCAGGTGGTGTGGTTGAGAAGACTTTTAGACCTACAGAGAAGTGCCCTCAGGCTCGAATTGATAGAAAAGATATGCAGTATCTCTACAATGACGGCGATCTGTTCTACTTCATGGATACAGAGAACTATGATCAGGTTGCTCTTACTTCCGATCAGATCGGTGATGCACTCAAGTTCGTTAAGGAGAACGAGATGTGTAAGGTTTGCTCACATAACGGCAATGTTTTCTCTGTTGAGCCTCCTTTATTTGTAGAACTTGTTATTACAGAGACAGAGCCCGGATTCAAGGGCGATACAGCTACAGGTGCTACAAAGCCTGCTACTGTTGAGACAGGTGCTATGGTATCTGTTCCTTTATTCGTAGATCAGGGTGAGACCATTAAGATCGATACACGTACAGGCGAGTATCTTTCAAGAGTTTAATCTTAATTCCTGAGATTAAAGTGATATTGATTGTAAGGCAATGGACATGTTCCATTGCCTTTTTTGTTTAATAGGAAATTCTTTCCTATTAAACAAAAAACGCTCCGCTAAGGATGCGCACTCGCGCGAAAGGAAGATGTAAAGGATGCGCACTCGCGCGAAAGGAAGATGTAAAGCATCCGCGCTCGGCGCGAGAATGTCGCAAGCGACATTCTTTCTTAGGTTACAGTTAATTAAGAACAGATCATTAACACTTTTATGAAAGGAAATAATAATGAATAGCAGGAGTTTAAGCAGATTAAGTGAATATAAAGAGGGTGAAAACGCAACAGATATAGAAGTTGTCAGTAATAAACCTATAGTCGGCACAAGGGTTGAAGGTGTATGCGATCAACCTATATCCGGTACGGAGGTTGAAGGTGTAGGCGATCGACTTATAGCCGGTACGGAGGTTGAAGGTGTATGCGATCAACCTATAGTAGGTACGGGGGAAAGTGCAGAATATATCGGGATCGATATGGACAGGTTTGCTCAAAAGGTCGTTAAAGCACTTAAGACTCATTACAGGGAAGGGTACAGTATCCGCATATCCAAACAACAGAAGAATAATAATATAATAATGACCGGAGTTCTGATAGCGAATGAGAAGAATAACGTAGTACCCAGTATATATCTTGAAGATTATCTCGAGAGATATAATCAGGGGATGAGTCTTAATATGATAGTTCAGTCGATCATCAGAAGACGGGAAGAGGCTGATGTCGGAACAGAGATCGATATGTCTTTTTATACTGATTATGAGAAGGTAAGGGATAAGCTCACAGTTAAGCTCATCAATACGTCTCTTAACGATACTCTTCTTGATAGGGTACCGCATATAGATTATCTTGATCTGTCTATAGTCTTCATTGTGATGATCAATAACGATCATATTAACGGCGGAAGTGTTCTTATCGATAATGATCATCTTAAGGCGTGGGGGAAGTCACTGGAAGAATTATATGAAGACGCTGTTAAAAACAGTGTTCAGGTCAATCCGCTTAAGGTTGAGAACATCATTGATATAATGAAACGCCAGTATATGGAGCATATGAGAAACAGTAAGGAGTACAGTAGTTTTCACGATCTGATCCCGAATGAAGATATTCCGATGTATGTTGTCAGCAATGAAAGCGGATGCTTCGGAGCATCAGCGATCCTTTACCCCGGAGTGTTAAACGGTTTAGGGGAAAAATACGGCGACTACTATATCATTCCCAGTTCAGTTCACGAGCTTATCATAGTACCCGAGGAGGCCTGTGATAATCGATCAGTCGATCTGAACAGCATGATCAATGAGGTCAATACGGATGTGTTGAAGGTATATGATATATTATCCGATCATGCATATTATTATGATCATTCAGCGGGAGAAGTCAGCATTATTGATTAGATAAAAGTCTTGGACGGAAGATAAGGGCATGATGATATTCCCTGAACACAGACAATTAATTCATGCCTTTTTTCTTCTGAGATATGTTGGATTATCCATTGGAATCATGTTATGTATTTCGTCCGGGATCATAAGGATCCTTCATTCGGATTATGCATAATGATAAGCATGTTATTATCGGCATTATCCATACAGGTTATGCCAAATTGGACATTTCATTATAAATGTGATAGAATGTAAAAGTTGTTACGAAATTGTTAAGAATGCAAGGACGTATGTGTCCGTAGTCTAATGGATAGAACGGAGGCCTCCGACGCCTTTAATGCAGGTTCGATTCCTGTCGGACACACTAAGGAGATATAATCAAAGTGAAGAAAATGGATTTTAAAAGTATAAGAAACAAATTAATAAAGTTCTTTTCGAATGTTGCGGAGATAATCAAAGAGAATAAATACATTGCCCTTTTTTCACTGGCATTTTTGGTTGTTGTTGCAGCGGCTTTGATTATAACACACCTCCTTGTGATGAATAAGCGCGAGGAGACGATCGCCGAGGTCTCTACCGAATCTGTAGAGGATGAAAGCGGTTATGATATTACGGATGAGCCTCTTGAAGAGGATGCTTATCCCGAGATCAACGCTCTGATGAAGAAGTATTATCAGGCTTCGGCTAACGGTGATGTTGATACTATCAAGAGTATTAAGAGCGATATAGACGATAAAGAGAGTATTGTTATCCAGAAGAAGAGTGAATATATTGAAGATTATTCTGTTGTAAAGTGCTATACCAAGAAAGGTCCTGTTGAAGACAGCTTCCTCGTATTCGTATATTATGAAGTGAAGCTTGTGGGCTTTGAAGAGCGGGCTCCCGGCCTTAATGCATGGTATGTAGAACGAAATGACAAGGGCGAATATTATATCAATGATGAAGAGCAGGAAGAGAAGGTTGCGGAATACTGTAAGATAATCTCTGTTCAGGATGATGTCGTTGATCTTAATAATACAGTTAATGTTAAGTTTAATGAAGTGCTTGCTTCCAATGAAGAGTTTGCTGAGTTCATTCAGAATCTTCCGGGTGTCCTTACTTCTGAAGTAGGCGAGGAACTTGCCAAGATTGATGCAGAAGAGAATACTGAGGATGTGTCCGAGCAGGAAACTGAGGTGGAAGTTGATTCCAATACCAAAAAGACTGTTAAGGCTATCACTGTTGTTAACGTAAGAAGTTCGGACAGTGAAGAGGCTGATAAAATCGGTAAGGCTATGGAAGATCAGGAGTTCCAGCTTCTTGAAGAGAAGGTTAACGGTTGGTCCAAGATCCTCTTCGATGGTAAAGAGGCATTTGTTAAGACTGAGTACCTTGAGGTTGTAAAAGAAGAGAAGACTGAGTCTGATTCAACTCAGGATGACGCCGATACAGCGGCGGCAGCTGCCGATTCACCTTCTTCGGGAAGCGCTACCACAACTGATACCATTAATATGAGAAAAGAGCCCGGAACTGACGCTGAGAAGATTAGCGTTATCTATTCCGGTGAGAAGGTAGAAGTGCTCGAGAAGCGCGCAGACGGCTGGAGCAAGATTAAATACAACAAGAAGACAGGATATGTTAAGTCCGAATTTTTGGATTGATCGGAAAACCTAATTTACGTTGATCAGAAAAATTAAATTTTTGCTTGCATTTATTATATAAGCATGCTATCATTCTTAAGGACAAAGGCGTCAAGTTTAGTGGAGATACTATGCTTGGCGTTATTTTTTTACGATTTTTTTATAAGGAGGACATTGAGATGTCATATGTTGATGAAGTGTATCAGCGCGTAGTTGATCAGAATCCTTCACAGCCCGAGTTCCATCAGGCAGTTAAGGAAGTATTGGAGTCATTAAGAGTAGTTATCGAGGCTAATGAGGAAGAGTACAGAAGAGAAGCTCTTCTTGAGAGACTTACTACTCCTGAGAGACAGATTCTTTTCAGAGTTCCCTGGGTTGATGATAAGGGACAGGTTCAGGTTAATAATGCAATGAGAGTTCAGTTCAACTCTGCAATCGGACCTTACAAGGGTGGTCTCAGACTTCATCCTTCAGTTAACCTTGGCGTAATTAAGTTCCTTGGTTTTGAGCAGATCTTCAAAAACTCTCTTACAGGTCTTCCTATCGGTGGCGGTAAGGGTGGTTCTGACTTTGATCCTAAGGGTAAGTCAGATAGAGAAGTTATGGCTTTCTGCCAGAGCTTCATGACAGAGCTCTCTAAGTATATCGGCGCAGATACAGACGTTCCTGCAGGTGATATCGGAACAGGTGCTCGTGAGATCGGTTATATGTACGGTCAGTATAAGAGACTTACAGGTCTCTATGAAGGTGTTCTTACAGGTAAGGGCTTAAGCTACGGTGGATCACTTGCCAGAACAGAAGCTACAGGTTATGGTCTTCTCTACATGACAGAAGAGATGCTTAAGTGCAACAACATTGATATCGCAGGCAAGACATGTGCTGTTTCAGGTTCAGGTAATGTTGCTATCTATGCTATCCAGAAGGCACAGCAGCTCGGTGCTAAGCCTGTTACATGTTCTGATTCTACAGGTTGGATCTATGATCCCGAAGGAATCGATGTTGAGCTCCTTAAGGAGGTTAAGGAAGTTAACCGTGCACGTCTTACAGAATATGCTGCTAAGCGTCCTTCAGCTCAGTATCATGACAAGAAGGCTGAGGGTACCAATCAGTGGGAGATCAAGGTAGACATCGCTCTTCCTTGTGCTACACAGAACGAGCTTGATCTTGAAGATGCTAAGAAGCTCGTAGCTAACGGCGTTATCGCTGTATGTGAAGGTGCTAACATGCCTACAACTCTTGAGGCTACACAGTACTTCCAGGATAACAAGGTATTATTCGTACCCGGTAAGGCTGCCAATGCAGGTGGTGTTGCAACATCAGCTCTTGAGATGAGCCAGAACTCAGAGAGACTTTCTTGGACATTTGAGGAAGTTGACAGCAAGCTTAAGTCAATCATGGTTAACATCTTCCACAATCTTGATGATGCTTCTAAGAAGTATGGTATGGAAGGCAACTATGTTGCAGGTGCTAATATCGCAGGCTTCCTTAAGGTTGCAGACGCAATGAAAGCCCAGGGTATTGTCTAATCAATATCAATCTTTATAACAGATATTAAGAGATCATTATATAAGATCATGATATAAGATCATGATATAAGATCATGATATAAGATCATTATATAAGATCATGAGAGTTAATTATTGGCATTAAGATAAAGATGTTTGAATGATTATAAGAAATGATCTTAAGAAAAGATCCCGGGACAGAAATGTCTTTGGGATCTTTTTCTGTTAGTGTGTAAATTGGAAAATAAAGAAGGAAAGTAGTATAATGTGATACGAGGGTCAAAAAATGCCTTAAATTTATAAGACAATTTGATGGCGATATTATCTTTTCATATAAAAAATATGATGGTTAAGTATTCCCTCTGCATATGATGTGATAAGAGGGACATAAGTCCGTTTAATTAATGGAAAGCTTTGTTGGAGTATATAGGAATGACAGATAAGATCAAAAAGAATACAATCGTATGCGGTTCGATCATTCTTGCTCTCGGCGCAGTATTGTTCGGAATAGTATTTTTCTTCCGTGGCATGAGCATTGAGAACAGGACTAAGGAATTTATCGAATCGGATATCAATACAATGATAGATAACGTGGATTCGGCGACCATAGGCAATGACAGGTTGAAGACTATCTACAACAGTTCTAATCTAAGTGTGTTCAGAAGCGTTATATACGGAATCCAGAACCACAGACAGAGTATCAGCAACGCTGCATTTTTGCAGGAGATAAGTCAGGATCTTGCATCAGAGAATCTTATCATTCTGGATAAAGACAGGAATGTTGTTGCCGGTGAGTCTTCATATGGATTCGATTATTCGCTTGATAAGTATGACAGTCTTTTCACGGGTGGGATCACAAGTGATGCCATAATGAGTAAGACAGAGAAGACTGAGAACGGTAGTGTTAAGATATATGCTTCGGCTGTTTCCGCTGCAAATTACATTATCATGGAGACAGATCTTAATGCGACAGCATCCGGAGTGTCTACTGATGAGCAGTTCATGAGTAACATGGAAGAAGTTGCTTTTTCCCGTGTAAGGACTTCCGGAGAGGGCGTTGTATCTGCATTATGGGCGATGATCGTGTTCGTGATCTTCGCGGGTGCATTTCTTGCGTACATTATCCAGTTGATCGTTAATAAGGGCGAAGAAGAAGAGATTCCTTATTCCAAGGTCAGAAGATTCGCAGTTCTTTCACTTGTACTTATGATAGCTCTGTCACATTTCCTCCAGACCCTTGTTACTCTTTCCAGTCAGTCGGTTTTCAACAGTGTGAGAACGGATATGACTGATACCGCACTTGATGAGTATGATAAGAGACAGGCTGCCATCAAGGAGGCTTATGAGTATTCAATGATCTCTGAGGTGAGTATCCTTGGTGCACTGGCAGATACTGTGAGTAACAGAGTGAACAATGAGATTCTGTCTGATATAGCAACCGAATCCAACCTGGACGGATTATATCTTCTGGATATGGATGGCAGTATATTAGCATCCGGCAGAACAGGGATATCATTGACAGATATCAATTTCTCTTTATCAGGTTCTGCCTTCAAGAAGCTCTTATATGACGCCGGGAATGTCGTTGATTATAAGATCAACGATGAGCGTGTATTGCAGGTTGCGGGTATCCCGTTGATAAATGACAGCGGTATTCGTACAGGTGTCATGATAGGTATCAAAAGGGCAGATGCGATCCTGACGGATTGTATCAATGACGATCATTCGATCGTCGTCAGAGACCTTACTGCCGATCAGGGTTCCATGATACTTGTGGTAAATAAGAACGGGAATACCGTCACATATGACAGTGAAGATATCCTGACCGGACTTTCGTATACGGAGAGCGGAATAGAGAAAGAGGCTCTGAAGGATGGCTATAACGGTTATATGACCATTAATGACGTCAGATACAGAGTCAATTGTCTTGCCGGAGGTAATGAGTATATCCTGCTTGCGTCAGGACAGGGCGAGGGCGGTTCCGTTCGCAATCTGGTAACGGTGATCGTGGTATTCATATATGCTCTGAACATCCTGCTCATCTATCTTGTGATGTCTGATAACCTTCGCTTGAAAAAGATATCGCAACTGGCTGATAATAAAGACCTTCGTAATCTTCTGGATAAGAAAGGAAGATTGAAGGCGATACAGTATGACAGGAAGAATATACTCGGTACATATCTTAGGGTCGTATTGGCGCTTTTGTCGATAGGTATCATCCTTGCCGTTATCATAAGCAAGAATTACAGACTTAACGGCTCGGTGGTATGGTATGTACTTAATTCGGAATGGGAGAAAGGCTTTAATATAATGTCGTTCACTTCCATTCTGGTCATAATGTGTATCGGAACTACGATATCACAGATCATTCGGTATATCTTCTCTGAGCTTGCCGGAAATGTCGGTTCAAGAGGTGAGACCTTATGTAAGATGTCCAACAGCCTTATCAAATACGCTTTGGTCATCGGAATCATATATTACAGCTTATCAATGGTGGGCATCCATACAGAGACTCTGTTGGCTTCTGCGGGAATCTTGTCCTTGATAGTAGGTCTTGGTGCCAACCAGTTGATAGGAGATATCTTATCGGGACTCTTTATCATTATCGAAGGTGAGTTCCAGGTAGGGGATATCGTTAAGCTCGGAGAGTTCAGAGGTACTGTTGTTGAGATCGGTGTGAGAACTACCAAGCTTGTGGATGATCGCAATAATACGAAGATAGTCAACAACTCCCAGATAAGTGATATTGTAAATATGACCAAGAACAATTCACTTGCTGTCTGTGAGATACCTATAGATTATATGGAATCCATTGAGAGAGTTGAAGCCGTTCTGATGAAGGAATTTCCCAAGCTTCAGAAGGAGATCCCATCAATATCGCGCGGACCTTTCTACAGGGGTGTTTCCGAGCTCGGAGACAACGGAGTTATACTTAAGATCGTTGCGGAGTGCCGTGAGGCAGATCGTTTCCAGACGGAAAGAGATCTTAACCGCAGACTCAAGATAATATTTGATGAGAATAATATCTCGATTCCCTTTAATCAGGTCGTTGTTCATGAACCAACCGATTATACAAGGGCGAGTGTTCATGAAAAAGCAGTGGCTGACAGATTCTATGAAAAGCAGGATGAATCTGATGTGGGTCATCTGCTCTAAGGGAATCAAAAAACGTGTGTTATGAAGAAGTATGATAATCAATATGACAAAATGACCCAGGCTTCCGTTCCGGGACTTATCTGCATCCTTGGTGCACCTACGACACTAAGTATGCTGGTGACCAATCTCTATAATATGGCAGATACATATTTTGTCGGTAAGTTAGGAACAAGCGCAAGCGGGGCTACAGGTATAGTGTTCGGCCTTATGGCTATCATTCAGGCTAACGGTTTCATGTTCGGTCACGGATCAGGCAGTATAATCTCCCGTAAGCTTGGTGCTAAGGATAAGCAGTCGGCAAGCGAATATGCGACTATGGGATGTGCGATGTCGCTTGCAATGGGCTTATTGATCGCATTAGTGGGGCTTTTGTTTACCAATCCATTAATGTATCTGTTAGGAAGTACCGATACGATACTGCCGTATGCAAGGGTATATTGCAGATGTATCTTAATAGCGGCTCCGGCAATGACGGTCAGCTGTGTGCTCAATAATATCCTCAGATATGAGGGTAAGGCCTTCTTTGCGATGATGGGACTTGTAAGCGGAGGCCTTATCAATATAGTGCTTGATGCCTTATTCATTATGGGAATGGGGATGGGCATTGAAGGAGCGGGGGTAGCTACAGCTCTTTCACAATATATAAGTCTCGCTATTTTATCCTATATGTTCATCTCACATAAGTGTGAGAGTGTGATCTCGACGAGGTTCTTCAAACGGGATGTGAGAAAAGCCGTTACGATAGTTCAGACAGGCTTCCCGAGTCTTATAAGGCAGGGGCTTGGAAGTATATCCGTAATGGTATTGAATAATTTCTGCGGACCGTTCGGAGATGCTGCGATTGCCGCGATGAGCATAGCTTCAAGGGTTACCAATTTCATGTTCAGCGTAGGTCTTGGCATCGGTCAGGGATATCAGCCTGTGGCAGGCTTTAATTATGGTGCGGGCAGGTTCTCAAGAGTGAGAAAGGGCTTCTTCTTCACATGGGCTTTCTCTACGGGGCTGATGACGATAGGAAGTATCATTGCCTTTATCAATGCACCGCAGATAGTTGCCGTATTCAGGGATGATGCCTCGGTTATCGCAATAGGTTCGGTGGCACTGAGGTGGCAGTGCGCAGGGCTTCTGTTCGTTCCGTTTACAGTGTGCAGTAATATGATGTTCCAGTCTACGGGCAAGAGCAGGGAAGCTTCGATCCTGGCTACGTTCAGAAGCGGTCTGATGTTCATTCCGGTCATTGCGATCCTTGCCAATACGATCGGGCTGTTCGGAATTGAGATATCTCAGCCCATTGCAGACGTGGCTGCGAGCATCGCATGTATATATTTTGTAGTTAAGTTTTTCAGAGAATTGCCTGAGGATCAACAGACGGAGACGGTATCAGGTTAAGAACATCATTATATGGAAAAAGATATTAGACTGAATAAGTTCATAGCCGAAGCCGGTATCTGTTCCAGACGGGATGCCGATGTCCTTATCACGGACGGCAGGGTTACCGTTAACGGATCTGTCGCTACACAGGGAATGAAGGTATCGGATCAGGATACGGTATGTGTTAACGGCAAGGCGATAAAGCGTAAGTCTGCAAAAGTGATACTTGCATTCTATAAGCCGGAAGGCGTTGTGTGTACCGAAAGGGATGCTCATGCCAGGGTTAAGATAGGTGATATCGTAGATTATCCGGAGAGAGTAACTTATGCCGGAAGACTTGATAAAGATTCGGAAGGATTGATACTTCTTACCAATGACGGTGACCTCATTAACAGTCTTATGAAGGGCAGTAACCGGCATGAGAAGGAATATATAGTTAAGACAGACAGACCGGTGACGGAAGGGTTCCTGGAAGCCATGAGTCAGGGGGTATACCTTCGTGAGCTTGACGTGACGACCAGACCCTGTACGGTCGAACAGATCGGTAAATATACATTCAGGATCATTCTCACACAGGGACTGAACAGACAGATCAGAAGGATGTGTGCGGAACAGAATATGAAGGTGGTATCCTTAAAGAGGATCAGGGTAGCCAATATCGAACTGGGCAACCTTAAGAAGGGAAGCTTCAGAGAACTGAGTCCGCAGGAAACAGAAGGGCTCATGCATATATTGGAAAAGTAATGAGTGGAAATGGGAATATGATGGAAAGAATGAGAGAATTGATCGATCTGCTGAATAAGGCTTCCAAGGCCTATTATGCGGAAGATCGGGAGATAATGAGTAATTATGAATATGATGCCCTGTATGACGAGCTTGTTAAGCTTGAGGAGTCTACGGGAGTGGTAATGTCCGATTCACCTACGGTTAATGTCGGATATGAATCCCTGGAGGAGCTTCCGAGAGAGCGCCATGATAAGCCTATGCTGTCGCTTGGCAAGACCAAGGACAGAGAAGAGCTTAGAAGCTGGCTTAACGATAAGGAAGGCCTGTTAAGCTGGAAGCTTGACGGACTGACGATCGTACTTACCTATGAAGACGGTAAGCTGCTTAAGGCTGTTACGAGGGGTAACGGTGAAGTTGGGGAAGTCGTAACCAATAATGCCTATGTTTTTAAGAATATACCTCATATGATCTCGTTCAAGGGGCAGCTGATCGTAAGGGGCGAAGCGGTTATCAAGTATTCCGACTTCGAGGAGATCAACAGGAAGATTCCCGAGACGGAAGATAAATATAAGAATCCGAGGAATCTGTGTTCAGGTTCAGTAAGGCAATTGTCCAATAAGGTGACCGCCGAGAGAAATGTATTCTTCTATGCTTTTAATCTGGTTCAGGCAGAGGGCGAGGCTCTTGATGTATCCAGAAGTGCCCAGTTCGAATTTCTGAACGGACTTGGATTTGATGTAGTAGAATATCACAAAGTAGATAAAGATAATATCCTTCAGGTCATCTCCGATTACGAAGAGAAGATCAAGACTTACGATATTCCAAGTGACGGTCTGGTACTTACTTATGAAGACATAGCATATGGTAAGTCACTCGGAATGACCGCCAAGTACCCGAGAGATTCGATAGCATTCAAATGGGCTGATGAGATCAGAGAGACTACATTAAGAGAGATCGAGTGGAGTCCGAGCCGTACAGGTCTTATCAATCCCGTCGCTATCTTTGATCCTGTTGAACTTGAAGGCACTACTGTATCGAGAGCAAGCGTTCATAATATAAGTGTTCTTAAGAATCTGAAGCTCGGCATAGGAGATCGTATAAACGTATATAAGGCCAATATGATCATTCCGCAGATAGCTGAGAATCTGGACGGTTCTGACACTGTTGTCATTCCTGATACATGTCCATGTTGCGGCGGTCAGACGGAGATAAGACAACTTGTCGATGCCAAGTCACTATACTGCCTTAATCCTGAGTGTATGGCTAAGCAGATCAAAGCACTTTCGCTTTATGTAAGTCGTGATGCGATGAATATCGAGGGCTTAAGTGAGGCAACACTGGAGAAGTTCATCGGCCTCGGTTTGATAAAGAAGATCAGGGATATATATTATCTTAAGGATAAGGAAGAGAAGATAACAGAGATCGAGGGATTCGGTAAGAGATCCTTTGATAATCTGATCGCAGCAATAGATAAGAGCAGGGAGACTGTTCCTGCAAGATTTCTCTATGCACTTGGTATCCCCGGGATAGGGCTTGCCAATGCCAAGGTGATATGCAGTCATTTCGATGATGATATTGACAGGCTCTCACAGGCAGGCATAGATGAGCTTAACGGCATTCAGGGTATCGGCGAGGTGCTTGCAGGCTCAGTTGCGGTATTTTTTGCAAATAAAGAGAAGCTTGAACTTGTGAGAGAGCTGAGGGAAGAGCTCACATTCAGGAAGGCGGAAACTGTTAAGGATAATGTGATGATAAGCGGTAAGAGTTTTGTTATCACGGGAAGTCTTAACGGTTATGCCAATCGTGATGAACTGAAGGCCGTTATCGAGTCCATGGGAGGCAAGGTGACGGGAAGCGTTACCGGCAATACAACGGCGCTTATCAATAATGATATCAATTCGTCATCATCGAAGAATAAGAAAGCCAAGGAACTTGGAGTTGAGATCATCAGTGAAGAAGACTTCAAATTGAGATTCCTTGATGCCTGATCCGGTTGATGATATTAAAATTAATTAAACTCTTATGAATACTATTATAAGGAGATAAATGTAATGCCTATTAAGATTCAGGATTCGTTGCCTGCACAGTCGATTTTGGAAAAAGAGAATATATTCGTGATGACTGAGTATCGCGCGATGCATCAGGATATCAGACCGCTTAATGTACTGATACTTAATCTGATGCCGACAAAAGAAGTGACAGAGACTCAGCTGCTCAGGAAGCTTTCCAACAGTCCGTTGCAGGTGAATGTGGATTTCCTTCAGACGGCTACTTATCAGTCTAAGCATACCGATGTTTCGCATCTTGATACTTTCTATATGACCTTTGATGAGGTGAAGGATCGTAAGTACGACGGTCTGATAATAACGGGAGCGCCGCTTGCGTATGTTAAGTATGAAGAGGTGGCTTACTGGAAGGAACTGTGCAGTATAATCGATTGGGCGGAGACTCATGTTCATTCGACATTTTACCTCTGCTGGGGCGCTTTTGCCGGACTTCATTATCATTACGGCATCGATCATTTCTATTATGATGAGAAGTTATCGGGCATATACAGCCATAAGATAATTAAGTCGACATCACCTCTGTTAAGAGGCTTCGATGATGTATTCTATGCCCCACAGTCAAGGGAGATCGGTGTCAGGAAGAAGGATATAGAAGCGGTTCCCGAACTTGAACTGCTGGCATATTCGGATATTGCCGGAGTTACTATCGCTAAGACCGTGGATTCAAGGAAGTTCTTTGTTACCTGCCATACGGAATATGATGCCGATACTCTTGCCAAGGAGTACTTCAGGGATCTTGAGAAGGGACTTAATCCCAAGATACCTGCCAATTATTTTCCGGATGATGATCCGTCCAGGGAGCCGATAGTTAACTGGAGAAGTGCGGGACAGTTATTATATACCAACTGGTTGAATTATTACGTATACCAGTCTACTCCATACGATGTGGAAGCTATAGGAAATAAGAAATAAATGAAAAACAGGGAAAAGATAATTGAGTATCTTGTCAAGTCATTCTGTTACAGTATGTTTCTTGTCACGCTGATAATGACTGTTGTTGCGTTATTTGCCAAGGGTACTGACAGGGAAGCGAATATAGGGTCATTTGAGTCGGAGACGTTTAATAAAGGCTGGGTCGTTGAGAACGGGGATACGGTTAAGACTTTGGATCTCCCGGCTACTGTTGATGCAAAAAAGGGGCAATTCATATATCTGCGCAATAAACTGCCTGATGATATTCCCGATGACAGCAGTCTGATGGTACGTGTGACCCTTCAGGATATCGTCATCAGTATAGACGGTAAGGAACGATCAAAATTCCTTACAGAATACGCTGTAGAGAAATCATATTACAGCCGTAGATCATACGTGGTCGTAGAACTGAATAAAGAAGATTCGGGTAAAGAGATCGAGATCAGTTTATTCGTTAAGGACAAAGGGATCCTGAATGAAGTGCTGATAGGTCCCGGTAATAATGTAGTATATAAGGTATTACATAATGATCTAAGGATATGCATTACCGCGATCATAGTATTTGCTCTCGGATTTGTCCTTATGGTGCTTGCGCTTATTATTGAAGGTAGTATTGCAAGAGGAAAGAGTCTTGTCTATTTTGCACTTATGATGATGGATATCGGTATATGGGTATTCAGTGAGTGCGGTATCAGACAGTTATTGCTGCCTGCGGCGACCTTATGTAATCTTACTTCCTATTTCTCGGTAGAGATACTCGGTATCTTCGCGGCGCTGTTCTTCAATGAGATACAGGGCAGACGTCGTAATCAGGTATATGTAATACTTGAGATCGTATCATGCTTCCTGTGCATCTTTAATTGCATTCTTCATTTTACAGGTGTTCTGGAATTCCATGATACATTGATATTCGTTAATATCTGGCTTATAGCAGAACTTGTTGTATTGATCGCATTCCTGATCATGGATATCAGATCGGGCGAAGTGAAGAAATATCTGATCATTTCTGCCGGAATCGCAATGTTCGTAATCATGGCGGGGATGGAGTTCTATGATTATTACACCAATCCCTTTCATACTATAGGTTTCTATATGTGTATAGGACTTATATTACTTATGATCGCGACTCTGGTACAGATGGTAATGGATATTATCTATGACGCACATGAGAGACAGAATGTTCAGATGAAGATGGTAGTCAATACCATTAAGACCATTGCCGGAGCTATTGATGCCAAGGATGAGTACACAGGCGGTCATTCGGAGAGAGTCGGACTATATGTTGCAGAACTGGCCAAAGAAATGGCGGATGACTATTCTTTTTCTGAAGAAGATATAAGGAGAGTAAGGTATATAGGAACCCTTCATGATATCGGCAAGATAGGTGTCGCCGACAATATCCTTAATAAGGGCGGACAGCTTAATGATTATGAGTTCGAACTTATGAAGAAACATGCGCTTATCGGTGGCGAGCTTATGAAAGGCATGGATAATAACCTTGGAGATCTTGAGGACGGTATCAGATTTCATCATGAGAGATATGACGGTAAGGGTTATCCCGAAGGACGCGAGGGAAGTCATATTCCTCTTATTGCAAGGATGTTATGTCTGGCCGACTGTTATGACGCCATGACTTCCAATCGTCTGTACAGGAATCGTCTTGACGATCTGGATGTTAGAGATGAGATACTTAAGGGCTCGGGAACTCAGTTTGATCCTGAACTTACGGATATATTCGTAAAATTGCTGGACGAAGGCAAGATCGTACCTATTACTCTGGAGGGTATGTCTGTTAATAAAGAGGGTGATGCGCTTCAGTCTTCACTGTTGGCATTGAAACTGAGTGAACTGCAGGCTACTTATCCCATGAAGAATATGTATTCTTCACATATCAGGATGCTGTATTTTATCATGAAGCTTATGGAGAGAAAGGGAATTAATGCCGATTCTTACATCGTCAAAGCTTCGGACGCAGATACTGATGTGCTGACAGCCATGAAGCCTTTCCTCGGCAAATGGGATATGTGTATAAGATATAACGATGAGATTTATCTTGTGGTTGTCTTTGATAAAAAAACGGACGAGCTTAAGTCTTTTGAGACTGCTTTGAAGAGACAGGGGAAGTTGATCTAAAAAATACATATGAACAAAGATATACAGAACGAGAACAGATTATATTTTTATGAATATCTGATCATCCTGTTTGCTCTCGGGATGTTCTTCCTTACGGTCTTCATCATCGTTGATGCCGCAGTGACCGGGGAGAATACCGGAGAAGCAAGTATGGGCTCTTTTGATCTGTATTCATTCGGGGAGAGATGGGAGCTTGAGCATAATGGCAGTATTAAGAGTGTCGACCTTCCTCTTACGGTTGATGCTAAGGCAGGCGATACTGTTACATTACGCAATACCATTCCCGATGACATCTCAGACAATAGTAGTCTGATGGTCAGAGAGAGTATGCAGGATATATACATATATATTGACGGCGTGCTTAGAGACAGCTTCATGGCAGATGATAAAGAGGAACATTCCTATTATCTTCACAGTGCATATGTTGTTGTGCCATTAGACGGCAATGATCGTGGCAAAAATGTGGAGATCAAGGTTGATATAAGTGAGATGGGCAGGATAAGTGAAGTGACGATCGGCCCCGGTAATAATGTATGGTTCCCTGTTATCAACGAGAATATCGTAGTGACAGTTGCTGCCTTTGTCATCTTGATCGTGGGCATCGTATTCTCCGTCAGTGCCGGTATCGTGATCATCTTCACCGGTAAAAACAGAGGATCTATATATCTCGGCTTTTTTATAATCGAGACAGTGCTCTGGATATTATTCGAGTCGAGGTTAAGGCAGTTGTTCTTCAACAGACCTACTATGACAGGTGTCCTGTGTTATATGGCGCTCGAGATGTTAAGTGTCTTCGCTGCTCTGTACTTCGATGAGATACAGCACAAACGTTACAGTCATATATATCTTGCGATGGAATCTGTTTCCACTATTATAATGATAGTCAATATCATTCTGCATGTTACAGGTACTGTAAGATTCTATGATACGCTTGTGATCTCCAACTCATGGCTGGGTATTGAACTTGCGATAGTTCTGGGCATTTTTGTAAAAGATGTAATTACTCATGATATCAGGGAATATAAGATCGTCGCCATGGGCATGTGTGGCTTTATTCCGGCTGCGGCGCTTGAACTGATCGTATTCTATTTCACGGATTTTAATATTCTGGGACTCTTTATCTGTATAGGACTTCTTGTTCTGATGATGGCGACGGTTATTCAGGTAATTATGAGCATCTCCAAGGAAGTTCGTGAGAGTCAGGATACCAGAAGTAATATGCTCATCGATTCGGTTGAGACTCTTGCAGGTGCCATAGATGCCAAAGATGAGTATACCGGCGGACATTCGGAGAGAGTGGGAGAATATGTTGCCGTACTGGCAAGAGGAATGGCGGCAGATTATGATTTTTCAGAAGATGATATCTTAAGAATTCATTATATCGGAGTCATGCATGATATAGGTAAGATCGGAGTGGCAGATACGATCCTTAATAAGGATGGCAGACTTGATGATAATGAATTTGAGATGATGAAGAAGCATGTACTCATCGGTGCCGATCTGATGGGTGAATATATAGATATTAGTATCCGTGATCTTGTTGACGGTATCAAGTATCATCATGAGAGATTCGACGGTAAAGGCTATCCTGAAGGCTTATCCGAGACAGATATTCCGCTGATCGCGAGGATGCTGTGTATCGCGGATTGTTATGATGCCATGACTTCCAACCGTGTATATCGAAAGAGATTATCTGATGAAGAGGTCAGGAAGGAGATAGTCAGATGTGCGGGAACGCAGTTTGATCCTGCGATCGCCGATATCTTCGTAAGGCTGATGGATGAAGGGGAGATCTGTCCGGTTACCGTTAGCGGAATGTCGGTATCCGAAGAAGGTAAGGTCCAGAAGTCCTCTTTACTTGAGAAGAAGTTACATGAGATGTCCAGGAAAAGAGGTATCAGTACCAATAATCCGAGTCACTTAAGGATGTTATATTTTATAATGAAACTGCTTGAACGAAGAGGAGATAAGATTGATTCTTACATTCTTGAAGATAAGGACGGAGGCAATGATATCTCCCGGATCGTCAGTCCTTTCATGAAGGCATGGGATGTCTGCGTCAGATATAATGACAGTATCAGTATTGTTGTTCTCTTCGGCAAGGACGAAGATGAGATCAGGCTGTTCAGAAAAGCGATAAGCGGTTTGAACGTAGTATAAACAGACTGGATATTATGCATATTACACGTACCAATGATTATACCATACAGGTCTTCGGCGGTAAGATCTATAAGATCGCACTTGACGGAGGATTCACCTGTCCTAACAGAGACGGAACAAAAGGATATGGAGGCTGTATATTCTGTTCCGGTCAGGGAAGTGGTGATTTTGCCGCAAGTGTCACAGCTGATTCCGTTCATGATTCGATTCGTGAAGGGATCAGGCGTATAGAGAGCAAGGTTCGGAATGTAGAAGGATATATAGCCTACTTTCAGGCGTTTACCAATACCTATGCTCCTGTTGCCAGACTTAGGGAACTCTTTATGGCAGCTGTCTCGGAGGAAGAGGTGGTTGCGCTATCGATAGCAACAAGACCTGATTGTCTGGGAGAAGAAGTTCTTGAACTGCTTAAGGAACTAAACAGTATCAAACCGATCTGGGTGGAACTGGGCTTGCAGACAATACATCCGGCTACTGCAGAGTATATAAGGAGAGGTTACGATCTTGAAGAATATGACACTGCTGTCATTAATCTTAAGAAGATCGGAATACCTCATGTCATAACGCATGTGATAATAGGACTTCCGGGCGAGACGGAAGAGATGATGTCAGATACAGTACGATATGTTGTAAGATCAGGTGCAGACGGTATTAAGTTACAACTACTGCACGTACTTAAGGGTACGGATCTTGCACTGGACTATGCGGACGGGAAATTCGATGTGCTTAGCCTTGATGAGTATATAGAGATCCTCAGAAAATGCCTTAAGCTTATTCCGGAAGGCTTTGTGGTACACAGGCTTACCGGCGACGGTGATAAAAGAGAGCTTATCGCTCCGTTGTGGAGCGGAGATAAGAAAAAGGTTATTAACAGTATCAATAAGATGATCAATGAGACAGGAAGCAATTTCCTATTCCATAAAAAGAAGGATGAGGAGCAGTAGATGTCTGCTCCTCATCCTCTTTTTCGGAAAAAAGGAATGCGTGAAGATATTATACTCTATCTTATTCCTTATAATGAACTTTGAGTCCTAATGCGCTCAGATCGTCATAGAATGCAGGATAATGATTATTGATTATCTCTGCGTCACTCATGATACCTCCGGTAATGCTTAACAGGAAGGTGAGTGCCATGGCGATACGGCTGTCATTGTGTGATGAAACCGGCATATCCGGACGCTTAAGCTGAACCTTGGGAACAACGATCGAATCATCTGATACGATACACTTAACGTTAAATGCCTTAAGTTCTTCGATCATTGAATTGATCCTGTTAGGTTCTTTCTCACGAAGCTTACGGATACCTGTGAAAGTAGCACCTTCCTTGACTGCTGCCATTGCGAAGAGCAACGGACCGAGATCAAGGTAATTGGAAATATTGATTGAGCAATTGCCTTCAGCCAGCTTGTCCATAAGAGATACGGCATCCTTATCTATCTGAAGGCTCTCTTCATTGAGCCCCAAAACGGTAACATTACTTCCGATGTAGTTGTAGCAGAGAAGGTTGGCACCGCTTACCCAATCGCCTTCCAGTGTCATATCAGAGCCTTTGTAGGACTGATTACCCTTGATATTGAAGATGCCCGGAAGTAATTCACTTATATATACGCCGGAAGTCTTCAGTGCATCCAGAGTCATATCGATGTAAGAGCGGTAGTCGATGGGAGATTTAACACGTAATATCGAGTTTTTGGAAAGTCTCGGAAGCGCGAAGAACATACCGCTTACATACTGCCTGTTGATGGTATTGGGGAATTCAAACCTGCCGGGAGTGAACTCACCGTTAATATGTATCTCGCCGGAAGTCTGCATTACGGAAATTCCCTTTTTGATGAACATTTCCTTGAATGCACTAAGTCCCTGCTCAAGAAGTTCGGGTGTGCCGGTGAATATAACGTCCCTTGAGAAGACCATTGATATGGGGATCAATATACGTAAGGTCGAGAGTGAGTTCTTACAGTCAAAGTGCAGACGGTTGATCAGCTCTGCCGAAGTTCCGGTGATGGTCAGCTCAGTTCCTGAAATACTATACTCACAACCCATTACCTTCATAGCTTCCAAGGTAGTGATAAGGTCGTCATTGGGTACAAAGTTATGAATGATACTCGTCCCCCGGGACAACGCCGCGCATATGATATAACGATGAGCGTAACTTCGTGACGGGGGAGCAGTCAATCTTCCGTTTAGTTGACCTGGTGTAACATAGAGATTCATACTATCACTTCCTTTACATGGTACTTAATTGCATTAATTGAATTAATAGAACGACTAATGCATCAATATCATCGCGGAAATCGCATCAGCATATACGATTTCCTATATATATATTATATTACTAATTCTTCCAAATTTAAAGACAATTTTAATGAAAAAACGCAATTATTCAGCCTATTTACATTTAATAGGGGCTATAATAATCATTGTTTTGATAGTATAATAAATGGGGTGAATTTTGCGAAAAGATCATATACATGCTATCGATCTTAATGTTCACTTCAAATTAAAGAACACGGGATGTTCATTTGAACATAAGAAAACGTTTTATTATATGAAAAGAATACCTGGATCATTGCCTGATCGGATCATCAGGAACATGAAAAAAACTTCATATCTGATACCTGTTCTTATGCTTGCTTTAATCCTGATGCTGACAGGTTGTGAAAGAGAGGAAAAGGTTGAAGAGGAACAGATAGAGCTCACTCTTTTTACCAATCTGACAGACAGAAATGTCGGACAGGGATATGTGGAGCAATGTATAATCGATGAATATATGGAGCGTCATCCCAATGTATCCATTAATGTCGAGAGTCTTGAGGAAGAGGCTTATAAGATCAGGTTCAAGGCATGTGAATATGACGGGATGCCTGATATCTTCAGTGTATGGGGACAGCCCTCATTCATTAAGGAAGTTGCCGAAGCCGGTATGTTAGAGCCTATCGATATCGACAGCATCAGTGATTACGGATTTGTAAGCGGTGCGCTTGACGGCTTCACATATAACGATAATCTCTACGGACTTCCCCGTAACACAGATCTTGTCGGGTTTTATTACAACAAGAAACTGTTCGAGGAGAACGGATGGAAGATACCTAAGACTTACGAAGAGCTGTTATGCCTCTGTGCTTCCATAAGGAAGGCGGGACTTATACCGATCTCTATTGACGGAGCTGACGGATGGCCTCTTGCCGTATATTACGATAATATCCTGCTCAATCTGTCGGGCAGACGAAGGGCTTATGTTCTTGATACTGCCATAGAGAGCGGTGATTTTGAAAAAGATGATCTCATTAAGGCTATGGAGGTACTGAATGAGACCGTGGAGTCCGCTGCTTTCGAACGCCAGTATGAGAATAAGGATTACGGCGAGGCTATGGGATTGTTCACAAGCGGACAGGCTGTAATGTTCTATTCCGGTTCATGGGATTCGTCACTTGCCGTAGATCTAAATGTTCCTGCGGATATTAGGAATAATATCGGAGTATTTCTCATGCCGGGATTTGAAGGTCATAATGAAGAAGGCTACGTGATGGGATGGTTCGGTGGCGGTTATTCGGTTTCTTCATCTTCGCAGTATAAGGAAGTCGCAATGGATTTTCTATTGTTCATGTTCCGGAAGGATAAGCTCTCCAAGTACGGCATGGAGAATAATCTTGGAATGGCTGCCCAGAATCAGTCTGAATATGTTACCGGCAAAGAGACTTCTGTTATGAAGACATGGATGAATTACATCAATAATGCAGGTGGAACATCCGGAACACCGGTTAATGACAGGGGATCGTCCAGATACAAGCAATGTTTTGAGGATAATATCGGGAAGGCATCCGGAGGATCGATGACTTTTGAGGAATTTGATGAACTGCTCTCAGAGAGCTGCAGGTAATGCCTATGCGAAGACTTAAAGATCTGAGTATAAAAGCCAAGATCGTAATATATACATACCTGTTTGTTACGCCGATCCTGTTGTGTATCAGTGTTATTATGTATTGTTCCAATCTTGAACGTTTTAAGGAAGAAATGAATAAGGAATGTGCATCAGATGTTGAATCACTGTATGGATTTGTCGGTTCGATCGAATCGGTCATGCAGGAGTTCGGGTCATATATCACGATCAACAGCGAGATCAGGGAGATACTTGAAGCCAGGAATATCTATACGCTTAATCAGGAAAGCGATCTATGGACTGATAAGGCCCCGTTTTCTTTTATCCACGGAATGATCGCTCTTAACGGACAGATCAAGACGATAGCCCTGTTTCCGGAGAATCAGGTCATGCCGTATACGAGCTGTCTGGATCATTCATCGTTCCTGCAGTATGAAGATATAAGAGATAGCAAGCCTTATAAGCAGGCCATCAATTCGAGAGGCAATTATTCTCTTTACAGAGCCGGTAAGGGATACGGAGATTTCTACGAGAGTAATATGGATGATAAGATAGTCTTATGTCGTGAGATCTTCAATGTCAATAAGAGCGTTGCTCTTGGCTATATATGTATCGGCGCCGATTCTCAGGCTATAGATGATGCATGTGCGGCTGCAGCAAAATATGAGGAGAATTACGTATTTGTACTGAATTTCTACGGTGATGTTGTCGCATCCAACAAAGATGTGCCGAACAATATCTTAAGAGATTATCAGAGTGGTCAGCTTAATGACTATATACCATTTACCAATGTCGGAGATAATGAGATATATTCGGTCGTTAAACTGGCTGATAAAGCTAAGTATGATAAGTTGTATCTGCAGGCTCTTGATTCCGCGCTTTACTTCATGATAGGTGTTCTTATCGGTCTCCTCCCGGTATTGCTCATCGTATCCAATCTGATCACCAAACCGCTGCTTACATTGCGTAAGGCCATGGATGATGTTAAGAGAGGTAATCTCAATCAGCATGTCAGGGTTCAGTCAGCGGATGAGATAGGACAGGTGTCCGCGACATTCAACAGTATGATGCAGGAGATGAACTCACTGATACTACGTAATTATGTTCTTGCTCTTCGTGAAAAACAGAGCGAAATTGACGTATTGCAGGCGCAGATCAATCCGCATTTCCTGTACAATACTCTGGATTCACTGTATTGGAATCTTGTTGATGCGGGCAATGAGAAGCTTGCAGAAGATGTACTTGCTCTTTCTGATCTGTTCAGGTTAACTCTGAATAACGGTGAGAGCATGGTAGAATTAAGAAAGGAGAGTGAGCTGTTAGAGAGATATCTTTCGATCCAGAAGATGAGATTCGGCAAGAGACTCGAATACAGATTCGAGATAGAGGAAAGTCTGTATTCTGTTAAGATACCGAAGCTTATCCTCCAGCCTTTTGTTGAGAATGCGGTTGTTCATGGCTTTGAAAAGGTACAGCAGGACTTCTGCCTTATCGTCAGAGCCAGATCGGAAAACGGTTACTGTCATCTGGAAGTAGAAGATAACGGTGTCGGAATGACGAAGGAACAATTGGACAGTATATGGGTTGAAGACAGCAGGAAGTATTCCGGACAGAGGATCGGCAGATATGCGATTAAGAATATCAGAGACAGACTTGAGATCCTGTATGATGACAGGTATAGTCTGGAGATTCAAAGTGATGTGAATATCGGCACTAAGGTTATTATCAGAATACCGATATAAAAGTTAAAAACGGGGTAAGGTTAATATGGGTATACAAATAGGAGAGAGAGAGCTCACGCTGCTGATCGTGGATGATGAGGATACCATCCGTAAGGGAATGCAGAAGTATATAGAGCTTCATTCGGACAGATTCGACAGGATCATGACAGCTTCTAACGGTGCGGAAGCGCTGGATCTGATCTATAAATTTCAGCCGGATATAATGTTATTGGATATACAGATGCCGGTGAAAGACGGAATTGAAGTTATGCAGGAAGCAGGAGATGCCGGAGTTCTGCCTAAGACTATCGTGCTTACGAGTTATGATGAGTTTTCATATGCACAGGCGGCTCTTAAGGCAGGAGCGGTAGATTATATCCTGAAGCCCAGCAGGTCTTCGGATATACTGGATAAGGTATATAATATCGCCAACAGATTCTTCAAAGACAGTGATGCGGAAGACAGAGCACCGGGGTATGAGAGGCGGAATGATAATTATTTCGTATCTGAGGCCGTGAAGATAATTGAGAGAGAATACTATATGCCCTTAAGTCTGGAAGATGTTGCAGAGAAGGTTGATATCACACCGGGATATCTGTCTTCGCTGTTTTCCAAGCATATGAATATATGTTTCATAGATTACCTTAACAGGGTAAGAGTGGATCATGCATGCATATATCTTGCAGGACATTCGCTTAAGACTTATGAGATCGCTTATAAGGTCGGATTCAAGGACGATAAGTATTTCTACAGAGTCTTCAAGAAGAATAAGGGCATGACACCTTCCGAATATCGTAAGAGCTTCATCAAGGAAGGAAAAGAGCCGGAATAAATAATAGATCGAAGGGAAAGAGGATGATAAGATGATAGATCCCGCAACAATTTCATTTAATTTCATAAAAAAAGAGCCATTAATAGGTTCGATGAACGGAATGAGGTACAAGCTTTGGAAATCGGATGATGATACTATGGGAGGCTGTATCTGGCCGGAGCCGTATTGTTTTGAAAAAACGGAGGAAGTTATGAAGACTTATGAGACTTTCCCGATGACTAAGGATGGATGTGCAGAGGCGGTTGCCTGGCTTAATGAACAGCTTGTTAAGCGAGCCGAGATATGGAATGCGGTTAAGGACAAACCACTGTGCACTATAATGTGATAAAGACAGTAAAAAGCCCTGTTTGTTTAATACAGGGCTTTTTGCTGTCTTTATCTTCGTATTATTATGAATACTTGGTATTATCTCATTTTCTTGAATGCGGTACTTAGCATCAGCTTGATTCGGTTAAGCTGATTAACTTCACTTGCACCGGGATCGTAGTCAATAGCTACGATATTGGCTTCGGGGTGCGTATGTCTTATCTGCTTGATAACACCCTTACCTACTATATGATTGGGCAGACAACCGAAGGGCTGACAGCATACGATATTACCTGCGCCTGAGTGGATGAGCTCTATCATCTCACCGACCAGGAACCAGCCTTCACCTGCCTGATTGCCGATCGATACATAGTCGGATGCATATTCAACCAGTTCACGGATATTGCAGTAAGGCTCGAAATGCCTGCTATTCTTAAATGCCTTATTGGCAGGCTTCTGAACAAATTCGAGTAATCTGATACCCATATTGCTGATAAATGCTGATTTATGTGATCCTCCAAGGTGTTCTGCCTTGAATACCTGATCGTAGAAGCAGTAATGCATGAATCCCAAAAGCTCGGGAACAACAGCTTCGGCACCTTCACTCTCAAGGAGTTCTACCAGATGATTGTTACCGGTGGGAGAGTACTTAACAAGGATCTCACCTACGATGCCGACTCTGGGTTTCTTAAGATCTTCATGGATAGGAATAGTATCAAAATCCTCTATCATGGCTTTGCTGAGTGAAGCAAATCTGTGATATGTGGGGAATCCGTTTGTAACAAATTCAATACACTTCTTGAGCCATTTCTGATGCATCTCTTCGGTTGAACCGGGAGTGATCTCATATGGTCTCATACGATAAACTGTCTTCTGAAGGATATCTCCGAGAGCAGCACCGTAAGCGGCTCTGACAAGCAGTTTGGCATTGATCTTGAATCCGGGATTGGTCTCGATCCCACCAAGGTTAAGTGAGATAACCGGAATATGAGCCATACCTGCTTTTCTAAGTGCACGTCTGATAAATCCGACGTAATTGGTCGCACGGCAACAGCCACCTGTCTGAGTCATAACAATGGCAACTCTGTCAAGGTCATATTCACCCGACTCAAGGGCAGCCATTATCTGACCTACAACAAGAAGTGAAGGATAGCAGGCATCATTATTAACATATCTAAGACCCGTATCGATAGCAGATCTGTTGTCATTATTAAGTACTACAAAATTATATCCGGCGGCAGCCAAAGCCGGTCCGAAGATATCAAAGTGAATAGGTGACATCTGAGGACAGATGATCGTGTAATTCTTTCTCATCTCTTCTGTGAACTTCACTTTATTGATAGCGGAAGAGTTGATGGTACGCTGCCTGCCCGTACGTTCCTTAACCTTAAGCGCTGATATAAGAGAACGAACACGTATCCTTGCAGCACCGAGGTTGTTGACCTCATCGATCTTAAGGCAGGTATATATCTTATCAGAACCGGACAGGATATCATATACCTGATCCGTTGTTACGGCATCAAGACCGCATCCGAAAGAATTAAGCTGAATAAGATCTATATTATCACGTGTCTTAACGTAACTTGCTGCAGCATAGAGTCTTGAATGATACATCCACTGATCTGATACGATTAGAGGACGTTCGGGAGAAGCAAGGTGTGAAACACTGTCCTCGGTCAGAACCGCAAAATCATAAGAGTTGATCAGTTCCGGAATACCGTGATTGATCTCGGGATCAAGGTGGTAAGGACGTCCTGCGAGAACGATTCCCTTCTTACCTGTCTCGTCGAGATATTTGATAGTCTCTTCACCTTTCTTCTGTATATCGAGATGGCATCTGTTCTGTTCTTCGAAGCCTTTGTGAACAGCCGATGCAACATCTGCGGGATCTATATAACTGAAAGTCTTAACAAGCTCACTGCGGAGAGTCTCTTCCGAGGTAAATGCAAGGAAGGGATTAACAAAACGTACTGAGCCGTTGGTGATCTCCTCAACATTATTCTTGATATTCTCGGGATAAGATGTAACTATAGGACAGTTATAATGGTTATTGGCTTCCTTAAACTCATTCCTCTCATAGAAAACGGAAGGATAGAAGATGAAATCAACCTTCTGGTTGATAAGCCACATTATATGTCCGTGAGCAAGCTTGGCAGGATAACATTCCGATTCACTGGGGATCGATTCTATGCCCAATTCGTATATCTTATGGTTGGAAGCCGGAGAGAGTACTACTCTGTAACCGAGTTCCGTGAAGAAGACATACCAGAACGGATAGTTCTCATACATATTGAGGACTCTCGGTATACCTACGGTTCCGCGGAATGCCTTATCGGGAGAGAGAGGTTCATATCCGAAGAGGCGATTAAGCTTATACTCATAGAGATTGGGAGCTGCGCCTTCCTTCTTGGACTTGCCGAGACCTCTTTCACAACGATTTCCTGATATATACTGTCTGCCGCCTGTGAATCTGTTAATGGTAAGACGACAGTTATTGGTACAGCCCTGACACTTGGTCATGCTCGTCTCATATGTAAGGTCATTAAGGCCTTTAAGGTCGAGCATTGTAGTCTTATAACCTTCGGTGTACTGTTCACGAGAGATAAGGGCAGCACCGAAAGCACCCATTATACCTGCGATGTCAGGTCTTATGGCATGACAATCGGCGATCTTCTCAAAAGATCGCAGTACGGCATTATTATAGAAAGTTCCACCCTGAACTACGATATTCTTACCGAGTTCGGAAGCGCTGGATACTTTGATAACCTTGAATAAGGCGTTCTTGATAACCGAATAGGCAAGACCTGCCGAGATATCGGCAACGGTCGCTCCTTCCTTCTGTGCCTGCTTAACCTTGGAGTTCATGAATACGGTACATCTTGTTCCAAGATCGATGGGGTGAGGCGCAAAAAGTGCAGCAGAGGCAAAGTCCTCAACAGAAAGATCCAGAGATCCTGCAAATGTCTCAATGAATGAACCACAGCCCGAAGAACATGCTTCGTTAAGCTGTACGGAATCAACACAGTTATCCTTGATCTTGATACATTTCATATCCTGACCGCCGATATCAAGGATACAGTCAACATTAGGCTCGAAGAAAGCAGCTGCATAGTAATGCGCAACAGTCTCTACTTCACCGTCGTCCAGAAGGAAAGCAGCCTTCATAAGAGCTTCGCCGTATCCTGTAGAACAAGCTCTGACGATCTTAACACCCTCGGGAAGAGAGGTGTAGATATCTTTCAGTGCGTCAATGGCAGTCTGAAGAGGATTACCGTTATTACTGCTGTAGAAAGAGTGTAACAGCTTACCGTCTTCTGATATAAGAGCCATCTTGGTAGTGGTAGAACCTGCATCGATACCGAGGAAACAGTTACCCTGATATTCGGAAAGATCTGCAGTTTCGACATGAGCTTTCTCATGTCTGTCCGTGAACTCTTTGTATTCTTCGTCATTGGCAAAAAGAGGCTCCATTCGAGCTACTTCGAAGTCCATCTTGATGCCGTCGTCCAAACGTTCAATAAGCTTATTAAGCTGTATGCTTACATCTTCCTTGGCATTAAGGGCAGAGCCGATAGCCGCGAAGAGATGTGAATTGTCAAGTTCTATAGTGTGCTCATCATCGAGCTTAAGTGTACGGATAAACGCGATCTTAAGCTCAGACAGGAAGTGAAGAGGGCCGCCGAGAAAGGCAACATGTCCTCTGATAGGCTTACCGCAGGCGAGACCCGAGATAGTCTGATTGACAACAGCCTGGAATATTGAAGCCGACAGATCTTCCTTGGTTGCACCGTCATTGATAAGAGGCTGGATATCAGTCTTCGCGAATACACCGCATCTGGCAGCTATGGTATAGAGAGAGTTGTAATGCTTGGCATATTCATTAAGACCCGAAGCATCAGTCTGCAGAAGAGATGCCATCTGGTCAATAAAGGAGCCTGTACCACCGGCGCAAATACCGTTCATACGCTGTTCAACATTACCGTTCTCGAAATATATGATCTTGGCATCCTCACCGCCGAGCTCTATCGCAACATCAGTCTGAGGAGCATAATGCTCAAGAGATGTCGATACCGCTATAACTTCCTGTGTAAAAGGAACTTCAAGATGATTGGCGAGAGTAAGGCCGCCCGACCCTGTGATAACGGGATGGAGTATGATATCTCCTAACTCGTCACCGGCCTTTTTTAGTAATATGGAAAGAGTACCCTGAATATCGGCAAGATGCCTTCTGTAATCGGAGAAGACAAGTTCATTGTCGCTATCAAGGATCGCTATCTTAACTGTTGTGGAACCTATATCGATTCCAAGAGTCATATGTGATAAAGCCATAAGTCACCTCAAGACATTTAAAAACTATCGCACCGTGTCATATCTTACGCTAATGAGCTCCAAAAATCAACTTCATGTACTTCAAAGAACCGCGAATTTATAAATTTTTTATTTTTTATATGAATAATTATGATAAAATCTAAGGGATTCCAAAAGCCGGAAGAAAGAATTACGAAAGGGAACATTCGGTGATCGAATGTGTATGTAATATGAAGCTTAGAGACAGAATTGAGGACAAGTTCTCGAATTATGCGATCAGCAATATCACTTTATATCTTATCATCTGCTATGCGTTGGGATATATCATTCAACTGGTCAATTATGATTATACATCATATCTTACGTTAGAACCGTCTATGATCTTAAAGGGACAGATATGGCGCCTTGTAACCTGGCTTATAATACCGCCGTCGGATACGAGCATATTGTTCATTGTGGTCAGTTTGTTCTTTTATTACTCTATAGGCAGAACTTTGGAGAAAATATGGGGGACTTACAGACTGAATGAGTATCTGATATCGGGATTCATCTACACGATCATAGGAAGCTTTGTCCTGTATATTGTGCTGTTGCTTATGGGAACAGGTGAGATCGCTAATAGTGTGGGCGATCATATAAGCACATACTATGTTAATATGTCGCTGTTTCTTGCTTTTGCCGCGACTATGCCGGAGGTTAAGGTATATCTCTATTTCATCTTACCGGTGAAGGTTAAGTATCTTGGAATAATCTATGCTCTGATCCTCTTGTATGAGGTTATAGTCACGCCGATAGAAGCGGCTGTTATCTACGGTGCATGGGGCGGTGCGGTCGTATTCCTTATCAGGTTTATCGTCATCGGCTGTTCAATGCTCAATTTCGTGCTCTTTTTCAATAGGATCAGGAGAAAAGTCAAGCTGCATCCTAACCAGATGAAGACCAGAGTGAAATTCAGAAAAGAGGCCAATAAGGTTAAGTATGATCAGGCGGCAAAGAATATGGTGGGCAAGCATAAGTGTGCTGTCTGCGGAAGGACGGATCTTACCGATCCCGAATTGGAATTTAGATTCTGTTCAAGATGTAACGGTAATTATGAATACTGCAATGACCACATTTTTACACATACTCATGTTGAATAGATTGGCTGTTAGATGTGAATGATCAAGGATCGAGGTTAGGATATTGAACGAAGAACAATTTGCGAAGATAATAGAGGAACTTAATGAATTGGCGGCGGCACACGGTAATGTGCTCTCGCGTGCACTTGTGGAAGAGAGATTTGCCGAAGTCGGGCTTAAGGGTGATGCTCTTTCGCATGTGTATGACTATTTCAGGAGTAAGAAGATAGGTATTGACGAGGCTGTTGATCCGGAAGAATATATGACGGCTGAGGATATTGATTATGTTCAGTTGTATATGGACTCCATAGAAGCAATTCCGACTTATACTGATTCCGAGAAGAGGGCATTTGCAATGTCGGCGATGGCGGGAGAGAAGGATGCACAGGATAGGATCGTTGAGATCATGATCCCGTCAGTTGTGGATATGGCCAAGCTCTATGCAGGACAGGGTGCCACGATGGAGGATATTATAGGTGAGGGTAATCTTGCGCTTTCGGTCGGTGTGACCATGCTCGGCGCATTGGAGACTCCGGACGAGGTGGAAGGAACTCTTGCGGGCATGATCATGGATGCCATGGAAGAGTTCATCGGAATGGAAGATGATGCACGAAAGATAGATAAGAATATTGAGAAAAAGGTCAATAAGGTTGCGGATGCCGCGAGAGAACTGGCTGAAGACCTTGGACGTAAGGTGACTGTGGAAGAACTTATCACAGAGGGACTGTCAGAAAAGGCAATCAGAGATGCCATTAAGCTTACCGCAGGCAGGATAGAGGATATTGAGTACGATGGAGAATAAAGATTACAAATATCTCATTCAGGATTTTTCGAACGTCTATATCGGGGGCAAGACGACCTATGCCGATCTGATGGACGATGATGACGTATCATTCAAGTTGAGAACGATAATTGCACATTATATTCTGCAGGAAGTGGACAGGGATACCACGATTGAGAATCATATCTTTTTCATGGAGAAGGACAGTATGTCTTACATGGTATATAAGAAGATGAAGGCTCTCTTTAAGCTTAATGTATTCCTGCCGAACGGAGCGGGCAGGAATAAGCCGGGATATACCATCAAAGAGTATTCGATAGATGATATAATCGACAGTGAGGAATTGCAGAGTAAGAAAAATGAGATCTTTTTGAATGAAGTCAGACTGAAGAAGCTGGCCATAATGGGAATTGTAGTATAAGCAGGAGGAGTATAAGAGAATGAGACTTGAGGAGTTAACTTCCTATACTATTGTTAAGAAAGAGACGATCAGCGAGCTGAAAAGTGAGGCATATATACTTAAGCATAATAAGACGGGTGCGAGAGTGGCTCTGCTTAGCAATGATGATGAGAATAAGGTGTTCTATATAGGTTTCCGTACTCCACCCGAGGACAGTACGGGAGTTATGCATATCCTTGAACATTCCGTGTTATGCGGTTCAAGGAATTTCCCGGTGAAGGATCCTTTTATAGAACTCGCCAAAGGGTCTCTTAATACTTTTCTTAATGCGATGACGTATCCCGATAAAACGGTGTATCCTGTAGCAAGCTGCAATGATAAGGATTTCCGGAATCTAATGAATGTCTATCTGGATGCCGTGTTCTATCCCAATATCCTGAATTCGGATAAGACCTTCAGACAGGAAGGCTGGCATTATGAACTGGGATCGGCTGATGATGACCTTACTGTTAACGGTGTAGTATATAATGAGATGAAGGGGGTATTCTCATCTCCGGATGACGTTCTGGAAAGGGAGATATTCAATTCGCTTTTCCCCGATAATGCATACGGTTATGAGTCGGGCGGAGATCCCGATGTCATCCCCGAGCTTACATATGAGCATTATCTTGAGACTTACAAGGCATATTATCATCCTTCCAATTCATATATCTATCTGTACGGTAATATGGATATGGCAGAGACTCTTGATTTTATAGACAGTGAGTATCTCTCTGATTTTGACAGGCTTGATATAGATTCTGGCATCAGATCACAGGCGCCTTTTGAGGCTATGAAGACGGTGAACAAGAAGTATTCAGTTTCCGAGGGCGAACCGCTTAAGGATAATTCTTACATGAGTCTGAGTGCTGCCTTTAACAATAACCTTGATCAGGATAAGTATATTGCTTTTCAGGTGATCGATTATGCTCTTGTCTCAGGACAGGGTGCTGTTCTGAAAAAAGCGCTTTTGGATGCGGAGATCGGCAAGGATATCTACAGTATCTACGAGAACGGTATCAAACAGCCTTACTTCTCGGTCGTTGCCAAGAATACCGAGATCGATAAGAAGGATAGATTCCTCTCTGTCATAGAAGATACGCTTAGGGAAGTAATTAAGAATGGCTTTGACAGGGATACATTGCGAGCGGGACTTAACGGCCTTGAGTTCAGATACAGGGAAGCGGACTTCGGTTCGTACCCTCCGGGACTTATGTACGGTCTTCAGGTGTTGGACAGCTGGCTCTATGATGATGAGCTTCCGTTCATTCATATCGCAGCCGATAAGACTTTCAAGAGACTGAGGGATGCGATCGATACAGATTATTATGAGAGACTTGTAGAGAAGTGGCTTCTTAATAATCATCATAAGTCTTTGGTCTGTGTAGAGCCTGAGGTGGGTCTTGTTAATAAAAAAGAAGAGGCACTGGCACATAAGCTGGCCGAGTACAAGAACAGCCTTACCGAATCACAGATAAGCGAGCTTATTAAGGATACGGAGGAGCTTATAGCTTATCAGGAAGAGACTGATGATCCGGAGGCTCTTAAGTGTATTCCGATGCTTGCAAGAGATGATATCAAAAAAGAAGCAGTTCGTTTACATTATGAAGTCGATGAAGAAAACGGTGTTAAGACAGTAAGGCATAAGATCGTTGCTCCGGGAATAGATTACATTCGTGTCATATTTGATACCAACAATTTAGACGGGGAACTTTTTAAATATCTCGGAATTTTCAAAGAGATGTTCGGTATGGTGGATACCGTTAATTATTCTTACAGGGATCTTGCCAATACCATATTCATCAAGACGGGCGGTCTTACTCTTACTAACTGTTATTATCAGCGTGAAGACGAAGATTCGTATAAGATCACTCTTGATGTCAAAGCAAAGTGTCTTAAGGGTTCACTTAAGGATACCTTTGAACTCATCAGAGAAGTGTTGTTTAATTCCAAATACGATGATGAGAAGAGGATCAGGGAACTCCTTTCAGAACTTAAGAGCCATATTCAGAGTAATATGTTGCAAGCCAGTCATTCGGTAGCTACAAAGAGGATACTCAGTTATCATTCACCGTTAGGTAAGGCTTCCGAGGTGATAGGCGGAATGGATATGTACAGATTCCTTGAGGAACTCGAAGCTGATTATGATAACAGGAAGAATGAATTTGCGGATAAGTTAAGAGCGATTCAGAAATCTGTATTTGTAAAAGATAATATAATGTTTGATTTCTGCGGAGACGATTCGGAATATGAAGAGTTCCGCAAGGAAGTCAGAGCTTTTTATGATTCATTGCCCGAGGCTGATAAGAATGTGAAGCCTTATATACCTGTCCCTGAGAAGCTTAATGAAGGTTTTAAATGTGCTTCGCAGGTTCAGTTCGTCGGACGCGGCGGTGATTTTATGAAAGCGGGTTATGATTATACAGGAGTCCTCAGAGTATTGCGAGTGATCCTCGGATATGATTATCTCTGGAATAATGTCAGGGTCAAAGGCGGTGCATACGGATGCATGAGTCTCTTTAGTAAGAACGGAAACTGCCATTTTGTATCCTACAGAGATCCCAACCTCGCCGAGACGAATGAGATCTTCAAGGCGATCCCTGCTTATCTTAAGTCTTTCGATGCGGATGAACGTACGATGATGAAATATATCATAGGAGCCGTAAGTGAGCTTGACCTTCCTTTTACTCCTTCAAGCCGTATCCTGTTCGAGCTTAACAGTTACTTAAGCGGCAGGAAGGAAGAAGGATATCAGAAGGAAAGAGATGAAGTATTGGGCGTTGATCGTGATAAGATCAGAGAGACGGCTGATATGATCGAAGCAGTCCTTGATGAAGACTATATCTGCGTTGTCGGTAACAGCGAGAGGATAGATGAAGCTAAGGATATGTTCGATAATGTAGTTAACCTTATTAACGCATAGTGAGGCTATAAGGAGGAGAGTATATAATGAAAAAGAGAATGCTATTTGCCTTTTTGGGAGCGTTGTTATTGTTGTCAGGATGCGGATCATCATCAGAATATGCTGCGTCGGATTCCGCACCCGCTGTTGCCAATGATATGTATAAAGCCGATTATGCCAATGAAGAGGCTTATGTCGAGGAGGCTATGGGGATGTATGATGCTTCTGATGCGGATTATTCGTCGGAGCCGTCTTCCGCAGGCAGTCAGATCGAAGCAGGCAAGGCAACTCAGAGTTCATCGAGGAAGCTTATAAGGACGGTCAATATTACCGTAGAGACTAAGGCTTTTGATGAGATCAATTCGGATATCAATGATCGCATTGTTAATTATGGCGGATATATCGAGAGGATGAACGGTTCTTACGGTAGCAGATATTCGGATTATTATTCAGAGAGAAGCTGTACGATCGTTGCAAGGATTCCTTATGATAAGGTTGATGAATTTATAGGTGCAGTCAGCAAAGAGGGTAATATTACTTATCGTTCTGAGAGTACGGAAGATGTAACTCTTGATTATGTTGATGTTGTAAGTCATAAGAAGATGTTACAGGAAGAGCTGGACAGACTACTTGAGTTTCTTGATAAAGCAGAATCGATAGAAGAGATAATCACTATCGAAGACAGGATAACCAATGTTAAGTATCAGATCGACTCACTTGAGAGCAGGATCAGAACTTATGATAACAGAGTTGATTACAGCGTTGTAGAACTTCAGATAAGAGAAGTTGTCGATTATACAGAAGCTCCTATAGAAGTTGAAGTATCACCTCTCGACAGAATGATCACGGGCTTTAAGTCAAGTTGTGTATCACTCTATCGAAGCGTCAGAGATTTCCTGATCGATATCGTTATCGATCTGCCTTATCTTATTCTGTTTGCCATCATAGTCTTCATCATCGTTAAGATCTTTTTCGCTATCCTCAGGAAAAACGGAGTCATGGCACCAAAGAAGAGTAAGAAAAAGGATAAGAGTGCTTCGGAAACGGTAATATCAGAGGAGATTACGGATAAAGGAAATCAGATAAGTGATGAACAGTGATATTGAGAGCAAAACAGATATGGAAGGATATAAAGCCGGTTTTGTCAGCATAATCGGAAGACCGAATGTAGGCAAGTCGACTCTGATGAATCATCTTATTGGTCAGAAGATCGCCATAACTTCCAATAAGCCACAGACTACCAGAAACAAGATCCAGACGGTATATACCTGTGATCACGGTCAGATAGTGTTCCTTGATACTCCCGGAATACATAAGAGTAAGAATAAGCTTGGCGAATATATGGTCAATGTGGCAAGCTCATCGATCAAGGATGTTGATGCCGTGTTATGGCTTGTTGAGCCGACGACCTTTATCGGAGCGGGAGAGAGGACCATTATCGATAAGTTAAAAGATCGTAAGACTCCGGTTATCCTTGTCATCAATAAGATCGATACGATCAAAGGTCCGGAAGTGCTTGCTGTGATTGACACATACAGGAAAGAAATGGACTTCGCGGATATAGTACCTGTTTCGGCAAGGAAAGAGACGGGGCTTCAGGATCTTATCGATACCATATTCAAATATATGCCCGAGGGCAGTCCTTTTTACGATGAAGATACAGTGACGGATCAGCCCATGAGACAGATCGCTGCAGAGATCATAAGAGAGAAGGCACTCAGAAGTCTTGATGAGGAGATACCTCACGGAATCGCCGTAGCGATAGATGCGATGAATTTTGACAAGGGCTTATGCAGTATCGATGCCACGATAGTATGCGAGAAGGATTCGCATAAGGGCATCATAATCGGCAAGTCAGGTACGATGCTTAAGAAGATCGGATCACTTGCAAGACCCGATATAGAAGAACTGGTTGGATGCAGGGTGTATCTTAAGTTGTGGGTTAAAGTCAAAAAAGACTGGCGTGATTCAGACTTCCTTATGAAGAATTACGGTTATAATCCCAAGGAAATATAAGGCGGTAGGACTATGAATTTTCTTGAAGAGCGTATTCAAAAAGACGGTATTGTAAAACCGGGCAATGTTCTTAAAGTAGACAGTTTTCTTAACCATCAGATGGATGTATTTCTTTTTAAAAAGATGGCGCAAGAATACAAGCGTAGATTCGCGGGCAAGGATATCAACAAGATCCTCACGATCGAAGCGAGCGGTATCGGAATAGCAAGTGTTGCGGCACTTGAATTTGGTGTGCCTGTAGTATTCGCCAAGAAGACTCAGAGCATTAATCTTGACGGCGAGATGTATATTGCGGAAGTGGAATCTTTCACGCATAAGAATGTTAATAAGGTCATCGTGTCCAAGAAGTTCCTTGATCCGAATGACAGGCTTCTGATCATTGACGACTTTTTGGCTAACGGCTGTGCTCTTCAGGGATTGCTTAAGATAGCAGAAGAAGCGGGCGCATCCGTGGAAGGTATCGGAATTGCCATCGAGAAGGGATTCCAGGCTGGCGGTCAGCTGATACGTGAGAAGGGAATACAGCTTGAATCACTTGCGATCGTTGATTCCATGGACCCTGAAACAGGGAAGATAGTGTTCAGAGAGCAGTAAAAAAGGTTTTTCTGTTGTTCATACGAGATTCTTTGGTAAAAAAAGTGTTGTGTTAATAAAAGTACGGTGCTATTTTATTAGGGTAGCTTAAACAGATTCATATTAAGGAGAGGAAAATGAAAAAAATATTAGGTTTGGTATTATCTATGATCATGCTTGTTTCTCTTTGCGCATGCGGTTCTGGCAACGGTTCGGACGAAAACAACGGCTCGGCTGAAGGTAAGACTGTTAAGGCCGGTTTTATCTGCCTTCACGATGAGAATTCAACATATGATCTTAACTTCATCAATGCTGCTAAGGAAGCATGTGATGAAATGGGTATTGAATATGTTATTAAGACCAACATTCCCGAAGGTCAGGAGTGTTATGAGGCAGCTTGCGAACTTGCCGATGCAGGTTGTGATTACATCTTCGCAGACAGCTTCGGACATGAAGATTACATGATCGAGGCAGCTAAGGAATATACAGATGTTCAGTTCTGTCATGCAACAGGAACAAAGGCCCATACAGAGGGAATCGAGAACTTCCACAATGCATTCGCTGCTATCTACGAAGGCAGATATCTTGCAGGTGTGGCTGCAGGTCTTAAGCTTAATGAGATGATGAGCGCAGGTACTATCACATCAGATCAGGCTAAGATCGGTTACATCGGTGCTTATACATATGCTGAGGTTATATCAGGTTATACATCATTCTTCTTAGGCGCTCGTTCAGTATGTCCTACAGCAACAATGGAAGTAACATTTACAGGTTCATGGTATGATGAGACAGCTGAGAAGGAAGGCGCTAACAAGCTTATCTCAGACGGTTGTGTACTTATCAGCCAGCATGCTGATTCAATGGGTGCTCCTACAGCCTGTGAGACAGCCGGTGTTCCCAACGTGTCATATAACGGAAGTACAGTAGAAGCTTGTCCGAATACCTTCCTTGTATCTTCAAGGATCAACTGGGTACCTTACTTCAAGTATTCTATCGGATGCGTACAGAAGGGCGAAGCGATCGCTACTGACTGGGTAGGTACTATTGAAACAGGTTCTGTAGAGCTTTCAGATCTTGGTACAGCATGTGCACCCGGAACAAGAGAGGCTATTGATGCTGCAAAGGCTAAGATCAATTCAGGCGATCTCCATGTATTCGACGTATCATCATTCACTGTTGAAGGTGAGAATCTTACAACTTATATGGCAGATGTAGATACAGATGAAGCTTATGAAGCAGATCATGAAGTTATCAAAGATGGTTACTTCAATGAATCAGGTGACGGCCTTCGTTCAGCACCTTACTTCGATATTCAGATCGACGGCATCAGTCTGTTGGATGTAGCTTATTAATAGTTACGGACTTCTACCTGAAATTCTTATAAGTCTATAATCGGATAATCGGATCATAGACCTGAATGGCTATAGTCCTGAAGAAGTCGTATGACTTATGATGGATGTGGTAGACTAAGATTACTATATTTGATAAAATTCTTAAGGGTGTATTTTTACATACATCCTTAAGTTTTTTAATGTAATAGAAATTTCTTTCTATTACATTAAAAACGCTCCGCTAAGGATGCGCACTCGCGCGAAAGGTAGATGCAAAGCATCCGCGCTCGGCACTAGAATGTCGCAAGCGACATTCTTTCTTATGAAATAGGAAATTGCTTCCTATTTCACAAAAAACGCTCCGCTAAGGATGTGCACTCGCGCGAAAGGTAGATGCAAAGCATCCGCGCTCGGCACTGGAATGAAACTTTTGCCTTGGATTAAGAAATGGAGATTGATATGCAGAAGGAAACAGCTATATCTATCAGGGGACTCTCTAAGAGCTTCGGAAAAGTTAAAGCCAATGAGAATATCGATCTTGACCTTTATAAAGGTGAGATCCTTGCTCTTTTGGGTGAGAACGGAAGCGGTAAGACTACGCTTATGAATATGCTTGCCGGAATATATTATCCTGATAAGGGTTCGATCAGTGTTAACGGTCGAACTGTGAATATCAGATCACCCAAAGATGCATTTGAACTTGGTATCGGAATGGTGCATCAGCATTTTAAGCTGGTGGATGTTCTGACCGCTGCTGAGAATATCATCCTCGGTGAGGAAGGTAAGCTGAATATAAAGGAAGCAAATGAGAAGATCAAAGCTATCTGTGATAAATACGGATTTGAGGTTGATCCTTCCAAGAAGATATATTCAATGAGCGTATCCGAGAAGCAGACTGTTGAGATAGTTAAGGTTCTCTACAGAGGAGCGGATATACTCATTCTTGATGAGCCTACTGCGGTTCTTACACCTCAGGAGACAGAGAAACTCTTTCAGGTTATGAGAAATATGAAAGAGGATGGTAAGGCTATCATCATAATCACGCATAAGCTTAATGAGGTTAAGGCTATATCTGACAGAGTTGTTGTCTTAAGGCAGGGTACATACATCGGAGATATTATCACCGAGATGTCTGATGAACGCGAGATGACTGATATGATGGTCGGACGTAAGGTGGTGCTCAATATAGAGAGACCTCTTCCTGTTTCTCCGACACCCAGGATCATTGTTGATAAGTTAAATATTAAAGATGTCAACGGTATATATAAGATCAAAGATGTCAGCTTTGAAGTTAATTCGGGTGAGATCCTCGGTATAGCCGGTATCTCGGGATGCGGACAGAAGGAACTTCTTGAAGCCATTGCAGGTCTCCGGAAGGTTGAATCCGGTTCGATCAGGTATATAGATGAGAAGGGAGATGCCGAAGAACTGATCGGCCTTGATCCTCGTAAGATCAATGATATGGGCGTCGCTCTGAGCTTCGTTCCCGAAGATCGTCTTGGAATGGGACTTGTAGGTAATATGGATATTACCGATAATATGATGCTCAGATCATTCCGTCAGGGCGGAAGCCCTTTTACGGACAGAAAAGGACCTCAGGAACTTGCATCGAACGTCGTGGAAGAACTTGAAGTTGTCACTCCCGGAATTGACACTCCTGTCAGAAAACTGTCCGGAGGAAATGTTCAGAAGGTACTTGTCGGCAGAGAGATCGCAAGGGCACCAAAGGTGCTGATGACTGCATATGCGGTAAGAGGACTTGATATTAATTCCGCGTATACAATCTATGACCTTATAAACAATCAGAAGAAGAAAGGTGTGGCCGTTATGTTCGTAGGGGAAGATCTTGATGTACTCCTTCAGATATCGGATCGCATACTTGTGTTATGTGACGGAATGGTAAGCGGTATTCTTGACGGAAGAACTGCTGCCAAGAATGAAGTCGGAATGCTAATGACGAGGCTTGGAGGTAAGGCTGATGAATAGCAAAAATGAACCGCTTTTTAATATTGTCAGAAGAGATGACATGAACCGCCGCAAAGCCTGGTGTATCAGAGGCCTTGCGATAGTCATTGCACTCCTTTTATGCGCTGTCATTACTATGGTCGTAACCGGCGATAATCCGATATCTGTCTATGCTTCTATGATCAATGGCGCTTTCGGCTCTGCACGTAAGAGCTGGGTCACATTCCAGAATCTCGCGATTTTGCTGATAATATCACTTGCACTTACACCTGCTTTCAGAATGCGATTCTGGAACTGCGGCGGTGAAGGACAGGTATTGATAGGCGGACTTGCTGCTGCTGCCTGTATGATCAATCTCAATGATAAGCTTCCTAACTGGCTTCTTATCATTGTTATGACTCTGGCGAGTATCTCGGTTGGTGCTCTTTGGGCTTTCATCCCTGCGATCTGTAAGGCAAAGTGGAATACCAATGAGACTCTGAGTACTCTGATGATGAATTATATCGCAACTCAGCTTGTGGCTTACTATGTTGTGTGCTGGGAATCACCCAAGGGTTCCGGGAAGATAGGTATCATCAATCAGAACTCCAACATAGGATGGTTCCCGGAACTCGGTAATAAATACTTACTTAGTATTGTGATCGCTATAGTTATTACCGTTTTTCTCTACCTCTATATTTATTACAGTAAGCACGGTTATGAGATCTGTGTAGTGGGAGAGAGTGAGAATACAGCAAGATATGTCGGCATCAATGTTGAGAAGGTTATTGTAAGGACTATGATACTGTCCGGAGCGTTATGCGGTGTTGCAGGACTTCTGCTTGTGGCCGGTATTAATCATACGATTACAACTACTATCGCCGGCGGACAGGGCTTCACGGCTATCATGGTATCATGGCTTGCCAAGTTCAATCCTCTTACCATGATATTCACAAGTTTCCTTATAATCTTCCTTGAGAGAGGAGCGGGAGAGATTGCTACGGTCTTCGGGCTGAACCAGTCGTTCTCGGATATCATTACAGGTATCATATTGTTCTTTATCATAGGCTGTGAATTTTTTATCAATTACAGGATTCTCTTTAGAAAAAGTAAGAAAACAGCTGTTCCCACAGTAGGAAAGGAGGATGAGTAGGATGTTTGATTTTGTTTCTTTCATTCCGAGAGCAGTCGGACAGGGGATCCCTCTTCTTTTCGGAAGTACAGGTGAGATCCTGACGGAAAAATCCGGCAATCTTAATCTTGGTATACCGGGTGTAATGTATGCCGGAGGAATCTGTGGCGTTATCGGTTCGTTCTACTATGAGCAGTCGGGTGATATCAACGGCGCTTTGGCAATACTGATTCCCTTGCTTTGTTCTCTTTTGGGATCGCTGTTAATGGGTATCTTATACTGTTTCCTTACCGTTACGCTAAGAGCTAATCAGAATGTTACGGGACTTGCGATGACTACATTCGGTATCGGTGTGGGCAACTTCTTCGGAGGATCTCTTATCAAGCTTTCCGGAGCAGATGTTCCTTCAATCGCTCTTTCAAGGACAAGCTTGTATTTCAGTAAGTCCCTGCCTTTTGCAGATAAGCTGGGAGTGTTCGGAAAGCTGTTCTTATCATACGGGTTCCTTGCTTATGCGGCTGTTGTTATAGCGCTTGTCGTAGCATTCGTCATTAAGAAGACAAGGATCGGATTGCACTTAAGGGCAGTCGGAGAGAGTCCCGCTACTGCCGATGCGGCCGGTATCAATGTAACGAAATATAAGTATTTTGCAACCTGTATAGGCTGTATGATAGCGGGGCTTGGAGGTCTGTATTATGTAATGGACTATGCCTGCGGCGTATGGAGCAATGATGCCTTCGGAGACAGAGGCTGGCTTGCGATCGCGCTTGTTATCTTCACCATATGGAAGTCGGATGTCAGCATACCTGCATCGATCCTGTTCGGCGGTCTGTATATAATCTATCTTTATATTCCTACAGGAATGGATCATATGGAGATAAAGGAATTATATAAGATGCTGCCTTATATCGTAACACTGCTTGTGCTGATAATCTCAAGCATGCGTAACAAGAGAGAGAATCAGCCGCCTGCAAGTCTCGGACTTCCTTACTTCAGAGAAGAGAGATAATGCGGATAGATACAATAAAGCCCGTATACCTTGTTCGTAAGTTAAGGTATACAGGCTTTATGTGGTGTTAGTAACATATTAGTTAAGAGTTACAGAAACAGACAGAAGATAACCGCAACGGTTATTCCGAGCAGTCCGCCTACTGTGACCTGTAAGGGCGTGTGGCCGATGAACTCTTTAAGCTTCTCCTGATCGAAGGTGATCTTCTCGGGATGCTCTGAAGAAAAATAATGCATTATCTTGTTGAGTACTTCTGCCTGTGTTCCGGTCTCCCTGCGAACACCTCGGGCATCGTACATAACGATTATCGCGATTATGGCAGATACTGCGAATATAGGAGAATCAAGGCCGTAGATCATACCGGCTGCCGTAGACAAAGCACATACCGTGGCTGAATGAGCACTGGGCATGCCTCCTGAACCGACCAGTCTCTCCAATGAGAGCTTCTTGTTGAGCATCAGATCTATGAGAGTCTTAATGATCTGTGCTGCTGCCCAACCGCAGACAGCGGCAGAGAAGAGCTTATTATCGGCTAATAATTGAAGATATTTCATAGATATTCCTCCAAATGATATAATCTATTTTACATCATTCGGAGTTATATGCAACCCGATTAATATTACGGGATCAATGTTTTTTTTACAAAGCGATACGGTTAAAATGAAAGATCTACTTGTTTTAAAAGGAATCATAATAAAGGCAGAGAATGTTAATGATTATGACCGCAGACTGGTCATTCTCACTGATAAGAGAGGCAAGATTTCGGCTTTTGTGAGAGGCGCGAGGAAGCCGAACTCACGCTTTATAGCCGCGTCCAATCCTCTGAATATGTGTACCTTCTATATATACGAGGGACGTAATTCATATTCGGTCAACGAGATCGAAGTTACCAATTACTTCGATGACCTGAAAAGAGATTACGATTCCGTATATATGGCAATGTACTTCTGTGAGATGACAGATTACTATGCAAGGGAAAACAACGACGAACTTGAATTACTGAAGCTTCTCTACCAGTCGCTCCGCGCACTCGAATCATCGCAGATACCAAATGATCTTGTGCGTGCCGTGTGGGAACTTAAGTCACTTACCGTTAACGGTGAATATGCAGGAGCGCTTGCAGGTAATACCTATGATCCGACAACCCTGTATGCGATCGATTATATAATAAGGACGCCCGTTAAGTCACTTTATACCTTTACCGTTAAGGAGAAGAATATCAAAGAGCTTCTTATTGAAGGCAGGAGAGCCATTAAAGCAGTTACCGATCATGAGTTTAAATCTTTAGAGATGATAAACTGAAAGCCTAAGAGACAAAAACAAATAGATGTGTCCATATGGTTGAAAATATACTAAATTTTGAGTATAATTTAATATATTTGATGTTGGGGTAAGACTGATTATCATATCTTCGAGTTATATGCGTGAAGATATTCAGGCCGATCCTGCTATCATTTATATGCGAGGAGAGTAGTCTGATGAATTTGTTAAAAATGCCTATGAAGATAATTAAAGGTAAAACCTTATTTTTCACAGGCTTTTTTTTGTTATTCCTTGTGGGATGCGGTAGCTTCCAGCCTATTACCAATACGGTCTTTATTGAGAAAAACGGGGCGATCAGGGAATATCTGGTAGAGGATTTCTCGGTCGATCTGTACGATATCGATGAATGGAAGAAAGAGGCTGAGGAAGAGATCGCTGATTATAACCGGAGAAAGAGCAGTAACGGGATCTATATGGAGAATGTGCTCTTCGAGAACTCAGTCTTAGAGGCTTCGGTGAATTATGCGGATGATTCGGATTACAAAGATTTTAATGGCGTGCTGTTTTTCGAGGGTACGATCACAGAAGCTATGGCAGAGGGGCTTACTGTCCCGAAGTCACTGAACGGAACGGATGGCAGTACTATCATAACGGCTGAGCTGGATAAGGACAGCACAAGGATAGTGGTCTATGATATCGCGAGTGATGTTGTGGTTCCGGGGAATGTTAAGGGGATATCCGATAATCTTACGACCGATGATGTTAAAGGTCATGTAATTACAGTTAATGATGATGGATTATCATATATCATATATTGATCAGAGCCTTTTTTGTTGTCGTGCGTTCTTTGCACGACACTACAAAAACGGACATCCGACGTATTTAATTAAATATAAACTTTTGTTTATAGAGGAGCCTTTTTTGTTGTCGTGCGATCAATGCACGACACTACAAAAACGGACATCCGACGCATTTAATCAAATATAAACTTTTGTTTATAGAGGAGGATATTAGTAATGGAAAAGACAATGGACAAAATTGTTGCTCTGGCGAAAAACAGAGGATTCGTACATCCGGGCAGCGAGATCTACGGAGGTCTTGCGAACACCTGGGATTACGGTATTCTCGGTGTAGAGCTCAAGAATAATATTAAGAAGGCATGGTGGCAGAAATTCGTCACAGAGAGCCCTACCAACGTAGGTGTTGACTGTGCGATCCTTATGAATCCCCAGACATGGGTTGCTTCGGGACACCTCGGAAGCTTCTCAGATCCGCTCATGGATTGTAAGGAATGTCATGAGAGATTCAGAGCCGATAAGATCATTGAAGATTATGCCGCTGAGAAGGGTATCACACTTGAGTCAAGTGTTGACGGCTGGTCACAGGAACAGATGAAGGCATATATTGAGGATAACAATATCCCTTGTCCGAGCTGCGGTAAGCATAACTTTACCGATATCAGACAGTTCAATCTTATGTTCAAGACTTTCCAGGGTGTTACAGAGGACGCCAAGAATACGGTTTATCTGAGACCCGAGACAGCACAGGGTATATTCGTTAACTTCAAGAATGTACAGAGAACTTCACGTAAGAAGATCCCGTTTGGTATATGCCAGGTCGGTAAATCATTCAGAAATGAGATCACACCCGGTAACTTCATCTTCCGAGTGAGAGAGTTCGAGCAGATGGAGATGGAGTTCTTCTGCGAGCCTGATACAGATCTTGAATGGTTCGCATACTGGAAGCAGTATTGTATAGATTTTCTTAAGAACCTTGGTATGAAGGAAGAGGAGATGAGAGTAAGAGATCATGATCCGGAAGAGCTTTCCTTCTATTCAAAGGCAACAACCGATATTGAGTTCCTTTTCCCTTTTGGTTGGGGCGAGCTGTGGGGCATAGCTGACAGAACAGATTACGACCTCACACAGCATCAGACCGTATCCGGTGAGGACATGACATATTTTGACGATGAGAAGAGAGTTAAATATCTTCCTTTTGTTATCGAACCTTCTCTCGGTGTTGAGAGACTCTTCCTTGCTATGCTTTGCGGAGCATATGATGAAGAAGAGATCGCAGAGGGTGATGTAAGAACAGTTCTTCACTTCCATCCCGTTCTTGCTCCTGTTAAGATCGGTGTGCTTCCTCTCTCCAAGAAGCTTAATGAAGGCGCTGAGAAGATCTACAATACATTATCTAAGAAATACAACTGTGAATTTGATGACAGAGGTAATATCGGTAAGAGATATCGTCGTCAGGATGAGATCGGTACTCCTTTCTGTGTAACATATGACTTCGAATCGGAAGAGGATCAGGCAGTTACAGTAAGAAACAGGGATACGATGGAACAGGTAAGAATTAAGATAGATGAGCTTGATACTTATTTTGCAGACAAATTCACTTTCTGATTTTTATAGAATACAGACAGGAGCTGTATGTTAGGGGACTTAATAGTATATCTTAAAGCAAAGGAGATGTTTTATGAGAAAATGGGTTTATTCTTTTAAGGAAGGCAACGCTTCAATGCGTAATCTGTTGGGAGGTAAGGGTGCTAATCTTGCAGAGATGACTAATATCGGTCTTCCGGTACCTCAGGGATTCACGATCACTACCGAGGCTTGTACTCAGTATTATGAGGACGGAAGAGAGATCAATGATGAGATCCAGGCACAGATAAATGAATATATCGTTAAGATGGAGGAAGAGACAGGCAAGAAGTTCGGTGATCTTAACAATCCTCTTCTTGTATCTGTTCGTTCCGGTGCAAGAGCTTCAATGCCCGGTATGATGGATACTATCCTTAATCTTGGTCTTAATGAACAGGTTGTTGAGACGATCTCTGAGCTCTCAGGTAATCCGAGATGGGCTTGGGATTGTTACAGAAGATTTATCCAGATGTATTCCGACGTTGTTATGGAAGTCGGTAAGAAATATTTTGAAGAGCTTATCGATCAGATGAAGGAGAAGAAGGGTGTTAAGCAGGATGTAGAGCTTGGCGCTGAAGATCTTAAGGAACTTGCAATGCAGTTCAAGGCTGAGTATAAGGCTAAGATCGGTTCTGATTTCCCGACTGATCCCAAGGAACAGCTCATGGGAGCTATCAAGGCTGTATTCAGATCATGGGACAATCCCAGAGCCAACGTATACAGAAGAGATAATGATATCCCTTATTCTTGGGGAACAGCTGTTAATGTACAGTCGATGGCTTTCGGTAATATGGGTGATGACTGTGGTACAGGTGTTGCCTTCACAAGAGATCCTGCTACAGGTAATAAGGGTCTGTTCGGTGAGTTCCTGACCAATGCACAGGGCGAGGATGTTGTTGCCGGCGTTCGTACACCTATGAAGATCGCTGAGATGAAGGATAAGTTCCCTGAAGCTTTCCAGCAGTTTGAAGATGTATGCAGCATCCTTGAGAATCATTACAGAGATATGCAGGATATGGAGTTCACTGTTGAACACGGTAAGCTCTATATGCTTCAGACACGTAACGGTAAGAGAACAGCTCAGGCTGCACTTAAGATCGCCTGTGATCTTGTAGATGAAGGGATGAGAACGGAGAAAGAAGCGGTTGCCATGATCGATCCCCGTAACCTCGATACTCTGCTTCATCCTCAGTTTGATGCGGCTGCTCTTAAGGCTGCAACTCCTCTCGGTAAGGGTCTTGGTGCCTCACCCGGAGCTGCCTGCGGTAAGGTTGTATTTACGGCCGAAGATGCTGAGGCAGAAGCTGCCAGGGGTGAGAAGGTCGTACTTGTAAGACTTGAGACATCTCCCGAAGATATCACAGGTATGAAGGTATCACAGGGTATTCTTACAGTAAGAGGCGGTATGACTTCACATGCAGCCGTTGTTGCAAGAGGTATGGGTACCTGTTGTGTATCAGGTTGTGGCGATATCGTAATGGATGAGGCTAATAAGAAGTTCACTCTTGCGGGTGTAACATTCACAGAAGGCTCAGAGATCAGTATCGATGGTACGACCGGTAATATCTATGAAGGAATCATTCCTACAGTAGATGCCAAGATAGTAGGTGAGTTCGGACGTGTTATGGCATGGGCCGATAAGTATAGAAAACTCAGAGTAAGAACCAATGCAGATACTCCTTCAGATGCTAAAAAAGCGAGAGAACTCGGTGCAGAAGGTATCGGATTATGTCGTACAGAGCATATGTTCTTCGAAGTTGACAGAATTGCTGCCTTCAGAGAGATGATCTGTTCGGATACAGTTGAAGAAAGAGAAGCAGCTCTTGAGAAGATCCTTCCTTATCAGCAGGCTGACTTCGAGAAGTTATATGAGGCTCTTGAGGGATGTCCTGTTACGATAAGATTCCTGGATCCTCCGCTTCATGAATTCGTTCCTACAGAAGAAGCTGAGATCAAGAAGCTTGCAGAAGCTAAGAATAAGACAGTAGAAGAGATCAAGGCTATCATTGATTCATTACATGAATTTAATCCTATGATGGGTCACAGAGGATGCCGTCTTACTGTTACATATCCTGAGATCGCTGTTATGCAGACAAAGGCTGTTATCAGAGCTGCTATCAACGTACAGAAGAATCATGCAGACTGGGTAGTTAAACCTGAGATCATGATCCCTCTTATCTGTGAAGTTAAGGAGCTCTCAATGATCAAGGATCTTGTTATAAAGACAGCAGATGCTGAGATCGCAGCTTCGGATGTTGATCTGAACTATGAAGTTGGTACAATGATCGAGATCCCCAGAGCTGCACTTACAGCTGATGAGATCGCTGCCAATGCTGATTTCTTCTGTTTCGGAACTAACGATCTGACACAGATGACATTCGGTTTCTCAAGAGATGATGCAGGTAAGTTCCTCAGTGCTTATTATGACAGCAAGATCTTCGAGAACGATCCGTTCGCTAAGCTTGATCAGAACGGTGTTGGTAAACTCATGGAGATGGCAATCAAGCTTGGTAAGCCTGTTAATCCCGATCTTCATGTCGGTATCTGCGGTGAGCACGGCGGAGATCCTACATCGGTTCAGTTCTGTCATAAGATTGGATTGGATTATGTATCATGTTCTCCTTTCAGAGTTCCGATCGCTCGTCTTGCGGCAGCACAGGCAGCTATAGCAGAAGAGGAAGAGAAGGCGTCATGCTCTAAGGAAGCCAAGTATAAAGAGGCTAAGGAAAAAGCTCAGCAGGTAGCTGATAAGACTGTAGAGGTTGCCAAAGATGTTGTGGCTGCAGGTTCTGTATATGCCAAGGAAGCTGTTGCTACAGGTACAGAGATCGCCAGGGAAGCCGTTAGGGTAGGCAAGGATGTAGTTAAGGCAGGTGCTGCAGGTATCAAAGCCGGAATTGAAGAGGCTAAGAAGACCTATAATGATATTAAATAATATTCAGTGATCAAAGCCTCCGCCATTTTGGTGGAGGCTTTATTGTGGAGTAAAGGGATTGAGCAAGAATAAAAAAGGGAAAGATAATAAGAATAAGTTAAAATCCGGAGATGATAAGTCTCTCGTAAGAGATAAGACATATAAGGCTAAGACTAAGAAGAAGAATAAAAACAACTCAGTTGCGGTAGATTTTGCAAGGGATGATGTTGATCGTGCGGATGCCCTGGAAGGCTTAGAAGTTAATGTCAAGGCCGGGAAAAGTAAGGCAGTTCTTACAGATAGTGGAAATAAAGCCCCGGATTCTAAGGTTGAGAAGTTCAAAAAGTCTGTTAAAAAGAGACGCAACGGTTATATAAGATGGGAGAAGCTTGATAATACTGCGCATGTCTTCCCGACTATTGCTGGCGAGGATATGACGAATGTGTATCGCATCAGCGTGACTCTTAACGAACCCGTTGATAAAGATATACTTCAGCAGGCTCTGGATATTCTTGTACCCAAGATCGACGGATTCAATGTTAGGCTCAGGAAGGGCATATTCTGGTATTATCTTGAAGAAAATACAAAACCGGCGCCGAGAGTCCGAGAAGAAGATAATTATCCGTGCAGATATATTGTTCAAAACAGGAATAACAGTTATCTGTTCAGAGTCACATATTATAAGGCAAGGATCAATCTGGAAGTGTATCATGTGCTTGCAGACGGTATGGGCGGTATCAACTTCCTGAAAGAGCTGACATATCAGTATCTGCGTCTTGCTCATAAGGAACTGTCGGTTATTAAGGATGATCTGACTTGTGGAACGTCGCTAAACAGGGAAGATGCCTTTGTTAAGAATTACAGGAGAAGCCGACCGAGCGGATTCAATCGTCAGAAAGCGGCTCATCTTAAGTTCGATAAGCTTCCTAAGGGCGAATTTGGTATGATGCATGTGCTGATGAGCGTGAAAGAACTTAAGGCGGCTTCTGCCAGGTACGGTGCTTCAATTAATGAGTATCTTGCGGCCGTTTTTGCATGGGCTATATATGAAAAAGGCATCAGAAGATCGGGGGCTGACAGACCTATAAGGATCGCCGTGCCTGTTAATCTGAGACCGTATTTTAAGTCCAATACGACCAAGAACTTCTTTGTTATGGTATCGGCTGAAATGCCGGATAATGAAGAGAATTATACTTTTGAGCAGGTGATCGAGCAGATCAAGGAGAGCCTGCGGAGTCAGATAGATAAGGATAAGCTCGAGAATCTTTTCTCCTACAGCGTATCTAACCAGATGAGTCTGTTCCTACGCCTTGTTCCCCTTATGATCAAGAATATTGTGATCAAGTTCGTATATGAGAAGTCGGCAATGGCGAATACGGCAACTATGACGAATATAGGTAATATCAAAGTTGATGAGCCTTATGCTCCTTATATAACTCATTTCTATGGGGCGATCGCAATGTCAAAGGGGCAGTCGCTTAAGGGAACTATCTGTTCATACAAGGATACGCTGAATTTCACATTCAGTACTATCTATGTGGATACCTCAGTGCAGTATTCTTTTATAAACAGACTGAACGAAGACGATATAAGGGTGTCGCTTGAGACAAATGGAGTATTCTGATGAAAAAATGCGCGAATTGTAATGTTGTACTGATCGATGACAACGATCGTTGTCCACTGTGTCATTGTGTCACACAGGATATAGAAGAAGCTGAAGGATACAAGCTTGAGGGAGTAGGAGGATATCCCGACTTTGAGAGAAAAGTGGGAAGACTTCATTTTGCCAGCAATCTTGTAGCGTTCCTGTCAATCATTGCAGCCGGTATATGCCTTTTTGTTGATTATCAGACGAGCAGGATGCTGAACTGGAGCCTGATCGTAGTTCTTTCGCTTCTCTTTATCAATGTGGTGATAAATTATGCCGTGATCGGTAAGGACGGATACAGGCAGAAGATCGTAAGTCTTACCCTGCTTGGTATCACGATACTATTCGATATTGATAGTATCACAGGTTATTATGGCTGGTCTGTTAATTATGTATTTCCTGCGGCTATCATTGCTCTTGATATAATGATAATCGTGTTGATGATAGTAAACAGAAGAAACTGGCAGAGCTATATCGCCACACAGTTGTTAACTATAGTGTTTAGTATACTGCTACTTATTGCCAATGCGGTTGGCTGGATTCATTCAGCTATATTATGTTGGATCACTTTTATGGTATCGGCGCTTCTGTTTGTTGGAACCGTTATGATAGGAGATGAGAAAGCACGCTCTGAACTGAAGAGAAAATTCTATTTCTGAGGTGAAGCTGATATGACATTTGCTGCAATTTAAGCTGAGTAGCAAATTCTATTTCTGAGGCGAAGTTGATATGACATTTGCTACAATTTAAGCTGAGTAGCAGGGGTTAAATCTATATATAGAATTATTGTTATCAATTCAAAAATGCCCGAAAAATGACTGATTTATACAATTTGAGATGCATTTTCAGGCTAAATAACATATAACTACAAAAAAACAATATGATGTGTTAAAATGTTAATGTATGATGTTTTTTAACACAAAATATTGTTTTTTCTTTGTTTTGGTGTAACGGAATACTTGCAATCTATCCCACCGTAACTAAAAAAATGTTTGCAAATACTGTTGGAAATGAAAAAATACTTGCAAATGACTGATTTTGAAAAAACTTAAAAATGCCTGTTTTAAGGTGTGAAAATCTATATATAGTATGGAAGGAGTTTTCAGAAATAATGGTAGAATTATTAAAGATCATTTTATTGGGAATAATAGAGGGTGTTACTGAATGGTTGCCTGTGAGCAGTACAGGACACATGCTACTGGTGGATGAGTTCATTCGGTTGAATGCTTCTAAAGAGTTTAAGGACGTATTTTTTATACTGATACAGTTGGGAGCAATACTAGCGGTTATTGTATTGTTCTTCGGAAAGATGTGGCCTTTTAAGCGGAAAAACAGCGAAATACCGGGAGATACGATCTTCAAAAAGAATACGTGGATGATATGGTTCAAGGTTGTTGTTGCATGCATTCCCGGAGCGGTTGTGACATTGCTGTTTGATGATCTGGTGGATGAATATTTGGAAACGCCTGTTATTATTGCAATCGCGCTTGTTTTTTACGGTATCCTGTTTATCGTCATTGAAAACTGGAATAAGAAAAGAGTGCCTGTTGTAGCTTCAATTGATGAAATTACGTTTAAACAGGCGTTTGTGATAGGTCTCTTTCAGGTGTTGTCCATTATTCCCGGTACTTCAAGATCGGGAGCCACTATTATAGGCGCTCTTATAATCGGTATATCAAGGGTTGCAGCCGCAGAATTTACATTCTTCATGGCTGTTCCTGTAATGGTAGGGTATAGTCTGCTGAAACTGATCAAATACGGCTTCGCATTTAGCACTACGGAATATCTTTATCTTGGACTTAGCATGGTAGTAGCCTTTGATACATCTATTCTGGTCATCAAATTTCTTATGGGATATATCAAGAAACATGATTTCAAATTCTTTGGCTATTACAGGATCGTTCTTGGTATAATGATATTGTTATATTTTCTTATTATTAAGTAGATTATCGGAGATCATTATCGATCGACCTTTATTGATCGGATGATTGAATGGATGATCATTGAATGTAGATCAACGTATTAAGTGAGTTTGTATTATAATTAGTATAGTTAATATATAGAAAGGTTTATTTGTATTAGGGATGTTTAATTTAAAGAAGTATATTATTATTTTTATAGTTTCCATGATACCGCTTATTGAATTAAGAGGTGCTGTTCCATTAGCTCTTTCTGAGAGGTTTGGCGGAAGTCTTCCGGTGTTCCCATCATATATAGTATGTATAATTGCCAATATGATACCTGTTCCGTTTATATTCTGGTTCGCCAGAAAAGTATTGGAATGGGGAAAAGATAAGAAGATCATTGGTGGATTCTTTACTTTTTGTCTTGAAAAAGGCGAAAAAGGCGGGAAAAAGCTTCAGGCAACTGCGGGAAGAGGATTATATTTCGCTTTATTTCTCTTCGTTGGAATTCCTGTTCCGGGAACCGGAGCATGGACGGGAACGCTTGCGGCAAGTATTCTCGACATGGATTGGAAGAAGAGCGCGGTAGCTGTTATGGCGGGAGTTATTCTTGCCGGCATAATTATGGGGGTTGGTTTCGAAGGCATTAAAACAATTATTGGGTTATTTTAGGGGTGCTTATGAACGGGTTTAATCTATTTTTAAGTGATTGTTTGGTTATATTAAGGTGGGTGATCGCTCTTGGCGTATTTGGGTTATGCGCTATGCCGGTTTGCTTTGGTGTCTTCAGGCAATTCAAGACAAAGGGCTATGTTTTTTCCAAGATCATTGGTCTGACTATCGGAGGATATCTTATCTGGTTCTTATCTTCACTTGGGCTTGTCAGATTCACTGTTTTCAATACATATCTGTGGCTGTTTCTGATCATCGCAGCCGAAGTTCTCCTGAGTATAGTATTTGCTTCTAAGAAAGAATATGAGAAAACCTATTATCTTAAGCTGTTCCTTACGAAGCTTAAAGAAATAAAAACGGCTGTTATCATTACAGAGCTGTCTGTTTTATCATTGATAATGGCTTTCAACTGGTTGTTCGGTCATAGAATACAGGCTGAGTCCACTGAGAGGATAATGGACTTTGGCATCATGAAGATGATCGATACAGCAACATATCTGCCGCCTCTTGATATGTGGTCTGTTGACGGTCCTCTTAATTATTACTATTTTGGACAATATCTTATTACATATCTTAGCCGTGTGGCACATGTTAGGATCGAGTATGGATATACTCTTGGAATGTGTACTATAGCTGCGATGGCCGTCACGATGATCTGGACTCTGGTATATGAGCTGCTTATAAGAAACAGCAGTCGAAGAGTGGCTGTGATCGGTGGATCGGTAGCTTCAGTTTTTGTAACTCTTACAGGTAATCTGCATTATGTTTTCTTCTATTTATTTACTGAAAAACTGCACCTTAACTTAAGTATTCCCAATGAGAAGGATTCGTATTGGTTTGCAGATTCAACAAGGTATATTGGCTATAATCCATTGGTAGAAGAGGACAGAACTATTCATGAGTTTCCCTGGTATTCATTCCTTATCGGGGATCTTCACGCTCATGTTGTAGATATACTTATCGTGGTTGCGATCCTTGCTGTTCTAATGGCATTTGCATTCAATTTCCAAAGAAAGTATATTGTCAGGAAAAATGAGATAATTAGAGAATTATTAAATCAAGAATTAATAATCATTGCATTTCTTATCGGAATAAGCAGTATGACCAACTATTGGGACTACCCGATATATTATGTGGTTAGCGGCAGTATTGTCTTGATATTTAATCTCTTCAGATATCCTAAGATACGACAGGGACTTATCGCTACTCTGATACAGGGCGCATGGATGCTGGCATTCGTTAATCTCATCAATCTGCCTTTCAGATTAAAATTCATTAAGATGGAATCAGGTCTTGGTCTTGTTACCAAAAGGACTCCTTTCTATCAGTTTATGATGCTCTGGGGTTGTAGTGTTATCATACTTCTTATATTTATTCTGTTTATCATTATTACGGTCAGGAAGCAGAGAGTTAAGTTCGAGAATATGAGAGAAGATGTGTATATTCTTCTTATCATGCTCTGCGGTGTCGGCCTTGCTCTTTTGCCCGAATTTATATTCGTTAAGGATATATATATCAACGGATTCCCGAGAGCAAATACGATGTTCAAGCTTGCATATGAAGCTTATATTCTGTGCGGTCTTGCTTCTGGATATGTGATCGCAAGGGTATATGGAGCACAGACGAAAGCATATAAGGGAGAACGTAAGAAGTCGCTTATCACATACAGGATACTTCTGATACCGGTTATGTTCATGCTTCTGTTATCTGTAGGATATCTGTTCACATCATGCAGACAGTGGTATGGCGAGATGAGTGGCAGTTCTTATCTTGGAATGGATTCAATGTACAGAGTTAAAGCCGGTCTTGGGGCAGAAGCCATCGCTTATCAGTGGGTAGATAATAATGTTGAAGAAGATGCCATAGTGTTACAGGCTAACGGAGAAAGTTATTCGTATGCAGATACTCTTTCTGTCATAACCGGCAGGAGAACTGTGCTCGGTTGGGAGACTCATGAATGGCTTTGGCATAACAGTTATGATTATATATACGCTTTGGGAGAAGATATCAGGATGATCTATACGTCTCATGATGTTAATGAGATAAGGCCTCGCCTTGAAAAATATAATGTAGATTATATTTATATCGGTGAAAGCGAATATAAAAAGTATGAAGATATCAATGTAGATGATTTTCTTGAGATCGGAGAAGTGGTATATGACTATGTTATACCGGACAGTGGTCGGAGAAATGTGATCATCAAAGTCAGAAGATAAAACTACTGATTTGATTTGAAAAGTGCTTTGGGAGAACGGATTGATGAAAAAGACGGCAAAGTTAAAAATTAAAGATATTCGGGTCAGCGCCAAACTAATTACGGCGCTTTGCTTTGCATATCTGTATTTTCCCTTAACAGTATTTTTCTTAACTTGGTTCAGACCAATCGTCGGTATCCCAACAGCAGCTGTCTTATTGCTTTTATGCGTCAGATTCTTTGTTGGTAATGATATCCGTAATTTTTCGAAAACTAAAACAGATCGAAAAACGGATGACGGAGAATATGATGCACGTATTAATATATTAATTCTTGCTTTAACTATTGCTGCAATTGTGCTTGTTTTGATCCTTATAGGCTTTGGTGGTATATTCCCGCAGTCGGGAGATTGGTACAAGCATAATGCAATACTTAAGGATCTTGTTAACAGAGACTGGCCGGTATTCTATTACAATGAAGGTGTGAGCCTGCTGACTTATTATATCGGTCAGTATATTGTTCCGGCTCTTCTCGGTAAAGCGACCGACTCAGTTCATGTGGCTCAGTATGTCATGGGATTATGGGGCATGATCGGGGTTGTTCTTGTATACCTTCTGCTTAATTGTTATATGAAGGTGAAGAACGTTAAAGAAACATTGATCAATATGTTTATGCTTCTGTTCTTCAGCGGATGTTTACCTCTGGCTCAGATCGTGATTAAGATCATCATCGGCGACGATATGTATTCTATCGGTAATTACCATTGGATTCTCAGCAACGGTATCTCATTGCAGTACAGAAGCAATCTTGTAATGTTACGTTGGGTTTATCCTCAGATCATAGCTGCCTGGTTGATCTGTCTGATGCTTGAGATCTATAAAGACAGGATCAGGGAATACTGCCTGATAATGTTGCCGTTATTTTTGTTTGGTATATATCAGTTCCTTGGGCTTGCTGTACTGGTAACATTAAGTTTTGTTGCTAAAATATTAAAAAAAGAATTAACTTTTAAAGGATTGATTAAGCAGATCTTTTCTATATCCAATATCTCCGTTGTGTTCACTGGTGGCGTAATGTTACTCCTCTATTATTGGGGAAATGTTATGTCTGAAAAGCCTTATAGTTCGACACTTCGTTTTCAACCCTATATAGGTATTGATATCTTTGTGTATATATTCTTTTGTCTCTTTATGTTTGGGTTTCATTATCTATCAACATATAAAGAGAATAAGAATGATCCTTTTTTTGTCCCCGGGCTATTCGTGTTGTTAGTCTTACCGTTCGCAAAAATGGGTGTGTACAACGATATCGTAATGTGTACCTCAGTTCCGCCGTTGTTTTTCCTGTGCTTATATTCGATCAGGACATTGTCGTCTAAAGATAAGGATTATTCGCTTGGAATGCGTAAGGGCATTTTGATCCTGCTTATCTTTGTCGGAACTCTGTTCCCTATTATGGAGATTCGGGATAATGTAAGAGATAATACGCCCGGCGATAATATGTATGACGAATGGGAGACTATGCAGGATTTTGCCAACAGATTTGATGATTCTATACCCGAAGATGTTAAGTATAACTATTATACATACGATATAGATAATAGTATATTTACGAGATTTCTCGCTCGAAGATAATCGGATTCACGAATTTTTGCTCAAAGATAATGTTACTGTTCACAGGTGTCTGTAGCTAATCACAAAAACACGGGTGTGAATAGTAACAAGATAATTGGATCTACGTTTTTGCTCAAAGATTGTTATTGATTAATGGCTCTTGGGAATTGTTATGTTCGGTTAATCCGTATGGAGGGCATGGGATGATTCTTAGGTATAAAAACTTATGCAGATTAGTTTCGTTGGTATTGGTATTTTGCATTGTCGTTGTCTTTGCGCCTTTGGATGGCGTGGATCTTCTTGCTGCCGTTGATGATGATATTATTCTGTTGGAAGATGTTCAGGGTGATACTTCGTCTGTTTCGGAAGACCGTGGGGCGATAATTGAACAGATCAGTGAGTCTGGTGACAAAGAGGTTTCCAAAAGTGAGTTTGCTTATGAAGAGACTTCCGGGGGTGAGTCTGCTGACGAAGAGGATTCCAAGGGTGATCATGTAGAAGATGAAGATGCTTCCGATACAGACTCTATAGAAGAAGATGCTTCCAATACAGATCCTGCTGAAGACGAAACTTCTAATACAGATTTCATGGAAGAAGGCGGGCTTTTTACTTCGGATCCTATGGATGAAGAAATTGCTGATTCGGACTTGACAGAGGATGAAGATTCTGCGGATTCTTATCCTGAGCTTATCAATATTACAATTCATGAATCACATATCTATAATAATGAGATGACTGCCGACTCTGTTGTCAGACTGATAGTCGATGGCGAGACACTTTACTTCAATAACCTTAAGGAAGCTGTCAGCAGGTGGGAGAAGAGAGGCGGAAATCTGTCACTTCTTAAAGACCAGCATTATATGGGCGACTTTTCGGTTCCATATGGAGCAACGTTTTCTCTTGAAGGCTATGAACTGAATGTATATCCGGGTAGTTTTTTCGGGTATGGTGATGTAAGCCTTGGGGGTGGCACTCTAAAGGTAACAGATGATATTTATCAATCGTTTGGTTCTTTGATTCTTGGCGGTGGACGAATAGAGTGCAGAGATCTGAATATATCTTCCAATCTTAAAACCGCTTCGGCTTCGACTGTGGATATGTCGGATCCCTCCGACTGTATTGAATTAAAGGGTGCTCTGTATATTAATGGTAAGAAAGATTATATCAGTAAATTAAATGGTGAATTAATTATTGGCACTTCCTTCAATATTGCCGAGAGCGTTCAAAAGCCTGTTTTAGGCAATGATTTCTCTCTTGAACTTGGCGGAAAGGGTGTGTTGGATATTAATCTCGGTAAGACAGGATTGAAGATTTCTAATCTGGTGCTGCCTTGTCGTGCTGATTATAAATACAATCTTATGCCTGTTGATGCCTATGGTGTTATCCGTTGTGCTCATCATATAGACGCCGAGTATACTATCAATGAATATCATAATAAGATCCATGCGAGCCTTTATTGTTCTGAATGCGGCAAGAGATTCGATGAGAGTGATATCACTTTTTCGATGAATTATCATTATTATGAAGATGCATTGAGCGATCTTGATCTCTTTGAGACTTCAGTTGATGAAAAGGGAAGGGCTGTGCTCAAGGATATTGTCATATATGGTGACTATGAGAAGGAAGACTTTATCGGATGGTATAAAGGGAAGATCCATGATAATTCTGAGAAGTGCGACAGGGTAGGCCTGTATCCGGGAACGACGATCACTCTTTATGCTGCCTTTGAAGGTATGTATCTTACTAAAGATGATATTAGTCTGTATATCGGAGAACATGCGCAAGTGTATCCGCAGATGACGGCTGTCGGCAATCTCACTATAGGCGGATATGATAATGGAATCGTTAATGTGACTGATTCGGGACTCGTATCTGCTGTCGGAGTCGGGGAGACTGATATAACATATACTCTTAATAGTCCCGACAGGACCTATACAAGACAATGTCATGTTAAGGTCATGGAGTATCCGGTTTATAAAATAACATATGATCTCAATGGTGGAGATCATGTTAAGACTAATCCTTCCGAATATACGAGAGCCACAGATAAGTCTGAACTTGTTCTTAAAGATGCTTATAAAGAAGGGTATCTATTTGACGGTTGGTTCGAGTCCGGAGGAAGAAGAGTGTATTCCATCGATCCGGCCACAGACAGGGATATTCATCTGATCGCAGCTTATACTGCCAATAATGTCGGTCTTCGCATCGAAGAGATCGAAGATGTTGTATATACCGGTTCTCCGCTTAAGCCGGCTGTCAGAGTATATTACGGAATGCAGCGCCTTACCGAGGGCGTGGATTATACACTTTCATATAAGAATAATCGGTATGCTGCGAATATTAATGATAAAAAAGCTCCTCAGGTTATGGTAAAAGGCAAAGGAAAGTTCTCCGGTTCTGTTACCAGAAAATTCAATATTCTGCCTACCGATATCTCTGATGTGGAAGTTGTTGAGAAGTATTCCAATTATATAGCGGGTAAGACGTTTGAGCCTTCGCCTACGGTCACACTCTATGGAAAAAGTCTAAAATCAGGTAAGGATTATAAAGTAGATGTGACTAATGTGTATGTTAAGACCGGAAGATATGAATGTACCGTAACCGGTATGGGTAATTACTGCGGGATGAAGAAGTATTATTTTTCCGTAGTTGATGCTAATAAGAAGGCATCTCTTGCCAAGGCTTCCGTTAAGGTCCTTAAGAAGCTTAAGCCCGGGGAGACTATAGGACCTGAGGATATAGTCGTTACGCTTAAAAAGACTGTTTTGCAATACGGTCGCGATTATATCATTGATGGGAATTATTTCCCTAATGCCGGTACATATACAGTATATGTCAAAGCGCCGGAATGCTGTAACGGATATTATGCCTATAAGAAGCATACCGTTAAGGTAGAGGGGGTAAATCTGAACAAAGTAAGAATAAATATCCCTTCGGCAGAATATACAGGTGAAGAAATAACACCTGATATATCTATAACATATGGCGAGAAAACTCTTTCACGCGGAACTGATTATCTTGTTACAAGTGTCAAGAATAATATCAAGTGTGGTATCGCTTCGGTTGGAATAAAGGGAATTGGCAGTTACAGCGGTTCCAAGACTGTGAATTTCACTATTAAGAAGATCGATAGCAGAAAGCTGAAAGTAGAATCGCTTCAATCAGAATATCAATACTGTAAGAGTGGTACTAAACCTCGTGTTGTTTTGAAAAACGGTGATATTGTGATCCCGGATGATACGCTTGTCTATACTTATCTTGATAATGATAAGGTGGGAAGGGGCTGTATGACCATCACCGGCATGAATATCGATGGAGAGATAACAAAGTTTTTTAACATTGTAAAAAAAGATATCCGTGATATTACATTTGCATATTGTCCGGATTCTACAAGCAGCAATAATGTTGTACCTATAATGCTTGACGATAACGGACGAAGACTTGAGATAGATGTTGATTTTGTCTATAATACAGAGACTATGCTAGCAAAGGGTATAGGTAATTATTACGGAGAGAGGATTATACGTTACAGTATCGTCTCTAAGGATGTTAATCTTGGTAATGCGAGGGTAAGCGCAAGATCGGGATTCAAGTCTTTCTATACCGGCAAGGATATAGACAAGAAGTCAATCAAGCTTAAAGTTACGATGGGTAAGAAGGAATTATTGTACGGAACAGACTATGATATTGTTATAGCGCCCGGACAGCCTGATTACGGCAATGTCAATATATACGTGATCCCGTCGACCAATTCCGTATATAAGGGAATCAAGGCCTTTAAAGTAAAGATATATAAGCGTCAGTTTACCGAATGATAACCGGTATGTTTAAGTTGTTGCAATCAAGCCGGTATGATTAGCCTGGTAAATTTAGTCGTTACAATTAAGTCAGTATAATTTGGCCTGTACATTGACTTCTATATATCTGATATTTATAATGATTAAGTATGCATTTTAGCTCTGTGCTTCAATTGTTTTGATCATAAAGCTTTGAGCGCAGATCTACATAAATTAATACATTTCGCACATGGACCATGCTTACATATATTATCCATGTTACGGAATGATGTTCAGACTCGGAGGGAATAATGAGACAGTTTACTTCAAATGAATTAAGAAAGACATGGAAGGAGTTCTATATAAAGCGCGGTCATGTTGATGTCGGAGCGGTTTCGCTTGTATCTGACGGTTCGACGGGTGTTTTGTTCAATGTCGCCGGAATGCAGCCTTTGATGCCATATCTTTTGGGAGAGAAGCATCCTCTCGGAACAAGACTCTGCAATGTTCAGGGATGTGTAAGAACCAATGATATCGATTCGGTTGGAGATAAGAGTCACGTTACATTCTTCGAGATGATGGGAAGCTGGAGTCTTGGAGATTATTTCAAGGAAGACAGATGTAATTGGAGTTACGAGCTTCTTACGGAAGTCTTCGGATTTGATAAGGAACACTTAGCTGCCACTGTTTTTGAAGGAGATGAGAATGCTCCGAGAGATGAAGAGGGTGCTCAGTGCAGAATCAATTCGGGCTTCAAAAAGGAGAATATATATTATCTGCCCGCTGAAGATAACTGGTGGGGGCTTGAGTATGGTCCTTGCGGTCCCGACAGTGAGATGTTCTATATCGCTGATGTGCCTGATTGCGGTCCTGACTGTGGTCCGGGATGTTCGTGCGGCAAGTATACTGAGCTTGGAAATGACGTATTTATGCAGTATGAGAAGCATAAGGACGGCACACTTACACCTCTTAAGCAGAAGAATGTTGACACAGGTTGGGGACTTGAGAGAATCCTTGCTTTTCTTAACGGTACCAAGGATGTATATCAGACAGATCTTTTTGCACCTGTAATAGCTTACATCGGTGAGGTGTCAGGCTATAAATATAATGAAGATGAGAAGATGACAAGATCGATGAGAGTACTTGCCGATCATATCCGTACTTCCGTTATGCTTATGGGCGATGAGGCCTGCCTTATCCCTTCCAACGCCGGTGCCGGATATGTTCTCAGAAGACTTATCAGACGTGCGGTAAGACATGGAAGGGCTCTTGGTATCAAGAAAGAGAATCTTATTAAGATAGCAACTATTTATATAGATGAGATATATCACGACAGTTATGCCAATCTTGTAAAAAATCGGGATACTGTACTTAATGAGCTCGATAAAGAGATCGTACGTTTCGAGAGTACACTTGAGAACGGTATAAGAGAGTATAACAAGATCATCGAGAATCTTAGGAAGGAAGGAAGCTCAAGTGTTGACGGCCGGAATGCTTTCAGATTATATGATACATTCGGATTCCCGATCGAGCTTACTGTTGAGATGGCAGAAGAAGAAGGCTTCACTGTTGATGAGGAAGGCTTCAAGACTGCTATGGAAGAGGCTAAAGAGCTTGCAAGAAGCAATCAGAACTTCCAGGCTAAGCTTTCGTCAGAAGCGGATGTTTTTGCAGATGCAGGTGAGGCTACGGTATTCACAGGATATGATAAGTTAACGGATGAGAGTACAGTCAGTGCCATCGCTGTAGATGAAGCTCTTGTTGATTCTGCAACTAAGGGTAACAACTGTATGATAGTAACCGGTAATACACCTTTCTATGCAACAATGGGTGGACAGAGTGCTGATCACGGTGTGATCGAGAGTGCAACCGGGGTTATGACTGTTACTGATGTGATCAAGCTTAAGAGCGGAATCTATGCCCATGTCGGAGAGATCACAGAAGGCACGATCAAAAAGGGTGATAAGGTAAGCCTTAAGGTTGATGCGGGCAGAAGAGCTGCAATATGTGCCAATCATACAGCGACTCACCTCTTACAGGCTGCTCTTCAGGAAGTGTTAAAGAGCGATGTTCATCAGGCTGGTTCTTATCAGGATTCCGACAGAACACGATTCGACTTCACATACGGTCAGGCGATGACTGCTGAAGAGATCGCTAAGGTTGAGGCTATCGTTAATGCCAAGATTGCGGAAGATATCGATGTTATAACACAGGTTATGAGTATTGAAGAAGCCAATAAGACCGGAGCTATGTCCTTGTTTGGTGAAAAATACGGTGAGACTGTAAGAGTCGTAAGTGTCGGTGATTTTTCCAAGGAGTTCTGTGGCGGTACTCATGTAGCACATACGGGACTTATCAGGAACTTCAAGATCGCAAGCGAGAGCGGTGTAGCTGCGGGCATAAGAAGAATTGAAGCTATCACAGCAGATAATGTTAATGCTCATTACAATGACCTTGAGCAGATACTTATGGAGGCGTGCAAGAGCCTTAAGACAAATCCCGCTGATCTTAATAACAGGATCTTAGCAATGATGAAGGAGATCAAGGAACTTAATTCCGAGATCGAATCAATGAAGTCTAAGGCGGCAAGAGAGTCTCTTGGAGATACAAGCGGTAAAGTACAGGAGATCAAGGGAGTTAAGTTCATTGCAACTAAGGTGAAAGATGTTGATATGAATGCGCTCAGGGATCTCGGTGATCAGCTGAAAGAGAAGATCGGAGAAGGCGTGATCGTGCTTGCAAGTGATTGCAAGGATAAGGTCAATCTGCTGGCCATGGCTACTGATGAGGCTGTGAACAAGGGTGCGCATGCCGGTAATCTTATCAAGGGAATTGCGGCACTTGTTGGCGGTGGCGGCGGCGGTCGTCCCAATATGGCTCAGGCCGGTGGTAAGAATCCTGCCGGTATCGATGATGCCATTGCCAAGGCAGAGGAAGTTCTTACAGAACAGATTTCTTAATAATAAGATCATATAAGAGAAAAGACAGCAGGTTATTCTATATAGAATGTCTGCTGTTTTTTTGCGTAATAGGAAATAGATTCCTATTACGCAAAAAACGCTCCGCTATGGATGCGCACTCGCGCGAAAGGTATATGATGCTAAAGCATCCGCGCTCGGCGCGGGAATGTCGCGAGCGACATTCTATTTTATAATAGGAAATTGCTTCCTGTTACGCAAAAAACGCTTCGCTATGGATGCGCACTCGCGCGAAAGGCAGACGATGCTAAAGCATCCGCGCTCGGCGCGGGAATGTCGCGAGCGACATTCTATGAATGCGGTTGCCTGATAGATTAGTAATAATGCATAAAAACAATCCGCACGCATTGGTAAAATTGTAATTTATATATATAATAAATAATTTGTAAAAATTCTCATAATAAAAATTTGCCAAATTTTGGCATTATAAAGTGAACAAAATAATACATTGTTTACACTTGCAATATATGTTAGAGTGACAGTGGCCTTCTATAAAGAGGTACTATAAAAAGAAAGAGGTGTAAAAATGTTCAAAATGTTTGGGGCAGAGTTAAGAAAGGGGAAACGTTCCATTTATGGAGCGGCATTGTCAGTGGCATTGTCATTGGCAACCATAACCGGTGGTATGTCATGTCTGGTACAACCGATCACTGCTTATGCGGCTGAAGTTAACTGTGGGGTATACGATGCTGCAAAGGTATATGTTAAGGGTGACCGTGTTGAGTACCGTGGGGCTACTTATGAGGCTAAGTGGTGGACTCAAGGAGAGGCACCGGACGCTACAAAAGAATGGGGTGTTTGGAAATTAGTCTCCGGCACACCGGGCGCTGATGATAATCAGAATGACATACCATCACCTACAGTAACACCGACACCGGTCATTACACCGGTTGTAACACCGACGCCGGTCGTTACAGTAGCACCAACACCGGCAATCGAAGATCATAATGATGATTCCGATACACCGGTCGAAGGTGATACCTATGATGTGAATAAGGTATATATCGGCGGTGACAGGGTGATCTATCATGGCGTTACCTATGAAGCAAGATGGTGGACCAGAGGCGATATTCCTGATCCCAATAATGAATGGGGTGTATGGAAGTATATCTCAGGGGAGAATACTATTCCCGTTGTAGATGAGGATATCCCCGATGATGAGGATATTCCTGATGATTCCAATAATGATACTACAGATCCCAAGCCGATCTTAAGCGACGGTTCAAGACTGCTCATAGGTTACTGGCATACATGGGGTGGTGGAGCTTCAGGCGGCGTTCCTTTTGTTAAGCTTCGTGACGTAGATGATAACTGGGATGTTATCAATATCTCCTTTGCAGAACCTGTTAATCCCGGTAGTACAGACGGTAGAATGAAGTTCGAAGTAAGTGGCCTCAGTTCTTCTTATACAAAGGCTGACTTCAAGAAGGATATCAAGGATCTTCAGGCAAGAGGCAAGAAGATCGTCCTCTCTATCGGTGGTTATGAGGGATATTTCTCATTAACATCAAAGGCTGCAGTTAACCAGTTTGTAAGTGACATTAAGGGCTTTGTGGATGAATATGGATTCGACGGTATCGATATCGATCTTGAGCAGTCCTCAGTTACTTTAGACAGCGGTGCAGATCCTGACTTCAAGCATCCTAAGTCAATCAAGGTTGTCAATATGATCGATGCTATCAGACAGATCTGTAACAGCTACGGAGATGATTTTATTCTCTCATGGGCTCCCGAGACATTCTATGTTCAGATGGGACATCAGTATTATGCAGGTCTTAACGGTTATGTGGATGCAAGAAGTGGTGTATATCTTCCCATGATCAATGCTCTTCGTAACGAGACAAGCTATGTGCATGTACAGCTGTATAACTCAATTCAGATCTTAGGTTCTGACGGCAAGTATTACAGCATGGGTTCAGCTGACAGTACAGTTGCAATGTGCAGTATGTTGCTTGATGGTTTCTATGTAAATAATAATTCGAAGTATTTCTTCGAGCCGCTTCGTCCCGATCAGGTCGTTATCGGTGTTCCTTCATCACAGGGCGCTGCAGGAAGCGGACATATTGCCAATGATGCTCTTCAGAGTGCATTCCGTACACTTGAGAGCAAGTATCCCGGTATGCGTGGTATCATGACATGGTCTATTAACTGGGATGCATATCAGAATAAGAATTCCTTTGCTAAGAGCAACGGAGCTTTTCTTGATACATATATGAAATAATTAATGATCTCTTACGGGGGCTGCCATATGGCAGCCCTTTTTAGTTATGGCACCCGGTCAAGTGCCATCTGCGCTTTTTACAGGAGCGATTTAATAATAAAGTAAATTAAAAGGCAATTGACAATACTTGTATAATTGTATACAATTACTTGGAGTTAATTTTGCGAAAGGAGTGTCAGCATTCGGCTGACAAGTAATTATGAATCAAGAATTTCAGGGATTTGAGAATCGCCCCGTGACATTAAATGAGAAGAACAATCTGTTGCAGATCGAGGAGCATATGTACATTCTGGATGATGTTGAGAAGCCAAACGTCTTCAGAAATATGTTCCCATATTCGGAGATTCCCAAGATCCCGTTTAATAACAGGATCGTGCCTCTGAACGTACCGAAGGATATCTGGATCACCGATACAACCTTTAGAGACGGACAGCAGTCCAGAGCTCCTTACAGCACTGAGCAGATCGTTACTATATATGATTATCTTCACAGAATCGGTGGCCCTAACGGAATGATAAGGGCAAGTGAATTCTTCCTTTATAGCAAAAAAGACCGCGATGCAGTCTATAAATGTATGGAGAGAGGCTATGAATTCCCCGAGGTAACAAGCTGGATCAGAGCAAGCAAGGAAGACTTCAAGCTGGTCAAGGAGATCGGCATGAAGGAAACCGGTATCCTCGTCAGCTGTTCGGATTATCATATCTTCCTTAAGTTGAGAATGAACAGACGCGAAGCTATGGAGCATTACTTAAGCGTCGTTAAGGATTGTCTTGAGGAAGGCATCGCTGTAAGATGTCACCTTGAGGATATTACAAGAGCCGATATCTACGGATATGTAGTTCCTTTCTGCGTTGAGCTTATGAAGCTTATGGAGCAGTATAAGATCCCGATCAAGATCAGAGCCTGCGACACAATGGGCTATGGTGTTAATTTCTCCGGCGCTGTCATTCCGAGAAGCGTTCAGGGCATAATCTATGCCCTTCATACACATGCCGGTGTACCTCATGAGCTTCTTGAGTGGCATGGACATAATGATTTCTATAAGGCTGTTGTTAATTCAACCACTGCCTGGTTATATGGCTGTTCGGCTGTAAATACCTCTCTTTTTGGAATAGGAGAGAGAACGGGTAATACTCCTCTTGAGGCTATGATCTTCGAATATGCACAGCTTAAGGGCGATCTGAACGGAATGGATACTACAGTTATCACTGAGCTTGCAGAGTATTATGAGAAGGAGATCGGTTATCATATTCCCGAGAGGACACCTTTTGTAGGCAAGAACTTCAATGTTACCAGAGCCGGAGTTCATGCAGACGGTTTGTTGAAAAATGAGGAGATCTACAATATCTTCGATACCGAGAAGTTCCTTAACAGACCCGTGCTGTGCGCTGTATCCAATACTTCCGGACTTGCCGGAATCGCACATTGGATCAATACATATTACAAGTTGCCGGAAGAGATGCATGTTGATAAGTCCTGTGACCTTGTAAGGGGAGTTAAGGTATGGGTTGATGAGGAGTATGCCGCAGGAAGAGTTACCGTTCTTACGGATGATGAACTTGTAAGAGAGATCCAGAAGAATTGTACCAAGCTTCATAAGAAACTGGAAAGAGGTTATTATGGAGAAATATAATCTAAAAGGGGAAGTAAATGATAAGTTCTCTTTAAGAGGACGTGTATATCATAAGATCAGAGAGGATATCCTTGACGGAAGATATAATAACAATGATGAGCTTAGAGAGATAGCTATCGGCGAAGAACTCGGTGTGAGCAGAACTCCTGTAAGGGAAGCTTTCAGACAGCTCGAACTCGAAGGCCTTATCAAGATAATACCCAATAAGGGAGCCTACGTTACCGGTATCACAGTTAAAGATGTCAAAGATATCTATATGATACGTTCCAAGCTGGAGGGGCTTGCTGCAAGATGGGCATGTGATAATATCACCCAACAGCAGATGAATGAGATGGAAGAGAATGTATATCTCTCTGAATTTCATGCAAGCAGAGGTCATTATGAACAGTTGCCTGAACTTGATAACAGATTTCATGTGATCCTGTATGAAGCATGTGGCAGTAAGATGCTGGAGCAGTTGCTGAGAGAATATCATGAATATGTTCTGAGAGTAAGACGTAAGACCCTTACGGGAGTTATCCGTTCCGGCCAGTCAACGGAAGAGCATAAGAAGATCATGGAAGCTATAAGCCTTAAGGATAAGGATAAGGCAGAGAAGGCTGCAAATGAGCATATCGTTAATGCCTATAAGAATATGGAGAAAAACGGTCTGTATGAGGCTTATAATTCATAGTAAATACAGATTAGTTTTGAAAAAACACGGTAAATAGTGTATCTTAATAAAGGTGTGAATACATAAATATAATAGAGCAGTTTTGTTGTCATGAGTAACATGCACAACATCGGCAGAACGAATGCGACACTATTATATAAACTTTTATTACTTTTAGAGAGAGGTTAAGAATGGAAAAGATTAAGATGAATGTGCCCCTTGTCGAGATGGACGGGGATGAGATGACAAGAATACTCTGGGCAATGATCAAGGATGAGCTGATACTTCCTTTTGTTGATCTTAAGACTGAGTATTACGATCTTGGACTTGAGCATCGTAATGAAACTGATGATCAGGTAACTGTTGATTCAGCTAATGCTACACTCAGGTACGGTGTTGCCGTTAAGTGCGCAACTATCACTCCCAATGCGGCAAGAATGGATGAGTATAAGCTTAAGAAGATGTGGAAGAGCCCTAACGGTACTATCCGTGCAATGCTTGACGGAACTGTTTTCAGAGCTCCGATCATCGTTAAGGGTATAGAGCCTTGCGTAAGAAACTGGGAAGCGCCCATAACTCTTGCAAGACATGCATACGGCGATGTATATAAGAACGTTGAGATCGATGTTCCCGGTCCCGGTAAGGCTGAACTTGTATTTACGGCTGCCGACGGTACCAAGACCGTAGAGACCATCCACGAGTTTGATGGCCCCGGTATCATTCAGGGTATGCATAATACAGCCAAGTCTATTGAGAGCTTCGCAAGAGCCTGCCTTAAGTATGCTGTAGATACCAGGCAGGATGTATGGTTCGCTACTAAGGATACCATCTCTAAGAAGTACGATCATAAGTTCAAGGATATCTTCAATGAGATCTTTGAGAAGGAATATAAGGATAAGTTCGAAGAACTCGGCATCACATACTTCTATACACTGATAGATGATGCTGTTGCCAGAGTTATGAAGAGTAAGGGCGGTTTCATCTGGGCTTGTAAGAATTATGACGGAGATGTCATGAGTGATATGGTATCAAGTGCTTTCGGTTCACTTGCCATGATGACTTCCGTTCTTGTATCACCCAGCGGAGTATATGAGTATGAAGCTGCACACGGAACCGTTCAGAGACACTATTACAAGCATCTTCAGGGCGAAGAGACAAGCACCAATTCAGTTGCTACTATTTTTGCATGGACAGGTGCTCTTAGAAAAAGAGGAGAGCTTGACGATATCAAAGAACTGATGGAGTTCGCTGATAAGCTCGAGCAGGCAACTCTTAAGACGATTGAAGGCGGAGAGATGACCAAGGATCTCGCACTTATAACATCCCTTAAGGATGTTAAGGTGCTTAACAGCCGTGATTTCATACTTGCCATCAGGAAGAATCTTGAGGCGATGTAAAACAAAAGTGTAAGTAAAAACAGGAGCAGGTTATCTTGCTCCTGTTTTTGTTTTTTTAATCCTGCAATTCTTCCCGGTATTCCATAAGCTTCTCAATCCTGCAATTCTTCCCAGTATTCCATAAGCTTCTCAAGCTCTTCCTCAAGAACTTCTTTTTCTTTCTGGAACTCGATCAGCTTACCGACATTTGAACTGTATGCCGGATCGGCGAGACTGGCTTCGACTATATTCAGTTTACCTTCAAGTTCACTGATCTTAGCTTCGGTCTTCTCAAGTTCTTTCTGCTGTTTCTTCTGTCGTGCGGCCTCTTCCTTCATTGCTTTCCAGTCTTCTTTACTCTTTGAAGGAGCATCGGAAGTGGTTGTTGATCCGGAAGAGGAGGCAGAGACCGAATCTGACGAAGATCTCAATTGCTCTCTTTTTTCCATGTAATAATCGAAGTTGCCGTGGTAATTGATGAAGTTATGATCGGCAAGCTCAAGAATGCGGTCAGCCGTTTTGTTGATGAAGTATCTGTCGTGGCTTACATATATGACAGTTCCTGTGTAATTGTTCAGCGTCGTCTCCAGAATCTCTTTGGAAGAGATATCAAGGTGGTTGGTCGGCTCGTCGAGGATCAGAAGATTGGCTTCACTCAGCATAAGCTTGGCAAGAGATATACGTCCTTTCTCGCCACCGCTAAGAGAACCGATCTGCTTGAAGACATCATCGCCGTAGAAGAGGAAGGCTGCCAAAGTATTGCGTATCTCAGTGTTCGTGAGCGTGGGATAAGCATCCTGTATCTCGTCGAATATCGTGTTGTTGTCATTGAGCACATGATGTTCCTGGTCGTAATATGCCATCACTACATTGGAACCGAGTCTGTACATGCCATCATCTGCGTCTTCAAGACCGTTAAGGATCTTGAGAAGAGTGGTCTTGCCGGTTCCATTGTCGCCGATAATGGCAACGTGTTCACCCTTTCTGAACAGCATTTCAACATTCTCAAAGAGCAGGTTATCGCCGTAAGATTTACTTAGGTTCTCGATCTTCAATACGTCGTTACCGCTTTCGATGCGGGGGGTGAGCACTATCTGCATCTTATCATTGAGAGTCGGATCTTTCTCTATGACCTCCATCTTATCGAGCATCTTCTGACGTGATTCGGCACGGCGGATGGATTTCTCACGATTGAAGGAACGAAGCTTCTCGATGACTTCTTTCTGATGATTGATATCGCGCTGCTGATTCATATAGCTGTTAAGCCTTGCAATGCGAACTATCTCTTTCTTTGCCGCGAAATCGGTATAATTGCCCGTATAGGAAGTGCAGGAAGTATTCTCGATCTCGATCACCTTGTTAACGATCTTATCAAGGAAGTATCTGTCGTGAGACACGATCAGAACAGTGCCCTTGTAGTTGAGCAGGTAATTCTCGAGCCATACGATCGAGTTCATATCCAGATGGTTGGTAGGCTCGTCGAGAATGATCAGATCGGGAGTGCCTACGAGGATCTTGGCAAGTGCAACTCTTGTCTTCTGACCGCCCGAGAGAGTATTGACGGGCTGTTCGAAGGAACTCTCATCAAAGCCCAGACCCTTAAGCGTGCCGTAGACTTCCGAATTGATCATGAGTCCGTTCATTCTGTTAAAAAGATCCTGCTTCTGATGATAATTTTCCATGAACTTATCGAGCTCACCCACCGGAACATCGCTCATGGATTCTTCCATTTCTCGCAGTTGGGCTTCCATACGCAGAAGGGGCGCTTTTACCTGAAGGACTTCTTCGTATATTGAATTATCGCTGTCAAGAAGAGCGTTCTGCGGAAGGTATCCGATGCTTGTATCCTTGGAGATAGTGATAACTCCTTCGTCGGGAGTGACATCTCCCATTATCATTTTGATAAGAGTGGATTTACCGCTTCCGTTGATGCCGATAAGGGCGGCTTTGTCATATTCGTTAAGGAAGAAAGAAGCATCCCTGATGATCATCTTCTCATTAAATTGTTTGGTTATATTATTGACCGATAGAATCATTGTAAGTACCCCGGTTATCCTTTTGCAAACAACAATAATTGCATTGTACAAAAACTTCAGTTTTCTTGTCAAACATTAGGTGTTCATCGGCCTGTATGCAGATCTTGAAAAAGTCTGCGTTTTGAGCCTTCATAAGCCCATGAAAACGCTTAGAACAGGCTTCCTGGGGGGGGTGTGAATACGAGGTTTGCATGTGTTCGTACGATTGTGAATTTGTTGACAATAACACCCTCAAATTTTATAATATTATTGATATTTTCAGTTAATTCGGAGGTATGTGTTTTGCAAAAGAACGAAGGAAAGAATATTTCCCAGGCCGTCATTGCCAGACTGCCTCGATATTACAGATTCCTGGGGGATTTGAAGGATGCGGGAGTTGAGAGGATCAGCTCGAAAGACCTTAGTATCATGATGAAGGTCACCGCAAGTCAGATACGCCAGGATTTTAATAATTTTGGCGAATTCGGACAGCAGGGATATGGATATAACGTTGATTTCCTTTATGAAGAGATAGGCAAGATACTGGGACTTACCACAGAGCATCGTCTTATAATCATTGGTGCCGGTAACCTCGGACATGCACTGACTAACTACAGTAATTATGAGAACAGAGGCTTCCATTTCATGGGACTGTTTGATCGCAATGAACAGGTGATCGGAGATAAGATCGGTGATCTTAAGGTCATGCCCATGGAGAAGATGGAAGAGTTCATCAGAGAGAATGATATAGATATTGCTGTAATAGCAATTCCGAAAGCCGGAGCCGTGGAGGTCGCCGACAGACTTGTCAGATGCGGCGTTAAGGCTATATGGAACTTCGCGCACGTTGATCTGAATGTACCTTCGGATGTGATCGTTGAGAACGTTCACTTAAGCGATTCGCTTATGAAGCTATCATATAATCTGACTAACAGGTAAAAAGGGAATTGGTATTCGAGTGATCCGTGATGCTACGGATTCATATTAATTGTGTGTCTTTACACGTTGTTTTGCCGGCTGTAGTCTTTTGGGCGGCTGCTTACAGGAGGATTGATACATGAGTGATAATGATAAGATCCTTAAGGCTTTGAAAAATACTAAGATACCTATAGTTACTCTTGACAATAAATGGCATAAGATCTTCGCGATGGTCGAGAAGCCCGATGATATCGAGCAGGATGAGGCTGAACTTGTCGAACTTCTGAAACGTCAGGGCAAGATCAACAGTGAGATCAAAGAGATCAAACGCATTAAGAAGAAGCTGATGGACGAGATCGTGGAGGCCATGGGATCTGACGACAGCAAAGTCGAGAAGAACCGTAAGATGGTCGAAGAGTACAACGCCAAGATGGACAGCTATCAGGACGAGATGCTCGATCTCCCGGCCAGAATCGATGAGATCAATAAACGCATTATGCTGAGTACGATGTCTGTATGCTACGATGTCATGCATGATAATGACAGGGAGACTCAGGAGCTTGCAGACTGGATCGCAGGCATCAGGGTTGAACTTAAGAAGAACATTGTCAAAAAGCAGGAGATGGAGATTCAGAACGCCGTGATCTATTCATACATGCACGATGTGTTCGGCCAACAGGCTATGGATATCTTTGATATGAACACAGATCCCATGGAGAAAATAGCGGCGCTTAAGAAATGATCCGTATGATATGCACGATGTTGTTCGACGAACGATCTTGACCGAATATTACAGACGCGGAGGGATGTATCATGAAAGAATATCTTCTTTCCAAGGAAGAAATGGCTCTATATGACAGGAATACAACCGAGAAGCTTGGTATCAGTAAGGAAGTACTTATTGAGAGAGCCGCTCTTGCGGTTGTGGAATATATATGTGATGAATTTACGGTAGACAATAAGAGGATACTGGTCGCTGCGGGCTTTGGCAATAACGGAGCGGACGGATTCGCGATAGCAAGGATTCTCAAGGAGTTTGGATTCTACGTAGAGATCTTTTCGCCTGTTCAGTTCCATGAGTACAGGGCTGATGCAGCCAAGCAGGTATATCTGTGCAGACGATATATGATAGATATTCATGAAGAACTTCCGAATGATAATTATGATATATATATAGATGCCCTGTTTGGTATCGGACTTAACCGCGATATCGACGACAGATTTGCAGGTATTATCAATGCACTTAACAGAAAAAGAGGATATAAGATCAGTGTCGATATTCCGTCGGGTATCGACAGTAATACAGGCGAAGTGCTGGGAACAGCTTTTATGGCTGACACCACTGTCACTTTTGGGTTCTATAAGAGAGGTCTTTTTCTCAATAAGGGACCTGAATACGCCGGTACTATTGTAAAGAAATATGTGGGTATTAATCAGTACAGCTTCGATGATAAAATGCCTGATATGTTCATGTATTTAAGAAGTGCTGATAAGATAGATGTAGGCCGCAATAATTTTGGCAATAAAGGTACATTCGGTAAGGTGTTGATAATCGCAGGAAGAGAAGACATGAGCGGAGCCTGTGTACTGGCTGCCAAGTCAGCATTACGTTCCGGTTGCGGAATGGTATCTGTTATTACGGAAGATGCCAATAAGGCTATATTGCTTGCCGCACTTCCGGAAGTGATAATCCATACTTACAGATCCGAAGATGATATCGATGCCATCTTCGAAGAAGCCGAACACTGGTGTGATGTTGTGGCTATCGGCCCCGGAATCGGTACGGATCGTATAGCGATCGAACTTCTCAAGAGATGCATCCTTAAGAGCAATAAGCCTTTATGTATTGATGCGGATGCTATCAATATAATCGCGCGTAACAGAATGTTAAAGGCGACTCTTCTTGATAAGCAGGGCAATGCCGATACATTCCGTCCCGTTATAATGACTCCTCATATCAAGGAGTTCGCGAGAATATCCGGCAAGACGGTTCCGGAAGTTATCGCTGACGGCACTTCGCTTGCCAAGATGATCGCTAAGCAGTTCCGTGCGGTTGTTGTATTAAAAGATGCATATTCTCTGGTAGTCGGAGAAGATAAGATATATATTAATGTATATGCCAACGATGCAATGGCTACCGCCGGAAGCGGTGACGTACTGCTTGGTCTGTTAGCTTCATTTATGTCTCAGTATATTCATAACAGCAGTATAATGGAAGCTCCGGAAGCAGATCATTCGCAGTATCCGTTCTATGCCGCAGCAATGACCGTATATGTTCATAGCCTTGCAGGTTTAAAAGCGAGCGAGATGAACGGCAGATCGTATATGATCGCCAGTGATATCGTTGAGAAATACGGAGAAATATTAGTATAAAGAAGGTCTAAAAATGGAATCAGTCTACACAAGAGCCTGTGCCTATATCGATCTTGATAATGTAAGATTCAATATGGACAATATCAAGGAAGGTATCAATAATAGCAGTAAGATCATCGCCATTATCAAGACGGATGGCTATGGACACGGCGCTCTTCCCATTGCAAGGGAACTTGAGAAACTTGATTATGTATGGGGGTATGGAGTAGCCACCGCGGAAGAGGCGATCACTCTGAAAGAACACGGTATCCGCAAGCCTGTATTGATAATCGGGTATTCTTTTCCCGAATCATATTCAGAGATGCTTATCAGGAATGTAAGGCTCACGGTGTTCAAGGAGGATATGCTTGACAGCATAGATGAGATTGCCGGAAGGCTGGGATTGATCGCTAAGGTTCATATAAAGGTTGATACCGGCATGGGACGTATAGGAATCTTTCCCGATGATTCGGGTATTGATTTTGTACGTAAGGTCGCTCTTAAGAAAAATATCGAGATTGAGGGTATATTCACACATTTTGCACGAGCGGATGAGGCGGATCTTACAAGCGCACGCGGACAGTTCGAGACTTTTGATCGTTTTGTTAAGCGGGTAAAAGAAGAACTGAATATAGATATTCCTGTAGTTCATTGTTCCAATTCGGCAGGTATCATCGAGATGCCTGAGGCCAATTATGACTATGTAAGAGCGGGTATAATCCTCTACGGAATGTGGCCTTCGGATGAAGTCGATCATTCCAAGATAAGTATTAAGCCGCTTCTCTCGTTAAAGTCAAGAATAGTCTATATTAAGACGGTTGAGCCGGGAACTCCCATCAGTTACGGAGGAACATTCGTAACTGATAAGAGAACCGTGATAGCTACTGTGCCGGTTGGCTACGGAGACGGTTATCCGAGATCACTTTCCAACAAGGGGCACGTCATTATCAAGGGACAGAAGGCCAATATCTTAGGCAGGATATGCATGGATCAGTTCATGTGTGATGTTACGGATATTGAAGGTGTTAAGGAAGGCGATGAGGTGACGCTGATCGGTCGTGACGGTAATGAGTGTATCACCATAGAAGATATAGCCGAAGAATCGGGAAGACTTAATTATGAGCTTGCGTGTATCATAGGTAAGCGTATTCCGAGGATATATATCAAGGATGGCAAGCCGGTCTATTCAAGGGATTTCTTTGATGATGTTGAGTGTAAGACTATAAACTGATGACGTGTGGTGAATCTGTTCACTAACTAACGCAGAACCTGTTCGCTAACTTACGCCGAACCTGTTTGGGAACGTGCGGAGAATCTATTCGCGATCGTATTCCTGATCTGTCCATAGGGTATACGGCGAATCTCGCCACAACTTGACTAAGCAGCGTAAAAATGGTATATTTATACAGTTTGTATAGGGAGAGATCATACCTTGAATAGTGTAGTTTTGGGCATCATCATCAATGATCTGATACTCGGTATCATCGCAGGTGTGATATTGATCTTTCGCGGGAAGAGTAAGAACAAAGCCGCTGAAGAGGATATCATCTCAATGGTCAATGAATCGCTGGATCAGGGATATATCGAAGATAATGAAGCCTTTTTGATCAATAACATATTCGAGTTCGGTGACAAATCCGCCCGTGACATTATGACGGATCGAAGCAATATCATAGCCATCGAATCAGGGACCCTGTTATCGGAAGCCATGGAGTTCATGCTTGATTCGGGGCATTCACGTTTTCCGGTATATGATTCCAATCTCGATACCATTGCGGGTATCCTTCATATCAAGGATGCCATGAGTCTTCTCAGAGATAAGGAGAATGAGAATAAGTGTCTCAGAGATATCGATGGGATATACAGGGAAGTCAGATGTATCCCCGAGACAAGGAAAGTCGATGCTCTTTTTACAACGATGCAGTCTCAGAAGCTTCAAATGGTCATTGTCGTTGATGAATACGGCCAGACTGCCGGACTTATCGCGATGGAAGATATCCTCGAAGAGATCGTTGGTAATATCTCGGATGAATATGATGATGACGACGGTCATATCATAAGAGACGGTGACAGCAAGTTCATCGTTCGCGGTAGTACTCCTCTTGAAGATCTTAAGAAAAAACTCGGGATTGAGTTCGAGGTGGAAGATATAGAGACTATCAATGGTTATATGATCAGCAGGATGGAGAAGATTCCGGACAAGAAGTGCCGATTTGAGACGAGAGTCGGTGATTATATATTCAAGGTGCTTGAAGTTGATCATAATATGATCAAACAGGTACTTGTGTACCGTGATGATAATGAGCGTGAAGATCTCGATTGATCCCGTTTTATGAATTAATACAATATGAGGAGATGAAATATGTCAGGACATTCAAAATTCGCCAATATCAAGCATAAGAAAGAGAAGAATGATGCCGCAAAGGGTAAGATCTTCACAATGATAGGTCGAGAGATCGCCGTAGCTGTTAAGGAAGGCGGCCCCGATCCGGCTAACAACTTCAAGCTTGCTCAGGTTATTGCCAAGGCTAAGGCTAATAATATGCCCAATGATACGATCGACAGAGGTATCAAGAAGGCTGCAGGTGAAGGCGGAAGCGTTAATTACGAGAATATCACTTATGAAGGATACGGCCCCAGCGGTATCGCTATCATAGTTAAGACACTTACAGACAATAAGAACAGAACTGCTGCCAATGTAAGAAGTGCATTTACTAAGGGACAGGGCAGTATCGGTACTCCTGGTTGCGTAAGTTTCATGTTCGATGAGAAGGGTCAGATCATCGTAGACAAAGAAGAGTGCGATATGAGCGCAGACGATCTTATGATGATAGCTCTGGATGGCGGTGCAGAGGACTTCGAAGAGGAAGATGACTGCTTTACAATCTTAACAGCTCCCGATGATCTTCAGGCTGTAGTTGATTGTCTTAATGAGAATAAGATAACAATGGCTTCAAGCGAGGTTACAATGGTACCTCAGAATTACGTTGAGGCTAATGATGATGAGACTGTTAAGCTCATCACAAGGATCCTGGATCTTCTCGATGAAGATGACGATGTACAGGATGTATATTGCAACTGGAGCGAATTCTAAAAATAAAGGAGAGTATATAAATGTCACAGTACGGTATCAATACCATTTCCGTTCAGGGTGGATATAATCCCGGTAACGGTGAATCAAGAAATGTTCCTATTGTTCAGAGCACAACTTTCAAGTATGAGACAAGTGAGGCAATGGGAAGACTCTTTGATCTTGAGGAGAGCGGTTATTTCTATACAAGACTTGCCAATCCTACAACAGATGCGGTTGCCCGCAGGATCTGTGAGATGGAAGGTGGCGTAGGCGCAATGCTTACAGGCTCAGGCCAGGCAGCTAACTTTGCAGCTGTATTTAATATCTGTGAGGCAGGAGATCACTTTATCGCTTCTTCAGCTATCTACGGAGGAACATTCAATCTGTTCGGCTGGACAATGAAGAAGATGGGGATCGAGTGTACTATGGTAGATCCCGATATAAGCTATGAGGAGTTATGCACCAAGTTCAAGCCCAATACCAAGTGTGTATTCGGTGAGACTATCTCTAATCCTTCACTCGTTGTATTCGATTTCGAGAAGTTTGCCAAGGCTGCTCATGAGCACGGCGTTCCTCTTATCGTTGACAATACTTTTGCAACACCCGTTAATTGCCGTCCTTTTGAGCATGGATGTGATATCGTTACTCATTCAACAACCAAGTATATTGACGGACACGGTGTATGTGTCGGCGGTGTTATAGTCGACAGCGGTAATTTCGATTGGGACAAGTATTCGGATAAGTTCCCTATGCTCACAACTCCCGATGAGAGTTACCACGGTCTTGTATATACCAAGGCTTTCGGTAAGGCTGCATATATCACTAAGTGTACAACTCATATAATGAGGGATCTTGGTATTACACAGTCACCTCAGCATGCATTTTATCTGAACATGAGCCTTGAGTCTCTTCCTCTCAGAATGCAGAAGCATTGTGAGAATGCACAGAAGGTGGCAGAGTGGCTTGAGAATAATCCGAAGGTTGCATGGGTAAGATACCCCGGACTTAAGGGTGATAAATATCATGAACTTGCCGAGAAGTATCTTCCTAACGGTACCTGTGGTGTTATCTCATTCGGTATGAAGGGCGGAAGAGATGCTTCAGCTGAAGTAATGAACCATCTTAACTTCATCTGCATCGTAACTCATGTTGCCGATGCAAGAACCTGCGTACTTCATCCCGCAAGTCATACACACAGACAGTTGAGCGAACAGCAGTTAATGGAAGCAGGTGTTCTGCCTGAACTTATCAGATTATCCGTGGGCCTTGAGAATCCCGAAGATATCATTGCCGATCTTGAACAGGCTATCGATAAAGTTAATTGCTAACGCTTATTGTTACAGTTAATTGCTAACGCGTATTGCTAAAGAATATTTCTAAAGCTTTTTACTATAGCGTATTACTAACGCTTATTGTTACAGTTAATCGTTAAGGAAAAGAGAGTAGGATTATGCAATTGGGGGCTAAGCGTAATGGATTCGGTATAATCTGTTTCGGCATTCTGGTGCTGATACTAATCGGATCTTATTTCTGCACATTCATTTCAAAATTGAATAATCTGGATATCATCAACAGCCGATTTACTCCGATCGTCGCAATTCTTGTCGTTGTTATCGCAATAGAGCTGATGATACTTATTGAGAGTCTTTTGAAAAAAACAAAGGGACTCAGTACGTCATCGGATCGTAAGAAACTGTGGATGGTCAGCAGTATCATTGGAGCTGTTGCTTTTGTTGCGGCTCGAGTGATCTATTGGGTTGTCTTTGATCCGCTTAAGATCAATGATCTGATCTCAAGATCTTTCGTGAACGGAAAGGGACAGCGTTTTGTCAGCAACTACAATGCTCAGGATATGTTCAGTACCTTATTGTCTTTGGTATGCAGTATCGTGGGCAATAAGGCTGTCAGTGTGTATATTCTTCAGATGATCCTTTCGGGTATAGGCGCTGCATTTGCCTTCTTTGCGATCAAGCGTATGGTCGGTGCTTTTGAGGCCTGTCTGTCACTCTGGGGCATGGCTTTTTTTACCATGATGTTCAATGAAGGTGCTGTATCCGGACAGATAATATTCCATTTTGCATTATTTATGATCGGGCTGTGGGCTGTATCATGGCTTTCGAAGATCATTGATAGAGATTATATACGTGAGGCGGCTATCATACCGATCGCGCTTGTTCTTGGTCTTATATCCGTATACGATACCATGATGCTTGTGCTTCTTATACTGGTCATGGTCGTGATATTTGCGGATTCCAATGCGGAGATCAAGGTTAAACTCATTGATTGTGTTAATGCCTTTCTTGCTTTCGGGGTCGGATTCCTGATCCCCAATGTCATTGATTATAAGCCGAGAGGCAATAAATCAATGGATTACTTTGTTTCACGACTGATAGATTCCAAGCTTACGGTAAGAACGGATTACACTAATATCTTTGATAATATGTGTGATATCTCTCTGATAGCCCTTATTGTGCTTGCATTTATATATCTGATCACTTTCTTAAGGACTGAAGAAGATAATGCACATGAGTTTGTTATCGTGCTTGCCGCAACTGTTTTAATGATGTTCAGATATGCGGTTGTCGGTGCTCATTATTCTATGATAATTGCCGGTTGTATGCTTATAGTCCTTACGGCATCCGGTATTCATAAACTGATATTCATATCCATGGTTGAAGGAAGACGAGATATCAATTCTCCCGATTCCTTTGGCAATATTCTGGATGATGATTCAGATCAGCCTTCCGTATCTGCTGTACCTGAACCTGTTAAGGATGACAGATCGGATCAGACTGTATCGGATCATCCTCACAGAAGCAGTGAGTGGGATGATATCTCGGTCAGGGAAGAAGAAGTTCCTTTAATGGATGTTACTTCCATCCTTGCTGCAAATAAAGATAAGGAACTCGGTGAGCTTCCGGATGACAATAAGCATTATGATCTTGAGATCCATGATCTGACACCTACCGGTAACGGAATTACAGATAACGGTAATCTGGATAAGATCACGGAAGAGGAAGCGAAGACTGAGGTATCGCCTCTTGATGCTTACATCGCTTCTCATATAGTTGATTCACAGAGCGATAATGAATCCTTCAGAGGTTCCAATTATGATGATCTTATGGATGTCAACTGGAACAGGGATTATGTATCTGAGTCGCTTGATTCATTCATTGGTAAGGTCGCCGATACTGAGGGTGACACCGCTGCTTATGCAGATACAGATCAAGAGTGGGCATCAGTTGATAATCCGATCGCTGATAAGGTATCCGATAATGCTGTTGTCGATAAGGTATCCGATAATACTTCCGGAGTAACAGTCAATCCTTCTGTTGTAAGCGGAGATGTTGCTTCTGATGTTGTTGATGAAGATGTGATAGCAAATGTAGCTGACGAAACATTTGCCGGAGACGTTGTTATTAACGAAGCTCTTGATACAGATTCAACTGTCGGTGAAAATGTTGCCGCAGATTCAACTGTCGGTGAAAATGTTGCCGCAGATTCAACTGCCGGAGACGAAGCTGTTACAGATCCAACGACTGAAGAAACTGTGTCTAAGGAAGAGTCTTCTGAAGAACCTTCAACATATAAGCCTATAATGCCTTATTACTACAGAGGAGAATATAAGACTGCAATTATCTCCAAGAAAGAAGATAATGCAGAAGCTGATGATCAGAGCAGTGAGTCTAAGCCTTCTGAGGAAGTGAGTACACAGGAAGAGAATAAAAAGTTTGAGGATAAAACAGAGACATCCAATGCTGAGACATCTGTCGCTGATGAAACAACACCTTCTGCCGAATCCAATAAGTCCGGTAGGAAGAAGGGCGGTTTCCTTCCAAAGTTCGGTAAGTCGAAGGCTTCCAAGGCAAATTCCGATAAGTCCGAAGAGGTTAAGGATTCCGAACAGGCTGACAAGCAGACTGAGCAGAGAAATAAAGATGAATACTTCGATATTGAAGATCTTGATAAGTGGATCAACCATTATGATATCGACGTAGACGAAGATGATTATAATTATGATTATGAATAATCATGAGGTGAATTATGGCCGGAAGAGCGAATACTTCGCGTAGTAATTCCAACAACAGAAAAAAGAGTACTTCTGCCGGAAGTCGTAGGTCAACGACTTCCGGTAATAAAAGGACAACAGCTTCCTCTAAAAAGAATAATAATGTTGATTATGAACCTATGATCAATACCGAATTGGCAATAATCCTCAGCGTCGCTGCAGGACTATTGCTGTTTCTATGTAATTTCGGATTGATCGGTGTAGTCGGCAATGTGATCGGTGGATTCCTCTTCGGTGTTTTCGGATGGCCGTGGTACATAGGCCCGATCTTTTTTACGTTTATAATAGTATTCGGGATAGTCAACAGGGATAATATAGTCGCCAGGATCAGGATATTCTGTTCCGTGCTGATATTCCTTGTATTCTCGATATTTGCCGAACTGATAAGCGGTGTGACTCAGGGAATGTCAACTTATTCGATCGGTTATCTGTACAATTCCTGTTCGGAAGACAGGATGGGCGGCGGTGTGATAGCCGGAAGTATCGCTTATGCGGGATGTAAGTATATAGGCAAGGCCGGAATAATACTTATCAGTATTCTGATATTGCTGATCTGTATACTTGTCATAACGGGCAGATCTTTGCTTGATACGTTAAGAAGCGGCCGCGATTTTGCTCAGAATAAGTATGAAGATGCCAGGATGGGTGTCAGAGAATACAGAGAATCTTATGAGGAGTATATAGAGAGCAGGAATGCCGAAAGGGATGAAGAGGTCGAAGAGCAGCCAAGACGTAAGAAAAAGGTCAGAGGTAATTTCGATCCGACCCTGAATCCTGTTTCCGATTCTTACGAAGAGAAGAAGGATAAGAAGAGAGTCAATAAGAAAGCCAGCGGAGTTGCTTTGGAGACAACGGTCGATGACGGTAAGGCAAGGAAACACCGCGATGACATGCATGAGATAATCCTCACGGATGTCGGTGATGTACATAAAGAAGAGCAGAAGATCATATCCAACGAGCAGATGGAGGATATGGTTAAGATCAGGATACATACCGACAGTGAAGATATGAACGCCAGACCTCAGTCTGTCTCTTATGATAACGTTCCGGCAAAAGAGTCGGTTGAGTATACTACCGATGAATACGGTCAGATAAGATTCAATACAGAGGGCGCTGAGCAGCAGACGCAGATAAGATCCAATACAGAGGACGCTGAGCAGCAGACGCAGATAAGATTCAATACAGAGGGCGCTGAGCAGCAGACGGATGTCTATAATACACAGAATATAGGCTTAAGCAAGGAAGCCCGTTCAGTGAAGCCTGTGAAAAAAGTTCACAAGTATATCGCTCCCGATGTTAAGCTTCTCAATAAGACCAAGACCAATAACAACTCGGTATCTAAGGGAGAACTGGTCGAGACTGCCAATGTACTTCAGAATACGCTTGAGACTTTTGGAGTTAAGGCAAAAGTGACCGATATCAGCATGGGACCCAGCGTCACGCGCTTCGAACTTCAGCCGGAACTCGGTGTCAGAGTCAATAAGATAACCCAGTTATCTGATGATATCAAGCTTGCGCTTGCCGCAACGGATGTCAGGATCGAAGCTCCTATTCCCGGTAAGTCGGCTGTGGGAATCGAGGTTCCAAATAAAGAGAGTTCGGCTGTAGGATTCAGAGAACTTGTTGAGAGCAAGGAATTTATTAACTTCGAGAGTAAGCTTTGCTTCGGGGTCGGTAAGGATATAAGCGGTAATGTTGTTGTAGCGGATATTGCCAAAATGCCTCATATGCTAATCGCAGGTGCGACAGGTTCGGGTAAGTCCGTATGTATCAATACGATCATAATGAGTATCCTGTATAAGGCTTCGCCCGATGAAGTTAAGCTCATAATGATCGATCCCAAGGTCGTTGAGCTTAGTGTATATAACGGCATCCCTCATCTTATGGTTCCGGTAGTCACGGAACCAAAGAAGGCTGCTGCGGCTCTTAACTGGGGCGTCGCCGAGATGATGGACAGATATAAGAAGTTCGAAACTGCCAAGGTAAGAGACCTTAAAGGATATAATAAGATCGCAGTTGAGAAGCTTCCTCAGATAGTGATCATCGTAGATGAGCTTGCGGATCTTATGATGGTAGCAGCGAAAGAAGTAGAAGAGTCTATATGCAGGATCGCACAGCTTGCGAGAGCCTGCGGTATCCATCTTGTTATCGCGACTCAGAGACCTTCGGTGGATGTTATCACAGGTCTTATCAAGGCCAATATGCCAAGCAGGGTTGCTTTTGCAGTATCAAGTGCGATAGATTCGAGGACCATTCTTGATACCGGAGGTGCCGAGAAGCTCTTGGGACGCGGTGATATGTTATTCTATCCTCAGGGATATTCAAAGCCTGCAAGAATACAGGGTGCTTTCATATCCGATGCGGAAGTATCCAATGTCGTAGACTTCCTTAAGAGTCAGGATCTTGGAGACTTAGGCAGTGAAGAGATCGAAAAGGCACTCAATGCCATTAATTCCGCAGGAAGCGGAAGCAGTACCGGTGGAAGCTCATCAGGTGACAGTGAGTATGATGATCTTATCAGACTTGCCGGAAGATTCATTATTGAGAGTGAGAAGGCTTCGATCGGTGCTCTTCAGAGGAAGTTCAAGATTGGATTTAACAGAGCGGCACGTATAATGGATCAGCTCTGTGAACTTGGAGTGGTAAGCGAGGAGCAGGGAACAAAGCCGAGACTCATTCAGATGTCCATGGATGAATTTGACGAACTTGCTATATGAACCGATTAAAGGGAAGGAGATTACTTACATGAAAAGTGATATTGAGATAGCACAGGAAGCGAAGTTATACCCGATCGAAGATATTGCCGCACTTGTAGGCGCAGACAGAGACGATCTTGAATTATACGGCAAATACAAAGCTAAGTTATCGGATGAATATCTTGATCGTATCAAGAGCAATCCGAACGGTAAGCTTGTACTTGTAACAGCCATCAATCCCACACCTGCCGGTGAAGGAAAGACAACAGTTACTGTCGGATTGGGACAGGCATTTAACCGCATAGGTAAAAAAGCTGTGATCGCTTTAAGAGAGCCCTCCCTCGGACCGTGCTTTGGTGTTAAAGGCGGAGCCGCAGGCGGTGGTATGAGCCAGGTCGTTCCCATGGAAGATCTGAACCTCCATTTTACAGGCGATTTTCATGCAATAACTTCTGCCAATAATCTGCTCGCTGCAATGATCGATAATCATATCCAGCAGGGCAATGAGCTTAGAATAGATTCAAGACAGATCACATGGAAGAGATGTCTTGATATGAATGACAGAGTTCTTCGTAATGTTGTTGTAGGACTTGGCAATAAGACTGATGGATTCGTAAGAGAAGATCATTTTGTTATCTCTGTTGCTTCTGAGATAATGGCTATTTTCTGTCTTGCTGAGAATATGAAAGATCTTAAGGCTCGCCTGTCACGTATCATAGTTGCTTATGATCTTGACGGCAATCCTGTTACAGCAGGTCAGATAGGAGCAGTCGGCGCTATGGCAGCTCTTCTGAAGGACGCCATTAAGCCTAATATGATCCAGACTCTCGAGCATACTCCGGCTATCGTTCACGGTGGACCTTTTGCCAATATCGCTCATGGATGCAATTCGGTAAGAGCAACAAAAGCGGCTCTTAAGATGGCTGATTATTGTATTACCGAAGCAGGCTTCGGTGCAGATCTCGGAGCTGAGAAGTTCCTTGATATTAAGTGTCGTCTTAGCGGATTGAAGCCCGATGCGGTTGTTATAGTTGCAACCGTCAGAGCATTGAAGTATAACGGCGGTGTTCCAAAGGCTGAATTATCCAACCCGGATCTTGAGGCGCTTAAGAAGGGAATCTGTAATCTGGAGAAGCATGTTGAGAATCTTCTGGGATACGGCTTACCTGTTGTTGTTGCCCTTAATCAGTTTGTAACCGATACGGAAGAAGAGATCGGTTTCATCAGATCTTTCTGCGAAGAGAAGGGTACGGGATTCGCACTTGCCAATGTCTGGGGCGAAGGCGGCGAAGGCGGTATCGAACTTGCCAATAAGGTGATCGAAGCCATTGATAATAATACATCAGACTTCAGATTCCTCTATGAAGATGATCTTAAGATAAGTGAGAAGATAGAGAAGATCGCAACTTCTATCTATGGAGCAGACGGTGTTGAGTATTCTTCAACAGCTAAGAAACAGCTTCAGAAGATCAGTGATCTTGGTTTTGACAATCTTCCCATATGTATGGCCAAGACTCAGTATTCGCTTTCGGATGATGCTGCGAAGCTTGGTCGTCCGAAGAATTTCAAGATCTCTATCAGAGAGATATATGTATCGGCAGGCGCCGGTTTCGTGGTAGCCATAACGGGAGATATAATGACCATGCCCGGATTACCCAAGAAGCCTGCAGCGCTTAGTATCGATGTTGACAGTAACGGAAAGATAACGGGTCTTTTCTGATTCGGGGAATGATATGATTTGTCCAAAATGTAATAATGAGATTCCGGAAGGGCTTCTCTATTGCGATAAATGCGGCGAAGAGATACAGATCGTACCTGTTTTTGAAGCGGAGATCGAGACGGATATTGAGAAACATCTGGCCGGTATATCCTTCGGGGAGACTAAGGATATGTCGGATGAGATCGGCGAAGTTAAGGCAGGAGCCAAGAAGATCTTAACTAAAGATCTTCTTACCAAAGACAGTGGCAACCTTCCTGAGGGTATCGATAGTACAGAGCCCGGTTCGGTTCATAAGAAATGGGTTCATCTTGCAATCCGCGTGGGTGCAGTCTTAAGTCTTCTGGCTTTGATAATAATCGTATACCTGCTGGCTATCAGTAATTCGTGGACGCATCAGTTGTCCAAGGCCGACAGACTCTTTGATGCCGGTGACTACAGAGAGGCTGCCGTCTGTTATGAGAAGTCAATTTTCTTAAAAAATGACGAAGTTCAGCCTTATATCGGTCTTGCCAATGCCTATACAGCCTTGGGCGATACATCGATGGCGGTCACTACTTATAAGCGTTACCTTATTCTTGATAACGAGAATGAAGAGATATTCGCTCATGCGGTTGATCTCCTGGTGAATGAGTCACAATATCAGGCAGTTAATGAATTGCTTCTTGAATACGCTGATGATGTTGTACGTAATGAATATAACGAATATCTTTCATTACCACCCACTTTTAATTATGATTCGGGTAAGTATGATAAGATGGTAGAACTTGAGATCAAGGATACCGGAGTTGGTAAGATATATTACACACTTGATGGAACATTACCTGTCGAGTCATCGGAGGAATATAAGTCCCCGATAGTCCTTAAGAAGGGTGAGTACGAGGTAAGGGCTGTATTCGTCAATGAGTTCGGGGTGTTTTCCGAGGATGTGAATGTTAAGCTTACGATCGAAGATGATTCTCCGGAGGCACCGATGATCTCGCTTGAGTCGGGTTCTTATTATGAGCCTCAGCAGTTAAGAGTGATCATACCTAATGAGTGTACAGTATATTATACTGTTGACGGAAGTGAACCTGATGAGAGATCCAATATATACGGTGAGCCCATTGATATTCAGGAGGGGCGATCTGATTACAGGTTCGTTGCGATCGATGAGAATGGCAATAGCAGTGAGATCATAGATCGGACTTACGACATCAGACTTAATGTTGCAATATCTACAGAAGATGGCTGTAATATACTGATCAATAAGCTTATCAGTATCGAATATATCCTCGATGAGACCGGAACGCTTAAGAATTATCCGGGCAAATATATCTACCTGTATATGGATGTGAGAGGTATCAACGGCATACCGCTGTATTGCTATAACGAGTATTACCAGACCACTTCGATCTCCAAGGATATGACGGGTAATATCTTCGGTGTGGATTATCGGAACGGTGATGTATATAAGATCGTGAAGGCCGCTGATGGCAGTTATACGCTGACATTAATGTAAGAGACCTGCAATCTGATACTTACATTTCACAGAGTATTGATATTATGCAGGTGCGAGTTAATGCGTACAAACAGTATGTTTATTATAGAATAAGGCTTTTTCGTTCTATAAAATTCTTGATAAATATAATAGATTATATTAAAATTTAGAGAAATGCATTTTTGAAGGAGAGTTAGTATGTATAAGATTATTGAAGCAACCGAGCTTACGACCAATATCTACAAGATGGTTGTTCATGCTCCAAGAGTAGCCAAGAAATGTATGCCGGGCCAATTCCTTATAGTAAGAACAGATGCCGACAGTGAGAGGATCCCTCTTACGATCTGCGATTATGACAGAGAGGCCGAGACGGTAACGATAGTGTTTCAGATAGTGGGCGGAAGCACCAAGCTTATGGCCGGACTTAAGACCGGAGATTCCTTCAATGATGTTGTAGGACCTTTGGGACGTGCATCTGAGTTATGCGATGAGTCTGTAGAGTCTCTGAAGAATAAGAAGATCCTCTTCGTTGCAGGTGGTGTCGGTACTGCTCCCGTTTATCCTCAGGTTAAGTGGCTTAAGGAACAGGGCGTTGATGCTGATGTTATTATTGGTTCCAAGACCAAGGATCTGCTCATCCTTACCGAAGAGATGGAGAAGGTGGCCGGTAATCTGTATATCACAACTGATGACGGTTCATACGGCAGAAGCGGTATGGTTACCAAGGTTATAGAAGATCTTGTTGCTGAAGGCAATAAGTATGATGTATGTATAGCGATCGGACCCATGATCATGATGAAGTTCGTAGCCAAGCTTACCAAGACTCTTGAGATTCCGACAGTAGTCAGCATGAATCCCATTATGGTTGACGGTACAGGTATGTGTGGCGCATGTCGTGTGGTTGTCGGTGATGAAGTTAAGTTCGCATGCGTTGACGGTCCCGAATTTGACGGTCATCTCGTTGACTGGGACGGAGCAATGAAGAGACAGCAGTTATATAAGACAGAAGAGGGCAGACTTATGCTCAAGGCAACCGAGGGTGATACTCATCACGGCGGATGCGGCAATTGTCAATGATAAGAGGATCGCGAAAGGAGTTAATATAGATTTATGGACGTACTTAAGAAGGTTCCTGTACGTGAACAGGATGCAAGCGTTAGAGCCACCAATTTTGAAGAGGTGTGCCTTGGATATAACAAAGAAGAAGCTATGGAAGAGGCTTCAAGATGTATCAATTGTAAGAATAAGCCCCAGTGTGTACAGGGATGTCCCGTATCGATCAATATTCCCGGCTTCGTAGAGCAGGTTAAGAACGGTGATTTTGAAAAAGCATATGAGATCATTTCTGAATCAAGTGCTTTACCTGCTGTCTGTGGTCGTGTGTGTCCTCAGGAGAGCCAGTGTGAGGGTAAGTGTATCAGAGGTATCAAGGGTGAGCCTGTAAGTATAGGTAAGCTTGAGAGATTCGTAGCTGACTGGGCTTCAGAGAATAATATCAAGCCTGTTTCTTCTGCTGAGAAGAAGGGTCAGAAGGTTGCGGTTATCGGTTCAGGTCCTGCAGGTCTTACATGTGCCGGCGATCTTGCCAAGATGGGATATGATGTTACCATCTTTGAGGCACTTCATGAGGCAGGCGGTGTTCTTGTATACGGTATTCCGGAGTTTCGTCTTCCCAAGGAGAAGGTCGTTAAGAAAGAGATCGAGAACGTTAAGTCTCTCGGTGTTAAGATCGAGACTAATGTTATCATAGGTAAATCGGTTACTATAGATGAGCTTGCTGAAGAAGGATTCGAGGCAATCTTCATCGGTTCGGGTGCAGGTCTTCCCAAGTTCATGGGTATTCCCGGTGAGACTGCCAACGGTGTATTCTCAGCCAATGAGTACCTTACAAGAAGCAATCTTATGAAGGCTTTTGATCCGGAGAGTGCTACTCCTGTTAAGATCGGCAAGAAGGTAGCCGTAGTTGGTGGTGGTAACGTAGCAATGGATGCTGCAAGAACTGCTCTCAGACTTGGCAGTGAAGTACATATCATCTACAGACGTAGCGAAGAAGAGTTACCTGCCAGAGTAGAAGAAGTACATCATGCAAAAGAAGAAGGAATTATATTTGATCTCCTTACCAACCCTGTTGAGATCCTCTCAGATGACAACGGTTGGGTTAACGGAATCAAGTGTATCAGAATGGAACTCGGCGAGCCTGATGCTTCCGGAAGAAGACGTCCGGTTGAGATTCCCGGTTCAGAGTTCATTATTGATGTAGATACGGTTATAATGTCTTTGGGTACAAGCCCCAATCCTCTTATATCTTCTACAACAGAAGGACTTGAGATAAATAAGCATAAGTGTATCATCGCTGACGAAGAGAACGGCCAGACATCAAAAACAGGCGTTTTTGCAGGTGGAGATGCTGTTACAGGTGCTGCAACGGTTATTCTTGCCATGGGTGCCGGTAAGGCCGGAGCAAAGGGCATAGACGAATACTTAAGCGCAAAGAGAGGTTAAGATATGCCCTGGTGCCCTATATGTAAGAATGAATATAAAGAAGGCTATGAAGTCTGCAGTGATTGCGGATGTACTCTTGTTGAGAATCTTGAAGATGTAATGGAGCCTGTGTATTTCTCTGATGAAGCCACAATGCATGGCATCGAAGAATTTCTTAGATCGAATGATATCAATGACTTTGAGATAAGATATGACGATGGTAGTGAGCAGTGGGAATTATATGCTCCGGAGAGGATTCGAAAAGATATCATAACAAGGATCAATGTCTATATCAGAGAGTTTCTCAATACCGAAGACGGCGATGAGCTCGCGGAAGATGAAGCGGAAGAACAGATCAGTATCGCTAAGCCTTACGAGACTCCGGAAAGTCTTGCTACGGAATATAAGTCCGGCGCATGGTCACTTATCCTTGTGGGCGTTGCAGGTATCGTTCTGTTAGTACTTATGAATCTCGGTAAGCTGCCGTTCTTATCCATCGGTTCATCGAAGATACTGCTCAATATCGTCATGGGATTCTTATTCCTTGTATTTATCTACAGCGGTATCTCATCATACAGAACAGCTGCCAGGCTTAAAGTTAAGCAGAAGAGTGATGATGAGGTTCGTGACAGGATAATGGAGTGGGCGGAAGCACTTGCTATTGATCCGTCTGATGTTGTCACGGCTGATAAGGCTGACGATGATGATGGGGCGGTCTATTTTGCGAGGATGGATCTCTTACGCAAGAAGCTTGAAGAAGCATTCACCGATCTTGATAAAGACTTCGAGGAGTATATCCTTGAAGATGTATATTCAAAGGTTTTTGATAATGAAGATTAACATCATATGTGTTGGTAAGATCAAAGAGAATTTCTATAAGGAGGCGCTGGCTGAATATGCCAAGCGCCTCTCTAAATATTGTGACCTTAAGATAATCGAGGTGGCGGATGAGAAGACACCTGAGAATATCTCGGATCATCAGGCTGATCTCATTATGGAGAAGGAAGGGAAGCGGATACTCGATAAGATCCCGGAGGGTTCATACATATGCTCACTTGCTATAGAGGGTAAGAAGCTTGATTCGGTTGATTTTGCCGGAAAAATATCCGGACTTATGACTTCGGGACAGGGGAATATAAGCTTCATCATAGGCGGATCATTGGGGCTGTGTAAGGAGATCAAGTCAAAGAGTGATATGATGCTCAGTTTCTCGGATATGACTTTTCCCCATCAGTTGATGAGGGTGATCCTTACAGAGCAGATATACAGATCTTTTCGTATAATTAATAACGAACCATATCATAAGTAGAGGAAATTGTCGTTACTGTTCACAGGTGTCTGTTCGCTACAGGAAATATATTCACCGAAACGGCGCTCTCGCTCCGAGGTAAGCGTAGCGGATACTAAGCTCGGCTTCGCCTAGCTAAGTACCGACGCTCACATAGGCGTTTCTTGTGAATATATTTCCTGTAGCTATTTACAAAAACACGGGTGTGAACAGTAACAAATTGTCATATAATTCATATATAAATTGTTGTCTTGTATATCAATTTCGTGTTTGGTATAATATAATGAGATTATTTGATGAGGAGTTATTATATGGAACTGAGTTTTATGCAGTCGACCGAATTGTATATCGATTACGCAGGAGCGGTATTATTGATAATACTCGGAATCATGTATCGGGTAAGGAAGAGCTCCATTCTCAAAACCGGTAAGCTTTACTTTGCGTTGATCATCTTCGTATTGTTACAGATCTCGGGCGACATTAATTCGCATCTGTTTCTTTCAAAGGGAGAATTTCCCAATTATAGTCTGTATGCAGTCAGAATGATAAGTCTGTTGATATATCCACTTCTTAATCTGTGTTATACCGAATATATCAAGCTCTTGACGGCTAATGAGAATACCGGTAGGAAGCTGATACTGTTGCTTAGAGTATTCTTTGTGGTACTTGCGGGACTGATCGTCAGTTCACCTCTTACTCATCTGGTGTTTTCTGTTGATCGCAACGGTGTATATTCCACAGGACCGTGTTATTATCTGTTATACTGTTTTGGATTCTACAATATTATTCTGAATATCTACATTCTTCTGAAGTATAAGAATTTGTTCAGTAAGAATGATTACTTTGCCGTTAACTGCAGTTTGATCATTGACTTTGTATTCATTGTGGGTCAGCTCTTACTTCCGAATATACTTATCATATCGTTCGGTAACGGACTTATGCTGATGATACTGTATACGTCTCTGGAGAATCCTGATAAATTCATTAATGAAGAAGTAGAATGTTATAACTATAAAGGATTTTTGTCTAAACTCGACAATATGGACAATATCCATTCCAATAGTGTAATTCTGTTATTCGGTGTTGCCGAAAGAGATCATCTTAATACCATGCTCTCAAGAACTTTGTTGTTCGAGGTGAATAAGGAACTTGGACAGCGAATAAAGAGCGTAATGGGTAAGAATAACGTATTTTATCTTGGAAACGGTTCATTTGCGAGTGTTGCACATGACACGCCTTATGAAAGTGCAGAGTCTGTTCTTAAGAAGATCGATGAAGGTATTCAGCTGGAGAACTCCAAGATATTCTTATTCTCTTATGCGTGTTTCCTTCCTTGTGAAAGATATAAGAAGACGGAATGGATAAGGAAAGCTATAGATATCTTTGAGAATAAGAGTGCGGTTGATCTGATCGATAATAAGATATCACCTATAACGGCAGAGCAGTTGAGTCTGGTTAAGATGGAAGAGGATACGGTTCATGCTATTCTTGATGCTCTTGAACATGATCGTCTGGATGTATATTATCAGACTATATATTCGAACGAAGGTAACAGACATGTCGGTGCAGAAGCTTTGGTCAGAATGATCACGGAAGACGGTCAGGTTATCTCGCCGGCAAGCTTTATTCCGCTTGCGGAGAAGCACGGACTGATCATATCCATCGGAGAGAAGGTCCTTGAGAAAGTATGCAGATTCGCATCAGAGAATAATCTTAAGGAGAGAGGCGTCGACTTCATAGATGTGAACCTTTCTTCACTGCAGTGCATGCAGAGTGATCTGTATGACAAGTTCAATGCTATTCTGAAGAAATATAATATTGATCATAATTATATCAATCTCGAGCTTAATGAGACTGCCTGCATCAATGATCATAAGATCATGAAGAATAATATCACTAAGATGAATAAAGGTGGTTTCAACTTTGCGATGGATGATTTTGGCATAGGATATGCCAATGTTATCAACATGATCAAGCTGCCCATGAGATTTGTTAAGCTTGATATAAGTCTTGTGAGGTCTGCGCTTGAATCCGAAGACGGTAAGATCATACTTAAGTCGATCGTATCGCTTATAAACGGTCTTGGATATGAGAGTGTGGCCGAGGGAGTTGAGAATAAAGAAAGCTATGATATGCTATTGGAACTCGGATGTAAGTATTTCCAGGGGTATCTCTTCTCTAAACCGGTTCCCGGTGCAGAATTCATTGCATTTATTGATAAGAACGCTTATGCGGGATGATATGTAAATATGGATTATTGAAAGCCTGTCAGATGATGATAGGCTTTTTTATGTAATAGGAAAGTAATTCCTATTACATAAAAAAGCTCCGCTAAGGATGCAAATATGATCATTCTTCATCTTTGTCAAGTATAAAAGTGTGGTAAAATGAAAATAAAATATAGCACAATATCACAAAAATTATTATTTATCAGACACGATATTTACACGTTTTACGGAGTATAGTATTATAATGTTTATATCCTACCCCCTTAATGGGGAGTATTACAGAGGAGGTATTGTGTATGAAGTTTAGAAGGATTCTATCCATGATCCTCGCAATCGTACTTGCAATGAGTTCAGTGTCTTTAGACTCACTGAACGCAATGGCAAGTGGATTGCCGGATGAAAACGAAGCCGTGAGTGAAGAACTCCCGGATTCTATTAATGTTGCCGAAACAGATGTTTCGAGTGAGGTTGATTCCGAAGGTGATGTGACAGACCCGGTTACAGAGGTTGTTACTGTTGATGGCGGAATCAAGACGGATATCATGGCTGATGGACAGGGAGCGTATGATCCATCAGGTGAAGGCACTTATTCAGTTACTTTTGACGCTAACGGAGGCTTTTTCTTAAAGCAGGCTGAAGCTTCAGACTATAATGTACTTGTTAAAGACGGAACTACCAAGACATTCAAGAATGATTCAGGCGAAGATTATGTATATGTTGAAATTGATTATCCATATGCTCCTGTTATGTCAGATCTTCATTATGAATTTACAGGTTGGTATACTTCACGTACAGGTGGGGAAAAGGTTTATGATCAATCTGTTACCAGTTTTAACATAAGTTCAGACTCTTTTACCGGCGGTAATAGTCTGACTTACTATGCTCATTATGAGCGTAAGTATAATGTTGTAACATTTGATGCCGGCTTTGATGAAGAAGGTAATCCTAATTCACTTAGCTATTGGGATCCTATTTATGGAGGTCAAAAGACAGAAAGAACTGCTTCCTTTAGAATAAATAGTCGTAATTATCCCGACTCTACTCCTTATGACATTGAATATGCTAACGATTCCAAGGTGTTTGATAAGTGGATGCATGGTGAAGAAGAGGTTTATTCTGCTTATTACTATACTATGTATGAAGATACAACACTTACGGCATTTTATAAGAATAATTACACTATAACTGCTCATTATGGTGACGGTTATTATATAAACAGTTATGGTGAGAAGATTACCGGTGATCGGATCGTTAAGATTCCCGAAGGTAGTAATTATTATGCCTTAGATGAAGGTAAGGGTATCACAATAGATACCGAAGGTCTTGTTTTTGACGGTTGGTATTATGATGCTGAATACACCCAGAAAGTTGATAGATATAATACTGAAGTTACAAGTGATGCTGAAGTTTGGGCAAGATATGCTCCTCAGTATACGGTAACATTCGATGCCGGTGACGGTTGGTTATATACAGACTACGATTATCAGGCAGAACCGATACCTGATGAATATGGTTATGATACTTATCCTGAGATAAAAATTGTAACTGAAGATATTACTGTTACAGATGGTAATGTATTTGGTGATTTCGGTTGGGTTAGAGAACCTGAGCATGAGACTTTGTTCTTTGATACATGGTGTACTGACCCTGAACTTAAGAATCCTATAAGTAAGAAAGCGATTGAAGAGACAGTTGTAAAAGGCAATATTACATATTATGCCAGATACGCAGCACCTCTTACAGCAACCTTTGATCTTAGAGGCGGTACTATAGGAGGAGAGTCTACAGTTGAAGCTTTGAATTTCCGAAAAGGTGATTGCGTTGGAGAGAACTCTAACTTCCCTTCTGATCCTTATAAAGACGGCGGTTATAGATTTGCCGGTTGGTATTACGTAAAAGATGGAACAGAGCATCAACTTAACACATATTTTGATACATTTGATGAGAGCGTTGAGTTCTATGCCAAGTATAATAAGATTTGGACAGTTAAATTTGATGGTAATGGCGGTGTTATTAACGGCAGTGAAAGCGTCTCTTATGAAGTAACGCAGGGGGATGCTCTTAATTATCCTGTTCCGAGAGAAGTAGAATCCCCTGATGAAAATAAAGTATTCAAGGGATGGTTCACAGACGCTGCTTGTAAGAATCCTATATCAACTGCTGATATAGAGAATACACGTTTTACATCTGATGTAACTTATTATGCCGGTTTCGCAACAGCTTATTCCGTAACATTTGTCGCTAATGGCGGTACATTTATTAATGCTGAAGGCGAAAGCACAAGCGATAATCAGACGGTAAGTGTGGCAGAAGGTAATAGTGTAGGAGCTTATTTGCCTTATGTTGCCAATAGTGCAGAGAACAAGGTTTTCAAAGGATGGTTCACAGATGCTGACTGTACATCAGAAGTTGCTAACCTTTACAACTATCCTGTAAATAGTAATCTCACCCTGTATGCAGGTTGGGATGACTGTTTTGTTATTACTTTCCATGCTAATGATACAAATGCAAAGTTCAATAATAATACAGATACTGTTAAGGTAAAGGTTGTAAAGGGACAGATTTACAGATATGGTGAATGGGGTTATTCAACTCCTACTTCGGTACCTTCTTTTAAGGAAACCCCCACAGGCAAAAAGTTATGCATGGGATGGTATACCAATGCAGCCTGTACCGGCAATTATTATATATTTGATTATGAATGCTATCTGGTGAAAGCTGATGGTAGCAGTATGTCTCTTGGACGAAATGGTTTTGTACCGGTTTCGGACATGGATCTGTATGCAAAGTGGACTTCAGACTTTGTAACCATTACATATAATGCTAATGGCGGAAAATATAATCCGGATTATGATGGCGGTGTAGATTTTGAATTCAATGCTGATAATACTGAATGTAATGTTTTAGTACCTAAGGGAGTTAGATTCGGTGACGCAGCTGCACCTTATAATATTTCAAACTATAAGGACGGTTATGATAGTTTCTTTTGGGGTTATTATGATGCTGCTTGTAAACAGCCGGTTCCTTATGATACGGTCGTAAATAATGATCTTAAGGTATATTGTAAGTGGACTACATATGAGAACTCTTATGATCCTGATAACTATATAAAAGTAACTTTCCATGCAGGAGATGGTTACTTATACTTTGATTCTACACGTAAGGAAGAAACTGTTGATCTTGAGAAGAATCCTTATATGTGGAATTACGGTCCCGTTGTCAATATTGATGACGATGATCTCGCATTCTACGGATGGTATTACGATGCGGCACTCACTAAACCTGTTCCTGAAGACAGAATACGTGTTGAAGGTAACGGTCATGTTTTAATAAAACTTACCGAAGCCGATTATGGTATAACTGATCTATATGCTAAGTATGGACCTGCATATAAGGTGTGGATCTATGCTAATGGTGGATTCTTTGGTAATACGTATGAATATGAAGATATTCCTTATGCCTACCAGAGAGAAGATACGGTTTCATTCCATAAGCTTGGTAAGTTTGAATCTATCTATCTTAGTGAATATGCTTCATGTATAAGAAGAGATGGTAATAAGCTCTTTGGCGGATGGTATACAGATGCCGATTGTAAGACACCTCTTGTATATACCTATAATTATTCATCAGCTGTATTTAAGCCTACAGCGCAAGAGACAAGAATCTATGCAGGTTGGGTTGATTATGAACCCGTTCAGAAGGTTACATTAAGCGCCTCAGCAACATCAGTTGCTAAAGGAAAGACGGTTAAGGTCAATGCCAGTGTTAATCCTTCAACTTGCAAGGGACCTGTAGAATGGTATATTGAGACTATAAGTGATAGCAGCTCAAGCAGCAGTGGAAGTAGTAGCGAAAGTAGTTCAAGCAGCAGTGATGCTGTTGCATCTATCAGTTCTAACGGAACGGTAACAGGTCTTAATCCAGGAAAGGCTATCGTATATGCTTATGTATATGGTGTTAGATCTAACGAGATAACTATTACAGTAAGCGGTAGTGCATCTGCTGATGTTGCTGTTAAGAGTGTTAAGATAACAGGTGCAAAGGATGCAATGAATGTTGGTGAGACATTGGATCTGGGCGCAACTGTTACACCTTCCAATGCGACTAATCCTGCAATAAGCTGGTCTGTTGATGACTCTTCAGTTGCTACTGTATCAAGTTCAGGTCGTGTTACAGCACTTAAGGCAGGAACTGTTAAGGTTACTGCTACATCAGTTGCAAACAGTTCGATCAGCGATACTGTTAGTATAGTAGTAGAGTCTCATGAACCTCAGGTTACAAGACTTACTGTTGAATATGAAGGAAGTACTAACCTTAAGATCGGCAGCACACTTCAGTTACAGGCTAATGTTCAGGCTGAAGAAGGCGCTGACACAAGTGTTACATGGACATCATCCAATACAAGCGTCGCAACAGTTGATTCTGCCGGTCTTGTAACTGCAGTAGCAAAGGGCGAAGCTGTTATTAAGGCTAAGGCCGGAAAACTTGAAAAGACAATAACGATTACTGTTGTTAATATACCTGTAACTAATATCCAGATAACAGGTTATACAGTTGCACCTGTATCAATGCAGCCCGGTACTACTCTGAAGCTTGCTGCAGTTGTTAATCCTGCTAATGCTACAGATATGTCGGTTACATGGTCTACGACAAATGCAGAAGTTGTAACTGTTGATGAAGCAGGTCTTATTACAGCAGTTGCTAACGGTGAGGCTACTATTAATGCGACGGCTAATGACGGTTCAGGAGTTGTTGGTTCAGTTAAGGTTACTGTAGCAGAGGTTGAAGTATCATCGATCAGACTCAGAGCAGTTAACGGTGATATAATGGTTCCCGCAACTTCTCAGCAGCTCGATGTGACCGTACTGCCCGCAAATGCAGCCAATAAGACACTTACATGGACAGTAAGTGATGAGAGTGTTGCAAGTGTTACAGACGGCGTTGTTACAACAAAGGCTGAGGATGCTATTCAGTGGGGCGATACAGATGCCATAGAGTTCACGGTTACTGCTACAGCAGCTAATGGTGTGAAGGCTACAGTTGCTCTTACGGTTAAGAAAGAAGAGCATCCTGTTACTTCAGTAGCAATTGATGCTAAGAATTACAGAGCAGGTCTTAAGATAAATGATACATTCAGACTTGCCGCAGTTATAGAACCTTCAAATGCAACAGACAAGGCTATCACATGGACAAGTGCGAATGCAGAGGTTGCTACTGTTGATCAGACAGGTCTCGTAACAGTTAAGGGTTACGGTGAGTCAAAGATCACAGCGACAGCTACAAATGGTACTAAGGCTGAATATGCACTTAAGATCGATAAGATCAATGTAACTAATGTTACACTTGCTAAGACAGGTGGAGACAATTATCTTGCGATAGGTAAGAGAACCCAGTTAACAGCTGATATTGCTCCTGCGGATGCTTCAGTAAAGGATATCACATGGTACACCAGCAATCCTTCTATAGCAACAGTTGATGAAGACGGCTATGTAACAGGTATCTCACAGGGTACAGTTGATATAACAGCCAAGGCTTTAGATGATAAGACTAAGTCAGCATCTGTTACACTTACAGTATTCGAAGACAGTGATACACTTTATGTAGAATTTGCTGAAGGATCAGAATTCATTTATACAGGATTCAATATTACACCTAAGGTTAACGTATATAACCGCGGTCGTATGCTTATGCAGGATACCGACTATACAGTTAAATACGCTAATAATAAGGCTGCCAACGATGGAAGTGATCCTAAGAAGGCACCTAAGGTAACAGTAACAGGTAAGACTGTATCTGCTACAGCTGAAGCTTACTTCAGAATCCTTCCTAAGGATATCAGTGATGAGGAAGCAATTGCTGCACCTGATGTTACAATAGCTTCCGGAAAGACAGCTAAGCCTGTATTATACTTCGGTGGAAGTAAGCTTGGAGCAAAGGACTTCTCTAATCCTTATGAGAAGGATAAGTTCACAAGCAGTCGAGTAATAACTGTAACAGGTAAGGGTAACTTCACAGGTCAGCGTGAGATTTGGATCAATGTCACAGATCCTAAGAGCGTACCTAAGATCAAGGTTGCATCATTTAAACCTGCAGATCGTACATTCAACGGACAGCCTCAGAAGCTTACCGCTGAAGAACTTATAGTTGTAAGTGCTAATGATAAGTCTAAGCCTGCAACTGCACTTATAGAAGGTGAGGATTACTATATAGCATATCCCGATGACATAACAAGTGCGGGTAATGTTAAGATAACGATCGTTGGTATCGGAGACTATACCGGAACAGTAAGTAAGTCATATAAGATAGATCCTGCCAAGAACGACGTGGCCGAGATCAAAAATATCTCAATAAAGTTCCCGGATGCTGATGACTTCAATGAAGACTTTGAAGTTGATTCATTTACATATAAGCCGGGCGGAGTTCTTCCTCTTGTTGAGATCATTGTTACAAGATCTGACGATTCTACAGAAGTTCTTTCTGCAGGTAAGGATTATAAGGTAGCATATAAAGACAATAAGAAGGCAACAGCAACTAATAAGAATAAGCTTGCAACAGCAACGATCACCTTCCTTGGTAACTATAAGAAGCTTAATAAGGAGATTAAGAAATTCTATATCGACAAGGCTGACCTTGAAGAGGCTAATACGTTTGCAGAAGATAAGATCGTTGCACCTGATAAGTCTCTTAAATATGTACTTTCTAAGCCTATAGTTGATATGGATAACGTAACCGTAAGCGATAAGGAATATACTGTTACATATTACGTTAACGGTGATGTTGTCACAGCTAAGGATAAGATGTACAAGAAGTTAGCTGAAGGCGAATCAATACTTGTTGACGTAGAGATCGAAGCTAAGGATACAGGTAATTATCAGGGTTATGCGTCAACATGCCAGTATTATATTACTGCTGCCAATAAGGATAATGATCTGTCTAAGGCAACCGTTATTATCCAGAAGAAGGGTGATTCTACTCATAAGAAAGTTACCAAGCTCAAGTTCACCGGTAAGGAAATTAGGATAGGTGAAGGCGAATACGAAGATTATGAATTATATGTAACTATCGGACCTAAGAAGAGTCCTATAGAGCTTATTGAAAATGAAGACTTCTATGTTGAGTATAGTAATAACGTTAATGCAGGAAAAGCTACTATAGTATTGAATGCTTATAATGAACGTGTATACGGTAGCAAGAAGTTTACCTTCACAATTGAAAAGGGTACATTACTCTGGGCAAAATAATAATGATCATGATTATTGATCAATGAAAGAGCGAAATCGGTTAATACTGATTAACTCTTGGATTTAAACAGTAAAGGGTCGTCGCTATTTAGCGGCGGCTCTTTACGTTTGTCTTAGTTATCGATTTTTGTTGATCAGTGTTAAAATATTTTGATATACAGTTTATATAGGCGTAGCCGGTTATATTTCTTTATCTTGTATGATTCAGTCTATAATGGTACAATAATTTAGATTGGGGTAATGTGGAGATTATGGAAGATAAGATTATGATCGAAGCCGGACATGCCCAGAATGTGTTCGGTGATCTTGATGTATTTTTGAAGAAAATAGAGAGGGCACTCTCGGTTAATATAGTATTCAGAGATGACAGTGTTAATATTAGCGGAGCACCTGAGAAAGTTGAAGCTGCTACCAAGGTTATAGATACTCTTGTTCAATTATCCAAGAGAGGGAATGTCATAACCGAGCAGAACGTTGATTATTGTCTTGCAATGAATATGTCCGAACAAAGAGAGAAGATTCTTGAGATAGATAAGGAACTGATATGCCATACCGTTTCAGGTAAGCCGGTTAAGCCCAAGACTCTCGGGCAGATGAATTATGTATCTGCTATAAGGGATAATATGATCGTGTTCGGTCTTGGACCTGCAGGTACAGGTAAGACTTATCTCGCAATGGCCTTGGCAATCACAGCTTTTAAGAATGGCGAGGTTGAACGTATCATTCTTACAAGACCTGCAATTGAGGCCGGTGAGAAGCTTGGATTTCTTCCGGGAGACCTTCAGAGTAAGGTTGATCCCTATCTCAGACCTCTATATGATGCACTTTATCAGATAATGGGAGGAGAGAGTTTCCAGAAGAATATGGAAAAAGGCCTCATAGAGGTCGCTCCACTGGCATATATGAGAGGCAGAACTCTTGATAATGCATATATCATTCTGGACGAAGCACAGAATACAACTCCTGCTCAGATGAAGATGTTCCTCACCAGAATCGGATTCGGTTCCAAGGTCATAGTTACAGGTGATGCTACGCAGAAGGATCTTCCTGCCGGAACAGTATCCGGACTTGATATAGCTCTTAAGGTATTGTCAGGAATAGAAGGTATATCTTTCGTTAAGCTTACCAGCAAAGATGTAGTCAGACATCCTCTTGTACAGAAGATCGTCAAGGCTTATGACGATTATGAGTCTAAGAATAAGCATCTGAGGGAGCAGACAAAAGGTGAGCATTCATCACATGGTAACCAAAGAGGATATGTAAGAAGATGATGGTCTTTCTTGAGAATGAGACTTCAATTGAATTGAATATAGATTACTTGGATATTGCAGAACAGGTTGTCAGTCAGGTATTGATCAATGAATCTTGCCCTTTTGAAGCTGAGGTCAATATTCTGCTCACAGATAATAAGGGGATCCATGATATCAATCTGTCTGCCAGAGATATTGATTCGCCGACGGATGTATTATCCTTCCCTAATCTGTTCTTTGATAAGCCCGCTCTTTTTCAGGTAAAAGAAGAAGAGATGGCAGATATTATCGATCCCGAAACGGATCTTGTGATCCTTGGAGATATAATCATCAATCTTGAGAGGGTCATATCTCAGGCTGTAGAATACGGCCACAGTAAGCTGAGAGAATATGCTTTTCTTATAGCTCACAGTATGTATCATCTGTGCGGATACGACCACATGACTGAAGATGAGGCCAAAGAAATGGAGAAGAGACAGGAACTTGCCCTGTCCATGATCAATATAACCAGAGAGATTCCGGATTAATGAAAATAAACGATCTTATAAGATATGCCAACAGAATATTATTGTTGATCGCTTTCATGCTCATAGGATATCGTGCGGGTGATACCTCAATGGGAATATATTTTTCAATAGGGATCATCTCTATGAGTATATTCTTCTGGCTTGTGGGCGGTGTTAAGAAGACGACCGCAAGGCTGATACGTGTTCAGAAGAAGAAGATGTCAGGTTCGGGCGGTGAGAAGATATTGAAGATGGGACTTGCCGTCTCGGTTGCACTTACGGGCTTGTACCTTCTCGTTACACTTGTATTGGGTGGTAAGCTCAGTGAGTTGTTCCTTGGGACTTACGTCGGGGATATGATATTTGCAGCGTTCGGCTTTCTGCTGCTGCTGTACGGAGTGAACGGTTGTTTCAAGGGATATTATCAGGGCGAGAATGATCAGTTGATTATCTATATATCCGATCTGATCAACGGGCTGTTGTTCGTGATATTGGTAGCTGTCTTCATTAAGCGATTTATCACCTATGGAGAAAAAGCGGCGCTTCTGTTGCATGAACCCATTATAATGAATGCTTATTCCGCTTTCGGAGCGGTGATCCTGCAGTGCGTTGCTTTGCTTGTTGCGGATGTTTATCTTGTGGCTGTATATATCAGTCAGGTGAACGGACACAAGCGTGGGGCGAGCGCATTCAAGGGCGGAGAGTATAATGATAATCTCAGGAGAAGGATGATCATAGGATCATTTGCAGTGACACTTGAGCGAGCTTTTCCGGCGACCGCATTGGCTGCTTTTATAATAGCCTATATGCATTTTGGAATCAGACATGCAGACAGTATTAAGACGCTGTTTATTAATAACGGTGTTATTGCGAGCAAGGTTATAACTGTTATTCTTGTTCCGCTGTATCTGTTCAACGAATATATGAACCGCGAAGGTCGTAAGCTTGTAGTCGATTATGAACATCAGGATGAGAAGAACTTCAGGATAAGAGTCAATCTTATGCTTAAGAACGCATTATTCATACTTATTCCTGTTATGCTTACCGTATTTTTCTTAAGGACTCCGATCGTTAAGATATTCTTTGACGGTAAGATGAGTCTTGGTATAAAGCTGTTATCAAAGGCTGCGGTTATCATACTGATTGGCGGTCTGTCAATCTCGTATAAGACCATTCTTAAGGCTTTCAATATGAACAGGATCATTCTTACGGGATCTGTGATAGCTTCAGTGAGCGGACTTGCCTATACATGTATTGCATGTCATAAAACAGCGGTACCTTCGATTGTTATATGGGCGATGGTTATATATTACGCTACTGATATGTTGGTTATGGCGTATTTTGTTCACAGCAGTCTTAAGGTCAACATGTATGATCTGCTCATCAAAGCAGTTAAGTGCATTGTGGCCGGGGCGGCAGCGAGCATTGTTGCTGTGATCATCGATAAGATATTCGTAATGAATATCATTCATTTTGTCATTACGATTGCCATTATTACCGGTGTATATATGAGCATTGTTGTATTGCTTCATGGTATTAAATCAAGAGATATCAATTCTCTTAAAGGTACTGTTACATATTATCCGGCTTTCTTTTTCAAGAATCTGCTGGATCGAAAGTTCTGATGTGGGATTGGATTGTTACAGGATAGTATATTGATAAGTTTACAGGGTTATAGGTTACTGTAATCCTTAACACAGACATGATGATCAATTCCCTGTCAGAGGTGGGAGTTCGCGTGAAGAGAATCGGAATCATAGGTGGCGGTGCTTCTGGACTTATGGCGGCGATCAGTGCCTCAGAAGCCGGAGCAAAAGTTACTGTATTTGAACATAATAATGAATGTGGCAGGAAGATCAAGGCTACCGGTAACGGAAAGTGTAATCTGACCAATACGTTTCTTCGATCGTCTGCATATCATTCTTCTTCGGACAAGGATCTTAACAGGTATTTCGGACAGTTTGATCAGGAAGACGCGCTCATGTTTTTCCGTAAAAGCGGTCTTATGATGTATGAGAAAGATACATATGTATATCCGTTGTGTAATCAGGCTTATGTTGTGAGAGATATACTGCTTCACAGATGCCGTGAGAACGGTGTGAAGATACTTACCGATCATACGGTGAATGATATTAGTCTGAAGGATTCTGTTTATACGGTTTGTGCTAACGGTACCGGATATGAATTTGACAGAGTGATCATGGCCTGCGGAAGTTATGCGGGTATCAATGATAACGACAGGATAGATAGTAATGATGACGGTTATTCATTGAGTTATCATCTTGGACACAGTATCGTTAAGGTAAGGCCTTCACTTGTACCTGTTAATTGTTCTGATGACTTCTGTAAGAAGCTTAAAGGCGTCAGGATGAACGCTAAAGTAACGCTTACTCTCGATGATGCGCCTGCAGCTGAAGAATACGGCGAAGTTCAGTTTACCGATTATGGCATAAGCGGGATAGTGGTATTCCAGTTAAGCAGGTATATTGCCATGGAGAAAGAGCGTAACAAACTGCTCATTCTTGATCTTATGCCGGATATGAGTGAGGAAGAACTTAAGAACTTCCTTCATTTTCGCGATATTACAGGGATATATATGACAGCCGGGGATTTCCTTATGGGAATGTTCAATAAAGCTGTCAATGAAGTGCTTCTTGATATTATGAAGATCGACCCGGAGGCTGATCATGAATCCGAGCTTTCTCAGAGACTGGATGAGTTGGCTTCACTGATCAAAGGCTTTACCATGCATCCGACTTCTGTAAAGAGTTATCCTCATGCGCAGTGCTGTTGCGGTGGTGTAAGTCTTGATGAGATAGATGATTCATGTGAGTCACTTATTAATGATGGCTTATATTATTGCGGTGAGATCATTGATGTTGATGGTATATGCGGAGGCTATAATCTGCAGTGGGCCTGGACGACAGGTTATATAGCAGGAAGAGCAGCGGCATCTGAACCATAAAGATAGATTAAGAATGATTAAGATTAACCAGATTAAGATCAAACCTGAATATATTGATAGAGAAAGAGATATCCTGATCAATAAGGCTTCCGAGCTTCTCAGAGTCAGGGCTGAAGATATTCATGATATGAAGATCCTTAAGAAATCTCTGGATGCAAGAAAAAGTGATATCTTTTATGTATATGTTATCGCCGTGACGATTGTCAATGAAGATAAGATACTGAAGAAGAATAAGAATCGCAACATCGAGAGATATTCTCCTTCAGAATATGTATTTCCAAAAATTGATGAGAATAGCATGCAAGTTGCGCCGGTGGTCATAGGTATGGGACCTGCCGGACTTTTTTGCGCATATTCCTTATGTAAGGCCGGACTTAAGCCCATTATTATCGAAAGGGGTTCTTCGATAGAAAAACGTGATGAGGCGGTCAATGAGTTCTGGAAAACAGGCATACTTAAACCGACAAACGTACAATTCGGCGAAGGCGGTGCCGGAACATTTTCTGACGGCAAGCTTAATACCCTTGTTAAGGATAAATACGGACGCAATAAAAAAGTCCTTGAGATATTCACCGAATATGGAGCCGATCCGGAGATCACCTATATCAATAAGCCTCATATAGGAACAGATGTCCTCAAAAAGGTCATCGTCAGTATGAGAAAAGCTCTTATTGAAATGGGGGCTCAGATCCGATTCGATGAGAAGGTCACAGGTCTTGTCATTGAATCCGGAAGACTTATCGGAGTAAGAACCGATAAGGATGATGTGATACATACCAATGATTGTGTATTGGCAATAGGTCATAGTGCAAGAGATACTTTTGCAATGCTCCATAACAGTAATATACCTATGGAGAAGAAACCCTTTGCAGTAGGACTTAGGGTCATACATCCGCAGAGTTTGATAGATATCAATCAATACGGTTCTGATAAGATGGACCTGCCTGCTTCCTCATATAAGCTTACATATAGTGCTTCTGACGGACGCGGAGTATATTCATTCTGTATGTGTCCGGGCGGTTATGTGGTAAATGCATCAAGTGAAGAAGGACGACTATGCATTAATGGAATGAGTGATCACGCAAGAGATTCGGGATTCGCCAACAGTGCGATCGTTGTTACTGTAAGTCCTGATGACTACCCGGATGATTCACCTCTTGCCGGTGTGGAGTTCCAAAGGAGGCTTGAAGAGAAAGCCTTTAAGCTTGGTAACGGAGATATTCCGGTGGAGTTCTTAGGTGATTACGAGGGCACGATCCGAAGGACGGTATCTTTTGCAGATGCTGAGTTCAGAAAGGATTATGAGGAAGATCCCGAGAGCTACGGAACGCTTAAGGGCAGGACGAGGTATGCGGACTTAACGCAATTGCTTCCGGATGAACTGAACAAAGATATCGTTGAGGCATTTGACAGGTACGGAGCAGTAATTGATGGCTTTGATAATGAGCATTCGTTGCTAGCCGGCGTGGAAGCGAGAACATCGTCTCCGATACGGATATTAAGAGAAGCCGACGGAATGTCTGAATTGAAAGGGTTATATCCCTGCGGTGAGGGTGCCGGTTATGCCGGCGGGATCACTTCGGCTGCGATGGACGGATTGTATATAGCCGAAAAGATCGCAGAAAGATATAGAAAATAACAAAGAGGATTTAATGATGAATTGTGAATATGAAGAGATAACAAGGCCTTCGATGAGGGAGAAAAAGAGAGTTGTAGTTAAGATCGGATCTTCATCTCTTGTACATCCGGAGACAGGCGACCTTAATTATACAAAGCTTGATGTTCTTGTACGTGAGTTATGTAATATGCATAATGCAGGTATGGATGTCATCCTTGTCAGTTCGGGTGCGATCGCTGCCGGCAAACAGGCTATCGGCTCGGTGGCTGCAAGAATAGAGAGTAAGAATATGGGATTCAAGCAGGCCTGTGCTGCTATCGGTCAGGCAAGACTTATGAGTGTATATTCCAGATTATTCTCTGAGTATAACAATATTTCGGCTCAGATCCTGATGACCAAGAATATCATCACCGATCCGGTTAATCGTGAGAATGCTTATAATACATTTAATGAGCTTCTTAACCTTGGGGTTGTTCCGATAGTCAATGAGAATGATACCGTTTCGACCTATGAGATCATCGTTGATGATAAGGATGTGCTCATAGGAGATAATGATACTCTTTCAGCGCTTGTTGCCGCACTTGTGGGAGCTGATCTTCTCATCCTCTTATCGGATGTGGACGGACTCTATACAGATGATCCGCGTACGAATCCCGATGCGCAGTATATATACGAGGTTGATGAGCTGACCGAAGAGTATATGAATATGGGTAAGAAGAGCACCGGAAGCAATGTCGGTACAGGTGGCATGAATACCAAGATGAATGCGGCTAAGATATCTACTTCCTGCGGAGCAGATATGATAATCGCCAACAGCGAAGATATCAGGATCATACACAGGATAATGGATGGCCGACAGGTAGGTACACTGTTCAAGGCACATAAGGATGAGAACTTTGATATCCTTAAGTTTATTGAGGAATGTAATTAGATTGAGATCGGATTGAAGGAATATAATGAGTATAGAAGACAAGATCAAACGAATTAACGAACTGTATCACAAATCGGTTGATGTAGGCCTTACTCCCGAGGAGAAGGAAGAGCAGGCAATGCTTCGTAAAGAGTATATTATGAGCGTCAGAGCTAATCTGAGAAGCCAGATGAATAATATTGATATCCTTGAGAAGGACGGTACTATAACCAATCTTGGAGATAAATATGCAGCAAAGAACGGAATACAGTAGGCTCGAGAATGTCGATTGCCCCAACCTACAGATAAACGATGAGCATTCAGATCTTAAAAGTCTCAGAAGCATATATATAAAGTGGCGTAAAGAACTGGCAGATTATGAAGACTTAAGCCTCATCATTCAGAAAAAAGTTCTTGAGCTTGATGAATACAGGGAGGCGGATACCTGTCTGTTGTATGCCGATTACAATCATGAGGTTAAGACCGATATGATCATCGAAGATGCATTGAGATCGGGTAAGAAGGTATATATGCCTGTGTGCGAACCTGAATGCAGGCTTGATTTTTATAAGATAAACGGTTTCGAATCCCTTCACGAGGGAGCCTATGGCATATTGGAACCGTATAAAGAAGAGATATTTACCGGTGAAGGTGATTGCATATGCATAACTCCCGGAGTGATCTTCGATACTAAAGGAAACAGAGTGGGATATGGAAAAGGTTATTATGATCGTTTCTTTCAGAGGTTCGATATTACATCTGTCGGCCTTTGCTATGAAATGCAGTTGAGTGACTCTATAATCCCATCGGAATATGACAGACCAATGGATATTATCATAACGGAAAGGAATACTTATGTCAGACATTAAACAGATATGTGAAAGAGGCAAAGCTGCCAAATACATTATGAACGGTCTTGATACACAGACCAAGAATAAGGCTCTTTTAAAAGTAGCCGAGACTATCGTTGCGGATATGGACGAGATCCTTGCAGCCAACGATATCGATATGAAGAATGCTGCTGAGAAGAACGTTAAGGCTTCTCTTATGGACAGACTTAAGCTGACTGTAGACAGGGTCAATGCTATTGCTGAAGGTATAAGACAGGTGGCAGATCTTGATGATCCTACAGGGCTTGTACTCGAAGAGAGAGTCCTTCCCAACGGTCTTGAACTTAAGAAGGTATCTGTTCCTTTGGGCTGTATCGGTATTATCTATGAATCGCGTCCAAATGTAACACCTGATGCCTTTGCTCTGTGCTTCAAGGCAGGTAATTCCGTTGTACTTAAGGGCGGAAGCGATGCCATCAATTCCAATCTTGCTATTGCCGGGAGTATCAGAAAGGCACTTGCTTCGGTTGGTATCGAGCCTGATGTGATACAGGTGATCGATTCGACCGACAGAAATGATACCACAACCTTTATGAAGATGAAGGATTATATCGATGTTCTTATTCCCAGAGGCGGTGCAGGTCTTATTCGGAATGTAGTAGCCAATGCAACAATACCCGTGATCGAGACAGGAACCGGTAACTGTCACGTATTCGTTGATGAGACAGCCGATATGCAGATGGCTGCCGATATCATCTTCAATGCCAAGACTCAGAGAACCGGTGTATGCAATGCCTGCGAATCCATCGTTGTACACAAGAACATAGCCGAGGCATTTTTGCCCGTAATGAAGGAGAGATTATCGGTAAAAGATGTTGAGATCAGAGCCGATGAAAGTGCGAGAGCCATTCTTACAGACTCTAAGATCGCTACCGAAGAAGATTACGGAACCGAGTATCTCGATCTTATTCTCTCGGTTAAGACAGTTAATGATATCGATGAGGCCATCGCTCATATTAACAAGTACAGTACACACCATTCGGAGTGTATCATCACTGCCGATACCGCGAATGCCGAGAAGTTCCTTAAGGAGATCGATTCTGCCTGCGTATACGTTAATGCATCGACACGTTTCTCTGACGGATTCGAGTTCGGTCTCGGTGCTGAGATCGGTATCTCGACTCAGAGATTGCATGCCCGCGGTCCTATGGGACTCAGAGAATTGACCACATATAAGTACAATGTAACCGGTAACGGACAGGTGAGAAGTTAATGGCTATTGATGAAACCAAGTTACAACATGAATATATTGAAAAATGCAGGCAACTGATAACTGCCAACGGCGGAGCACCTCTGACTTATCATGTGACCACCTTCGGCTGTCAGATGAACGCAAGAGATTCGGAGAAATTGTCCGGTATCCTTAAGGAGATAGGTTATATAGAGACTCCCGATGAAGAGTCGGCCGATTTTGTGATATATAATACCTGTACTGTAAGGGATAATGCCAATCAGAAGGTATACGGACACCTTGGAATGCTTAAGGCAAGGAAGAAGAAGAATCCGGATTTGTGTATCGCACTCTGCGGTTGTATGATGCAGGAAGAGTCGGTCATAGAGATCATCAGAGAGAAGTATAAGTTTGTTAATCTTGTATTCGGTACACATAATCTCTATAAATTCGCCGAATTACTGTACAGAAGCCTGACTTCTTCATCACAGATAATCGATATATGGAAGGATACCGATTCGATAGTGGAAGACCTTCCTGTTGATCGTAAGTATTCTTTTAAATCGGGCATTAATATAATGTTCGGATGTAATAATTTCTGTTCTTACTGTATCGTGCCTTATGTAAGAGGGCGCGAGAGGAGCAGAGATCCCAAGGATATAATCCGTGAGATAGAGCAGTTATCTCGTGACGGTGTTGTGGAAGTCATGCTGCTCGGTCAGAATGTCAACTCTTACGGAAAAGGTCTGCCTGATGAGATGTCATTCGCAGAACTTCTTAAGGAAGTTGAGAAGGTTGAAGGCATTAAGCGTATCAGGTTCATGACAAGTCATCCTAAGGATCTGTCGGATGAGCTTATTGAAGTAATGAAAGATTCCAAGAAGATATGCAGACAGCTGCACCTGCCTCTTCAGTCGGGATCCGACAGACTGCTTAAGTCAATGAACAGAAGATATACCAAGGAGCAGTATCTCAATCTTGTTGATAAGATAAGGACCGCAATTCCTGATATATCGATTACGACGGATATAATCGTCGGATATCCGGGTGAGACAGTCGAAGATGTCAATGAGACTATCGATGTGATTAGAAAAGTCGGATTCGACAATGCCTTCACTTTTATATATTCCAAGCGTACCGGAACGCCTGCCGCATCCATGCCGCAGCTTGATCCGGCTTTTGTTAAGGAACAGTTCAACAGGGTTCTTACGGCAGTTCAGGAAGAGGCAGACAAGAGGAACGGTAAGCTTCTCGGATGCATTGAAGAGGTGCTCGTGGAAGAGATCAATGAACATGATGCCGCTATGTTAAGCGGCAGACTGTCCAATGCTTCCCTTGTTCATTTTAAGGGCGATGCAGGTCTTATCGGACAGCTCGTTAAGGTTCGACTAAATGAAGCAAAAGGCTTTTATTATATAGGAGAGATGATCGAATAGTCTGTTCGGTCTTTAGTTCAATGGATAACATAGATTACGATAGTTTATCGCCGATGATGAAACTGTATATGGATACCAAGAAAGAATACAGCGACTGTATTCTTTTCTACAGGCTCGGTGATTTCTATGAGATGTTTTTTGATGATGCCTTAGAGGTATCGAGAGAATTGGAGCTGACACTTACCGGCAAGCAATGCGGTCTCGCAGAGCGCGCTCCCATGTGTGGTATTCCCTTTCATGCTCTTGAGACATATCTGGACAGATTGGTGGCAAGCGGCCATAAAGTGGCTATCTGCGAACAGGTTGAAGATCCCAAGCTTGCAAAAGGTCTTGTAAAAAGAGAGGTCATCAGGGTTGTTACCCCCGGAACCAACTTGAGCGAACGCAACCTGTCAGAGAAGGTTAACAGATATCTTATGTCTGTTCTGTATGAGGCCGATATTACAGGCCTGTCAGTCATCGATATTTCGACAGGAGATTTCTATCTGACGGAAGTTGATTCTCTGAAGACAGTTATGGATGAGATCAACAAATATATGCCGGCGGAGATCATATGCAATGATGCTTTTCTTATAAGCGGTATAGATATCGAGACAATAAGAGACAGGCTTGGTATCGCTATATCGGCTCTTGAACCGCATTATTATGACGAAGACACATGCAGGAATGTTATCACCGGACACTTCAAGGTTAACGGCATTAACGGACTTGGAATAGCTGATTTCCCCGCAGGGACTGTTGCCGCAGGAGCATTGTTGAAATATCTCTACGATACTCAGAAGAACGAACTCGGTAATATCACGCATATTTACCCATATCTTACGAGTACATATATGTTGCTTGACAGCGCGACAAGGCGCAATCTTGAGCTGACAGAGACTCTCAGGGAGAAACAGAAGAGAGGGTCTCTTATGTGGGTGCTTGATAAGACAAAGACGGCCATGGGATCAAGAATGCTCATGAGTATGTTGCGTCAGCCTTTGATAGAAAAGACTGCTATTACTGAGCGCCTTGATGCAGTCGAAGATCTCACTCTCAATCCTATCGACAGAGATGAGATCAGAGAGTATCTTAATACTATCTATGATCTTGAGCGTCTGATGGGTAAGGTGTGCTTCAGAACTGCCAATGCAAGAGATCTTATAGCACTTAAGAGTTCACTTTCAATGCTTCCGGATATCAAGAAGCAGACTGCAGGATTCAAAAGCGAGCTTATCCGCAGATTAAGTGATGAGATCGACGGATTGGAAGAGATATATCAGCTTATAGATAAGGGTATTACGGATGAACCTCCGCTTACAGTAAGGGAAGGCGGGATCATCCGGGACGGATACAGTGAAGATGTCGATAAATTAAGATCCATACGTACTGACGGTAAAAAATATCTTGCAGCCTTCGAAAGTGAGGAACAGGAGAGAACCGGGATCAAAACTCTTCACGTGAAATACAATAAAGTCTTCGGTTATTATATTGAGATATCCAATTCATATAAGGATATGGCTCCCGAAGATTATGTTCGCAAACAGACGACCACCAACGGTGAGCGTTTTACCAATACCAGACTTAAGGAACTTGAGGATACGATCCTTAATGCGGAAGATAAGCTTGTGACTCTCGAGTATGATCTCTTTACTGAGATCAGGGATTATGTCCTTAATGAGACGGAGAGGATTCAGAGAACAGCCAAGGCTGTTGCGGCTCTTGATGTGTATGCGTCACTTTCGCTTGTGGCTTCTCAGAATAACTACTGTAAGCCGGTTATCAATGAGAAGGGCGTTATCAATATCAAGAACGGAAGACATCCTGTAATTGAGAAGATAATCAGTAATGACATGTTTGTCAGTAATGATACCTATCTTGACAATAAGAAGCATTTAATATCGATAATCACCGGACCTAATATGGCAGGTAAGTCAACATATATGAGGCAGGTGGCACTTATTGTGCTTATGGCTCAGATAGGCTCCTTTGTACCCGCCGACAGCGCGGATATATGTCTTGTTGACAGGATATTCACAAGAGTCGGCGCAAGTGATGATCTTGCCAGCGGTCAGTCAACCTTCATGGTCGAGATGAATGAAGTGGCCAATATCCTGCGTAATGCAACCTCAAAAAGCCTGATCATCCTTGATGAGATAGGAAGGGGTACTTCGACCTTCGACGGTCTTAGCATTGCATGGGCCGTTGTAGAGCATATAGCCAACACAAGGCTTCTCGGAGCCAAGACCCTGTTCGCTACACATTATCATGAACTTACAGAGCTTGAAGGTAATATGGATAATGTAGTCAACTACTGTATCGCTGTCAAAGAAAAGGGCGACTCGATCGTATTCCTGCGTAAGATAATAAAGGGCGGTGCCGATCGAAGCTATGGTATACAGGTTGCCAAGCTTGCCGGTATCCCCGATATCGTCACAGACAGGGCAAAAGAGATCGCAGCTGATCTTGCGGATAATGATATCGTTCAGAAAGTTCAGCAGATCGCCGGAAGCATCGCTCCCAATGATAAAAAGGTCAAGCATGAGCATCTCGATGCCGTGGATCTCAATCAGATGTCTCTTTTCGATACAGTGAAGGATGAAGATGTTATCAATGAACTTAAGGAGCTTGATATATCCAATCTGACTCCTTTGGATGCGCTTAATACCTTATACAAATTACAGAATAATCTGAAAAACAGGTGGACCTTAGTCTGATCCTGTAACGGAGGTGGGATATGCCTTTGATTCATGTCTTGGATGAAGCAACTATCGATAAGATAGCTGCCGGAGAAGTTGTTGAGAGACCGGCCAATATTGTTAAAGAACTTGTTGAGAATGCGATCGACGCAGGGGCGACCTCTGTCACTGTTGAGATCAAACAGGGCGGTATCACCTTTATCAGAGTAACAGATAACGGCTCGGGTATACGCAAGGAAGATATACGTACCGCATTTCTGCGTCATGCAACAAGTAAGATATCCGGAGTGGAAGATCTTGACAGGATCTTATCGCTTGGCTTCCGCGGAGAAGCCTTAAGTTCGATCGCTGCGGTAAGTCAGGTTGAGCTTATCACAAGATCCGAAAAGGATCTTATGGGTTACAAATATGTGATCGAGGGTTCTGTAGAAAAAGATTTCTTGGAGGTTGGTGTTCCCGTAGGTACTACCATGATCGTAAGAAACATCTTTTTTAATGTGCCTGCGAGAAGAAAGTTCTTAAAGACTGCTACGACCGAAGGCAATCTTATAGCGGATATCTGTGAGCACCTTGCGATGGCAAGACCGGATATCTCATTCAGGTTCATCAATGGCGGACAGATGAGATTCCAGACTTCGGGACGCAGAGATCTTAAGGAAGTCATATATAATATATACGGACGGGATATTGCTTCTCAGCTTGTTCCCATACATAAGGAAGATGACGGTCTTGTATTGGAAGGCTATCTTGGTAAGCCTTTGATCAATCGAAGTTCAAGAAACTTCGAGAATTATTATATCAACGGAAGATTCGTCAGGAATAATACTGTAAGTCTTGCTGTGGAAGAAGGATACAGAGAGTATCTGATGCAGCATAAGTTCCCTTTTACTGTTCTGCATCTTAGTATCGATCCGGAGAAAACTGATATCAATGTTCATCCGTCCAAAATGGATGTGAGATTCGATGATCAGCAGAAGATATGTGATTTCATAAGCAGTGCCATCTCAAGTACGCTTAAAGTCAATGAGATGATCCCTGAGACATTGCTGAATAAAAGTGAAGATGAGACATCTGCCACACCATTGCCGGAACCTTTTGAATTAAAGCGAATGGCCGAGATCCAGGATTCTGTACATAACTCAGTTGCAGATAAAAAAGATCATATGGATCAGGTATCTTTGGTTACAGGTAATACCGAGAATCTCTCACCGCTTCAAAGGATAATAGGAGAGACTCTTGCAGCTAAGAATCTGACTCCCACAAATGAGACTTCCAATGTGATCAAGTCAGAGAAGACGGTGATGGTTCGTGAACCTGTTCAGATGAACCTCTTTGATGACAAGATCTTAAGTCGGGATTCTTTTGCAGATTATAAAGTTATAGGTCAGGTCTTCAAAACCTTTTGGATAATAGAGTACAAAGAGAAGCTGATATTAATGGATCAGCATGCCGCTCATGAGAAAGTTAAGTACGAGCGCCTGCTTAAGAAGATGAAGGATAATACGGTGGATGTTCAGCTGCTGGCACCGCCCATTGTACTTACGCTTACCGGCAGGGAGAGTACGATAGTCAGAGAATACGAGAGTGCTTTTGAAGCTATCGGATTCAGACTGGAAGATTTTGGCGGTAATGAAGTTGCCTTAAGAGGTATTCCGATGGAACTCTACGGAAGAGATCCTGAGGAATTGTTCAAGGATATTCTTGATGAACTGCTTGAAGGACAGATCCGTGCCGTCCCTGAAGTCATTAAGGATAAGATCGCCTCGATGGCATGTAAGTCTGCCGTAAAGGGTAATAATAACATGTCCGAACAGGAGCTTGTAGCTCTATTGCAGGATCTGTTTACTCTCGAAAATCCTTATAACTGTCCGCACGGAAGACCGACTGTTATCATCATGAGCAAATATGAACTTGAAAAGAGATTTAAGAGAATAGTCTGATGAGTGATAAATACAATGACAAACCACTGATCATAATCGGAGGACCGACGGCAGTCGGAAAGACTGATCTGTCGATCGATCTGGCAAGGAAGATAAATGGTAGTATAATCAGTGCCGATTCGATGCAGATATATAAATATATGGATATAGGTTCTGCCAAGATCATGCCTGAGGAGATGAGAGGTGTTCCGCATTACCTTATTGACGAACTTGAACCAAATGAAGAGTTCGGTGTCAATATCTTCCAGCAGATGGCATATAAGGCACTGGATGATATCTATTCCAAAGGTCGTATTCCCATCATAACAGGCGGGACAGGATTCTATATTCAGGCGCTTCTCTATGAGATAGACTTCACTGAAGAAACCCCGCATGATGATATATATCGCAAGGAACTTGAGCAGATCGCGGAGACTGAAGAAGGTAAGTTAAGGCTCTTTGATGAGCTGTGTAAGACCGATCCCGAATACACTAAAGGACTTCATGCCAATAACAGCAGGCGTGTTATAAGGGCGCTTGAGTACTACAGATATACAGGACGGAAGTTCTCGGAATATAATGAGGAGCAGCGGGAAAAGATATCGCCATTCAATTATCTGTATATCGCACTTACCGATGATAGAGAGAAAATCTATTCAAGGATAGATAAGCGCGTTGATATCATGATGGATAAGGGACTTCTTGGCGAGGTTACCAAATTACATCAAATGGGTTATAATCGATCATATAATTCCATGCAGGGCATTGGGTATAAGGAATTACTGGATCATCTCGACGGTTTGATAACGCTTGACGAAGCTGTTGAACGCATCAAACTGGATACCAGGCATTTTGCCAAGAGACAGCTTACCTGGCTCAGAAGAGAAAAAGATGTGGTATTCCTGAATAAATCCGATTATAATTCAGAAGATGTACTTTTGAATAAAATATTAGAGATTGCAGAGGATAAGAATATATGGACAGATTGTATCAGCAGTTAGGTATTGATCCTGATACAAGCAAACTGGCAGAAAGTACGCTTGCAACCTTACGTGAGCGTTTTGACGAGATAGATCGCAATGCCGAGATCAATCAGCTGAAAGTCATTAAGGCCATGCAGGATGCGAAGGTTAGTGAAGCCTGTCTGTACGGAACGACAGGGTATGGATATAATGATATAGGCCGTGATACTCTTGAGAGAGTCTATGCAGAATACTTCCATACTGAAGATGCACTTGTCCGTCCGCAGATCACCTGTGGAACGCACGCATTGGCTCTGGCTCTTATGAGTAATCTTCGTCCGGGTGACGAACTCTTATCACCGGTAGGTAAGCCCTATGATACACTTGAGGAAGTTATCGGTATCAGAGAGAGCAAAGGTTCGCTTAAGGAATATGGGATAACCTATTCGCAGGTGGATCTGTTACCTGATGGCGAATTTGATTATGAAGGCATTAAGAACGCTATTAACGATAAGACTCGTATGATGACCATACAGAGGTCTAAAGGATATGAGACGAGGAAGACTCTTTCCGTTAAGAGGATCGGAGAGCTGATATCATTCGCCAAGAGTATCAAACCCGATCTTATATGTATGGTAGATAATTGTTACGGAGAATTTATTGAGACCATCGAACCATCAGATGTTGGTGCAGACATGGTGGTTGGTTCCCTTATCAAGAATCCGGGTGGTGGACTTGCCCCTATAGGCGGATATATCGCAGGTCGTAAGGATTGTATCGAGAATGCAGCATACAGACTTACTTCTCCGGGACTTGGCAAGGAAGTTGGAGCTTCGCTCGGTGTGCTTAAAGACTTCTATCAGGGATTCTTCCTGGCACCCAGAGTTGCATCCAATGCTCTGAAGGGAGCGATCTTTGCCGCAGCAATGTTCGAGCAGGCAGGATTCAGGGTTGTGCCCGACAGCAAAGAGAGCAGGCATGACATAATCCAGTCAGTAACGTTCGGCACGCCCGAAGGCGTTATAGCCTTTTGTGAAGGTATACAGAGTGCGGCACCGGTAGACAGCTTCGTTACTCCCGAGCCTTGGGATATGCCCGGATATGACGCTCCTGTCATAATGGCAGCCGGAGCCTTCGTGTCAGGTTCATCGATCGAACTTAGCGCAGATGGCCCTATTAAGCCGCCGTATGCAGTATACTTCCAGGGGGGACTTACCTTCGAACACGCCAAGTTCGGTATAATGAAAGCTTATCAGTCCGTAAAAAATGCTGGACTTATCAAATAATAATCAAAAGAGGACAAAGTAATGATCAATAATACATTTGGAATCGACATAGGAACAAGTAATATCCGTATCTACAATCAGGCGGATAACAGCTTCTTCATGGAGAAGAACATGATCGCCATTGAGAATAAGAATACACTTCTTGCCTATGGTGATTCCGCTTATGATATGTTCGAGAAAGCACCGGGCAACATCCATACCAGCTTCCCGGTTACCAATGGTGTTATCGCCGATATCAATAATATGGAGACTCTGGTTAAGAGATTCATATCCGACTTGTCAGGCGGTTCACCCAAGCCTGCTGATTATGTCATCAGTGTTCCTACTGATGTTACCGAAGTTGAGAAGAGAGCCTTCTATGATCTTATCAAGGATGCCGGAGTTAAGGCTCGTAAGATCCTTGTTGTTGAGAAGGCTGTAGCTGACGGACTCGGACTTGGTATCGATGTTAAGAACTCACGCGGTGTAATGGTCGTTAATGTCGGTTACGCTACTACAGAGATCTCAATTTTTTCATTGGGCGGCATAGTACTCAGCAAGCTTATTAAGATCGGCGGTTTTGCCTTTGATAATGATATCGCCAACGCCATCAGGAAAGAATACAATCTGATAATCGGTAAGAAGAGTGCGGAGCGTATCAAGATCAATCTTACAGAACTTGAAAAATCGGGTGACTCAGCTCTTTGCTTCGGCAGGGATATCGTCACCGGTCTTCCGATCGAGCAGAGCATACCCACTGACTTTATCGATAACTGCATGACGGACTCTTTTGCACATATAATCGATAATATCAAAGTGATACTTGAGAGAACTCCTCCGGAACTTGGTGCGGATATATACAGACATGGTATCTATCTTACGGGTGGTGCGAGCCAGGTGTCTAATCTTGGCGCACTTATTGCCAAGGGAACAGGTATCAAGGTCAATATGTGTGAAGATCCGATCAACAGTGTTGTTCTCGGATTGTCCAAGGTTATCAATGAGGACAAGTATCGTAAGCTCGCTTATACGATAGAAGGAAAGAAGTAAAATGAGCCCCATAGTCAAAAAGAAGAAGGTTCACTATTCGCTTCCGACGAGATACTGGCTCTTCATACTTACATTGGTCTGTGTGCTGTTCATGATCCTGTCTTTTACAACTGATATTTTGTCAGGACCTTTGAATCTAATAGGCAATTATACTCTGATCCCTTTCCAGAAGGGACTTAACAATGTAAGTACGGGAATACTCAATGTAACTGATAATTTTCGTAATATGGAGTCGGTCATCGCGGAGAATGAAGAACTCAAGGCTGAAGTGGACAGACTTACAATCGATAATGCAAGACTACAGCAGGATCAGTACGAGCTCACCCATTTGCGTGAGCTTATGGAACTTGATTCGGAATATGATGATCTCGATACTGTCGGAGCAAGAGTTATATCAAGGGATGCCGGTAACTGGTATTCCTCTTTTGTGATCGATAAAGGAAGTAATGACGGCATCAGTGTGGACTGTAATGTTATCGCAGGAAGCGGACTTGTTGGCCGTGTTACCGATGTCGGACCGGACTTTGCCAAGGTCGTGTCGATCATATCCGATACGAGCAATACGAGCGGAATGATCCTCTCTACAGGCGATACTCTTATCGTATCCGGTTCACTTAAGCTGATGGATTCCAATCTTATCAGTTTCGGACAGCTCGTGGATAAGGATAATAAGGTGGGCCCCGGAGATAAGATAGTTACATCCAATATCAGTGATAAGTATCTTGAGGGGATCTTCATAGGCTATGTCAATACAATAGCTACGGATTCCAATAACCTTACAAAATCGGGGACTCTGATCCCTGCGGCCGACTTCAAACATCTTGAAGAAGTGCTTGTGATCAAGAAGACCAAGAAAAAAGCAAGCTTTGAATAGGACAGTAAATGTATATATTTGTTACAACATTATTGCTACTCATAATATTGTTATTACAGACGACCATATTCGCAACCGTTAATATCGGTGGGATAATACCGAATCTCATCATCATCCTTATCTCTTCGATCGGATTCTCGAGAGGAAGGAAGATGGGACTGATCTTTGGATTCCTTGCAGGACTTATCCTTGATATATTCTACGGTCCGCTCATCGGCCTGTATGCTATTGCGTTTATGTATATCGGTTTCCTTAACGGTTATGTAAAAAGAGTTCTGTTTACGGGAGATTTTGCACTTCCCATAGGTATCATACTGCTGAGTGATTTTGTATATTGTAATTTTATATACGTTTGCCTTTATCTGCTTCAGGGAGACTTTAATTACCTGTTTTATTTTACTCATAAGATCATCCCTGAGCTTATCAGTACCGGTATTGCCGCGATTCTGCTATACCCGATGTTCAATCTTATATTTACGAAGTTAGAAAAGGTTTATGCAGATGAATAAGAATAATAATGATAATTCGATCAATTCATCATCCATAAGGACACTAATTCTCGGGATCGTACTGTTGCTTCTTGCGATAGTCATGATATCGAGAATTTTTGTGCTACAGATAGTTAGGGGGGAAGAGACCCTGCTTAACTTCACTCTTAAGATCCAGAAGGAGAGGACCATCAATTCCAGCCGCGGTAAGATCTATGACCGCAATGGTCAATTACTTGCCTACAATGAGCTTGCCTACAACATAACCATTGAAGATATATATGAATCGGGCAGTGAGAAGAATACCAATATCAATAACACTCTGCTGGATGTCATTAAGATTGTAGAAGCCAATAACGACTCGGTCATCAGTGATTTCAATATCATCCTTAATGACAATAATGAATTTGAATTTACCGTAAGTGACAGCAGACTCTTAAGATTCCTTGCCGATATCTACGGTCACAGGGAGATCAGCGAATTGAAATACGAAGAAGAGACTGCAACTCCCGATGAAGTCATTGATTATCTATGCAGTTATTCCAAGTTTGGAATCGGAGTATCAACAGATCCTCTTAATCCGCGCGACAGTTTCATTCCGCGTGAAGGCTTTACGAAGACCGATATCATCAAGCTTATCAATATCCGATATGCGATGAGCCTTAACAGTTATCAGAAGTATATCCCTACCGTTCTCGCTACGGATGTGAGTCCTGAGACCGTTGCTGTGATCATGGAGAACTCGGATGCGTTGACCGGTATCGCTATTCAGGAAGATAATATCAGGAAATACGAGGATGCCCTCTATTTTTCCCAGATGATGGGTTATACGGGCAAGATCTCGGAAGAAGAGCTCAAGGAATTAAACGGCGGTTACGAGAGCGAGGAAGCACCTGATACCTTTAAAAAGAGAAACGACTATATCTTAACCGATATGGTAGGTAAAGCCGGTATCGAGAAGACTCTGGAGACCTATCTTCAGGGCGTGAAGGGTAGTGAGACTGTCTATGTTAATAACCTCGGAAGAGTGATCGAGAGTAAGAAGACGATCGATCCGATCGCGGGTAATGACGTGTACCTTACCATTGATAAGAAGCTTCAGATCGCAGTCTATGATATCCTTGAGCAGAAGCTCGCAGGCATTCTGGTAAGTAAGATCCAGAATATCAAGGAATACAATCCGCCGGAGGGAACGCCTGCGAGTAAGTATATAATTCCTGTTACGGATGTTTATTTTGCGCTGTTTAATAACTCGATCATAGATCTTAAGAGTCTTAAGAGCGAAGATGCAGGTGAGAATGAGAAGGCCATATATTCTGCTTTTTGCAGTAAGAAGGAAAGAGTATATTCGAGACTTAATGAGGAGTTACAGACATTGAGCACGCCTTACAAGGATCTTCCACAGGAGTATCAGGTCTATGAGAGTCTTATTGTTAATATGCTCATAGAGACAGGTGTCATCAAGGATAAAGAGATCGATAAGAATGATGAGACCTATCTTAACTGGAAGGTCGAAGAGACAATAAGCTTAAGAGATTATCTGGAATACCTTATAGCGAAAAGGTGGATAGACGTATCCAAGATAAGCCTTGATCAGGAATATTCGGATTCGTCCGAGGTCTTCGACCGATTATGCGAATATATAAACGAGCATCTTGAGACGAGTAATGCCTTCGCCAAGAGGCTGTATAAGTATATGATCAAATCCGAAGAGATCACGGGCAAGCAGATACTTACCTGCCTTCTTGAACAGGATGCGATATCCATTACGGCTGCGGAAGAAGACAGGTTCACAAGCGGTGCGATCTCACCATACAGCTTCCTTCTGTATCTTATAGAGAACCTTTATCTTACGCCCGGAGAGCTTGCGCTTGATCCGTATTCCGCTTCCTGTGTCATAACCAATATGGACGGAGAGGCGCTTGCGGTCGTATCTTATCCGAGTTATGACAATAACCGTCTTGCCAACAGCATTGATTCGGAATACTATTCAAAATTACAGAATGACCTCTCTAAGCCTCTGTGGAATTATGCCACTCAGCAGAAGACCGCTCCGGGATCTACATTTAAGATGGTATCATCCACGGCAGCTATGAATGAGGGAATAGTCAATACCACTCAGACGCTTATATGTAAGGGATATTTCAACAGGTTCGCCAATGAGCAGTATAAGTGCTGGATATATCCCGGCAGTCACGGCGCTCTTAATGTAAGCGGTGCTATAGAAAACTCCTGCAACAGCTTCTTCTATGAAGTCGGTTATCAGCTCTCACTGGATCAGGACGGTAATTACGATGAAGAGAAGGGCCTGAAAGAACTTGAGAAATATGCTGATCTCTTTGGACTGACGGAAAAGTCAGGACTTGAGATTGAAGAGTCGGATCCCGAGATATCTGATGAATATCCCGTTTTGTCGGCCATCGGTCAGGGCACGAATAACTTCACGACCGCCGGACTTGCAAGATACGTGCTTACGGTCGCAAATGAGGGAACCTGCTATAATCTAAGTCTTATCGATAAGATAACCGATTCCAACGGTAATCTGATCAAGGACTTTACACCTTCAGTCAGGAATACCATCGATATGCCTCAGACATACTGGGATTCCTTACATTCTGGCATGAGAAGAGTGGTACAGAAAAAGGCTTATTACAATGATCTTGGTGTCAATGTTGCCGGTAAGACCGGAACGGCACAGGAGAACAAGTCGAGAGCCAACCACGCTCTGTTTGTCAGCTATGCGCCTTATGAGAATCCCGAAGTGGCGGTTGCCACAAGAATAGCTTTCGGTTATTCTTCCGATTATGCCGCCAACCTTACACGAGATATATACAAGTATTATTTCCATTTGGAAGATGAAGACAATATCCTTACAGGTACTGCGGAAGTACCCGATGCAATTATGTCTGCCGGAGACTGATAATAATGTTAAGAACATACAAATTCAAGAATTACAATTTCATGCTATGCTTTTTCGTTATCGCACTGTCTGTGATCGGCTATCTTGCGATAGGCTCTGCCAAGGAATCCGTGCAGTCAAGACAGTTGTACGGTATATTTGTCGGTGTTGCAGCGATGATCATCATCTCGTTCATCAATTACGATCTCTACGGGAAGGTAAAGTGGTTTATTTACGGCATTAATATAGTACTTCTCATCATGGTTCTTGTGGCCGGTGTCAATGTTAACGGTTCGACCCGTTGGATCAATATCGGATTTCAGTTTCAGCCCTCCGAACTTGCCAAGATAATGTTGATTTTGTTCTTTTCACAGTTTATTATGGAGGTTAGAGAGAAGCTTAATTCACTCCCTATGATAGGCATATTGTGTGCACTTATGCTTGTCCCTTTGTTGCTTGTATTTAAAGAGCCTGACCTTTCAACTTCGATAATGATCGTTATTACATTTTGTATCATGATCTTTATCGGTGGTCTGAATTATAAGACCGTAATTCTCGTACTCGCTACGGTTATACCTATTGTCATAGGCGGTCTTGTGTTCATACTTAATGAGAAGAATACGATCCTGGAAGGTTATCAGGTCTTAAGAATACGTGCATGGCTTGATCCCGAGAAATATGCGGATGCCGAAGCCTATCAGCAGATCAATTCCATTACTGCAATCGGTTCCGGACAGTTATTCGGCAAAGGTCTTAACAATAATGTTATTGCTTCTGTTAAGAACGGTAACTTCATATCAGAGCCTCAGACCGACTTTATCTTCGCTGTAATAGGAGAGGAGCTTGGCTTTATTGGATCTGCGGCAGTGATCATCTTACTTCTGCTCATTGCCATCGAATGTTTTATCATAGCTCACAGATCCAAGGATCTTAGCGGAGCCATAATAGCCGATGCCGTAGGGTGTCTGATATGTATCCAGGGATTCATGAATATTGCTGTTGCAACAGGACTGTTACCCAATACAGGTATTCCGTTGCCATTCGTAAGCTACGGACTGACGAGTCTTGTTAGTCTGTACATGGGTATAGGTGTTGTGCTCAATGTAGGCCTGCAGGGAAGCAAGAGAAAAAATACCACTGATTTTTTTGGAGGATGATGATATGAATATCGCATTGATCGCTCATGATGCCAAGAAAAAGCTCATGCAGAACTTCTGTATAGCTTACAGAGGGATTTTAAGTAAGAATGTATTATATGCCACCGGAACGACCGGAAGGCTTATAGAAGAGGTTACCAATCTGAACGTTCATAAGTTCTTGGCGGGACACCTGGGCGGTGACCAGCAGATAGGTGCATCAATCGAGCATAATGAGATCGACCTTGTTATCTTCCTGCGCGATCCCTTCAATCCCAAGTCGCATGAGCCTGATATCAACAATATCGTGAAACTCTGCGATATGCATAACATACCGCTTGCATCGAATCTGGCAAGCGCGGAATTACTGATCAAATCCCTTGACAGAGGAGATCTTGAGTGGCGTGAAATGTACAAATAAAAGACTACTATCTATATATCTGTCTCTGATCATCCTTATCTCTCTTACGGGATGCGGAAATTCGGGACTGAATCTCGCTTACAGGGATTCATATAATTATTCAACAGACGGAGTTATCCTCGGAACGGCAGATACCTTCAGCAAAGATCTGTGTGTTATCAATGATGATGAGAGGGGGAAGCTCGGTAACGATGTTGAGGATACCGCAGCCGCGGGGCTATTTTGCGTGGATGATAAAACGGTACTCTATGCCAAGGATGTACATAAGACATTCTATCCGGCATCGCTTACCAAGGTCATGACAGCTCTTGTAGCCATCAAATACGGCAATATGACCGATACCATTGTATGCAGCGAGAATGTCGATAAGCTTGAATCGGGAGCGAGCAGGTGCGGACTTAAGCCGGGCGACCGTATAAGCATGGATGATGCACTGCATGCCCTGCTTGTAAGCTCGGCCAATGATGCGGCGATAGCGATAGCTGAGCATGTCTCGGGCACGACGGAAGGCTTTGTCGCACTGATGAATAAGGAAGCCAGGGCGTTGGGGGCTACCAACACCAATTTCGTCAATCCCAACGGTCTTAACGATGAGGAGCATTATACTACCGTATATGATCTTTATCTTATCACCAATGCGGCCGTTAAGTATGATTATTTCATAAATATCATCTCCGATATAGAGTATCAGAGTATCTATAAGGATTCTGAAGGCAATGATAAAAAACTGGAGCTTAAGACTACCAATCTTTTCTTAAAAGGTGACTATTCTTCACCGGACACCGTGACCGTTATCGGTGGTAAGACGGGTACTACCAATGCAGCACTTAACTGCCTTATACAGGTTGTCGGGGATAAGCAGAATAAGACATATATAGCCATCATCCTGCATGTCAGTGAGAGAGATATTATCAATTCCGAAATGGAAGAATTATTACAAGAGATTACCGCAGAGTGATTGTTCAAATTGTTAGATAACAGGTTGTTTTTTCAGTTAATTTTTTGTATAATTTAAATACAAATACATTCACCGATTGTATTAGTATAATACTTAGGAGGGCCGTCCAATGATACAATTAATTGTAGGTAAAGAAGGTAAAGGTAAGACTAAGCATCTGTTAGAGAAAGTTAACGCCGAGATCAAGACAGCATCCGGTAATATCGCCTTTCTTGACAGGGGTAACAAGCACATGTTTGAGCTTAACAATAAAGTCAGACTCATCAATGTGAACGACTATAACTTCGAGAACAGCTCAGAGCTCGTCGGATTCATCTACGGACTGCTCTCACAGGATCATGATCTCCAGCAGGTATATATCGACGGAATGTTCAAGATCCTTGGTATTGATAAAGATGAATTTACAGCTTTGATCGAAAAACTTAATACTATAACAGAGAAATTCAACTTTGATCTGATCGTAAGTGCATCAATTGATGAAAGCGAATTAGACGACAGCATATGCAAGTATGTGATCGTATCATTATAAATACTTTTTACTAAAAAGATAATGTATTTTAACCAAGCCTCGGAGAGATCCGGGGCTTGAGTTGAGATTATTCATCGCAGCAGGAGTTTACTTTGGCCGACAACATCAGGAAATACAGACGCCCCCTAAATCTTAATATCGGAATGATCTTATTCACGGTCATTATGCTGTATATCATCGTCTGTGTGTTTATGTATTTTACGTCCAAGCACATAGTAGGATATGAAGTTAAGACAGGTTCGTTATCTGTCTCCAACGTATTTGAAGGAATAGCGATCCGGCATGAGACGATCGTTAAGAGCGATCATACAGGATATATCAATTACTTCGCTACAGAAGGCGAGAAGACCGGTGCAGGTAAGATAGTATGTTCCATTGATGAGACCGGAAAACTGATGGATATGCTGGAATCCGATACGGGAGAGAACAAATCGAAGCTCACAAATGCGGATTATTCGGAGATCAAGAACGCTATCACCGAGTTCTCGGGAAGCTTCGATAACGGTAATTTCCTTAAAGTATATGATTTTAAGTACGAATTGCAGGGTAATGTAACCAAGTACGCCAACAGAACATTGATGAACAGTCTCGAGGATCTCTATGCACAGAGCGGTGAAGGACTTATCAATATTGTCAATTCTCCGAAGTCGGGAATTGTGGTATATTCCATAGACGGTTTTGAAGATTATAAGTCGACGGATGTTACCGCGGACTGGTTCAAGAAGGAAGATTACGAGAAGACTCAGCTTGTAGGCAATAATCTCGTCAGCAACGGCGATCCCATCTACAAGCTTACAGATGATGAAAAGTGGTCAGTCATCATATCCGTTGATGAGGACAGGATACCTGAACTTGTTGCGGAAGAGTATATCAAGGTCAAGTTCCTTAAGAATCAGACCACTTCCTGGGCGCAGATTGAAGCTATTACAGGTGCTGACGGTAAGTCGTATATCGAACTTCACTTTAATAATTCAATGCTCAATTTTGTGGCTGACAGATATGTCAGTGTAGAGCTTATAACCGCTTCCGAAGTCGGCCTGAAGGTTCCCAATTCAAGTATACTTGAGAAGGAATTTTTCCTGATCCCTACGGAATATGTGACCAAGAGCGGTATCAACAATGCCGATACCGTCCTTAAGCAGACCTTTGATGAAGAAGGCAACTCAACTGTCACCAACATCAATATAACCATCTATCATGAGGAAGACGGTTCATATTATGTCGATAACGATATCCTTCAGATCGGCGACAGGATATTTAAGCCCGATTCCAATGAGGAATATACCATAAGCAAGTCTGCAACCCTTATAGGCGTATACAATATCAATAAGGGATATGCCGATTTCAAGGAGATACAGGTGCTCAACTCCAATGATGAATACTCCATCGTTAAGTCCAATACCGAGTATGGTCTTGTGGCTTACGATTACATTGTATTAGACGCGGAAAGTGTGGAATTAGATGAGTTTATCTATGATTAAAGACAATATTACAGATGTAAAAAATACCGTCACTGAGGCTGTGAAAAGGCGTAATGATCTTCATCCCGAGATGAGTCATAACGATCCGGTGCTTATAGCCGTTAGCAAGACTAAGCCTGTAACCGATATCGAAGAGGCTTACGATTCAGGCATCAGAGACTTTGGCGAGAATAAGGTGCAGGAGATCATGGATAAGTACCCTGTTCTACCCAAGGATATAAGATGGCATATGATCGGTCATCTTCAGACCAATAAGGTTAAGTATATCGCTGATAAAGTCTATATGATACACAGCGTTGAATCTGTTAAGCTGGCAACAGAGATCAGTAAAAGAGCGGTTGCCGCAGGCAGATGTATTCCTGTTCTTATAGAAGTTAATGTAGCGGAAGAGGAGTCCAAGTTCGGCTTGAAGCCATCCGAAGTCAGTGATTTTTGCAAGGAATGTTCAGCGCTTCCGGGTATTAAGGTAAGTGGGCTTATGACAGTTGCTCCGTATACCGATGATCCGGAAGAGAACCGCGTATATTTTAAGCAATTAAAGCAATTATCTGTTGACATAACGAACCAAAACATTGATAATATCAGTATGGATTTTTTGTCCATGGGTATGACAGGTGATTATGAGATCGCCATTGAAGAAGGGGCATCCTTCATAAGAGTAGGAACAGGCATCTTCGGACAGCGTAATTATGCAAGACAACAGTAAGGAGAAAGACAATGAGTTTGATGGAATCATTTGTGACGGCTCTTAAGCTTAACGATGAGAATGTAGATGAAGAAGAATATCTTGATGATGAAGATTATCAGGAAGAAACAGCAAGATCTAATAAGCAGGATAGTGAGCCGGCTGATAAGAAGCCTAAGTTCAGCCAGAGTGTAGCCAGGAAGAGGACTTCGAACGGAACAGGAATGCAGGTTTGTTCCATCAAGCCTACCAGTATAGAGGATGCAAGAGAGATCATTGATACGCTCTTATCCAACAGGCCTGTAGTGCTTAATATGGAGAGCCTTGATTCGGATATCGCACAGCGTATATTGGACTATTCTTCGGGAGCAACCTATGCTATAGGCGGTAACCTTCAGAAGATAGCTCATTATATATTTATCTTGACACCTGCATCTGTTGAAGTCTCAGGTGATTTCCAGGGAGTTACAGGGGAATCAATGGACTCCGGTTATTAAAGAACAACTCTCTGTCATAAACGGCAGGGAGTTTTTTATGTAATAGGAAATTGCTTCCTTTACATAAAAACGCTCCGCTAAGGATGCGTACTCGCGTGAAAGATAAACAGGAAGAGGAATGCTGTTAATATGATTATTGGAGGTATCCTGCATGAAGAGTATTGCTGTTAATGTGATTATTGGAGGTATCCTGCATGAAGAGTATTGCTGTTAATGTAAGTCCGGGTGATTCAGGCCGAAAAGCAGGATTTGATGTACATATAGCTGAAGGATTTGAGCCGCTTAAAGAACTGTTGGTTAAGACAGAGGCGGGCAAGGCTGATCGCTGTAAGGAAGTTACAGGTAACAAAGAAGGCGGTAAAGAGGAAGGCGAAAAAGGTGAAGCCGTCTTTGGCGGTCGTAAGCTTGTATTTATTGACAGGGAAACGGAGAAAAATCCAGTATCGGAGTATTTTTCACAAGAAGGATATAGTTGCGAGTCGGTATCCGTTCCTGCAGGCGTTATCGAAGAAGACAAGATAAGCCGTTATATTGATTCCGGCGTGATCTTCGTATTATGCGGAGATTCTATGCTGATCGAGGCTTCGGTTAAGGCACTTAATGTGCTTGGAACAAAGGTTGATTATATTATTGTTCCTTTATTATGGGATGCAGTAACGGATATTTCAGTAAGACATATATATAACAACAAAGATGAGATATTCATGTCTGTACCTTTGTTCACTTACATCAATATCGATGTGTTCAAGGAGATGGATAACATTCCGTTCTATGACGGTATTGCATATGTGATGCGCAGAGCGATTAGTCAGGATGTTAAGTTCTATGTTTATCTTCTTGATCAGTTATATGAGATCGACAACAGGACGACAGAAGCGATAACCGATATCTGCGTATATGCCGTTAATTCTCAGAAGAAGATATTGGATAAGGAATGTGACGGGAAAGTTACTCTATTCAGACAATTGGGTACAATTCCTGCCACTGCGATATATGAGACCTCAGGTTCACTGTCAAGAGGACATGCACTTGCTCTCGGAGTTATCTGCATAGCTTATATGTCATGGAAGAAAGAACTCTTATCTATGGATGAGTTCTATGAATTCAGGGATATGTTCGTTCCTTACAATCTTCCTATATCCATCGATAAGCTTGATATCGAACAGGCTGCCGATAAAGTAATGGAGCTGATCGGCGTTACAAGCGACAACTCATTCCCGCTTCTTAAGTCGGCAGGAAAAGTTGTGATACGTAATGATATATCTCGTGAGGATGTAATTAATGCTTTGAAGGAGATTAATTTCGAAGATGAATACTAAGATAAGACGTGTGTGCTTAAATACTTTGCTCTGGCTTGCACTTATCGCGATAGATCAGTATACCAAACATCTCGCTGTTAAGTATCTTAAGGATCAGACTGACATAGTCATTTTCAAAGGCGTGTTCCAGCTCACCTATCTTGAGAACAGTGGAGCGGCTTTCGGTATGCTTCAGAACAGGCTGATATTATTCGTTATCATCGCTGTTGCAATGTTAATGGTCGTGATCTATCTGCTTATCAGGATGCCATTGAGCAAGAGGTATTATCTGCTTAACTTTATACTCCTGCTTATTGCGTCCGGCGCGGTTGGCAATCTCATTGACAGGGTTATGAACAATTATGTCGTTGATTTTTTCAATTTCTCTTTGATCAACTTCCCGGTGTTCAATGTTGCGGACATCTATGTTACAGTGGCGTGTATACTTATGCTGATCGCGGTGTTCTTCGTCTACAGTGAGGAAGAGTTGTTCTTCTATAAGAATCATAATGAGGAATGATTTATGCCGTAACAGATATTTGGCATCCTGAGAATCAATTGTGATCCGTGCGGGTTGCTTCATGAAGTATGGCAGCTATGTAAGACAGATCAATATCCGCTATTTTTAAATTGTCACAGAAGGTAGATTGGTACATATGGAGCATTACAGTTTCCTGATCGATGAGGAATACGACGGTATACGTCTTGATAAAGCTATAACTTCATTATCGGAATTGGATCTTACCAGATCTTATATTCAGAAACTGATCAAATCAGATGCCGTCAAGGTCAATGATAAGAAAGCCAAGGCCGGACTGTCATTAAAGGTCGGCGATCGTATAGAGTTCGACGTTCCGGATGCTGCCCCGATCGACATTCTGCCGGAGGACATCCCTCTTGATATCCTGTATGAGGATGATTCCGTGATAGTGATCAACAAGCCCAAGGGGATGGTCGTACATCCCGCCAACGGTCATTACACCAACACCATGGTCAATGCCCTCATGTATCATTGCAAGGACAGTCTTTCGGGCATTAATGGAATCTTGCGTCCCGGTATTGTCCATAGGATCGATATGGATACGACCGGTTCCATTATCGCTTGCAAAAATGATGCGTCTCACAACAACATAGCCGATCAACTTAAAAGCCACAGCCTTAACAGAACATACAGAGCCATCTGTCACGGACGCATATCTGAAGATGAGATGACTATAGATATCAATATCGGCAGAAGTAAAAATGACAGAAAGAAGATGGCAGTGGTATCTCCTGATGAAGGAAAGTGTGCTATTACTCATGTCAAGGTGCTTGAGAGATTCAATGATTTTACCTATATCGAATGCAGGCTTGAGACCGGAAGGACTCATCAGATAAGAGTTCATATGGCTTCTGTAGGACATCCGCTTGCCGGAGATAATGTATATTCAACACGCAAGTGTCCGTTTAAGACCGAAGGACAGTGCCTTCATGCATATAAGCTTGGCTTCATTCATCCTGTATCGGGAGAATATGTGGAGACCGTCGCACCGCTACCTGAGTATTTTGAGAAGATCTTAAGTGTATTGAGAGCAAAATAATAATTCTATTATTCTCGCTGAATTAATTTAATTATGCTTTACGACATAATTAATATTCAATACTCTATTAGCCTTTTTAAGCATTAAGGATTATAGGATGTAATAAATTATTATTGAAAGATAGACCAATATATGGTATTATAATATTGATCTGGGCGAAAGCTCTTTGGAACACCGCAGACGGGAAGAATTTCCCGTCATTTTTTTTTGGAGCAGAAGAATGAAAGAATTAAGTGTATTTATAGATGAATCTGGAGATTTTGGTGAAACAAGAGATGTTAGAGATTATTATCTTGTCACTTTTGTTTTTCATGATCAAAATGAAGATATTTCAGATAATACCAAAAGACTAGAGAATAGTGTAAAGGAATCAGGTTGGGATATTGAGTATATTCATACAGGTCCGGTTATAAGAAAAGAGGGAATATTTGAAAACTATTCATTAGACGAAAGAAGACAACTGCTTTATAAGATGTTCAATTTTGTTATGAAATGTCCAATTGTTTTTTGCACTATATCAATAAAGAGGAAGGAAGCAATTGACAGAGTTCAATTATCAGGCAAGATAGGCAAGGCAATTAACCAAATGATTACTGAACATATAGATTATCTGAATGCTTTTGATAAGGTAATTGTATACTATGATAATGGTCAACGAGAATTGGGATCAATTCTAAATGCTATTTTTTCCATTCAACTATCAAATGTTGAATTTAGAAAAGCTGAACCACAAAAGTATCGTTTATTACAAGCTGCCGATTTCTTGTGTTCAATAGACTTACTAAAAATTAAAAGAGAAGAGAACAGATTGAGCAAAAGTGAAATACAATTCTTCTATAAACCTAACGAATTAAAGAAAACATTTATTAAAGGTATCAGTAAAAAGCGACTATAGATTGTTTGTAATTTACTGATAATTGCCAATATAGGTCGTTTTTGATATAATTGTACATGTAAATATTGCTTCTGGATTGGAGGTATTTATATGAATACGGTGATTACGATAAGCAGACAATTCGGTTCCGGCGGCAGAGAGATCGGCGAGAAGTTAGCTGAGTATTTCAATATCAAGTATTATGATAAAGAACTCCTCTCAAGAGCTGCTAAAGAGAGCGGTTTTTGTGAAGAGATAATAGAAGTTCATGATGAGCGTCCTACAAGTTCATTCCTGTATAACCTTGTAATGGACACATATTCTTTTGGTTATAATCAGTCCTCCTTTGTGGATATGCCGATAAGCCATAAGATATTCCTGGCTCAGTTTGATACTATCAAGAAGATCGCAAGTGAAGGTCCCTGCGTTATTGTAGGCAGATGTGCCGATTATGCACTTGCCGATATGGATAATACTCTTAATATCTTTATCTACGGTAATGAGGAATGCAAGGTTAAGCGTATCTGTGAGCGTATGAACGTTAATGAGAAGAAAGCCAAGGAACTTAGCGTTAAGACCGATAAGCAGCGTCAGAGCTATTATAATTATTATTCATCCAAGAAATGGGGAAGAGCCGACAGTTACGATCTCTGTATCAACAGTTCTTTACTCGGTATAGACGGAACGGTCAGGCTTCTGATCCAGGCAGTGGAAGATTTGGAATCAAGATAATGATCTAAGAGCCGGAATCTACGGATTCCGGTTTTTTTGGGAGTATATCCATGATACTTAAGACTATAGACAGATCTGAAAACGGAATAACGCTGTATAAGTATCTTATGAAGCTCATGCCTAAGATACCGAAAGGTCTCTTGCGCAAGCAGCTTCGCAATAAGAATATCACTCTAAACGGTAAGAAGGCTGACGGGAGTGAACATCTGAAAGCCGGAGATGAGATCAGGCTGTTTCTGAAAGATGAGACTTTCGATTCATTCAGAGGAATTAATGACACTTCAGATTCGATATATGATGATATTATTGTTGAAGGAATAACGGCTTATGATAAGATAAAGGGCGTTCAGATCCTGTACGAAAGCGATAATTTCCTATTCCTCAATAAACCTGCCGGAGTTCTCTCCCAAAAGGCAGACCGCGCAACTTTAAGTATCAATGAATGGCTTATTGGATATCTGAACACTCATGATAAGATATCCAAGGATTTGCTTCGTATATATCGTCCTTCTGTAATGAACCGCCTTGATAGGAATACTTCCGGTATAATACTTACGGCGAAGACTCTGGCGGGCAGTATATATCTTTCTGAGCTTTTACGTAACCGGAATCTCGGTAAGTTTTATCGTACTTTTCTCCTTGGCAAAGTGAAGGAAGAGAAGATATACAAGGCTTATATCACTAAAGAAAGCGATACTAACACCGTAACTATAGTTGATACAGATCAAGGAGATTACGACGAGATCAAGACCGGAGTTAAGCCATTACAATATCACAACGATCTTTACGGCTTTGATTGTACCGATTGCGAGATCGAACTGTTCACGGGTAAGACGCATCAGATCAGAGCCCATATGGCTTCTCTGGGGCATCCGATCCTGGGCGATACCAAATACGGCGACAAGAAGGTCAACCAGATACTTCAACAATATGGAATTAAATATCAGCTCCTTCACTGCGCAAGGGTGAGCTTCCCCTCAGCCAATGAAGGCTTCCCTGAATTAGACGATCTAAATATTATATGTGAGGTTCCAAATAGTTATGTCAACCTGGAAAACAAGAGGCTTAAGAGGATCGGCTCTTGAGAATATCATTAACCGCACTAACGAACTGTATATGATGGAAGAACTGGCTCTTGTTCAGAAGATCCCCACACCGATCACGCCTGTGGAGATGAATAAGAACCGACAGATCACTCTTGCCTATTTCAATACCAAGAGTACCGTTGATTACATAGGCGCCGTACAAGGCATTCCCATCTGTTTCGATGCAAAAGAGAGTGCTACTGATACTTTTTCACTCCAAAATATCCACGAACATCAGGTGGATTTTATGAATAAGTTCGAGAAACAGGACGGCGTTGCTTTTTTTCTTATCAATTTCACCGGAAGCGACCGCTTTTATTATATGACACTCAGAGAGATGCTGATCTTCTATGACAGGTCGAAAAACGGTGGCAGGAAGAGCATAAGGATAGAAGAGTTAGATCCGGATTTTTTTATAGAAATGAACGAAAATGGTATAATTCCTTATCTGAATTATGTCCAAAAAGATATTGACGGTAGATAATATTTTGGTTATAATTCATTTTGTTAACTTATTAGCACATTAGCACGCTAAAGTGAAGGAGAGCTGTTTATGAAGATTTTACATACTCCCGACGGTGTTCAGGATATATATGATCAGGATTATGAGAAGAAGGTATCGGTTGAGGATGCCATTCATCGTGTGTTCAAAGAGCACAATTACAGGGATATTCAGACCCCGACCTTTGAATTTCTCAATATATTCGGTAATGAAATAGGTACGACACCTTCCAAGGATCTCTATAAATTCAGCGACAGAGACGGCGAGATATTGGCGCTCAGATCCGATTTTACTCCGGCGGTCGCAAGATGCGCAGCGAAGTATTTTATGGAAGATGCCGATATCATAAGATTCACATATAAGGGCAATACTTTTTCGCAGACTTCGGAACTTCAGGGTAAGTTAAAAGAGACTACCCAGATGGGTGTTGAACTTATCGGTGACAGTTCTATCGAGGCTGATGCCGAAGTTATCAGACTTGCGATCGACGCGCTTGTAAGATCAGGACTTAAGACCTTCAAGCTGACAATCGGTAATATCGATTTCTTCAAGGGGCTCTGCTTGCAGTTCGGTCTTACAACCCAGCAGGAATATACCCTTAGGGATTATATCAATTCCAAGAAGTATTTCGAAGCGGAAGAGTATCTTAAGGAATGCAATATATCATCGGAAGATATGGATATTATCCTTGGTCTTGAGGATCTCTACGGCGGTCTTGATGTTCTTGACAAGGCAGGCTCTCTTATCAGTAATGATGAGTCTGTAAAAGCTGTCAACCATCTTAAGGCTCTCTATGATATCCTTAAGGATGGCGGTTATACGGATTATATTACCTTCGACCTGAGCATGGTCAACAAATACAGATATTATACAGGTATGGTCTTCAGAGCTTATACATATGGAGTCGGTGACTGTATCCTTAAGGGCGGTCGCTACGATAATTTGCTCGCTAAATTCGGCAAGGACTCAGCTGCAATCGGTTTTGTGATATTGATCGATGATCTGCTTCAGGCACTTAAGAATGCCGATAATGCCGGGGATGATTATATAACCTTTGCACTTACAAAGGGCAGGCTTGCTGATAAGACACTGTCACTCTTAGAGTCCATCGGTATCACCTGTGAAGAGATGAAAGATAAGGACACAAGAAAGCTTATCTTCGTTAATGAGGATCTTAAGCTTAAGTTCTTCCTTTCCAAAGGCCCCGATGTGCCGACCTATGTGGAGTATGGCGCGGCTGATATCGGCGTTGTAGGCGAAGATACCATTCTTGAGGAAGACAGAAGTATATATGAGGTTCTTGACCTTAACTTCGGTAAGTGCAGAATGTGCGTATGCGGTCCCGCTGAGGCTTCAGAGCTCCTTAAGCATCATGAGAAGATCCGGGTATGTACCAAATATCCAAAGATCGCTAAGGATTATTTCTATAACAAAAAAGCCCAGACTGTTGAGCTCATCAAATTGAACGGTTCTGTTGAGCTCGGACCGATCGTCGGTCTCGGAGATGTTATAGTTGATATAGTTGAGACAGGTTCTACACTCAGGGAGAACGGGCTGACTGTTCTTGAAGAGATCTGTCCTCTGTCTGCAAGAGTTGTTGTCAATAAGGTAAGTATGCAGATGCAGGCAACAAGAATAAGAGAGCTGATAGCTAAGCTTAAGACCGTTATACCGGAATAGATCCGGTTCAATAAGGTCCGGGCTATTTATAATGTCTTGGCATAATAGGGTTTTATAGCTAAGCATAAAAGTGTTATACCCGAATAAATTCGGAAGGAATGATTGTATGAGAATAGTAGAATTAAATGAAAGTACTAAGAAGAATATACTGAATGACCTTCTTAAGAGAAGTCCCAATCAGTATGCCGAATATGAAGAGACTGTTAATAAGATCGTTGAAGATGTTAGACTTAACAAAGATAAAGCAGTCTTTGAGCTTACTTCAAAATTCGATAAATGGGATGTTAATGCTTCCAATGTATTTGCTACAAAGGAAGAGATAGAAGAAGCTTATAAGGAAGTTGATGATAAGCTTATCTCTATTCTTAAGGAAGCGGCATCCAATATAGAGGACTTTCACAAGAAACAGGTGAAAGAAAGCTGGATCACAACCAAGCCTGATGGAAGTATCCTCGGTCAGAAGATCACACCCATAGCTTCTGTCGGATGTTATGCTCCGGGCGGTAAGGCAGCTTATCCTTCAAGCGTGCTGATGAACGTTATACCTGCCAAGGTTGCAGGCGTTGAAGAGATCGTGCTTATGACTCCGGCTCTCGGCGGAAAGGTTGCTCCCGCAACACTCGTTGCTGCTGATATAGCAGGAGTTGATAAGGTGATAAAAGTTGGTGGTGCTCAGGCGATAGCGGCACTGGCTTACGGAACGGAATCAATCCCAAAGGTAGATAAGATCACAGGTCCCGGTAATATATTTGTAGCCCTTGCCAAGAAGGCTTGTTTCGGTTCTGTAGGTATAGATTCCATTGCCGGTCCGAGTGAGATACTTATAATAGCAGATAAGAATGCCAATCCCAAGTTCGTTGCTGCGGATCTCTTAAGTCAGGCAGAGCATGATGAACTTGCAAGCGCGATCTTATTAACCGATTCGAAGGAATTGGCCAAGAAGGTATCTGAATGGACTGACAGATTCACATCAGAGCTTTCACGTAAGGATATCATTACCAAGTCTTTGGATAATTACGGATATATACTTGTTGGAAGTTCAATGGATGAGCTGATAGAGACTGCCAATGAGATAGCTTCCGAACACCTTGAGATCCAGACTGATAATGCCTTTGAAGTGATGACTAAGATTAAGAACGCAGGTGCGATCTTTATAGGTCCTTATTCATCAGAGCCTCTTGGTGATTATTTCGCTGGTCCTAATCATATATTACCTACAAACGGTACAGCGAAATTCTTCTCACCGCTCAATGTGGATGAATTCACCAAGAAGACAAGTATAATCGCTTATTCCGAGGCAGGTCTTCGGGATGTATACAAGAAGGTTGAGTACTTTGCCGAGAAGGAACAGCTTACGGCACACGCTAATTCAGTTAAGATAAGGTTCGAAGATTGAGATAAGAAAGGGGAGTAACATGACCAGAGTTGCTACTATCACAAGAGATACTAAAGAGACTCAGATCTCACTTGATTTTAATATTGACGGAGAAGGCAGTTACACTATCGATACAGGTATCGGCTTCTTCGATCACATGTTACAGGGATTTACCAAGCACGGATTCTTCGATATGAAGTGTAACGTTAACGGAGATCTTGATGTTGACTGTCATCATACGGTAGAAGATACAGGTATCGTGTTAGGTACAGCTATCAAGCAGGCACTTGGAGACAAGAAGGGTATCAAGAGATTTGGTTATTTCATCCTTCCCATGGATGACGCCCTTGTATTATGCTCTATCGATCTCTGTGGCAGACCGTATATCGATTATGATGTTACTTTTAATACCGAGAAGATCGGTGATCTTGATACTGAGCTTATCAAAGAGTTCTTCACCGCCATCAGTTACAGCGCGATGATGAACATACATATCAAGATGATCAGCGGATCCAATTCGCATCATATTGCAGAAGCCGTATTCAAGGCATTCGGTAAGGCTCTTGATGAAGCCACACAGGCAGATCCCCGTATCAAGGATGTCTTGAGCACAAAGGGTTATCTGGCATAAACAAGTCATTGGGACCGTTAATTAAAGCCTTGTATAGTATCTCTTCATGCCTTACTTAAGGCTTTGGTTCGGGGGCAGTGACCTGATGAACATTAGATTAAGGAGTTATTGAATGAAATCCATTAGATTCAGTGCAAGCATTTTTTTAAAAGACAAGAAGGCTGTAAAGGGCTTCAAAGATGATACGGTTATCGCAGAGGACCCTGTAAGACTTGCCATCAAATATTGTGATTCGGGTTGCGATGAGATAATCATCTGGGACAAATCCGAGACGGATGAACAGCACGAAGCCTCACTCGATATGATCAAGGAGATATGTGAGTCCATCGATATTCCCGTAGTTGGCGCAGGTAATGTTAAGCGTATGGAAGATATCAAGAAGCTTCTCTATGCCGGATGTGCCAAGGGCGTGCTTAATTATTCCAAGGAAGATAATGTTGAGATCACGGAAGAAGTCAGCAAGAAGTTCGGCAAGGATAAGATCATGGTCTGTGCCGGAAGCTGTGAAGAGATCAGTGGTTCAAGAGCAGATCTTATTAAAAAATATGCCGATGGCATAATCTATATGGATGCCAAGACTGTACGAGAGGCGCTTGAGATCACCCCTGTCGGGATCATGGCTATGCTTCCCGAGGTAAGCCTTGATAAGATACTGAACATAAGCGCCGAGAATAAGGTAATCGGTATTGCAGGCGATGTAATAAGCGATAATGCCGACGATCTTGAGAAGATCAAGACTCTTCTTGAGGAGAACGGTATCGAGACTTCAAAGCGTAAGATCATGGTTAGCTGGGATGAGCTTAAGAAGAACTCCGACTCGCTCGTTCCTGTTGTCGTTCAGGATGTTCACACCTCAGAAGTCCTTATGTTGGCTTACATGAATGAGGAAGCCTACAATGCGACACTTAATACAGGGAGGATGACATATTTCAGCAGAAGCAGACAGAGCCAGTGGATCAAGGGCGAGACAAGCGGTCATTTCCAGTATCTGCAGTCGCTTTCAGTTGACTGTGACAAGGATACACTGCTTGCCAAGGTAACTCAGATAGGTGCTGCCTGCCATACAGGTAATAAGAGTTGTTTCTATACACCTGTTTATGAGAAGAATATTAATGTAAAAGATAATCCTCTTAAAGTATTCGAAGATGTTTTCGATGTTATCAAAGATCGTAAGATCCATCCAAAGGAAGGTTCTTATACCAATTATCTCTTCGATAAGGGAATCGATAAGATCCTTAAGAAGGTGGGAGAAGAGGCCACAGAGATCGTTATTGCAGCCAAGAATCCCAATCCCAATGAGATCAAGTATGAGATAAGTGATTTCCTGTATCATTGTATGGTACTTATGGCTGAGAAGGATATCACCTGGGAAGACATCACCGAAGAACTTGCTCGAAGGTAAAGATTATTTTTCATATGTGTTTTTTCGTTGCAGGACAATATATTCACCGAAACGGCGCTTTCGCTCCGATGTAAGCGTAACGGACACTAAACTCGCCGGTGGCTCGTTAAGTGCCGACGCTTACATAGGCGTTTCTTGAGAATATATTGTCCTGCAACTCTTAGTAACTTACCTCATGAAACTATAATAAATAATAAATAATAAATAAATAATAAATTTGTAAAATGTTATTGACTTTAAGAGGGAGTATTGGTATTATTTATGAGTATGCCGCATAACGAGGCTATAAGTCTGCATATATGCAGCGCCATAGTTAGCGAGATTTAGAAAAAGGAGGATTAACCTCATGTACGCAATTATAGCAACAGGTGGTAAGCAGTATAAGGTTTCAGAAGGTGATGTGATCAAGGTTGAGAAGCTCAACGAGGAAGCCGGCAATACTGTTACATTTGATCAGGTTATCGCTATCAAGGATAACGAGCTTATGGTTGGTGATGCAGTAGCTAACTCAACAGTTTCTGCAACAGTTATGAACCAGGGCAAGGGTAAGAAGGTTATTGTATACAAGTACAAGAGAAAGACCGGTTACCACAAGAAGAATGGTCACAGACAAGCATACACAGAAGTTAAGATCGACAAGATTAACGCATAATTATATGTTTGCAGGTTAGATATGACCAAAGTTACATTCTTTAAGTCCGGTGATAATTATAAAGGTTTTGTTACCAGCGGCCATTCAGGGTTCGACAGAAGAGGTCGCGATATCGTATGTTCAGCTATTTCGATACTTACCATTAATACGGTCAACAGCATCGAAGCTCTTACAGATACTCCGATGAGAGTCTCGACCGAAGAAGGTATTATCAGTTGTATGTTCGATGACGGTTATGGTGATAAGGCTTCAGTACTGATAGATTCATATATTTTGGGCTTAAAGAGCATCGTAGAACAGTACGGTGACAAATATTTGCAATTAGAATTTCAGGAGGTATAAGACCATGTTGAATTTAAACCTTCAATTCTTTGCTCATAAGAAGGGTGTTGGTTCTACCAAGAACGGTAGAGACTCAGAATCCAAGAGACTTGGAGCTAAGAGAGCTGATGGACAATTCGTAAAGGCCGGTAATATTCTTTACAGACAGCGCGGAACTAAGATTCATCCGGGCGTTAATGTAGGTCGTGGTGGCGATGATACATTATTCGCTCTTACAGACGGCGTTCTCAGATTCGAAAGATTGGGAAGAGACAAGAAGCAGGCTTCTGTTTATCCGGTAGAAAAGTAATATCCACAGGCCCCAGGATTATCTTGGGGTCTGTTTGTTTAATTTGAGGTTGGTATTCATTTATGTTTGCAGACAGAGCTACAATATACGTAAAAAGCGGTAAAGGCGGAGACGGTCATGTCTCATTCAGAAGAGAGAAATATGTGCCTGACGGCGGTCCCGACGGTGGTGACGGAGGAGACGGCGGAAGCGTTATCCTTCAGATAGATAACGGTGTCAATACTCTCGCTGAGTTCCGTCATATCAGAAAATATAATGCGACTCCGGGTGCTGAAGGCGGTAAGAAGAACTGCCGTGGCAAGAACGGTTCGGACATTATACTTAAAGTGCCCGAAGGAACTGTTGTTAAGGAAGCTGAATCAGGTAAGGTCATCGTTGATATGTCAGGTGATAACAGGACATATACGCTTCTTAAAGGCGGTAAGGGCGGTAACGGCAATCAGCATTATGCCACAAGTACCATGCAGGCTCCGAAGTATGCCCAGCCCGGTCAGCCCGCTCAGGAGCTCACTCTTTTATTGGAGCTTAAGGTGATCGCAGATGTAGGACTTGTGGGATTTCCTAATGTCGGTAAGAGTACCTTCCTAACCAAGGTATCGAATGCAAGACCTGAGATAGCCAATTATCATTTTACGACCTTAAGTCCTCATCTTGGTGTTGTTGATCTTAAGGATGCTAAGGGCTTTGTTGTGGCTGATATTCCGGGACTTATCGAAGGTGCTTCTGACGGTATCGGACTCGGTCATGAGTTCTTAAGACATATTGAGAGAACAAAAGTCCTTATCCATATAGTGGATGCTTCCGGACAGGAAGGCAGAGATCCGATAGAAGATATAAGGACTATCAATAATGAGCTGAAGCTCTATAATGAGGAATTATTATCCCGTCCACAGATCATCGCAGCCAATAAGCTCGATCTTATTTCGGATGAAGAAGAGAACGTATTGCAGCGATTACGCGATGAATTCAGCGAAGAAGGATATCTTATCTATCCCATGTCCGCAGCTACGGGTAGAGGCATAAAAGAGATCCTGTATAAAGTTCGTAATATGCTGGACGAGATCCCCGATGAGCCTAAGATCTTTGAGCAGGAATTTTTCCCGGAGAGTAAGATGGCAGCGGATGAGCCTTATACAGTTACTTACGACGAAGAGAACGAAGAGTATGTGATCGAAGGTCCTAAGATCGAGAAGATGCTCGGATATACCAATCTCGAGAGTGAGAAAGGCTTCATGTTCTTCCAGCGTTTTCTTAAAGATAACGGTATACTCAAAGAACTTGAGGATCTTGGTATCCAGGAAGGCGATACCGTAAGATTGTATGGACTAAAGTTTGATTACTATAAGTGATGAGGCGCGTGTCTCTCATTTACATGAAAGGTGTTAGAGATGAATTTGACAAGCAAGCAGAGATCATATCTCAAGGGGCTCGCAATGACAACGGAACCTCTTTTCCAGATAGGCAAGGGTTCGGTCACACCTGAGTTCATTGAAGCGATAAGAGAAGCTTTTAATACAAGAGAATTGCTTAAGATCACGGTGCTTAAGAATTGTATGGACGACCCGCGCGAGATCGCATCAGTGGTTGCCGACAGAACAGGTTCTGTTGTTGTACAGGTGATAGGCAAGAAGATCGTTCTGTACAAGCAGGACAAGGATAAGCCTCGTATAATGCTTCCAAAATGATAGCCGTATAAGGAGTTGATCGTCATGAAAAAAGTAGGTATAATCGGCGGAACTTTTAATCCTATTCATATAGGTCACCTGATTCTTGCCGAGAGAGCAAGAGATGAATATGAGCTTGATGAGATCCTCTTTGTGCCCACAGGTATATCGCATTTCAAGGATCCCAAGATCGTAATTGATAAAAAAATGAGGATCTCAATGACAGGAGATGCCATTGGTTCCAATCCCCATTTTGCATTATCAACAATTGAGACGGATCGTCCGGGTAATTCATATACATCAGAGACTCTCGAGATCCTTAAGAAGGAAAATCCCGATACTGAGTATTATTTTATCATCGGCGCAGATTCTCTGTTTCAGATCGAATTATGGAAAGATCCTCATATCATCATGAAGGATGCTATAATCCTAGTATCCGTACGTGAAGGCCAGTCTCTTGATTCGCTCAAGCTTAAGGCTGATGAATTAAGAGCCAGGTATAATGCCACGATCAATGTACTTAAGATGCCATATATCGATATATCTTCAACAGAGATACGTGAAAGAGTGAAAAAAGGCCTTAGTATCAGGTATATGGTGGATGAATCCACTCTGAACTTTATCCAGAAGAACGGGTTATATAAGTGATAAGCCCTATTAATGTGGTTAGTAAACTTACGCGAATATACTGACATGAAAAAAAGTGATATAATCATTAAGCTTAAGAAAACACTTGAACGCAAACGATTTGAACATACTCTGGGAGTTGCATATACAGCGGCCGCTCTTGCAATGTGTCATGATGCGGATATGGAGAAAGCTTATATCGCCGGTCTTTTGCATGATTGCGCAAAGGGTATGACGGATTCGGAGAAACTAAAGTATTGCAAGGATCATAATCTTCCGATCAAGCCGGTTGAATATGATAATCCTTCATTACTTCATTCCAAGGTTGGCAGTTATCTGGCGGATGAGGTATATGAGATCAAGGACAAAGAGATAGCCGACGCTATTTTTTACCATACGACAGGCAAAGCCGGTATGGGGCTGCTTGAATCCATTATATTCGTAGCAGATTATATAGAACCCGGTCGTACTCATGATCCGGAGCTTCCTGTCATTAGAAAGGAAGCGTTCAACGATCTGAATAAGACTATTCTGCATATATATGTCAATACCATTAAGCATTTGCAGGATACGGATTCACCCATAGATACAACAACAATGATAGCATATGAATATTATGCTAAACAGGAGAACAATGGAAAAGACAATCAGACTCATTAAAGAAGCGTTAGATGATAAAAAAGCCGAAGATATCAGTATCCTGGATATATCTCAGATATCTGTTATGGCTGATATAATGGTGATCGCTACTGCCGCTAATGTTAATCAGATTCAGGCTATGTGTGACAACATAGAAGAGAAGATGAAGGAGATAGGTAAGTATTACGATCATATTGAAGGTTACCGATCAGGTAATTGGATATTAATGGACTATAAAGATATCATCATTCATCTGTTCTGCAAAGATGACAGAGCATATTATGATATAGATCATATCTGGTCAGACGGAAAAAAGGTTAGCATATAAAGTGCTAACCTTTTTCCTTCTCTTATAGGATATAAATGAATATTGAATTACGTATATTGATGATCGACAAATCCTGTTACTGTTCACAGGTGTCTGTCCGCTACAGGAAATATATTCACCGAAACGGCGCTTTCGCTCCTATGTGAGCGTAGCGGACACTAAGCTCGGCTTTGCCTCGCTAAGTGCCGACGCTCACATAGGCGTTTATTGTGAATATATTTTCTGTAGCTATTTACAAAAACACGGGTGTGAACCGTAATCAAATCCTGATATAAAGATTGTAAAATAACGGTCACTTACTTTAAGAATAAGTATGTGATCAAAGAATACAGTACTTAACGATACAATCTGAATACGCCAAATACCTTACCCAGGATACGGCAGTCATCTACGATGATAGGATCCATGGTATCATTCTCAGGCTGAAGTCGTATATGTCCCTGTTCCTTATAGAAAGTCTTAACCGTTGCGGAATCATCAATGAGTGCAACTACAGTATCACCGTTATGTGCGGTATTACAGCACTGTACGAAGATCTGATCTCCGTTGAAAATACCGGCATTGATCATGGAATCGCCCTTTACCTTGAGAATAAAGGAGGGCTCTCCACGGGGAACCATATCAGCAGGAACCGGAAAATAATTACTGATATTCTCTTCGGCTAAGATAGGTGAACCTGCTGCAACAGTACCTATAACGGGAAGAGAAGTAGTCTCTGTTCTGACAATATTAAAGCTGTCATCTACGATCTCAATAGCACGAGGCTTGGTAGGATCACGACGTATATAACCCAGACTCTCAAGCTTCTCAAGGTGCGAATGAACAGAAGAAGTGGACTTGAGATCAACAGCTGAACATATATCTCTTACTGACGGGGGATAACCCCTTTTCAAAACCTCTTCCTTAATATAATCGAGAATCTCCTGTTGCTTAGATGAAATACCTTCACTTTTCTTTCTCATTAACTTCTCCTTCCGAACGAACATCTTTGGTTTGTTCATGGCTATTATAGCATTAATTATTCGATAGGGCAAACATATATTCCAAAAATATGTTCTGTTAATAGAAAATATGTTCGATTTATCTATTGACTTTTGAACATTTGTTCTATATAATGACCATGTAACAAACATTTGTTTGCATTATTGTCAATCGGAGGAAACAGGTTATTATGAAGACTCTTAAGGATACAAACGGAAGATATATCAATTACAGACGTAAGCAGCAGATAAGAAGGCATATAACATCTGCCATAGTTCTTCTTGCTTCAGTTATCTTTATTACGGTAATGGCAGTAAGACTTGCAGTTAATGCAAGCGGTGATGATACTGTCAATTATTATAAGTACTATACTTCAACCGTTATACATCCGCATGAGGATATGAATGATCTCTATGAGAAGTATGGATTTAATTTCAAGAATTACTCTGCTTTTAAGAAGGAAGTATTATTTATCAATAATCTGAGCAGTGATGATCTTACAAGAGGTATGAGTCTTGTGATCCCTTATTATTCTTCAGAGTTCAAATGATCTTAATATGAAAATGCTTATAAGCTATAACGTATGAAATATAATGTCTTATGTTCATCATAAGTGCGATGTGATCGAGACTATGATGCTATTCTTTAGTCTTCACGAAGTTTAATAGCCTTAGCGGCCTTTCTCTTATGTTCATCCTTCATAGCAGCATAGTGCTTTCTTGTCGTATTAACATCCTTATGTCCGAGAACATCTGCCACAAGATAGATATCTCCGGTTTCCTGGTACAGATTCGTGCCAAAGGTAGAACGTAATTTGTGAGGAGTGATCTTCTTAAGTGCTGTTACATTAGATGCGTATTTTTTGGTCAGGATCTCAACGCTTCTTACGGAGATACGTTTATTCTGCATTGATAAGAATAATGCATCTTCGTGTCCATCAACCGGAATTATCATCCTTCTTTGTTCAAGATAGTCATTAAGCGCTTTTTCAACTTCTTCTCCAAAGTAGACAACATCTTCATATCCACCTTTTCTGATGATCTTAATCTTATTATTCTTAAAATCAACATCCGATATATTGATACCTACACATTCAGATACTCGAATACCGGTTCCGAGCAGAAGAGTAAGAATGGCCAGGTCTCTTGTAACTGTTTTGGAATGATATTCAAGCTGTTTGCGTGTAAGATTGGTTCCTGCTTCAACCTGATCCAAAAGGATAGCCACTTCATCAGTATCCAAACGGATTATCTCTTTTTCATGAAGCTTGGGCATGGGTACAAGAGAAGGTGGATTAGTCTCTATAAGTTCATTCTTATAGAAATAGTTATAGAAGCTTCGAAGGGAAGCAAGCTTCCTGCTCTTTCCTCTTTCTTCATTCATTACATCATTGTCATCATCCTTCTTATAAAGGGACAGATACTCAAGATATTCTTCGATATCTTCGCGTTTGATCTTATCGAGAATACTCATTGGGATATCCTGCATCTCATAATTATTACAATAGTCCGTGTTGTTACGGACATATTCGAAGAAGACTCTGAGATCATATGCATATGCGATCTTGGTCCTTGCTGCGATTATATCATTCATTCCTCTGAAATATATTTTACAGAAGGATGGGAGAGTATTAAGTATCTCTCTGAGTTTCTCTATCTGTGATCTGTTTATCTGATCATGATAATTACTGTTATCTCTCAATTTTGATTACTCCAATTCAATATCTTGCGATCTTGTCTCCGTACCAGCCTTCGATATTGCTGCTTGTTACGGATTTGAATAGCCTCTTTTTTACATCAGGGATATTACGTGTTAAATCACTTACAATGTTATGGACTTCTTCACGCTTTGTAGCGCCGTCAACCGGACAGGTGTTGACCATTACGGGCAGTTCATAGCGTTTAGCGAACCCCTTTACCTCGGCCTCGCTTACATATATCAATGGTCTTATAAGAGTGATATCCGATTCGGACAATTCTGTGACGGGAGCAAATGAGTGAAATCTTCCCTCATAGAGAAGGGATAGCATCATGGTCTCGATCACATCATCCTTGTGGTGAGCATATGCCACTTTATTACATCCGATTTCCCTTGCCAGATCATTAAGCGCACCCTTACGAAGATTAGAACATAATGCGCAGGGATTCTTCTCTTCGCGTCTTTCGAAGACAATCTCGGATATCTGAGTCTCTTCAACAAAATACGGTACATTAAGGTCTTCACAGAGCTTACGTATCGGTGAAAAGTCCATGTTGGGAAGTCCAAGATCAACAGATATGGCGCAGATCTCAAATGAAAGAGGATAAAAGTTTTGTAAGGAAGAGAGTGCCATGAGCAAAGTAAGACTATCCTTGCCACCCGATACTCCGATAGCGATCTTATCGCCTTCACTGATCATGTTATAATCCTGAATAGCTCTTCTTGTATAACTGCATAATTTCTGTAGTTTCATAATTGGTCTCTGTTATTAATATCCACTCTGAATACAAAACAATTCATTGTTAGTTTTGTTGATCTTTTGCTTTACTTTTTGATTAACATTATTTAGTACCTATCACTGTATTTTTTGCTTAACAATATTTAGTACCGATCACTGCATTCTTTACCATATTACATACTGAATTATATATGTTGTTTATGCTCCGCATATAATTATAATAAAGTTCACTAAAAAGTACAAATGTGATATACTTTAATCTATGAGTCGTAAATGTTAGTGTTCACAGGTGTCTGTCCGCTACAGGAAATATATTTCCTGTAGCTATTTACAAAAACACGGGTGTGAACAATAACTCGTAAATTGCATGTTGGAATTATGTTTCATTTCTCAATATTTATCCGACAGGGGAGAGTAGTATAAATGTTCAAGAGATTAAGGAAAAACAAGTATTTTAAGATGGGATTCACCTTACTGATAGTAGCTATGATATCTATCAGTTTTAACTATCTGTTAAATAACGGAAGTAAGGTCTTTGTATTCAATGTCAATAAGTTTTTTAATGTCCTGATGCCTTTTATATATGGTTTTGTTATCGCTTATCTGCTTTGGCCTATCGTTAATTTCCTTGAGACCAAGATAATCAAGAAATACTATGATCACAAAAAGATCGCCATCAAGCCAAAGGATAAGAAGAGATTTCGTGTGATCTGCGTATTTTTTTCTCTGATCTTTGTTATCTATTTACTCTATCTGTTCTTTATGAATGTTCTTCCTGAATTATTCACAAGTATAGAGAGTATCATTAATAACTTCCCTACATATTATGATAATGTGATCACTCAGATTGATAAGTTTTTAACAAATACCGATTTTATTCCCATTAAGAATATTGATGAGGCTTTTGACAGTGTGAGTGAATTCCTTGAGAATCTGACAGAGAATACGATCCTTCCCAATCTTAAGGAGTATGCTGTCAATATATACTCAGGTGTCGTTAATCTGGTCAATACCATAATGGATATCCTGATCGGTCTTATCATGGCGATCTATCTGTTGATCAGTAAGGAAAAGTTCATTGGCCAGGCAAAAAAAGTAATATATTCATTGTGCAATAAAACAAAGGCAAATAATCTGATCATGGACCTCAGATTCATCAATGATACTTTTGGTGGCTTTCTTATCGGCAAGATAATAGATTCCATCATTATCGGGATATTATGCTTTATTTTGCTTTTATTAGCCAAGATGCCATATGCTTTGCTTGTAAGTGTTATCATCGGCGTTACCAATATAATTCCTTTTTTCGGACCTTTACTTGGGGCGATCCCATCAGCTTTTCTCATATTATTGGTCGATCCCAAAAAATGCTTGGTCTTCCTTATAATTATTCTTGCATTACAGCAGCTCGACGGTAATATAATCGGACCCGCGATCCTTGGTAATTCCATCGGAATATCGAGCTTCTGGATCATCGTTGCCATCACAATATTCAGCGGTTATTTCGGATTCACCGGTATGCTCATAGGAGTGCCTGTATTTGCCATAATATATGCATTTATCAGACGTAATATCAATAATCGATTGATAAAAAAAGATCTGACACTTAATTCTTCGGAATATATAGAACTTGATCATATTGATGATGACGAACGCTTCGTAACTTTTGATGAAATGAATGAAGATAATGAGTATACGAAGAATTATATCAAATTAAGCATGAATTCCGAGCAGGACGGCTTAAATGATGGATCCGAAGATAGCGAAAAGAGTCTGAAGAGTCGCTTGATCAGATTTATCCAGAAGATCAAAGAAAAGTTCCATAAGAATAATTAATAAATGCGCTCAAGTCCGGAATATGGTCTTGGGCGCATATTAGAATAAGGAAATACTGTAAGTATAATCTGTTTTAGCCTATTTTTGCATAATATCTTTTCGTTAAACTATTCTTTTGCGAATAGTTGCATGTGCTCTATAGATAAATAGAATACATAGTGTTTTCAGACATATCAGCAAGCGTTTGCTCTAAATCTATCTCGCTAAGCTTTAACTTAATCTCTCTTTTGTTCTGTTTTCCCGTCCATGTTATGCAGATATTAATTTGTTTAGCACCGGGAAGTACCGATAGATCCCTGATCAGATTACTAAGTTCAATAATATCAGCGTCAGATGTATCATGCATCCCAAAAGGACCTCCGCAGTCACAGATTCCTTCAGTGATACGGAAATCCTCCTGAACGCAATCAGCTGCAGTTTTCACTGCTGTTTTAATATCATGTTTTGTTCCACGAGCTATTTTCAAGTCATATCTATTCTTAATACAATCATATTCATATTGTGGAACATCTCCCAATAAAGCTCCATACATAAAATAACACATATCGTTCTTTCTATCATTAGGGGATCATCTCCCGTTCGCCCTTTCTTTAGTATTCAATATCCGCATACAGGCTAATAAACTCTCCATCACCTGCTTCACCGCATCGAACGCCTACATCGTAAGTCCTCAATCATCAGTATTTACATTTATTGCAAATAATCCACCAACAACATCACCAGCAACAAGAATCATCCCAGAAATATAATCCTTAAATTTTGAATTATAATAATAAACTCCTGCATTCATGGAATTACGCTGCCCTCAAATTCGTATCCAATCATCAATTACTATTCCATTAGAATTGGCAACTCCTTAAAATAAAACAGAATCCGAAGGTATTCCTAATCTTTCACATTCTTCGTTCACATTAGTATTATTACAATTTAAAATATTTATATTTCTATCTGATTTTTCTGTTATATTTACTATTTCTTGCCAAATATTCTTCATATATCAATCCACATCTGTAATAATAATGGGTCACTCATTTTTTCTATGTGATACATCAGCCGCTGACCCGACGGCATAGTACCTTGACAGTTGCATAAAAAAGGATCTTCCTATAAGGTTGAGTTGCATCTTGCCGGATGTACAAACCCAATCAACAGGAGGATCCTATATCATGGATTATATACGAACCGAAGCAGATGGACAACTGACACTTACTCAATCAACAGAGTTCTTGCTTTTGCCGTCATGCCTATACGGTTTCAACAATACAGAGACAACCGTTGAAACTGCCAGATCCGGAAGGCTTACATCTATTCTCGCGGTCATAGAAGTTGAACACTTGCAATCTTCCGTAAAATGGCGGAATACTCCGCTCCGGTAATACACTGCTTTATCTACAATCTCATAATTCATATCCATACGTCCCTTTCTCACCTTTCATAATACATATTCCATCTGTACATCAAATGGTTCTTCATCTGCGATCGAAGGTATTATCTCCTCGGCATGCACGCATCCCAATGCCTTATACGCAGCCTGAGATTCTTTTGATGAATGAGCGGAGAT
>JAIKXM010000036.1 GCA_024684085.1 Lachnospiraceae bacterium | reverse complement strand
TCGAGTAGGGGCTTACCTCCCCTACTCGATGACAACGCTGTTGTCCACCTCAAAGCTTTCGCTTTTCGGTGTCCTACAGTCGCCAAATATGCAACATTCCGTGCAAGCACGATGTTGCATACTTGGCTCGTTGTCTAACCAAGAAACGCCTATGTGGGCGTCGGCACTTAGCGAGGCAAAGCCGAGCTTAGTGTCCGCTACGCTCACATCGGAGCGAGAGCGCCGTTTCGGTGAATATATTTCCTGTAGCGGACAGACACCTGTGAACAGTAACGACTTTTTTAGGCGTTTTTATCCAATTCATTAAATGAATAATTCTCATTATTATCCGTATCGTCGAAAGTGATCGTATAACTCCTCGTCACAAACCCTTCTTTCCTGAGTGTGATAACGTGAGTTCCCGCATTTTTATCAAAAGATAATGGTGTTATGCCAAGATAAGTTCCGTCCAGATATACTTCACATCCTGACGGTGCATTGACTGTTACCTTGCCTCCGTTACCTTGTTCGGAAGTCTCGACCGGAGACGTTAAGAGAGGTGTCGGTGAAGGAGCAGGCTTATCTGTCGTATCCCCTTCTTCATTATCCTTATCTTTCTGCACTCCGCTGCTCTCAAGCGTGACTGACAGAGTGGCATTGGGAGTATTCACCTTGATATACTGCGTAAGAGTCTTATAGCCGTCCGCCCGCGCGATCAGCTGATGGATACCGTAGAGCAGAGAGATCGGGCGACTTATATCCTCGGGCGCTCCGTCGATATAGATCTCAGCTTCCGGCGGATCGCAGACCACGATAATATTGCCGTACTCTTCCATATCTTCGGGAACAAGATCCGACAGATCGATCTCTGTCTCCCTGTTGGCCTCGATGACCACGTTCTTATCGCCCTTTATCTTATCCTTACTGATATTAACGGAATAACTGCCCACCGGCACGGGTATCAGCATATTGGCGGTGATCTTCCTGATCAGGTGGCTGTTGACTTCTATCCAGCCGTCCACAAAATAATCCTCGCCCTTAAGCCTCAGATAACCGTGACTCTTCTCAACGATGATCGAATCGACCACCTTATCCACACCCCTGACCGTCAGAGTATCGATAGGATTGACATCCATAAGCTCCGTCTTGCGACCGTTGTAGTAGACCGCTACTTTTTTATCAAGCTTATAAGTCTCGGTGCCTATGGTCATTATCCTCTTGTCTTCATCCACAAGATGATCGGTCACATTCTCAAGTTCCCACGCACTCTGTGAGACGGTCACCGACTTAAGCTTCTTATCCGATTTCAGAAAAAGAACATCGACTAACTGTCCGGGCTCCAGCTGCTTCATCGCAAGAGCCTCACCGTACTTGTCGGATATGATAGTCGTACCGTCATAACTTAAGGTGTAGTTCTTACCCTTTCTGCGATTATAGAGAGTGATCGTACCGGCCTTGGTATCCTTGCTCACAAGGACTGCGGCTTCGTCGGCACTGTCATACACTCCGGCTCCTTCTGCCACATATTCGATATGTATATCTTCCTCCGCAGGCATAGCCGTGTTACTGCCACAAGCGGCCATCATCATAATGGCCGCTTGTATAATGATCAATCCGATCAGTCTGCTAATAACGCTTATCACCGAACTTCTGTATTTAATTGATCTATCTGTCCGTAACATTCTCATCGGTATATATCTCATATGCCCTGCTCATCAGGATGCTGCGCGTATTCATTGCCGGATCATCCAGCACCATATCCAGAAGCTTATTAAGAGTCTGACCCAATTCCGGTCCCTGCTGCATACCCATTGCGATCAGGTCACCGCCGTTAATGGCAAGATCCTTGATCTGTATACATTCCGAATCCGCGATGATCTCATCATAGAGGCTCCTAAGCTGTTCCAACCGCTCCAGCTTCTCCTCTTTCTTATAATCCGACTGGGCTGCGACATCCGCCTGCTTCACTTCAAGCAATAACAGGAATAGCTCCGTTCCAAGCTTGTTAAGAGCTCGCCTTACCGATCTCTTATCGGGCTCGATATCCCAGTCATGATATCTGACCAGCACTTCCACCTTATGGATGGTATCATTATCAAACTTAAGCCTGTGCATGATATCACAGGCGATCTCAGCCGATCTGTCCCCATGTCCATGGAAATGATCCACGCCGTTCTCATCCGTTGTAGCGCACTCCGGCTTACCCAGGTCATGGAAAAGAAGCGCGTATCTTAATACCCTGTCAGGCCTTGAATATATAAGCGACTGTATGATATGTTCGCCCACATCATAACAGTGATGAGGATTATTCTGGGCGAATCCCATACACTCATCCAGTTCACTGAGCACAACGGAAGTGATGCCAAGCTCATAACAATCCCTGATATACTCCGGATGATCGGACATAAGCATCTTGGTAAGCTCCACATTAATCCTCTCAGCGCTTACGCTCTCGAGATTCGCATGCAGACGTCCGACCGACTTCCTTGTATCCTCATGGATCATATATCCAAGCTGGGCTGAGAATCTGACCGCACGCATCATCCTGAGCGCATCCTCACCGAATCTCTCATCCGGATCGCCCACGCACCTGATGATCTTCCTGTCTATATCGCCAATACCGTCGAATTCATCCACTAATCCGTTATCATTATATGCCATCGCATTAATGGTAAAATCGCGGCGTCTTAAGTCTTCTCTTAAGCTTGTAGTGAACGTCACTTCCTCGGGATGGCGATTATCCTTATACTCTCCGTCTATCCTGTAAGTCGTGACCTCATATCCGCGGTTATGTCTTAAGACAGTAACCGTACCGTGCTGAATACCGGTATCTATCGTAGGCTTAAAGAGTGCTTTTATCTCGTCAGGCTTAGCCGAAGTTGTGATATCCCAGTCCGAAGGTTCTCTGCCGAGCAGACTGTCCCTGACACAACCACCTACGGCATATGCTTCATAGCCGGCTTCCTGAAGGCGATTAATTATGTAATTAACATCTGCCGGAAGATTGATTATCATAGTTAAAGACTACTCCACAAGCCTTAATGTTTCCCTCGCAATCGCAAGCTCTTCGTTGGTAGGTACTACAACAACGGTTATCTTATTACCGGGCTTGCTTATCACTGTTTCTTCTCCGCGCAGAGCATTCTTGTCAGCGTCTATCTCCACGCCGAGGAACTCCAGATATTCACAGATAGCCGCTCTCATCTTGCTGTTGTTCTCACCGACTCCGGCCGTAAATGCGATAACATCGCATCCGCCCATTGCCACCATGTAAGAACCTATATATTTGGCTACTCTGTAGGCATAGGTCTCCAAAGCGTCTATCGCGAGCTGATTACCGTCGTTGCCTGCCGCATCGAGATCTCTGAAGTCACTTGATACACCGCCTGAAAGACCCAAAACTCCTGATTTTTTATTACATATACCGATGACCTTCTCGGCATCGATACCTTCCTTGGCTGCGATAAAACTGATTATGGCGGGATCTATATCACCGGATCTTGTTCCCATGATAAGTCCCTCAAGAGGAGTAAGACCCATTGATGTATCGATAGATCTTCCTTCCTTAACAGCCGATACGGATGCTCCGTTACCGAGATGGCATACTATGATCTTAAGGTCCTCTCTTTTTTTACCGAGAAGAGCTGCTGCCCTGTCGGATACATAATCATGACTTGTGCCATGGAATCCGTAACGTCTTACCTTATACTTCTCATAATATTCATAGGGAAGAGCATACATATAAGCCTTCTTGGGCATTGTCTGATGGAAAGCAGTGTCGAATACGGCTACCATCTTAACGCCGGGCATATTGGCCTTGCATGCGTTGATGCCTATGAGGTTGGCAGGATTGTGAAGAGGCGCGAGATCATTACATTCCTCGATCGCCTTGATCACATCATCATCGATAACGACCGATCCGGCAAAATGCTCACCGCCGTGAACGATCCTGTGACCTACCGCACCTATCTCGGAGAGTGAACCGATAACTCCGACTTCCTTGTCAAGAAGTCTGTCCAATACCAGTCTGATAGCTTCCGTATGATCCGGCATGGGCGATTCTGTAGTCACCTTCTCACCACCCGCAGGCTGATGAGTGATCATACTGCCTTCCATACCTATCCTCTCGCACAGACCCTTGGCAATAACCTCTTCGGTCTCTGATCTGATAAGCTGATACTTAAGTGATGAACTTCCGCAATTGATAACCAGTATATTCATATCTCAGGCTCCTCTATAAAAAACCGCTTCTATGTTATATAAATCCGTCGGATGTCCGTTTTTGTAATGCCGCGCAAAGGACGCGCGCCAACAAAAAAGGCTCCTCTATAAAAAAACCGCTTCTATGTTGTATAAATCCGTCGGATGTCCGTTTTTGTAATGCCGCGCAAAGGACGCGCGCCAACAAAAAAGGCTCCTCTGTATTGATATTAGTATGCGCGACCCCAATATACCATCTTGGTTGCAGGCTTGCCACAGCATACACAGGTATCCGATATCTGCTCCTGCTCGAAAGGTATACATCTGCTGGTCGCAGACATCTCTTCCTTGATCTTATCTTCACACTCACGGCATCCGCACCACATTGCCTTAACGAATCCGGGTGTCTCGTCGAGTATCTTCTTCATCTCAGAGACAGACTTGGCAACATAGGTATGTGCATCTCTGTGAGCTCTTGCTCTCTCAAGCATATCCTTCTGAATGGTCTCAAGAAGTTCCGAAATCTTAGTCTCAAGTTCATCAAGAGCACATTCTATCTTCTCGCCGTTATCTCTTCTTCCGATCACGCACTTGCCGGCTTCGATATCCTTGGGACCGATCTCAACACGAAGAGGAATACCGCGCATCTCCTGCTCAGAGAACTTCCAGCCGGGACTCTTATCGGAATCATCAACCTTAACACGTGCTCCGATCTTAATGAGTCTCTCCTTAAGCTCATATGCCTTATCAAGTACGCCTTCCTTCTTCTGCTGAATGGGAATTACCATTACCTGAACAGGTGCAACCTTGGGAGGAAGAACAAGACCCGAGTTGTCACCATGTACCATGATCATGGCTCCGATAAGTCTTGTAGTCGTACCCCATGAAGTCTGGTGAACGTACTTAAGTGTATTATCCTTGGCAGCATACTGAATGCCGAATGCTTTTGCAAAACCGTCTCCGAAGTTGTGGCTTGTTCCCGACTGAAGAGCCTTGCCGTCATGCATCAGAGCTTCGATTGTATAAGTCTCTTGCGCTCCCGCGAACTTCTCCTTGTCGGTCTTCTGACCCTTGATAACAGGGATAGCCAGTACTTCCTCACAGAACTGAGCATACAGATTAAGCATCTGAATGGTACGCTCCTTAGCCTCCTCGGCAGTCGCATGAGCCGTATGGCCTTCCTGCCACAGGAACTCTCTTGATCTTAAGAAAGGTCTGGTCTCTTTTTCCCATCTGACTACAGAACACCACTGATTGTATACCTTGGGAAGATCTCTGTATGACTGAATATCATTCTTATAAAAATCACAGAACAGAGTCTCTGATGTGGGTCTTACGCACATTCTCTCCGCAAGAGGATTGAGTCCGCCGTGAGTCACCCATGCAACCTCGGGTGCAAAGCCTTCGACATGATCCTTCTCCTTCTCAAGAAGACTCTCGGGAATGAACATGGGAAGATATACGTTTTCAACGCCTGTCGCCTTGAATCTGTCGTCCATCTGTCTCTGAATGAGCTCCCAGATCGCATAGCCGGCCGGCTTGAATACCATACATCCCTTAACACTGGTGTAATCCATAAGCTCTGCTTTTTTGACTACATCCGTATACCACTGCGCAAAATCCTCTTCCATAGAGGTGATCGATTCAACTAATTTCTTGTCTGCCATTGTTCTCTCTCTGTTCTTTCTATATTTTTCTACCTGTTCTGCCGGCCTCAAACCGCCTCTGCCGAAGTCCCCCGGCATCTCCTCTTAAGGCCGCCATTCAGGTCACCTGATATACATTTTTACGATCATTGAAGATCCGATCATATACTCTTACTCAAGATCAAGTGACTTAAGAAGCTCTCTGATCTCTTCAACCGTAAGCCATTCCTTATTATTGCCGGATGTATAAGAGAATCCGTCTTCCACCTTAACACCGCCCGGAAGGACTATCTGTGAATCATTCCATGCCATCTGCGGGTATACGATAAAGTGCTTATCGTACTCGTAAGTAGTAGAAGAATCTTCTGTTGTTACCATGATCTCATGCAGTTTCTCGCCCTCGCGGATACCAACTTCCGGCATCTCACATCCGGGGAGCATCGCCTGCGCCAGATCCGTTATCTTAAAAGAAGGGATCTTGCTGATGAAGGTCTCACCGCCGCGAGCCTCTTCAAGAGCCTTGATAACAAGCTTAACGCCTTCCGTCAGACTGATCCAGAATCTTGTCATTCTGTAATCGGTTATGGGAAGCTCCTTACCGCCATTCTTGATGATATTATTGAAAAACGGAATGACACTGCCTCTGCTTCCGGCAACATTACCGTATCTCACTATTGAAAAATTGATGTCCTTGAGACCGCTGTAAGCGTTAGCAGCTATGAAAAGCTTGTCCGATACAAGCTTGGTTCCGCCATAGAGATTGACCGGATTAACAGCCTTATCGGTAGACAATGCCACTACCCTTCTTACAGAAGGAGTATCAAGTGCCGCATCGATGACGTTCATCGCACCGTTGATATTGGTCTTGATAGCCTCATTGGGATTGTACTCACAAGCCGGAACCTGCTTAAGAGCAGCTGCGTGGATGATATAATCAACGCCTTCAAGCGCTCGCTTAAATCTATCCTTATCTCTGACATCACCGATAAAGAACCTGAGCTTGGGAGCATATTCCTTCATCTCATTAGCCATTATGAACTGCTTGTACTCATCCCTTGAATAGATGATTATCTTCTTGGGATTGTAATTGTCAAGCACATATTTGGTGAAGCATTTACCGAAGGAACCGGTTCCTCCCGTGATCAATATAGTCTTATTATCTAACATAAAAACCTCTCCCGTTATTCATTTCCGGCACCTGACCGGAATATATTGATAAGGCATCCTGCCGGACACCATACAGATTAATATTACCACAAATGGCAAAAATGCGTAATCCTCATTATTTGATCTTATATCTTATATATCTCGTAGTACAACTCGATCTGGCGGTCGACATCGTAGAGGGTCTTGCTGATCGCCTCGGCGTAGCCTTCGCGCGGGGAAGCTGAACCTGAGTCGCCGGATTTTTGCGAGAGTAATGAGTCAAGGTCGCGTGCCCATGAGGCTTCGTCCTCGTCAAGCGACTTGAAACTGACAAGGTCTGTGACCTTAACCTGCCTTGTTATCCTGTCCGATATAAGACAGGGCAGGCCTGCTGCCTCGGCCTCAACAACCGTTCCGGGCATCCCTTCGTAGTGCGAAGGAAAGAGGAAGAGATCAAAGGCCTGATATATATCATGAACCGGATTGAGATTGCCTGTGAAGATCACCTGATCCCTGATCCCGTAAGCCTGCGCCTTCTCCTCGATCTCATGTTTAAGGGCTCCGTCGCCGACAAGCATCAACTTAGCATCGGGGCGGTACTTCAGGAACTCCTTAAAGACCTTCAGGACAAAGTCGTGGTTCTTGGCATATCTGAAGCTTCCCACATGGCCGATGACAGGTGTGTCACCAAGATCATATCTGTCACGAATGGCCTTACGCTTAGAGGCATCCGGCTTGAAATCAACAGCCTTGATGGCATTTGGAACGAATCTGACCTGACCTTCCTCAAATGCTTTCTTACCGAAGACCGCAACAGAGGCTTCGTCCGAGCAGGACAATGCTAGATCGCACTTATCGATCAGTCTTCTTCGCAAAAAACGTGTGATCTTACCTTTCCATCCCGGGTCAACTCCCGCACTCCTCGCATGAGCTATCGTAAGCGGAATACCTGCTTTGGAAGCTATCGGAAGATAGATGGATGCGGTACTCGTGATATGTCCCTGAACCGCCGCATAATCGTTATGCTCATAAAAGAAAGCCTTGCAGGCTTTTACATAAGAGAAGTAATTATACACCCTGAAGGGTGGGAGATGATATACATGCCCGCCCAGGGCTTCGATCTCCGCGGTATAAGGGCCGTCATACCCTTCGGTTATAAGAAAATCAAAGCTGCATCTGCTTCTGTCGATATTACGGAACAGATCCATAATACGGCTTTCTGCTCCGCCCAATCTGGTTGTTCCCAGTACGTGCAATACTTTTTTCATTTCGACCTCAAAGCTACAATTATCTTAACCAGTGTTCTCTTGGTCAGTGCCTCGATATATTCGATGATACCCGAAAGCCGGCCACGCCTTACGGGAGCGGCAGACCTGATCTCATCATAATCGGTGAATCTATCCCTGTGATCACGTATCTTCTTACCAAAGTTATCTATCTCTTCATCCGTCATGGTGTTGGTATGAAGCACAAGAGTGGATATACCCTCGCGGTCGGATATCGCATCACCGCTTCTTTTTAGTATGGGCAGGAAGATCAATCCCTTATATTCATAGGGCTGACTGCCGAATCCGTCCGTTACATATCTGATCCCTTTGTCTGTCAGTGCTCTTAGAGTATTCCTGTCATATGAATGTGCGGGAGCCATGAAGATATCCGTCTCGAGCCCCAGTTCCTTAAGTCTTTTCAGACCTTCTTCTATCATGGTCGCCTGTTGTTCGTAAGGAAGACCCGCATACTCCGAGAAATCATTAAGCGGAAAAAGACCGCCCTTTTTAGTGGTATATCTGTGATTGTATCCGTGAAGAGCTATATGCCAGCCCTTGCTTACAAGCTCTTGAAGATAATCGACATAGTCCTCACGCCTAATGCCTCCGCAGATATTGTCATCTTCATTATAGGGAACAATGCCGATAAGAGGTGCGATATCCGCTTCCTCGAGAATAAGGCGCACTCTGTCGAACTTATCCCAGTTCATACATTCATTAATATCATCTATCCTGATAACTGTCTTCAATACATAATCCTCTTCGGAATCCTGATCGGATGATCTAAAAGTTATGACGCTTGTGTCAAGATCATCTTGATGATAATATGCTGAGTGTCCTTGGCAGGACGCTGATCTCCGCATGAGTTGACTTGCCACCGTTCTCACCGTCAAGATTCCAGTCGATCTCATCTGAATCTATTATGAAGCTCGAAGAGTGCCCATAATACATATATCTGTCTGTCAGTTTGTTATTGACCAGTGCAAGAAGTGTATTCTGCAGATCGATCAGATTGTTGGGATATTTGATAAAGACATACTCAAGCTTGCCGTCATCAAGCTTGGCTCTTATTGCCTTTATCCTCATACCGCCGACCGAAAGTGCATTGGTCACAAGACCCACGATGATATCGTCATCGATCTCGTCATTGTCGGTCTTACACTTGATATGTATGGGCTTAATATCCTTCAAAGCCTTTACACTCTCAAGAAGATAAGCAAGATATCCTATACCGTTCTTCATGACCTGAGGCGTTGTGTAGGTAATATCCGTAAAACAGCCGAAGGCTGCAACGTAATTAAAATGCTCGCTGTTCAGTATACCGAGGTCAAGCTTATTGACATTACCTTCAAGTATCACTTTGATGGCATTGGTACTGTTGATACCGAGCGCTCGCGCATAATCATTGGTACTTCCGAAAGGAATATATCCGAGATTACCCTTGTAACCGCACTTGATCGCTCCGTCCACGATCTCATGAAGAGTACCGTCACCTCCGCACACTATAACGACATCGTATTTATCAATATCGTTGTCCCACATATACCGGGCACCGTCGCCCTTGCCTGCGGTCTGATATACGGTAATGACATCGCCTTCCTTACCCAGTTCGAAGACGCACTTACCTATTTTATTGATCCTGTTATTGGATCGCCCGGAGACAGGGTTATATATCAACAAGTACTTCATTGTTAAACACTTCCTTCCGTAAAAAACTACTGCGACTAACGAAACGGCTTTCTATTACTGATCCGACTTATCAGACCTTCCATATATAACTCAAGTGTCTTATCTGTAACCGAATCCCAGTCGAATCTTTCGCATATATAATCAGCCGAAGACTCTCTCAGGTGATCGACTCTCGGCTTATCGGCAAGCAGTTCCTCAAGCTTACTCTTAAGATCGTCCGCATCTTCCGAACGGAAGCTAACTCCGCAATCTTTGGTCACATCGGTACATTCTTCGATGTCACTTGTAAGACAGCAGTTCCCGTAACTCATCGCCTCAAGAAGACTCAAAGGCATACCCTCAAGTAGACTCGGCAAAACATAGACATATGCATTGCTGTACAGTTCCTCAAGCGTCTCACCATATACAAATCCGGTAAAGATTATATTGTCATTGCCCTCCGCATCCTTCTTAAGCCTTTCGGCATATTCCGAAGAATCCGAGACTCCGCCTGCGATCACAAGCTTCTTATCGGTATGAAGCTTATTGTAAGCCTCTATCAGAAGATGTACTCCCTTCTCCGGCACAAGACGTCCGAGGAAAAGAATATAGTCTCCTTCGTTAAGACCGTATCTCTCCTTAATAAGCGAAGCTTCAAGCCTTACAGGTCTCTCGACACCGTTCGGTATGAGTCTGGTCTCCCTGCCATAAGTGTCCGCAAAATACTTCTTAACACCTTCGCTTAAGACTATTATCTCATCGGCATGTTTTACGGCACCGCGTTCTCCCGCAAGTATTATGGCGGAAGCGATCCTGCCCCACTTGTCTCTCTTATGATCGAGACCGTGTATCGTGGCAATGACCCGCTTGCCCGTAAGCTTGGGGATAAAACAGGCTATACAGGGACCCTCCGCATGGAAGTGCACGATATCGTACTTACCAAAGGCCGCCGCGATCCCTGCCGATATCGCAGAGGTGAATGCCGCCAGCCCCTTCATATCCAGAGTCAGGCTCTTTCTGATGCGCACACCCTTATATTCCTTCATATCCTTAATATCATATTCGTGACCGCTGACATGATGGGAACTGCGATTATATACGGTAACCTTATGCCCCTTTTCCACCATTCTCACGGCCAGCTGCTCCACGACGATCTCAACACCGCCCTCACGCGAAGGAATGTGCTTATGTCCGAGCATGGCAATATTCAGTTTATCGGCACGACTCTCATTCTTTGACGCAGCAACATCCGGTACACCGTTATGGCTTCCGTCATTTGACATGGCAATATTCAGTTTATCGGCACGACTTCCGTCATTCGGCATATCAACATTTCCTATCTAAATTCATACAGATCGGCATATCCGAGTTCCCTGATCTTAACGGCACGCTTATGTCTGACACAATCCCTCAGGGTCTGCTCCAACACAGCATCGGCATTCTCGCCTCGCATGGCGTACACATATATGCTGTCACCTTCCGTTACTTCCCTGTCCGTCACCGGCTCAGTAGTATCGGAACTTATGAAGAATATCTTATCATATACCATCAACTCCTCGGCATCGTTCCAGATCATCCATGAGTTGTTGGGATTATATATATAAAGAATGCAATCATTCCTGTGCTCCTTCGCCCAGTCGATCGAAGCCCCGGTCTCGGGATAGGTAAACAGCACCTTATCAGAACAAAGTCCGCCGATCTGACATATCAGCATGATCGCAAGCACTCCCGTGATACCGTGAATGGCTGCCTGCTTCAGAGACTTCGCATTTTTGCCCGTATAGAGACGGTCACACACAAGGGTCGTGAGATCGTACATCCCGTACACGATGCACAGGATGATGAGGCCGTATGAGGGAAGCTCGTAGCGGATAGCCTCTTCCGCGTTGGTAAGCGCCGTCTTCATCACTACTGCAAAATATCCCGCAATTACGGTGAGCAACAGCCCCATGGCGGGAGACAGTTTCGCATGTTCTTTGCGACGGAGGGTGCTCGTCACATAGAGAAGGACGATCACGAGAAGGCTTATATAGAAGGTGTCGCACAGGAGATATTCCTGAAGGAGACCTATGAAAAGACCGGCTCTTTCCTTGAGATTCCCCGCATCCACGAAGGCATTGATGGCATCCTGACCTCTGTAGCCTCTGAATATGTGAGAGAGGCAGACGGGGTAATAGGCCACGCCGAGCAGCATGGCGCCCACAACAGTGCCACCGTATATGAACGACTGCTTACGCGACTCCTTGTGAATAAAGAGATAAAGACACATGAAGGCAGCCGTGAAGAACATAAATACCGCGAAATAATAATGGGTCATGAACCCGATCCATGTGACAGCGAACACCGGCAGGTAAAAGCCTTTCACGCTTATCCTGCTGCCCGTCAGCACTCTCACATGAAGCCAGATGATGAGAAGCGTCAGCGCATTGAGCATCATATACATCCTTATAAAAGTGATGCAACTGATGATCGCGGGCGAGAATCCAAACAGTGCAAGCGTAAGCAGGGCGATCAGCGGTTTATCCGGTGCCAGCTTCCCCGCGATCAGACCGAGGAGCGCTATGCTCACCAGATAGAAAAATACATTGATCCAGAGTCCCTGCCACTTGGAATATACGCCGGGCGTTAGCGAACATACCGTGTGAAGCACGTAATAATACATCGGCGGATGTACGTCAAAGCTCTGCATCTGCTTGACTCTGCCGTAATCGAAAGCCTCACCCTTATTTACCCGAAACTCACTTATGATCTCTAAACCGTCCTTCCATTCCCTGTCGGGAACCGAGAGGCCGTAAGTGGCGTTGGAGGAATAATAGGAATAATTCTCATCGTAGTGCATTCCCACTTTGGTCGTACAGAAATAGATCGCGCAGGCGGTCTGTGCGATTATCATCAATATGAATAACCATTTATACAGTGTACCGATTTTTTTCATAGTATCCCATCCGACCTTTGTATGATGATGTGATTACACGATTGATTACAGCTTCATATCGTCAATATACTCTTTGATGGCATCGTGCCAGTCGCAGAAGGTATAGGCGCCTGTCATCTTGAACATATAATTCTCAAGAACCGAATGAAGGGGTCTTGCTGCGGGTGCGCCGTACTCCTCTGTAGTCGTACGAACAACCCTGGTATCCTTGCCGGCAAGTCTGAAGATCTCCTCGGCAAAGTCAGCCCATGAACAGCTTCCCTCACAGGTAGCATGATATGTTCCGTAATTCTCCGTGAAAAGAATACTGTCGATCGCCTTCACCAGCTGAGCCGTACTTGTGGGTGTTCCGAACTGATCACCTACAACGGTCACGGTGTCATGATCCTCAGCAAGTCTTAACATTGTCTTGACGAAGTTCTTGCCGTCTCCGTAGAGCCATGCAGTCCTTAATATAAAATATCTGTGACAGAACTGTCTTACCATCTCCTCAGCTCTTGCCTTGGTCACACCATATACACTCTGAGGATTGGTGGCATCATATTCCATATAAGGCTCTTCCTTCGTACCGTCGAATACATAATCCGTTGAGATATGTACGAGTTTTGCTCCCACTGACTGAGCCGCGATTGCAAGATTCCTCGGTCCCAGGACATTAACCTTGAAAGCGATGTCCTTGTTGGTCTCGCAGGCATCAACTGCTGTATAGGCAGCACAATTGATAATGGCGTACGGTTTTTCACCCTGTACGAGCTCGCATACCTCATCTATATTGGTGATATCAAGCTCATCAACATCCGTATTGATGAACTCAAGACCTCTCTTGTCGGCGTAATACTTATTGATCTCTCTTCCCAGCTGACCGTTGCAGCCTGTAACTATAATCTTCTTCATATAACCTTCTCCTTCCTTCACGTAATTATATCAGCTAATCTCTTTTTTCTCTATAATAGATATGTCATGGATAACACAGGGTTACTATTCACAGGTGTCTGTTCGCTACAGGAAATATATTCACCGAAACGGCGCTCTCGCTCCGATGTAAGCGTAGCGGATACTAAGCTCGGCTTTGCCTCGCTAAGTACCGACGCTCACATAGGCGTTTCTTGTGAATATATTTCCTGTAGCTATTCACAAAAACACAGGTGAGAACAGTAACCCACACAGGTTTATTGTTCTTAGGTATCTTTATGCTGTAGCTGATTCATCACCCACAGGTGAACAGCAATGTCTTTACAAGCTCCCGGAATACATCCCCGCGTTCCTCGAAGTTCTTGAAGTACCCATAGGAAGCGGCAGCGGGCGAAAGCACGATCGCCCCTTTCTCCGTCTTGGCGATCGCCATATCCACGGCCTGCTTAAGATCCTCACAATAGTAAGTATACTCCAAAGACTCTATCTCAGGCTCGGAATATATCCTAAGCCCCGATGCATACATGAATATGTATATATACTCATCATGCTCCCTGACAAATGCACTCAGCTTGCTGTAATCGATACCCCTGTCCATTCCGCCGATCAGAAGCGTCCTCGTATCCTTAATACTTCCTGCCGCACTTATCGCAGCCTCCGGAATGGTAGATATCGAATCGTCATAAAAACGCACGCCATTTTTCTCGGTCACAAGCTGAAGTCTGTGCTGAAGTCCGGTGAACTCTTTCATCGATCTCTTCACCTTATCCGCATCACAGCCATAGATCTCAGTCGCTATTCGATATACAAATTCCGCATTGAACCTGTTGTGGATACCTTCGATCGACAGCTCATGATCATAATCCTTATGAGAATCAATGACCACCCTTGTCGCAGGCGTCTCGATGACCGGAACATTGTCGCCCTGAAGATAGTAATCTCCTGCCTTCTGATACAGAGCTATATGCGACTTGGCTTCGAAGTACTTATCCAGGGTCCCATAATAATCAAGATGCTCTTCGAAAAGATTAAGGAAGACTGACACATGTGGCGAAACGTTGGTACTGAGAGCCTGATGGCAGCTCATCTCATACACGATTATCGTATCATCCGTTACGGAATCGCAATAATCAAGAGCCGGAAGACCGATATTACCCATCAGGATAACATTACGATCGGTGCAGTCCGAGAGTACCTTATTAAGCATTGCTGAAGTTGTACTCTTACCCTTCGTACCCGTGATGCCGACAGTCTGATCCCTGTAAGTCTCAAGGAATATTCTGGTCTGTGAAGTGAACTTGCTTAAGTCGCTCTCGCCCTCGAGTCTGATCCCGGGACTCTTCACAACATAATCATATTCCGAAAGATCAAACTCCTCTCTTTTTCCCTCAAAGATCTTAACGGAAGCGGGCTTACAGGATCTCCTGATGAACTCCTCGGTTGACTTGCCCTCTCGACCGTAACCCCAGATCATGATCTTCTTATTGTCAAATTTCTTATATTCAGCCATTCCTATGACCCCTTTTGCTTTCTAATCATTATTAAGTATTAATCCAATCTGCTGCCGTGGCAATGAGATGTTCATTAATGCATTTTCCGTCTTTCGGATCCGTTCATCCGGTCACATCATCGAAAGAAGGCAATCCTAAGGATTATTGTTAATAGGCGTGGCGACACATAAAATCAGTCCAGTACTTGTAATACTGCGCCTTCAGATGTATTCCGTCGAAGGTTATATTGGGATCGAGTGCGCCGCTGTCATCGATAACGCAACCGTTCATATCCAGATAGAAAGTATTGATACCGTCTGCATATTCCGCTATAGCAGCGTTTCTGGAATTGATATTGTCATTATTATAGATATCATTGCGGTCGGAATAATCTTTGGTGACATACATTATTCCCATGATTATTATCCTTGCATTGGGCTCGAACTTGCGGATGAAATCCAGATTCTCCTTGTATTTCTCCGCAAAAGTCTCGGTAGTACCTGCGGCGAGTTCATTGATACCCAGCATGATGTAGATATTATTGAACTTATTCTGAGAGATCACATCGGATACATAAGCACTCCTGCCATCCCCCATATCAAGGACTTCCGTCATCATATTATATACATTGAGACCCTGTTTATACATGAAGGTTCCGCAATCCCAGCCGGAATAATCATGCAAGCCCTGTATACGTGAATCCCCGATAAACAGAGAATCCGCAAAGTACGAAGAATCAACTTCATCATAATGATGGAAGGTGGTCAGCGGTCTGATACCCGGATTGTCATAGTATATCGATCTGGGCGGATCATCATTCCACTTCACATATTCAGTTACAACATCATTGCGCTTAACATATTCTCCGCCATAATCATATTCGTATTCCCTGTCTCGGCGCTTCTGCTCTTCTTCAGTTAGAACCCTGCCGGTTCCGTCGCCAAGATCAATCCATTCCGAATCTGTATCTCCATTCACCGGGTTAGCGTCAGTTGCTGTAGAATCCGTCTGCGGTACATTTACAACGGTAAGTTTGACCTCATCGTCATCTTCTTTGCTTACGCTTCCCGCACCGGAAGACAGCGAAACATCTGCACCCTGTTGATCGGAAGATGACATTCCGTCCGCTCCGGCAGGCTTGGCAGCTGAGGCGAAGGTTTTTTTCAAGGAATCAAGTGCTTCTCTCTTAAAGGAGTCAAAAGTCTCCGGCGGAAGATAATCCGTCAGGTACTTGACCGACAACGGCACATGACTGTCTATACTCAGCGTGCCCTCATCGCAAAGGCTCGCTATGATCCCGAATACTCCCAGACCGAGTATGATCACGAACATAAAGGCAAATACGGGAGCTTTCTTTATTAAGTTGATCATTTTTCGCATTATTAATCAATCAACTCCTTAACTGATGTACCGGCAACTGATAAGCCTTTCAAGGCATTCGACTACGCATTGGTACGGCGCCTCAAGGCATTCGATCTACGCATTGGTACGGCGCCTCAAGGCATTCGATCTACGCATTATCATGCCCGTCTAACCGGTACACTAAAAACTGAAATACATAAAGGGATTGTCCTGCCCTGTCATCATCACATAGACACTTACGATGAAAAGAATACACAAGACTATCCTTATCGGAAGTTTGTCATGATACTTCCGGATCAGGTGCGCGGGCGCGGGGGTTGCGAATATCGCACCGACCGCCATCAGCACACCGTACTGACTTATCATATATCGGAAAAGATCCAGCCCCTCGGTTACCACTCCGGCCATGGCAGGATCGAACATCCTGCGGACATATTCGACGAGAACCGTTATGTCGGAGACGTTGAATATAAGCCATGAAAGCGGGATGGCGATCATCATATACAGGTGTCCGAGCAGCCTGACTCTGTCGAAGATCTTATGCAGGAAAGTCTTCTCCAACACAAGCAATACAAAAATAAAGCCTCCCCAAAGGAGAAAATGCAGAGAAGCATCGTGCCATACGGCAGTGAGACACCATACTATCAAAAGGTTGAGGATCGTCACGGGCATACCGCGTCTGCTTCCGCCCAAGGGAATATATATATAATCTCTGAACCAGCGTCCCAGTGTTATATGCCATCTGCGCCAGAAGTCAGTCATGCTGACCGCGGCATAGGGGTGATCGAAGTTATCCGGAAGACTGAAACCCAGCATTGAGCCGATCCCTATGGCCATCAGGGAATAACCCGCGAAGTCGAAGTACAACCGGAGGGAATAGCCCCATGCGCCAAACCATGCGGACGGAAGATCTATGCCGAGCGGACCTCTTCGCCAGATCTCGCTCCAGACCGTAGCAAGATTATCCGCAAGCAAAACCTTCATAGCCAGACCGCAGATAAAGGAAACCGCTCCTTTTTCAAGATGCCGGGCCGTGATCTCTCTGGTCTTTATATCAGACTCGACATCGCCGTATCTTACGATCGGACCCGAGGATACATAGGGGAACATGATCGCGAAATTTAGGAACATCAGGAAGTCCGGCCTCTTTTTGTAACGCCTCTTATATACATCGATATCATAGGCTATCATTTGAAATGTGAAGAAGCTTAAGCCCAGAGGCAGGATAAGATTCTCAGTTGCCGATGTTTTTCCGGTGAAATGTGACACGAGTGTCATTGTCGTACCGAAATACTTGAAGCAGAACAGTACGACAAGGTTACATCCCACTGCCATAAGAAGATGGAGCTCACGCCTCACCTCAACAGGCAGGCCGATACGGGTATAGGACTCGGTAGAATACATTCTGTCTGTTGCCAGATAATTGATGATGAGCAGCATGATCATGATCATCACATATCTGCTTCCGCTTATCATATAAAATGCAGCACTTCCGCAAAAAAGTACCGCATTCCTAAGTTTGGGTCCGGCAAGATAATATACAATTAAAAAAACAGGTAAAAACCGGAGCAAAAAATCCGGTGAAGAAAAATTCATCTAATATACTCTCGCCACTCTTATTCTGATCTATTGTTTATTAGAGGCAGGCCTGACGGCCTGCCTGCATATTAAACTTACTCTTGTTCTTCAATGATCCGACTAATTCCTCTGGATCTTACTTACCTCAAGGATCTTATCCCTCATCTGAGTCTCAATTCTTGCAAGTTCCTGCTCAGCTGCGGCACGCTTGGTACGACCTTCATCCTGGATCCTTACAACTTCATCAAGAGTATCGATGAGTGTCTGATTGGTCTGGGTAAGTGTCTCGATGTCAACGATTCCTCGCTCGCTTTCCTTAGCAGACTCGATGGTAGCCATCTTGAGAGCCTCGGCATTTTTTCTAAGAAGCTCGTTGGTAGCATCGGTTACTTCCTTCTGAGCCCTTGCAGCTTCCTGTGAATGATCAAGACCGATCGCGATTACCATCTGCTGCTTCCAGAGAGGAATGGTATTGAGAAGAGTAGACTGGATCTTCTCTGACATAACCGTATCATTACTCTGGATAAGTCTGATCTGAGGTCCCATCTGCATAGAGATATTTCTGGTAAGCTCAAGATCATATATCTTCTTCTCGAACCTCTCAATAAGTGAAGCATAATCCTTGGCTGCCTGAGCGTCTTCGGGAAGTCCGCTCGCCTCTGCCTTGGCTAAGAGCTTGGGAAGTTCTTCGTTCTTGGCTATCTCAAGCTTCTTCTTACCTGCAAGGATATAGAGTGTAAGCTCCTTGAAGTAAGCAAGGTTGGAATCATACATCTGATCGAGCATTGCGATATCCTTAAGCAATGTCACCTGATGATTCTCCATCACCTTAACGATATTATTGACATTAGTCTCGGCCTTGTCATACTTAGCCTTGATCGATGTAAGTCTGTTGGCTGACTTCTTGAAGAGACCTAAGAATCCCTTCTCTTCCTGTCCGACGTCAAAGCCCTTAAGCTCTGTTACCACTCCTGTCAGCAAATCTCCGATCTCACCGAGATCCTTGGCCTTAACAGACTTCAGCGCATTCTCTGAAAAATCTGCGATATTCTTCTGTGCTCCCACGCCATACTGAAGTACCATCTGGGTATCATGAAGGTCGATGGAAGATGAATACTGATCTACCTTCTTCTGATCCTCTGCACTGAGACCCTCGTCAGCTTCGGCAGGTGCAGTGATGGACGCACCAACCGGCATCTCGAGCGCCGGTGTTGATATTGAGGGCGCAGCAGCCATTTCCGGTACCGCGGTTGCTGCAACCGGCGCCTCTGCTACAGGCGCTTCTGCTGCGGGTGCTATTACAGGTGCTTCCGATACCTCGGGTACCGGTGCCGTTAACATCTCTTCACTCATCTTAAATTCTCCTTTTTTAACATGCTGTCTTTAATCTGTCTGATCCAATGCGCTTCGGGTGTCTGCTTATTAAGTCAGGTTCCGACGCAGATGATATTCCACATTCCCCCGACAGCCGTTTTAATCAATTTAATGGCTTTGCCATCCCTTATATCATATATTCTATTATTGGAAAAAACAATAAATATCTTAAAGTCCTTCCTGCTTAAGCATCGTAGTCAGTACCTGTGCATCTGACTTGATATCCCATACTGAATCTCTGAACAGTCTGTTAAGCAATTCATTGAAAGCCTGAATGATGGTATCAAGAGTCTTCTCGATCTCTGCTTTTGCCGTGATTATCTCCGCACCCGGCTGACTTACCTTATTATATTCGGCGTAAGCCTCCACAAGCTTCAACATCATCGGCAGATAATAATCCATAAGCTTATGACAGCTCTGCATGAGTTCCGGATGATCCTTAACTCTGGTAAATATATCATTAAGGAGCTGTTCGATATTGTTAAGCTTATCTGTAATACCTTCTTCAGGTATCTCCTCATTCAGCTCATGAAGTCTCCTGATCGCAGCATTGCCTTCCTCGATCATAACGGCAAGCTCGCCACTCAACTTGGGATCGGATGCCGAATCGGCAGGAGCTTCCGCCTTAACATTGGCAACCTCAGCCTGCTTCTGCGTATTGAGATATTGATTGTAGACTTCCTTGGATATCATGAAGGTCGTCTCCTGCTTATCAAGATAACCTTCCGGGAAAAAACCCTTCGACAGGATCTTCTTAATATTCTCAATAACCTTATTGGGCGGAGTAGCTGTTGCCGACGCAATATTCGCAACAGTCACATACATATCGCTTCCGCACAATTCCTTATAGCGCTTCGCCGTCTTTAGCATCTTGCTGCCTTTACGCCCGCTGAGAAAAAGGAATAAACCGATTAATGCCATAAACGCAAGGACAATTGCTCCCGTTAGGTCTCCATCAAGCAACGCAGGAATTATACCTATTCCAAAAATAATCGTCGTTATGCTTCCGAAAAGAGTCTTCATGGCAGAACCTGCTCTCCCTATCTCCCTGAACTTGGGACGAAGAGCTCTCTTGCGCATAGCCTCTTCTCTAAGCTGTTTGTTACGTCTTATCTCAGCCTCTGCACGCTCATGCATCTGTCTGGCTCTCTCCGTATTGGCATAGCCTGCTGCCCTGCTTCCGTAAGAACTCGCCATGGATACACCGCGATCTATCTGATTGTTCACTTCATCAAGAACCTGATCAATAGTGGACTGGATCGTAGTGCTTATCCCACTGATATCACCGCGGGATATTGCATCAAGAATACCGTCTCTGAGCTCAAGTCCTACATTCTTACCGCTGAAACTCTTATTGGTGCGATTGTTGGAATTATACCCCGCTCCACCCGCTGCTCCTGTATTGCCGCGCGGACCGGATGCTCCGCCGGGTCTTCCCGGATTACCCTGAGCTCCACCGCCGTTACCGGAGTTGCCGCCCGATGCTCCGCCGTTCCCGTTAACAACTTGTGAATTATTATTAAGATTGTTATTCATATCACTCATATGAATCTGCCCCTCTTTACTCGTTTATTTATAATCTTCCATCTTCCGATTGCCCTAAATTCAATTCTATCATAAGGCGCCTTCAAGCCTCAAGCCTTATCTCTTTCCCCGTCGACGGATGCGGAAATGATAAACTCACGCACTTAAGCGCCACATTTCTTTCTCCCAGCTTATCGGCAACGGCCACAGCCTTCTCACTTCCGTACTTCCTATCCCCTATTATTGGAAAACCGCGAGCCGCTAACTGTAACCTTATCTGATGATGACGTCCCGTTATCAGATGAATCCTCAAAAGCGACGTCTTAATAACCTCTTCACCCGTTGCTATCTCAGACGAAGCTGTTACTTCATATTCTAATACAGCTTCCTTAGCCTCAGGATCCGAACTATCGCAAACCTGCGAGAGATTACCCTTCACTGCCTTCTTCATATGATCTGTAAATCGCCCCGAAGCCTCATCGGGAACTCCTATAACCCTCGCTTCATAATACTTCTCTATCCTGTTCTCCTTAAGAGCCTTGGAAAGAACACCCGCAGCCTCAGGTGTCTTAGCCATCAGAACGATACCCTCGACCGGCTGATCCAGCCTTCCGATAACACCTATATACGGCTTCTTAACTCCGCTTCTCTTAATATACGTTAGCGCTTCACTCACAAGATCCTTCTGACCTATTCCGGCTGACTGTGTAGCCAGACCCGCCGGCTTGTGTACGGCAAGTATATCTTTATCTTCATATATTATATTCATCGATGTCTGTCCCATCTGTCCACCGCCATGATCAGAGTCTCTTCAGGATACCGAGCAACATCCTGTACACTCTCTGCACCGACTCGATATCCATGGTCTCCCTTACCGTATGAATCTCATTAAGGTCCGGCCCGAAACTGATGCATTCGAGCCCCTCGATACCGGATACAAAATAACCGCATTCCAGACCGGCATGAACGGCTTCCACCTCGGGCTTGTGTCCGTACTGCTCTGTGTACACTTCGACACACACCTTCTCAAGCTCCGAATTTTTTCTATATATCCAACCGGGATAATCGCCTTCCACCTGCACATCACCGCCGATCGATCTCATCGCAAGGCGCAGGGTATCAAGTAATTGCTGTTTCTCACTCTTAACGGAGCTCCTTACGCAGAACGAGGCCCTTATACTCTTGGTATCTGCCGTAAAAATGCCCAGATTCAGAGATGTCCGGACGAATCCAACGTTAGCCGGACTCCTCCTGATAATCCCGTTCGGCAGGCAGTTCAGCATATATACTGCTTTTTCGAAAGAGTCAGACGTCAGACACTCCGCCTCAGCCTTACCCAGGGAAGTGACATCTATCCGTATACCTGCATCGGTAAGACCATACTCCTCATCTATATCCTTAAGGAAAGAATCAACCGTTCGGCACAGTATATCTTCAGTGATTCCGGTTAACATAACTTCAGCTTCAGCACTGTTGGGAATGGCATTATCTTTATTGCCGGACTTAGCGCTCTTAAGCGTAACACCCTCTCCAAGCCTGCCAAGCAGTCTTCCGAGCAGAACCGCCGCATTGGCTCTGTTCTTATCTATCTCTATACCCGAGTGACCGCCTGTAAGTCCGTGGATATCTATCCTGTAACAGTCGCCGGTCAGGACTTCCGACTCTGTCTTAACGGAGCAGATCGCTGTAGCTCCGCCTGCACAGCTTACCGTAAAAACACCCTCTTCTTCGGAATCGATATTAAGAAGCCTTCTGCCCCTGATATCGCTCATATCAAGAGCGGCCGCCCCGAGCATACCGATCTCCTCATCGACGGTTATCACTACTTCAAGAGGCGGAGCTGTCACTGAATCATCCTCAAGGATAGCCAGTGCCATGGCCACGGCGATACCGTCGTCTGCTCCAAGAGTCGTTCCTTCCGCCATTACCTTGCCGTCTGCCACCTTAAGCTTCAGACCCTCAGTCATCATATCTATAGGGCAATCGGCAGTCTTCTCACATACCATATCCATATGCCCCTGTATTATAACCGGAACATGATCCTCCATTCCGGAAGATGCCGGCTTATGTATCACAACATTCCCAACTTCATCCTGTCTTACCTCAAGCCCCCGCTCACGCGCGAAGTTAACGAGATGATCACTGATGGCGCGGGTATTGCGCGATCCTCTCGGTATCGCCGAGATCTGCTCAAAATAATGCATTACCCTGACGGGTTCGATTCCTTCCAAAACTGACATATACTCACTCTTGCGGTCGTTTAAAAACGACTCTTTCCTTCCTTAAATATGACGCCCGATTGCCCCTGGAAGGGTAACAATATAGAAGTTACGCGACAGGACATGATAACGGCGTAAGCGGTCATATGAAAAAACCGCTTATAAAAAGTATTTATCGATCATCGGTCGAAAGACTTACTATATTATTATATATTTTTTCATTCAATATATAATGCTTTTTATAGATATTTTATAAATTCTTAATTGTCTGTTTATTTACTTGATTTTTCAAAGTGTTATACTTACCTTATGAATCTGAAAAAGCGCTTAACAGTTATATTTTTATCATTATTATCAATACCGATAGCTCTCGGGATATTGGGTATCGTCATACTGTTTATAACCGATTCTCCCTTTGTTCCCAAGGAACTGGCCATCAACCTCTTCATAGGAGTGGTCGCACTGTTGATCTTCCTTGCCATCATACTGACTGCATGGGTAAATTCGGGCGTTTTTACACATATAAGACACCTTAATGATGCGATGCACAATATCGCAGAAGGCAACTTCGAGCATTCGCTTGACCCCGGCGAATGTTCCGGTGAGATCGCGGATCTGTACCACAGTTATGAGGACATGCGGCTTAAGCTCAAGGACTCCAGAGAGGAACTGATCAACAACGAACAGCAGAATCGGGAGCTGGTATCCAATATATCGCACGATCTTAAGACGCCCATCACGGCGATCAAGGGTTATGTGGAGGGTATCATGGACGGAGTGGCGGACACCGAAGAGAAGAAGGCCAAGTATATCCGTACCATATATAATAAGACGATCGAGATGGACAGGCTCATCAACGAGCTCACTTACTATTCCGGTATAGACAGCAACAGGATCCCTTATCATTTCCACAGGATCAATGTCGCCGATTTTTTCTCGGATTGTGTTGAGGAGGTCGGACTCGATCTGGAGAATAAGAATATCAAGCTCAATTACGAGAATCTGCTGGCGCCCGATACGAGGATAATCGCGGATTCGGAACAGTTGAAGAAAGTCATCAACAATATCATCGGCAATTGCGTCAAGTACATGGATAAGCCGATGGGGCTTATAGAGATAAGGCTTTTGGATGAGGTTGATTCCATCCGCGTGGAGATAGAGGACAATGGCAAGGGTATATCGCCCAAGGATATCGGCAAGATATTCGAGAGATTCTATCGAACCGATGCCTCTCGTAACAGCTCAAAAGGCGGAAGCGGTATAGGGCTTTCGATCGTTAAGAAGATAATCGAGGATCACGGCGGATATATATGGGCTACCAGTAAGGAACACGAAGGTACGTGCATGCATTTTGTTATCCGCAAATATAACGAAAGAAAAGGTGAAGATTATGAGTAAAGTACTTATAGTAGAAGACGAGATGTCCATAGCCGAGTTGGAGAAGGATTATCTTGAAGCCAATGCTTTCTCAGTGGAAATCGAGAATAACGGCGACTCGGGACTTAAGAGAGCCCTTGAGGAACCCTTCGATATTGTAGTACTTGATCTGATGCTTCCCGGTATCGACGGCTTCGAGGTATGCCGTAAGATCAGGGAGCAGAAGCAGATCCCCATCCTTATGGTCTCTGCCAAGAAGGACGATATAGATAAGATACGCGGACTCGGACTCGGCGCCGACGATTATATGACCAAGCCTTTTAGCCCGAGCGAACTCGTTGCACGTGTTAAAGCGCATCTGGCCAGATATGAAGCCATCATGACGAGCAAGGAACATTCCAACAAGCTCATCGAGATAAGAGGTCTTAAGATAGATACGACTGCGCGAAGAGTATGGATAGACGAGGAAGAGAAGAACTTCACCTCGAAGGAATTTGATCTGCTCGTATTCCTTGCCTCCAATCCCAATCACGTATACAGCAAGGAAGAACTGTTCAGACAGATCTGGGATATGGAATCCATCGGCGATATCGCCACCGTTACGGTACATATCAAGAAGATCCGCGAGAAGATCGAGATCGACTCAGCTAAGCCCCAGTATATTGAGACCATCTGGGGTGTAGGATACAGATTTAAGGTATAATAGAGTTGCTATACGGTTTATTCAGGTAAGAGCATTGCGATATATGCAATGCTCTGTCTTATTCATGTTAGGTCAAATGGAGAACTGATACTAAGTTGCCCCATTCCATGTCCGGATCATTACATATTTTTCGCATTTCGCTAAGAAGGCATAACACCTATTCAACTTCATTTTGCAATATTATTGCAGAATAACAATCGCTTTAATTGACTTAAATGCATGTATTGCTATAATACAATTAAGATATTGCAAAATATTCGAAGAATGGGGGTAATTATATGCTTCTGGAATTCAAAACCAATAATTATAAATCATTTGCTGAAGAAGCCAATCTGATCATGAGCGCTGCGCCAAAGCAAAAAGGACTTGATTACAGTTTGTGCAGGGAAAAGATCAAAGGCAAAGAGATCCGGGGTCTAAGTACCTCTGTTTTATATGGACCAAATGCATCCGGCAAGACCAACATTATCAGTGCTATGGATGTCTTAAGGGCGATCATTCTTCGAGGCAATATTAAAAACACCGAAGAGCAGATTATACCCAATCCGGCAGCTGCCAATCTTGAACTGATACCGAATAATCAGGCCGATGGCAACAAGCCTGTAGAGTTTGTAATTGACTTTACCGAAAGCGGATACAGGATACGTTATGAACTTATCATCTATCTCGGCGCTTTTATGGAAACAGAATCTCCAAGAAAGATCGTCAAAGAAGAACTGACAGTTAACGGTGAAATGATATACAAGAGAAATGAACGCCTTACGATCGGGACTTTTAAAACCATTTCCGATCACGTACACAACTATTCTCCAGATAGTATGCTGGAGATAGCAGAACAAGGATTAGATCCGGAAGAACTGTTCCTGACAAACGGATTCAGGCTGATCTATTCCGGAAGCTTTACTAAGCTTATTACCGACTGGTTCACTAACAAATTCATGGTAATCTGTAGGGCAGATTCCATGCAGTTGATCAAACGCTTTTCAGATCCGCAGAAATCTACGATATTCATCGAGAAGACCACTAATGATGCCGCAAAAGTATTTGGTATTAATTCCAATGCAATTGGATATATGATAGCCGATGATGACTCAGAGACAAAGCTTTGCTCAATTTTCAAAAGTTTAAAAGACAAGAAAAATATAGCAATAGCTGCTGATATCTTCGAATCATATGGAACGATCCGCTTCATTACGATCTTTCCTCTTGTTATAAAGGCATTGCTTACCGGTTCAGTACTTATCGTAGATGAATTTGATGCTTCTATTCATCCGATGGCACTGAATAGTATCATTACTATATTCCATAATGATGACATTAATGTCAATCACGCGCAGCTGATCTTCAATACGCATAATCCGATCTTCCTTAACTCCAATATTTTCCGAAGAGATGAGATCAAATTCGTGGAGCGAGAGGAGGATACCAACCGGAGCGTCCTCTACGCGTTGTCTGATTTTGGAACAACCGGTGATAGAGGTGTAAGGCAGCACGAAGATTATATGAAGAACTATTTTATTGGGCGTTATGGTGCGATCAAAGATATAGATTTTACACCTATCTTCGAAGAGCTTCTCGCAAGGGAGATTAATGAATGATAAAACGCAAAAGTACCTCGAAGTATTACTTCAGCGTTGAAGGAGAGACAGAATACTGGTACCTTGAATGGTTGCAGGAACAAATTAATAATTCTCCACAGGCAGCCAATAAAGTCTCGTTTAATAAACAGATACAAAAAGACCCTTTAAAGAGAGCCAAATCTCTTGCCATAACAGATAAGGTTGAAATCTGGCATTTATCAGACTATGAAAGCTCGGAACCGATTCATATACATCAATTCACTGAGACAATGAATCGCATGGCAGAGACCAAAAAACTAAAAAAACAAATTGCCTATAAATTCGGATACAGCAATTTCACATTTGACCTTTGGATGATCTTGCATAAGATGGACTGTCAAAGAACCTTTTCACACAGAAAACAGTATATTGCACCTATCAACAAAGCATACAGCGAAAACTTCGAGAACATGGATGAATACAAACATGAAGCCAACTTCAAAAGATGTCTGCGTAAACTAACTTTGGAGAACGTGATCGAAGCAGTAAACAGATCAAAGAACATCATGAACACCAACCGACAAAAGGGATATGCATTACATCAATACAAGGGATACTCCTATTACAACGAGAATCCTTCACTAATGATATGGGAGATCATTGAAAAGATTCTCATTGACTGTAAACTGATATAGGAAGATATAAAACGCCTGCAAATAATAAATTTCATTGCAGATAAGCGGCAAATGCGGTATTATCATCCATATCACAAGGAGGCTGAGCGATCATGAGACTGATATTCATAAGACACGGGGATCCTGACTATGTTAACGATTCCCTCACGGAAAAGGGTGTAAGGGAAGCCAAGCTTCTGGCACAGCGAGTAGCCGGATGGAAGGATATAGATGAATTTTTCGTTTCTCCCCTGGGACGCGCCGCCGAGACTGCTTCATATTCTCTTGAAGCTCTCGGAAGAGAAGGTACTACTTGTGATTGGCTTAGAGAATTCGCCTACAGAGTTGACGATCCCATCACAGGACGCAATCATGTGCCTTGGGACTTCATGCCTTCATATTGGACAGTTCAGGATGATATGTCTGACAGAGACAAGTGGATAGATAATGCTCTTCTTAATTCCAATCCGAAATTAAAAGACCGATATAAAGAAGTCGTAGCAGGGATCGACAATATTCTTGCCGGATACGGATATGTACGTGACGGAAGAATATACAGAACGGATCATAAGACTGATACCTGGGGTCCGGGACTCGAACGCCCCGAACAGGATCATACACTATGCTTCTTCTGTCATTTCGGAGTAACAGGCTATATTACAGGACACCTGTTAGGTATCTCACCCATGCAGATCCTGCATGGATTCTTCATGCCACCTACAGGTGTGACCATTCTGGCTTCCGAAGAGAGAATCCCCGGCGAAGTAGCCTTCCGTGCTCAGGTGTTCGGTGACACTTCTCACCTGCTTGGCAAGGAACCGGTCTCACCGGCGGGATATTTTACGAATATATTCAGTGAATGATATATCCAGAAAATAAATAAGGCTGTTCTTCCGAGAACAGCCTCATTTATTGCAACTGACTTACCGATCACAGTATAGTCTCCATGCCCATCTTCTGGACTTTCATGCCCATGGATTCGTAGAACTTCCGGGCAGACTTATTCTCAGTCCATACGTTTAACGTCACATTATAACAGCCATTCTCCGATGCGAATGCCAGTACATATTCATACAATGCCTTGCCGATATGCTGCCCCCGCAAATGCTCATAGACGCAGAGATCATCAATATAGAGAGTCTTGATATCTGTGAGCACATTATCATTGATGTACTGCTTGAAGATGCAGAAGGCATATCCCATAACCTTATCGTCATCGTCAACGGCTGCGAACACCGGCCGCGTATCATCCGCAAAGATCTCTTCCAACTGCTCATCAGTATATTTCCTGCCGATCTTGAACAGATCCGGCCTGCCCACATGGTGCACCATATCAACCTGATCGAGCAATTCCTTAACTTCACGAATATCCTTCATCGTAGCACGTCTTATATTCATGGATATCATCCTCCTTCCGATGATCATAGCATCTCTGACACTGTCGTCTTCAACGCCACTACTAAATTCTATCAAAAAATAAAAAATTTTTCTATTTTACTATTAAGTAACCGTGCATAGAAGTCGATATATGTATCACAAGTTAATTTGCGAGAGCTTAACTTATTAGGTTTCCTATTTCTTTGTGCAAGTTGCTGTATTTTCAATTATATCTTGACTGCCCTATGGATAACTTGTATAATGAAAGTGTTCTTTTTTCAGACTATTTACCATTTTACCTGAAAATAGTCAATCAAGAACGGACGGACCCAAGACAGGGAAGCCTCATTAGTTATCGGTCCACCGATATATAATTGAAACTTTCCAAATTAATTCGATCGTAACTTATCAACAATATACAACTCATGAGAGGAGGAGATTATTTTCTAAAATCAATCATTACATCCGTCTGACCGGATCATGGAAGCTGAAGGAACAAACGGATGATCACCTGCGTAAGCAGGATAAGCTCTATTTTGGAAGGAGATGTGAAGCAAATGTCGCAGACAACTAATCAGGGATCTACCCAGGAAAACAAAAGCAACAAAAAGGTAATAATCATCATTGCTATATTAGCAATAGTTATTATTGCTTTAGTAGCTGTAATAGCATTTCTGTTAGGAAAAGGCAAAGGTGATGACACCTCGGACGGCGCTCCCAGAGAAGTTGCCAACTCCATAAGAACGGTAGTCGACGAAGACAATGCCCAGGATATCGTAGAACAGATGCGAGAAGAAGTGGCAGAAGGCATGTTCGAATGTCAGATGTCGATGAAGTGGACTTTCCCGGACGGCAAATCAGAATCCAAGGATGCATATGTGGCAAACAGCGTGAACAATACACACCCGATTTGCTTCGACGTATACATGAAGGACAGTGAAGAACTTCTTTATTCTTCTCCTGTATTGCCGGTTGGAACCGATCTTAAGAATATCAAGCTTGATAAGGAGCTTCCAGCAGGCGAGTACAAAGCGACAGTAATGTATACACTCCTTAAGGATACGGAGAGCCAAGAGGAGATAAGTTCAGCAGGCTTTGTGATCACAATTAATATCCAGAATTGAGCGGGTAACAGTTAAGAACTCATACAAATAAGAATTAAGGAGGATTCGTAGTATGAAGAAAATGTCAAAGAAATTATTAGGTATAGCATTAACAATCACAGTTCTCGTTGGACAGGCAATGCCCGCATTGGCAGCTCCCGGTACAGCAGCTACCGGTAATGTGCTTGATTACGCGGTTGAGACCGTAGTAGTTCCTACAACTCTCAAGATAGCACTTAACCCCAATCAGTATCAGATCGCAACAAGATTCACTCTTACAGCGGATGAAGCTGTTGATGAATCCAAGACATATTATACTGAAGCAGACGGTGTATATTCAGTTGTTGACGAACCCGAAGACTCTGCGATTGGTACCTATTATGAAGTAACAACCAACAATAGTCAGATCGTATCTCTTAATTACGGTATTGTTAATAAGTCAACAGAAGCTAAGACAGTTTCTGTTGAGATCGCAGCAGATTATGCAGCAGCTGAGCCTGAGAATCCTATCGTATTCGTAGATGAGCTTGCTAAGGCACAGGCATATGCAGAGAGCACTAATGCAGATGGCGCTAAGAAGGGTGAATACAAGATGTTCCTTGCACTTGCTTCTGCCAGCGCATTACCTACCATTCCTTCAACCTACGAAGTGACAACTGATAACGCGTACGACGATAGTAAGACTTATTACACAGTTGAAGACGATGTATACAGCGAAGCAGAGATAAATGCTGAAGTAGGATTTGCTGAAGGTACAACCTACTACGAGAAGGTTACAACTATAACCAAGAATGTAGTTGCAGCTACTCTCGGCGACATACTTATGGAAACAGCCGCTGCCGGCACATGGAAGACATTTGCTGCTGATGAAACAGTTAAGGCTAAGGCAGATATCGCATACAAACTTACCGAAGCACGTTTTGCTATCAAGGATGGCGAGATCGTAGACTTCAATACAACGCAGTCTCAGTTGGGACAAAAGATCGAAATTACCGCTCTTGGTGGTGTAGCCGGCTTTACTATTACCGGTGCTATCAATCCTAACGCAGATTGGACAGATGCTGATGCCAGTGCTATTACATTCACACCTACCTATACATGGGGAGATGTAACAGATGAAGAAGTAGCTGTAGAAGGTGCTTACAACCAGGTTAATGTTACTTCAAGCTATACTGTAACATTTAATACTAATGGTGGTAGTGAGATTCAGTCAGCTAGCGTTGAAAGTGGCGAAACAGTTTCAAGACCTGAAAATGATCCTACAAAGGAAGCAGATGAAGATAATACATATGAATTTGCAGGATGGTATGCAGACGAAGAATTTGAAACAGAATTCGACTTCGATACACCTATCACAGAGAATACAACAGTATACGCTAAGTGGACAGCTACAGCTATAATTACTGAGCCTACTGCTTCTGCAGAATCAGTAAGTGTTGGCGGAAGTGTAAATATCTTACTTCCTGAAGGTGTAACAATAACCGGTATTGATAAGAAGAAGACTGACGGTACATTCAATGCCCTTCCAGAAACTTATTACACATTAGAAGATATTGAAGGCGGAAAGAAGTTAACACTTGATGATGACGTACTTACAACATATGCATCAGCAACAATTATCAAGGTTAACTTCAGCGAAGGTGATCCTATTTCACTTAACGTTACATCAAACTAATTTATTTAGTTAAAAATTATCTCGAATGATTATATCAATAGTTATTATTAATAATCATTTGTAATATAGTGGGGTGCTTGCACTGAAGAGTGTATTTAGCACCCCACTTTTATATGATTATTTATTGGAAAACAATAGTATTTAACTATATTACAATTAAAGGATGAAAATGAATCTATTATTTGAAGATGCCATTCTTGTAGATGATAAAATATTGTTTTTTTGCAAGAATATTAATCTATTGTGTTCAATCAACCTAACGAATCAAAAAATCCATTTTCATGGCACTATACCGGGAAAATCCTTATGGAGTCAAAGATTATGCGGAAGCATAATGGAATATAATGAAGAAATTATAGTTGCCCCGTTGGAATCAAGAGATATATGGATTTTTTCCACAAAAACCAGACAATGGAGAAGTATTCCTTTAAATAAATACGATTATTGCACAAACAAGACTTATTTTCGTAATATGTTCATGTGTGGTGATGTTATTGTATTTGCCGGGGGATATTATCCTGCTTTGGTTACACTTAAACCGGAAAAGAATAAAATAGAATATATAACTAATATTTTTTCAGATAGATTAGATTTGCCTACGGATTTGTTTTTCAGAAGCAGACCTATAGAAATAGATAACACGCTTTACTTCGCATCTTGTAAAGACAATAGCATATTAAAGTTAAATAAATCCGATTTCGACTACGAATGGATACCAGTTGGAAAAGAAGGAAATCGATACTCCGGAATAGCATATGATGGGCATTGTTTTTTACTTTCTCCCAGAAAAAACACCTCTATTGTTAAATGGGATGGTTACAAATGTAGTGAACTTGAAATACCATCATATATTAATCGTCTAAACGATACTTACTCTGGAATTGTAGAAACTCAAGAAGGTTTTTTGACTATTGCAGTACCGGGAAATCACTTTGGATCAATTATTTTAGATAAAAATGAGCAAATACACATAACAAATAATAAGTACACAATGTATAAAAGATTTGATTCCGGTGCTTATATTTTTCAAACAGATGACGGCAAAGTGACATATTGTGATTCTTACAAACAGATGTATAAATTCGATTTAAATATGGATAAGGATCATTTTTATCGACTTTGGATTGAATCAGAGCTTGATAGGAAGGAATTAACCAGCGAAGTATTTAACGAAGGAGAATCTATTTCTTTCCAAACATGGATAAAACTAATATAAAACCTATAATAAAACAATCAGGAGCCTCTATGAAGGAATGGAACTCAATTATAGAAATGTTATGTTCTTTAAATAATTATAAATGTAATACCATGGTTTTAAGAAACTATGAATTATTTTCAAATAACAAATTAATTTCACTTCATGAAGATATTGATATGTTATGTGATGATTCTGATATGGTGATCAATGCTCTATCAGCAACATGTAGAATTAATGATTCAGATAAAATACATCTTAATGTTCTAATTGCTGGTGCATTAGTACCATTAGATTTACGAGTTGTTGGTGACTCTTACTATGATGAACAATGGGAAAACGACTTACTAAAACGTCGAGTCATAACTAAAGAAGGATATTATATTCCTAATCCTATTGACTATATTTATTCTCTAATGTATCACGGCTTATTTCATAAAAGCGAGCTTAAAAAAGAATATGTAGATAGAATACTTCTCTTAGCAGAAGAAAGCGGACTCGAAATAAAAAAAGAAGATTTTCCTATTATGCTTAAAGATTATATGAATAAAAATGGGTATGTAGATACCGGATATAGGTGTAGGTGAAATATGGGAGAATGGATAAAGAATATCGGCGAATTGCATATTGGAAATTCTGTATTTAATGTTGAATTAAATGAGCCTGTATCAAATGACAGTGATCGAATCATTCATATACAAAACGATAATGCCAGGTTTTTATTAACGGAGACTGAATTTCTACAAATGTCTACTTTAGCACTTCAGGCTATGGAACAATTAAAAAACTATAAAAAAGTTTTACGTGGAGACAAGCATAATAATGATTAACGCTAATGTAGAGTATAGATTGATAAGTTATTCTGACTATAATTACACTATGTTGTGTAAAGAAGAAAATAAGGCTGATATTCTTGAATATGCCAAGCTCCAAGGGTACCAGATAATAACACATCCAATTTCAACGCATAATGGGTACCATTTTGGATACAATCTAACTGAGTTTATACTACTAAAAAAACAACAAGTTTTGTATGAGATTTTTTTTCAATTGCCTTCATTTAGCTTGACTGATCGATATATTATTCCTCTTGATAAAATAATACAAAATGCAGCTTGGACTAAATGCCGTTTTATTGAAGAAAAAAAATACTTAATACCTGAAGTAGAAATGGTATACAGGTTGGCATCTGCCATTTTTCGAGATAAAACTTTTAAAAGTGCAAATGTAGATTGGATAAATGAATATTCATATATTTTGAATAACGATGAATTTGTAGATATGCTTTCCAAAGTTTTTTTCAAGTATACGAATAGACTATTGTTTTTAATTAAAGAGCAACAATTTTTAAATATATTTGAAGATTATTTAGGCTTTTCACAATACTAAACTTTTTAATAATAAGGATAAAACTTATGAGTAATCCAGGTGTGATAAAACTTGCTAGTGAAAAAATATATAATCATAATGTTTGGCTAGATGATAATATAGGAGAATCTATACATTTACATATCGATGATTGGCGTTTTGATTTTAGCATTAATTCATTTGAAATCTTCACAAGGGAATTAACAAATGTAATTAATAACCTTGTTTCTTTAGAGGATTTTGATGTTAATAAATGGGATATAAGGTTTGTTCATCAGCTTTCTCCATATATAAAATATATAAGTAAAATTAATAAAGAAGAATGTTACTTAAGCAAGCTTAACGTTCTAAATGATAACGGAATCATGATTAATTTGACAGAATGCTCACGAGTAAAAGCTCTCCAAGGGACAATTAACATTAATGATACCAAAAATCGTGCTTCTAATTGGATCAACGAAACTAATGAATCTCGCCTAACCAATTGCTTAGAATATATCAAAGAACACGGATATGAGATGTCAGATAATTGTATCACAGTTGTAGGTAGAAATAACTTAATCATAGATGGATGGCATAGAGCATCATGTTTATATTACTTAAATGGAGATATAAAACTGCCTGTTAAAAAAATATATTTTAAAGAAGATTTTGTACCTCTTGATGAGTTTCATTTCCCGGGATTTAAAATTCCTCAAAACTCAAAAGTTATTCTATACGGCGCAGGAAAAATCGGACAAATGTATTATAACCAAATTAAAAAAACCAATTATTGTAAAGTAGTGGCATGGGTCGATGCCTGTTATAATTCTATAAAGCCAATAGACGATTACTCAATTGAAGATCCAAAGGTAATTCCAACTAAGGATTTTGATTATGTTATTATAGCAATTGGTAATATGATCATAAAAAATAAGGTCCATTCATTTCTCACTAATTTAGGGATAAACAGTAAAACTATAATTATATGAATTACGGAGGATCCTAAAGAAAATGCAAGATAAAGAAGTTTTCATATACGGAACAGGTGATTATGCACATAGGTTATACTGTTGGATTAATAATAATCATATATGTAAAATTAGTGGTTTTGTCGTTTCTGAGAGTTTATCGAAAAAGACTATATATGAAAATGAAAGAGTATTAGGGATCAGGGAACTCTTGAAAGATAAATCTTGTTACGATAAATATATTTTCTTGATTGCAATAGCAGATAAATTAATAGTTAAAGATCTTGTCGCATACCTTCATGCACACAAAGTTCAGAATTGTTATGATTGCTCTGAGTTTATTAGTAATAATATCGCTTCAAATTCAGATGATCATTATTGCCTGATTTGTGGAAATACTGTTTCCAAATTCAATGAAGGTGGAATAGAATATGGAGAATTAAACATATTTACGAAATACCATATTATTGGCGGTGGAAAAAGAGATAATTGCCTATGCCCTAATTGTGGTGCAATTGACCGGCTACGTTGGGTATACTACGTAATCAGTAATTATACAAATATATTTAATGATAATACCAGTGTTCTGCATTTTGCGCCTGAAAATAGTTTATCTCAAAGAATAAAGAGACTTAAATTTTGCAATTACATTTCAGCAGATTTGGAATACGGCAGAGCAGATTTCGTTATGGATATAACCGATATTCCGTTTAAAGATGGTACTTTTGATTATGTAATAGCCAATCATGTTCTTGAACATGTATCAAACGAAAAGAGAGCAATCAGTGAATTAAAAAGGGTTATTAAAAAAACCGGAAAACTCATACTAAGCTTTCCAATTTGCACCAGTATTGCGACAATTGAAGAAGATACTATTTCTTCACCAGAAGAGCGAATGACTTATTACGGACAAAAAGACCATGTACGACTCTATGGGTTCGATTACAAAGAAAGATTAGAAACGTTTGGCTTAAAAGTTAATCTTTATTCTCCCAACAGAATAATGAATGAAGAAGAGATAAAAAGATACGGATTTATATATGATGATATCGTATTAATATGCGAAAAAAAATAGAGCCCTGATTTGTTTAAAACCCATTTTTTCTATTTATGAATGTTGTATTTAAATATGAGCTGATCTTACAAGGAAATAAAAAGTATGATTTCAATTATTATGCCAACATACAACCGAGCAAGCGTTATATCTATTGCGATTGAAAGTGTTTTAAATCAAACATATCAAGATTTTGAACTTATCATAATTGATGACGGATCAACAGATGAAACTCCTCAAATAATTAATACTTTTACAGATAAGCGTATCCGATTTATACATAATATAGAAAACCGAGGTGCAAATTACGCAAGAAATATTGGCATAAAAGAGGCAAACGGAAAATATTTGGCTTTTTTAGATTCTGATAACTCATTTTACCAAGATTATTTACAACATAGAATCGAATTAATTGAAAATATTACGACACCCGTAATTTCATTTGGACAGATGATCATGAAGTTCATGGATTCCTCATCCTGTATTTGGCCTCAAATTAATGCAGAACTACTACGCGATAGGGTTGAACTTCAAAAAATCATGCTTAAAGAAAATCAAATAGATACAAATACAGTAATTCTAAGTAGAGATATTCAAGAATTGCAATCTGGATTTGACGAAAAAATGCAACGACTACAAGATTGGGAATTTTTCTTTCGAATAATTAGAAACGATAATAATACTATTATTTATGATGATCAAATATCTATAGTTCATAACGAACTAAGCGATTGTATTGGCAAAAAAGATGAATTACTCTGGCCCAGTCGATTGTTTATTTTTGAGAAAAATAAAGATCTCGCAGAAAAATATGAATATAAAGAGAATGTAATACAGAGCATGGCTAAGTTACACCTAAACAAAATAGAAGCTACTGCGGGATTATTTCATACGTATGCAAATGCTTCCGAAGAAATAAAAACAGTCATAGAAGCTATAGTTATCAATGCCATTAAGGAAGAACAAGACACCTCGCTAAAGTATAAAGAGTTCTATTATGTGTTAACAAAATGGATACGCAATAACAATAACGGGGCTTCTCTTAGTAATTATTTTATAGAGCGAGGAATTAGAAAAATAGCAATATATGGAATGAAAGAATTAGGGCAGCAGTTATTGGAAGATCTAAAAGGAACCGATGTAAAAGTGTTGTATGCAATAGACCAGAATCCTTCTTTAATAATTAATCATATTAAAATAGTATCCCCTAAAGATATCTCTGAACCGGTTGATGCTATTATTATTACAGCAATTCATTATTATAAAGATATATGCTCATCCTTAGTAACAGATTTTGATTGTCAGATCATTTCATTAATGGATATTGTTACTGAAATTGAAAAAGAGACACTTTGCATTGATAATAAAGGAGTGTTTTAAATAATATGTTTCCGTATAAGATATTTTCCACAGAGTATTCTGAAAAGTGTGATTATAAGGATGTCTTAATTATTTGTTATTTGTATTATGAAGACACTCTTGAGAGATATTATTCATATATCCGATCAATCCCAAACGAAATCGATATTTGCTTGGTTAGTTCAAATAAAAGAGTATTATCTAAGGTTCAAAAGGAAATAACTAATAAGAAATTGATCTTCATACACAAAGAAAATAGAGGCAGAGATTTATCTGCTCTTTTAGTAGCATGCCGATCTATAATTAAAAATTATAAATATATATGCTTTACTCATGACAAAAAACCTATTTCAGAACACCTTCACAAGGACACAGACATTTGGGTAGAAGTGCTATGGTCGTCTATGTTGGCTTCTCAGAATTATATTAATAATATAGTAAACTATTTTAGAACAAATTCTCAAATTGGGTTGCTTATTCCGCCTGAACCTTTTGGAGATTATTTTACTACAAAATATTCCTACTTATGGGGAGAGAATTTTGAAAATACCCAAAAACTGGCTCATAAGTTAAATTTAGATATCCATTTTTCAGCAGATAACCCTCCTGAAGCGCTGGGGAGCGTATTTTGGGCAAGGTTAGAAGCATTAAAACCATTATTTCAATATAAATGGCAGTATAATGACTTTCCTGAAGAACCTATGCCAGCGGATGGTACAATTAGTCATTCTATAGAGCGAATATTACCATTTATTGCCCAAGAAGCCGGATATATTACCGAAAAAATAGTATCAGATTATTGGGCTTCTAAGATTATTAACTTTTGGCAGGATACTACTACCATATTATTCCCATTATTAGATAAGGATCTCAACATATTTAACCTCCATGATCTAAAGATTAACTATTCAAACAAAGTAAAAGCCACTACTATTATCAAAAATAACATCATATATATATATGGAGCAGGAAAATGTGGTCAAAAAGCTTTCAATATTCTTAGATTATGGGGATATAGTCCTCAGGGATATATAGTAAGTAATAATTACGATAATAACGTCCCAATGGACATTCCTATATATAAAATTGACGAAGTAAAAAACAACCTGTCAAACAGCACTATTATTATAGCTACGTTTACAGAAGCCATTAGAAAAGAGATATTTAATACACTATCTTCATACGGTATAAATGAATGCTTCTGGTTCGACAGTGAAAGTAATTCCGTGGATATTTATATTTCTTAGTTAGAATTAATTAAAAAGGAACTGTTATACAATATGAAACAAACTCAGGTAATTGCCTTATATCTTCCACAATTTCATAGAATACCAGAAAACGACCTGTGGTGGGGAGATGGTTTTACTGAATGGACAAATGTTAAAAAGGCAAAACCCTTGTTTGAAAATCATTTGCAACCACGTATTCCGCTAAATGAGAATTATTATGATTTGTCCGATCCTTCAGTTATTCCTGAACAAATGAAGTTAGCCAAAGAATATGGTATTGATGGATTTTGCTTTTATCATTATTGGTTTGCAGGGAAAAAACTATTAGAAAAACCTTTGGAGAATTTATTAAACGAGCAGAATATACCTTTGAATTTTATGTTTTGCTGGGCAAATGAACCGTGGACCAGGACATGGGATGGAGATATGGGATCGAAACAAATCCTAATAAATCAAGATTATGGAAATGAAAAGGAATGGGAGGAGCATTTTCAATATTTATTACCCTTTTTTAAAAGAAATGAGTATATCAAAAAAGATGGACGTCCGGTCATTGCCATATACCGGGCAGCTGATATAAAGAAACGAAAAGAAATGCTCTCTTTCTGGAATAAACTCGCTATTCAAAACGACTTTAAAAATGGTTTATTTATTATCAATACACATCGAATGGATATTGACAAAGAAATACCCATATATGGCGATGCAATATATGATTTCGAACCATTTATTTCACAACATTTTTTGCCAGAAAAACAAGTCACTAATTTGCATAAACCGATAGATTATATGGACACTAAAAAAGAATATCCTGTTCAAGACTATGCAAAAATATGCGATCGTATGGTTCAAAGATATGTTTTTAAAGGTAAAAACCATTATCTTGGCTTTTTTGTAGGATGGGATAATTCTCCAAGAATAGGAAACCGTGTATGGCTAACCTTTGAAAACAACACCCCTGATGTAGTTGAATACTATTTTAAGATCCAATATCAAAGAAGCCTTGACTTAGAAAATGATTTCCTTTTTATCAATGCTTGGAATGAATGGGGCGAAGGAGCTTTTCTTGAACCTGATGAAACATACAAATATGGTTATTTAGAGGCAATTAAAAAAGGTAAGATGTTATGAATGAAACAAATGAACAATTGCATAATAAGATTGAAGACCTGGAACGAGGATTGCTAATAGAGAAAATGATTTCTCAGACGCTATTTGAGATTATAATGCTTGAATATTCATCATTAAGTATTAAAGATATATTGGATGAAATCAAAATTAATAAAGTTGCAATTTATGGTATGGGACGAATAGGAAAAGCACTATATGAGATGTTTATTCGCAACCAAATTTCGGTAATTTACTGCGTAGACATGAATAAGAATATAGAGTTAGAAACTACAGAAATCATACACGATATTAAAAAAATGACCAATAATGTGGATGCAGTAATTATTACTCCTGAAATTCATTTTGAATCTATAAAGAAAAATATAGAATCCATAGTTGATTGCCCGATTATAATGGCTCGAGAACTAATAGAAAATATTCTATTATTACCTCAGCCGATATAAGGATGGAAATATTTGTTTAAAAGAGAATTAGAAAGAAAGTATCTTCAATGAAAAAAAATGATATAGCATATGATATTAATGGACTAATTAAAGAGCTTCGGGAATGTAATTGCTATTGCTTTGGTGCAGGAAGACAATTAACAGAAATCTGCAGTGATATTCCTGAATTAATTGAATGTATCGATGCGGTTATAGATAATAATCCGGCTTTACATTATTCACAAAGAGATATATGTGGAAAAAAAGTTACAATCTACCCTGCAAAATACCTAGTTGACAATAATTCAAAAAATAATATTCTTTTGATCACAAGTTCTTATAAAAAAGAGATTCTTGAAGGATTAGAAAAAATACCTGAATTATCAGAGTTACGATATACGGATTTTCAAGAAGTTTTGGATGCAGCCGCATGGAATTGCGATAAACCCAAACCTAATTTTAAAAAGAATTTAAATCCCGTGATTCCAAAAGTCGTCCACTACTGCTGGTTTGGAAAAGGAAAAAAGCCTGAACGATTACAGAAGTATATTAATGGTTGGAAAGAACTACTTCCGGATTATGAAATCATTGAATGGAATGAAAGTAATTATGATTATAAAAAGAATAAATATATGAGTAAGGCATATGACTGTAAAAAATGGGGATTTGTTTCAGATTTTGCACGATTAGATGTTGTCCATTCTAATGGTGGCATTTACCTTGATACAGATGTTGAACTTATTCGCAGACCCGATGAACTTCTTTATAATGATGCCTATATTGGCTTCGAAAGATTATCTTCTGTAAATACAGGCGCTGGCTTCGGCGCAGTTAAAGGCTTTAGTATTCTAAAGGAATTAATGGATTATTATATGGATCGGGATTTTAAAAACGAAGAAGATCCTAATAAAATGATCCTCTGCCCTATATACGAAACAGAATTACTATTTAAACATGGGTTAAAACTAAATGGTAATTTCCAAATTGTTGATAATATAAGTGTTTATCCGGTGGAATATTTCAATGCCAAGAGTTTGTATAGTAATAGGCTAAAAATAACAGATTCTACTATATCCGTACACCATTGCACATGGACATGGGCTGGTGAAAAAAACAAATTATAAGGAATTTGCAATGTTGAAAATATTAGCATATTATTTACCACAATATCATGAAACAAAAGAGAATAATAAATGGTGGGGCAAAGGATTTACTGAATGGACCAGTGTCAAAGAATCTAAGCCTCTCTATCCTGGTCATTATCAACCTGCAGTGCCTTTAAATCAATATTATTATGATCTAACAGACATTAATGCATGGAAATGGCAGGCTGAATTAGCTCGAAAGTATTCAATTTACGGCTTTTGCATTCACCATTATTGGTTTAAGGGAAAGCAACTATTACAGAAACCGGCTGAATTACTATTGAATCATAAAGAGATCAATATTAACTACTGTTTTTCATGGGCTAACGAATCATGGACTCGTACTTGGAACAGAGGAGATGGTAATACTTGGAGCCCCAAAAATGATTTAGCAAATAATAAATCCGGTAATGGAATGTTAATGCTACAAGAATATGGAACAGAGCAAGATTGGAAGATACATTTTAATTATTTGCTTCCTTTTTTTAAAGACGATCGCTATATAAAAGAAGCTAACCAACCTATGCTTTTAATATATCATCCGGAGAAAATCCAATGTTTACATTCAATGTTAAAAATATGGAATGCTCTAGCGATTGAAAATGGTTTTGACGGCATATATATAGTAAGTACCAATAATCTTACATTACAAGACAACAATATTGCAGCCAACGCATTATTCGAACCGCTTAACTATTTTAATACAGGTATGGACTTTTGGGAGAAAACAAAAGTTGAACTAATATATACTTACTTTAGAAAAAAAAGAGAATTACCATTACTCTTAAAGTATAGTAAGTGTTGGAAAGATATATTATATCGTAAATATAATTCTACCAGACCCACTTATTATGGTTGTGTTGTCAGCTTTGATAAAACTCCCCGAGAAGGGAAAAATTCTACCATTTATTTAGGGGCCAACCCCAAAAGCTTCTATAAACACATTTGTAAACTAATTAATAAGAGTATACAGGAAAATAAAGATTATTTATTCATAAATGCGTGGAATGAGTGGGGAGAAGGATGTGCTTTGGAGCCAAATTCTAAATATAAGTACAAGTATTTAGAAGCAATTTCCAAAGCTGTTAATAAATAAGATTATTTGATTTTGTTTTTTTTGCATTTATATTTTAGATTCTGTAAAACACTGGAGGATAAAGGGCTTTGCATTTGATCACTATATTGTTATTCGTAATATGTATTTTTATTTCCCTTTATGCATTAGGTATTACAAATATAGCAAAATTATACTTCCATCGTACACATGAAGAAATAAACAAAGTAAAAAAGATGATACGAATCAATGAATCCTTAAGTAAACTTCTGGAGTTACTACAGGATGAAAAAAAAGTAAGTGATTATTTAACTAAAAATCATTATCAAAGTGTCGCCATATACGGTATGGGAGATTTAGGCCAAAAACTCTTCAATGAATTGGCAAAAGAAGGTGTTATTGCCACATATACCATAGATCGTAACCTTGTGTGTGAAAGCAAATACAACATGATTCCATTAAGCGACAAATTGCCGGATGTCGACATCATTATAGTTACTGCAGTAAGTAATTTCGACGATATTTATCTGGACTTACAAAAAAGAGTAAACGGTGAAATTGTTAATATTGAAGACGTTCTATGGAGTTTATAATACTCTGTAACATTCTATTAAAAAATATTTGAGGGATAACTATTATGGATAGAAAACAACTGTTAAATGATGTACTTGATAGCAATAGATGGGAGGCATTTGAGATAATTGGCAATTTAAGAGTAGCCATTTCCCGTTGCATTATCAGTAATTATAAGGTATGGATCTGGGGGTTCGGAGAGCGTACTCTTGCATTTATAAAGACTCTTGAAAAAGAGGGAATTACAGTTAATGGCATTATAGATTCCGATTCAAATAAAAACGGAAAACTCATTAAATCCGTTAAAATAATTTCACCGGAAGCATTCTTTAGTTACGAAAGAAATGACGCAACCTTTATATTTTTCTGGACGTCTTGTTTTGAAGGTAATTCCCAAGAAAAAATGGTTAACGCTATCTTTAATAACGGAATCTCTCACTGGTACAAGATTACCTCAGAAGACAAAAATCAAATCTGTTATTTTAGCAATCATGATCATGAACTATATTACTTGGATAACAGAGATACCCTTGGTCAAATAGTCGACAACTTATATGATGACAAATCAGTCATTGATTTCGTGGAATATCTTAGAACATATATAGAAAATTCCACATGGAAATTAGATGAATGTGATACAGCCAATAAGTATTTCTATGGTGGTTCCATTAGAAATAAGGAAAACCTATATACTCACCTTGAAGATGAAGTTTGGTTGAACTGTGGATGTCATGTCGGTGACACTATTTTCTGTTTTTTTAAAAATGGATTAAAAGCAAAGAAAATATTTGCAGTAGATGGCGATAAACGGCATATTTCTATGATTCAAGATAACATTTCATATCTTCCAATTGAAGCCCAAAATGTTATAGATGTTAAAAATATATTAATTGATAGTAACACTGATTTGCATTCACTGTTCGGAAATGAAAGGATCACTTTAATTAATGCCGACATTGAAGGAGCTGAACTCAAATTAGTCAAAGATATGAAGGAATTAATTCTACTTCATCGTCCGGTATTATCACTTTGTCTGTATCACAAGGTATCAGATGCGGTTAAAATCCCTCAATATTTAATGGAAACATTAAATGATTATTTCTTTGTAGTGAGAAAATATCCTTCTTATTATGCATATACATACAGGAATTTTGAACTTGTTTTATATGCGATTCCAAAGGAAAGAATTGCCCTTTGATCAAATAATATAAGTTGAATTACTATAAATCATTTACCTTAAAAGCGGAGAAATGACTGAATATGAATCTGAAAAACGGATTATATTCAGAGCTTGCTCTGAATATCAAACAGAACAACAGCCGAATATATATTTATGGCGCGGGCATGATCGGGCGGATGATCGTTCCCTATATGATCGAGACTTACGGCTTGCAGTCATATGTCGAATGTTATATTGACGCTGATGTCAGAAAAGCAGGACAAAAGATAAATGTAGGTTCTTCTTCTTTTGAGATAAGAACTCCCGATATATTGGACTCTATTCCAAATAATTCGGTGATTTTGCTAACAAACAGTAATTTTATTCCGATAATTAATTATATGGAGCAAATATCTGCTCTTAATGATACGGATGTCTATATCATCCCCATTATGCAGAAATCGGAGCAAAGACCTTCCATCCCCAGGATCATCCATTATTGCTGGTTCGGGGGCGGAGATATCCCACCTTTTCTTAGGAAATGCATTGAGAGCTGGAGCCTTATATGCCCTGACTATGAGATCAGACGATGGGATGAGACTAACTATGATGTCAATCGCCATGCTTATACCAGAGAAGCCTATGAGCATAAGAAGTACAGCTTTGTATCTGATGTAGCAAGGCTTGATATCTTATACGAATGCGGCGGTATATATCTTGATACCGATGTAAAGCTCCTCAAATCCTATAACGAACTTCTCTTCAACACCGGCTTCGTGGGCGTTGAAAAATGGGGCAACATTAATTCCGGCGGTGGTATCGGAGCTGTTCCACATCATCCAATGATCAAAGAGATGCTGGAATACCGACTGAAATCTCACTTCGTGCTTGAGGACGGTTCACTTAATACAGAGACAAACGGTTGCTACGAGACCGTTCCCTTTATAGAACATGGAATGAGAATAGACAATACCTTACAGATCATCAACGACATGACTGTCTATCCCTCAGAAGTGTTCCATCCCTATGATTACATAAGCGATGAAGAAGAGATCATGGATTCAACCCGCTCTATACATTACTTCTATGGCGGATGGCTTACTGACAGTGACAGATCTGCCAGAACCGGTACACGTGACAGTTATAAAGCCATATTAGACCGGATGAAGTCTTAACTGATATATACTCATTCAGTAATAACAGTATCTAATGACAGGATTGATATCAAACAATATACGTATCAATGAATAAGGAGATACGCTTATGAGAAAAAGAACATTAAAGAGATTATCTATTCTATTGATCACGATACTCCTCTTGGGAAGCACAGACTCTTTAGCTGCTGAGCCTGTGTCTGCAGATGTTGCCGTTCAATCTGCTGCTGATACTGAAACTGAGCAGTCTGACCTGCCTTCATTAGATATATCAAATGATGATACTCTTAATTCGCAGACTGATAATGAGACAACAAACGAATCGGATAAGGCATCCGATGGAGATACCATTACAGATTCCGACGATACGGTTGGCGATACCGATCCTGCTCCTACGGAAGATCCTTCAACAGAGAGTATTATCGTACCTGCATGGGAACCCGGTCAGGAGATCGTATCCATTATTCTTCCCATTTTAGAAGATCAGGATGTCTTCAATTTCTTCATTGATCCCAAGAACATCCTGTATAACAGTTTCAAGGATAGTGAAAGCGTTACGGTTGAGGAAGATTCCCACCTGCTATTCATCAACAGATCCGAAGATTCTTTCAGTTTATCTTCTCATAGCAATCAGCTCAGTATAATCAATCAGAGCACTGTTCCTGTGAAGGTAACGCTTACAGCGACTGTAGATACAGCCGAGGGTATCAATCTTGTAGAAACGGATGATTTTACAGACAGCACAGCCTGCGATATTAACCTTTTACTCACCGACAGTAAAGGTAATAAGATTCCTTTTACAATAGGTGAAGAGATCACCTTAGATCTCATACTGGAGAAGGCTCCTCTTGATGCCTATGCCTATATATACGATGAGGAGACAGGCGAATATACCTATTCTTACGAATCAGGCGAAGTAGAGTTCGATAGCTACTCTTTCGGCCTTGTCGGTGCCTGCAATCCCGAAGCTGACTGGTCTCTTGCTACAGAAAGGCCAAAGGTATCGATCTTCTGGAATGTAGAACCCATTATGCCTGAGATAACCGAAGAAGAAGAGACATCCACCGAGGAGTTGACCGAAGAAGAAACTGTTAATGATGAGGTTAACGAAGATAAAGTCAGCGATACTGCCGATGTAAATGACACACCTGTCATTAATGAATCTCCTTCCGGAGAGGAAGTTACCTCCGAAGAAGATATTCCTTCTACCGAAGAGAGTCCCCAGACAGAATCAACTACGGAAGAATCTACCTCCATGGAGATTGAACCTGCACCCGAACCGGTATTACGTGAAGTGATCGACGAGAATACCGAACTTCCCAATAATAATAACACTGAATCCGAACCCCCGCTCGAACAGGAGATCATCATTCGAGACACTGACAAGGGAGAGATAGACTATTGAATAAACCAATATGCTTATACGATGAGGTCCTGAACCCACCGGCGACTTTTTTCGAAGATGAAGTCAGAGAAGGCTTCTACATATCTTCCATGATGAAGCGATATTGGGCGGCGCAGTTAAGAGTGCTGGCCGAGATAGACAGAGTATGCCGTAAGCACGATATCAAGTGGTTTGCAGATTGCGGTACTCTTCTTGGTGTTGTACGACACAGTGGCTTCATCCCCTGGGATGATGATATTGATATATGCATGCTGCGCCACGACTGGGTGCGGTTCTTTGAAGTTGCCCGCGAAGAACTCCCCGAGGAATACTGTATACTTACGCTTAAGACAGAGCCCGAGTATACCGAGATGCTCGGCCGTATAGTCAATGCACACTCCATCGATTACAGTTCGGAACATCTTGAGAAGTACTTCGGCTGTCCCTATACTGTAGGCATCGATATTTTTCCATTAGACGGCATATCTTCCAATAAGGAGGAAGAACAAAAGCGTGTAGCATATATCAACGACATTGCTACAGCCATTTCTTATGTGAAAAAAGGCCTAACTGATTCTCCTTCTTGCCGCAGCCTTCTCGCCAATATAGAGCGTAACAACCACACCACCCTGCACAGGCGTGGCGACCTTATGCGCGAACTTCTATTTCTGGCCGATGACCTGTATCGGAAGTTCCCTTCAGAGACTGCATCGGAAGTTGTGTTAATGCAGTTCTGGGTATCACAGGGTAATCACAAGTACGATAAAGCTCTTTTCTGTGAATCCATACCTCTTCCCTTTGAATATGTTCATCTTCCTGCACCTGCAAGGTATGAGGAAGTGTTGCAGATAGAATACTCTAACTTCATGAAGATAGTGATGCCGGGCGGCGTCCATGAATATCCCGTTTTCGGCGAACAGGAGAAGATGCTAAAGGAGCGAATGGGTTGCAATCCTTACCGCTTCACCATGCCTAAGACCTTACCTGCAAGGCCTGACAAGACTTCACTTAAGCAAAAATGCCTTGCAATTACATCCACGATCAGCCGTGCACATCTGCAGATAGATGTTCTGTGTTCCAGAGGAGATTACGATTCTGCCGGACAGCTTCTGGAAGGCTGTCAGAATCTTGCCATATCTCTCGGCACTTCCATAGAGAGTCGATTCGGAGAAGGCACTGCCCTTGTACATCTTCTGGAAGAATACTGCGAGTACCTCTATGAGATCAGCGGTGACTATCGCGGTGATGAGAGCATAACGAAGCTTAACAATATGATGGATACGGCAGAAGAGCTCATAGAAGAGATCTTTGATAACACAGGTAAGGAGATCCTCTTCCTGCCCTGTAAGGCTGAATGGTGGAAGACTATGGAGCCGGAATGGCATCGCGTGTCAGCCAATCCTATGAATAAGGTATATGTTATGCCGCTCTTATACCGCATTAACGATTATTTCGGTCCAAACGGCAGGACGACCAATGACAGGGAGCTGTTCCCCGACTATGTTCAGACCGTTACCTCCGAAGAATACGATATAGGCTTACATCATCCGGATATCATATATATACAGAATCCCTATGACGGATGGAACAGTGCAATGTCTGTGCCTGATTACTTCCATTCGGATAAACTCCTATCCTACACGGATGAACTGATCTATATTCCGCCCTATGAATTGAAGGATCCCACTTTGCCCAATGACAAGGTGTCTTTGGCCCTTAAGATTCTTATCGAACAGCCGGCGGTATACTACTCAGACAGAATAATCCTTAATTCTCCGGTTATCAAGCGGACTTATATCGATACTCTGACGGAATTGACAGGAACGACATCAATGTCATATTGGGATAATAAGATCATCCTCTCGGATAATGACTATAAGACGACGGATACCGTTCAGAAATATGATCATCTTCCCGATGACTGGAGGAAAAAAATAGGTGACAGGAAGATCATGGTCTTCCAGGTCAATGCGCCCTTCCTCTATCAACATGGCGCAGATGCTCTTGACAAGATAAGAGAATCCATCGAGACCATTAAGAGTAACTCCGATTCGGTCTGCTGTATATTCTCTCCCCACAATTCCCTCGACGGAATAACGGAAGAATCCTTATACGGTAAGGACTGGCTCGATCTCGCCTCAGATATTGGCAGAACAGACGGCATTATATATGATCACGATCATTTGGTTGAGAACTGCCTGAACGATCTTAACGGATATTACGGATCAAAAGGGACTCTCGCCCATAAGTGTACAGAGGCCGGTATTCCGGTCATGCTGATGAGTGTAATATAACAGTGTGAGTGTTAGGTTTACATAATATTATTATTTTAGTATAATCTTTTTAGTTTATTTAATGTCATCCTGAGTGATCGACCAAATTAGGATCTCTGATTTGCAACGATACCCGGATGACGGAACGGAGACCGGTTATGGATTTTGAATTAATGGCTTCCATGATGTGCGCCAATTACATCAATCTCGGAGATGAAGTCAAAGAGCTGGAGAAGGCAGGTATCGACTCCTTCCATATCGATATAATGGATGGACGATATGTACCCAATTTTGCCATGTCTCTTAATGATATGGCTTGTATACGTACACTTACCAATAAGCCTTTGGATGTGCATCTTATGATCGAGCATCCCATCAATACGGTAGACCTGTTTATAACTCATCTCCATCCGGGCGATACCATATATATCCATCCGGAAGCTGAGTATCATCCTTCTACTACTCTGCAGAAGATCATTAATTCAGGCCTCACTCCCGGAATCGCCATTAATCCCGGAACCAGTGTCGAACAGGTCAAGATGCTCCTCCGTATTGTTAAGAAGGTACTTGTCATGAGCGTGAATCCGGGTAATGCTTCCCAGATGTTTCTCCCTTATGTCAGGGAAAAATACGATGAGCTTCTGGCCATGAAAGACGAGATGGGCTTCGATATATATTGGGACGGTGCATGCAGTGCCGACAAGATACTGGAGTATGCTCCCTTAGGTGTCAAAGGCTTCGTACTCGGAACCTCTCTTCTCTTCGGACACAAAAGACCTTACAAGGATATACTCTCAGATATCAGGGAGATGAATCTATGAATTATGCCATACTTCTGGCCGGTGGAAGCGGAAGCCGCACAGGTGATCAGACTCCGAAGCAGTTCTTAAGAGCAGGCGGTATGATGATGCTGACCAAAGCTATATCACCGCTTATAAGATCAGAATCGGTTGACCTGATCTGGATAGTATCTTCCAAGGAACACGAAGAAGAGATACTAACCGATATAAGGGATAACGGCCTTGATACTGAGAAGATCAAAGGTTTCGCCGAACCCGGGATCACCAGACAGCATTCCATACTAAACGGTCTGACGGCCATCAAACATAATAGTAATATCATCAATGAGGACGATACAGTTCTTATACATGATGCGGCAAGGCCATTCCTGACGGAATCCCTTCTTGAATATATCTATAGGGCTCTTACAGATCAGGACGGCATTATGCCATATCTTCCCATGAAGGATACGGTATATCTCACTGACAATGATCGGATAGAGGGCAGACTGATACGCAGTAAGGTGGTTGCAGGTCAATCGCCCGAACTTTTCAGATTCAACAGGTACTTAGAAGCGAATCTTGCCTTAACTCAGGATGAACTCCTCTCGATCAGTGGTGCGGCAGAGCCGGCGTTAATGGCGGGGATGAATATCGGACTTACACCCGGTTTGGAAGCTAACTTCAAGATCACTACAGCGGATGATCTTAAGAAATTCCTGTTAATGTCATAATTTTTACGGTTTACATAAATCATCCGGACTAAGCAGTACTGCACCTTCTTCAAACGCAAGATTATTATACCGATCAGGAGATGACAACATTGAATAAATGGTTATTACATGATATTGGAGATATAAGATATGAAGACGGTGAGCTGCCTTCTGTTAAGGATAATGAAGTCCTTATCAGGGTAAAGGCTGCCGGTATATGCGGCTCGGATATACCCAGAATATACTCTACAGGCGCTCATAAGATGCCGCTTGTACCCGGTCACGAATTTGCGGGTATCATAGCTGAAACCGGTTCTGCAATATCTTCTTCTCTTTCCGGTAAACGTGTAGCAGTCTATCCGAAGATCCACTGTGGCAGATGCGCTGCCTGCAGATCCGGACTCATTGATATGTGTACCGATTATGATTATGTGGGATCAAGAAGAGACGGAGCATTTGCAGAATATGTTGCCGTTCCGGCAGACAATATTCTTATATTACCCGAAGATATCAGTTACGAAACTGCTGCCATGATGGAACCCATGGGAGTTGCCGCTCATGCAGTACGAACCTGTATAGACTCTGCCCCAGAAGCACTTCCCAAAGATTCTCCTATCGCAGTATGCGGTCTTGGTACTATCGGCTTCCTTACTGCACTTTTCCTTAAAGACGCAGGCTTCGATAATCTCATCCTTATCGGTAATAAAACATCTCAGACAGAACTTGCGATCAGGCTCGGATTCGATCCTGACAAAGTCATCAATTCCAAAGAAACCTCCGTCAGGGACATTATATTATCGCTTACCTCTAACGGCGTAAGTGTTTACTTCGAATGTGTTGGAACCAATGACACCATATCACAGGGACTCGATATCTGTGCTCCCGCCGGTAAGATAATACTTGTGGGCAATCCCGCCGGTGATATGACATTCCCCAGAGATCTCTATTGGAAGATATTGCGCAAACAGCTGTCCCTCTTTGGCATATGGAACGCTACCTTCAGACCGGACACACTCAAGGCTTCCGCTACTATGCAGGACGATTGGCATTATGTACTTACAAGACTTATGTCACACTCCATTGAACCTGAGAAGATAATCACGCATAGATTTTCCATTAGTGAACTTGAAAAAGGCTTCCATATTATGAGAGATAAGACGGAGAGTTATTGTAAGATCATGATGACCGATCAATTATGATCACTCGTGTTATTTCTCTTAATCGATTGCTAAAAGTGATAAAAAGTGATAAAATCTTTTAAAAGTGATAAAAACTGATAAAAAGTGATAAAACACAAGGAAAGTGATAAAAAGTGATAAAAGAGAGAAATAACAATCCATATACTTTAGTGTTTGGCAAGCAACCGGCACAGACAATATCACGTTTTGTTGAGATGGAAGAGGTATTATCTTCTTTTTACAATGAACCTCCGAATCAACAGATATATATGATCACCGGTGTTAGAGGATGCGGTAAGACCGTCTTCATGACAGAGATTGCCGCTGAGCTTAAGACCAATGAAGATTGGGAAGTCATCGAGATCAGTACTGCAAGGAATATGATGAAGTCTTTGGCGGAATCATTATCTAAAGAGAACCGGTTTACGAAACTGATCAAAGGCGGTCTGGGTGTATCTCTGGCAGGATTTGGGATTCAATTAGGAGCAGAGTCCGACAACAGCAGTCCGGACATAGTGATTAGACAGATGCTGGATGTGCTGAAAAAACATAATAAGAAGTTACTGATATGCGTAGATGAAGTTGTCTCTAATGAGTACGTAAGAGAGTTTGCAAGTGTCTTTCAGATCCTGCTTAGAGAAGATTATCCTATATTCCTGCTGATGACAGGATTATATGAGAATATCAGTAATTTGAGAAATGAGAAGAACCTGACATTTCTTTATCGTGCTCCTGAGGTCAGACTAAAGGTACTGAATCTTAGTGCCATAGCCGACAACTATGTCAGAAATATCAATGTATCTGAAAAAGCAGCTGAAGAAATGGCAGCGCTTACTAAAGGATTCTCTTTTGCATTTCAGGTATTGGGATATTTCACATATAGACATGACGGAGATTACAAGGCTGCTATACCGGAATACAGACAATTTCTGGAAGATTATGTCTATGAGAAGCTTTGGTCAGAACTGTCATTCTGTGATAAGAAATTACTCTATGCAGCAGCTAAGTCAAAGAGCAAAAAAGCAAAAGATATTAAGATAGAACTTGGCTGGGAGAATAACCAATACACACCATACCGTGACAGACTTATCAAAAAGATGTTAATAAACGGCGATGACTACGGATATGTTAAGATAACACTCCCGTTATTCGAAGATTATATCTTAAGAAAATATCAAATGGAGTAATATCAGCGATAGCTGAATAATCTGTAAAACTTTTGTTTAAAAAAGATCGCCCCTCCACTATTGAATGGAGGGTAACGATCTTTTTTATTATCTTAATCTTTTATCATTTTGAATTCGATCTCTTCAGGATCACATTCTCTCATTAACGTATATCTTAACCTTACTCTGAATGACATTCGATACTTCAGCAGCTGTCTTCTGGCCATTGTAGTAGTATGCGGCTTCTTCGTTCACGATATCATTGATCTCACTGTTACTTGAAGATCTCTTTGTTATGGTACTGATGAACTTCTTGAAGTCTTCATACTCTTCCTTGCTTAAGGGCTCGAGCTCGATCTCATCGTCGTTCATGTAATAAGTATTATGATACTCTATCGTCTTACCGTTCTCATCTTCGTAGGTAGGAAGCTTCATAGCCTTCTCTGCCATCTTATCAAGTGAGCTCTTCTTTACAGGCAGGTAATATTCGATATTATCCTGATAGTCATCCAGGAGGAAGCCTCTAAGAAATTCCCATGCACCTTCCTTGCAATCAGATTCAGCGTTCATTACAAGGTCAAGGGCCGGATTAATAAGACTTCCGCTACCGGTTGTAGTAGGATAACCGATATATGTTATATCCGCATTACCGAACATTCCCTGCTTAAGTGTAATGATATCATCCAAAGAGCTGATTCCGCAGGTATTGAACAGAGCTCTGTCCTCGATATACATAGTAGAGTAATTATCCCAATATCTGTTCATCTCATCGCTTTCATAATCAAGCTCTGTAGGATAATTGTCCGTATACTCAAGTACATTGACGAACTGATCGCTGTTGAATGATACCTCACCGCTCTCCCAGTCGATATAATCCTGCATATTACAATCAAGCATAAAATACATGAAAGTTGACTTCTCGATCATTCCGAAGTCATATACATCAGGTCCCTTGCTTGCCTTTATATTCTTAAGATCCTCCATTGTGATACTTGTCTTACCGCCCAGGAGAGAAGTCTTGGCAGCAACAGTACTGATACTGTAAGTAGGAACAATATGGTACATAGCATTACCTGTTCCGCCGCATCTTAAGATATTCTCATAATAGTCGTTAAGGTCAATGTCGGGATCTTTTTCGATATAAGGCATAAGGTCCTCGAGAACACCCTTGGCCTGATAGCTCTCAGCGGGCATATAAGATTCCATGCACATGATATCAGGCATCTTACCTGTTATGATCTCATTGTTAATGGCCTTTACCGTCTCGGAAAAATCATCGAAATATCCAAATTCGCTTGAGTAATCCTTGATCTGGATCCTGTATTTGTCACTCTTCTTATTAAAGGCAATAATCTGTGACTTGGCATCTTCTGTTATATACATTCCGCCAAACGTGATTACCTGTCTGTCAGGTACATCCTTGGGATCGACCTTGGTAAAGAGCGAGATCCTGGGCTCATTGACATAAGACTCATACCAGGTAGCCATGAAGCTCTTATCATCTATCTCGATCAGATCGTACAGATTGTAAGCCAGACAATCCGAAGCCACATAATCCATTATCTTGGTGAACGATGTATCACCGATATTATATGTATATACCGCCTTATCATCACTCAGAATAAGGTCATGCACCGTACCCGGGAAGAAATTATAGTTGTACAGATCCTTGATCTCCTCGGGGAAGGTGATATAATCCTCCGTTGTCCATGTCTCATCATTAACCTTCTTAAGGCTCATTCCACCATTATCGTCATATATGAGTGAGATCAGATTATTGTTCTTATCTACAAAACAATTACTCCAGCTGTATACATCATCTACCTTCTTAGAACTGATCAGACTACCGTCCGCAAGGCTGTACAGGTCTACACCCATATCATTCTTAATGATGATCTTGTTATCATAGATCGTATCAAGGGAAGGATAGAAGCCTCTTGATCTCAACTCCTCATCGGGCTCAAATAATGTAGACCATAACTCTTTACCTTCAATATCGACACACTTAAGAGTATAGGTATTGTCAGAATCACCGTATTCTTCCCATACATATACGATCTTACCGTTGCTGTATTTCAGATTACTGATACTGTTGTTATAACCGTCACTCTTAAGCTTGGTCTCACCGATAAGCTTGGCATCCTTATCAAATATCTTGACTATGACCGTCGTACCTGATGAATCAACGTCTTCTGCCGGTGCCTCATCGGCGATCTCCTCTTTATCCTCACCAGTGATCTCTGCCTCTGCAACGTCAGCATCTACTTCTGCTTCTTCATACAGAATAGGGCCCGAACCGTTATCATAGCCATAATCATACTTATAAGCTACATACTCGTCTCCGCTCCTTGAGATGGAATAGTCACCGTCTATACCATCGAACTTCAGATCGTTCATGGCATAAACATAGTCCTTGGAAGCGAGGCTCCCCGAACCTGATCCATTCTTGGAACTTCCGTTACCTGAATCGCCGTTCTTGCTCTCGCCGCCACATGCAGCCAAAGTAAACATCATAGTACAGGCAAGTGCTGCTGCAAGGATTCTTTTAATCTTTCCCATAATATACTCCTTTTCTTCCTTAATGTCTTATATATATCACTTTTTATGAAATCATACAATGTAATTCCCACAACGATCAGAATGATCCCTGTCAAAATATACCGGACTAACAGTATGATCGCAAAATAGTCTTCCCACGCCCTCGCAACATTCTCAAAGTACGGGTAGACATAGCCGTTACCGTTCATCGAACGAAGACCAAAGTCGCCGATAACTTTTCTAAGATTGCTGTCACTGTATCTCTCCGAATTCTCCACGATCCTGATGGTATCGTCACCTGAGTAATGATCCGTCATAAGCTTCAGTCCGTACCCGTCTACCGGGTTGGGCAGAACCGCTTCATAGATATAACTTCCGGCCTCAACACCCATATTCTTAAGCGTCCCGATACTGACGAAACAGGTACTGTCCTTAAGTCCCGCTTCCTCGGCAAGCCTTCCTTCCGGCTTATCCATCACGCCTTTGACCAACAGTGACGTGTCACCTACATAGACTTCCATTCCGACCACATCGAATGCACCGAACAGGCTCCACGCTATATCCTTATCTATGATGATCCCGTCCTTCATCAGATCGTCGCTGTCAAGATACGAACCATACTGAAGAGATACAGGATGAAACAGGAAAAAATCCCTGTCCACTCCGTAAGCCGTTACATTAACCTGACTTCCGTTCCTCGAAAGACCTATCGAACCCTTAATACTTACCGCATCCGGATAATCCTCGATATCACTGTTCTCACTAAGCTTGCTCAAGATATCATGCTTAAGACCCATGAAGTAGAAGTCATCTTTCTCACCTGCTGCCAAAGGATAGATCACAGTCAGCTGGCTCATCGGCTCGTCCGCACTCCATCTGTCGGCAAATGTCTGATCATAGAGGCTATTCTGTTTGATTGAAGTAATAATGATGATCACGAGGAGCAGCACAAAGGCGATACCTCCCGTCAACCATAACCGCTTTCTTATCTTCACCTTAATTCTCCGCAAGTCTTACCTGCATTCCGGATTCTACCGGTTTATTGGAAGTCGTGATCACATAACCCCAGTAACTGCCGTCTATGCCCACGGCTGTCTTGTTGTCATCCTTGGCCAATACTTCCACATCAAGCCTCCTGGCCTTATATCTGTTACCGAAGGGAGTAGCCTTCTCTTCGATGATGAGGATGAACTTGCCGTTCTTATCTTCTCTTACCGCACTGTTCGGAACCACATAATCATAGTCACGGCTTCTCTCGCCTACCGACAGGCTCAGGCTCTCGCCGTTGCTTAAGCTTCCCGTGATATTGAATATAAGCTTCTTCTGCTTACCGGGATTCTCGGGATCGGGAATAATCTTACTGAGTACAGCCTTGGCATCTTCATAATACCAGTTGTTCTGTATTGTAACCTCAGAGTTCATGCTGATCTTCTTGGCCTGCTCATTGCTTATACTGAAGGACAATGTCATGCCCTTGCCTTCCACCTGAATGGTAGCAACAGCTTCCTCGGGTGTTGTTGTCTCACCGGCAGTCTTATTGACTGAGATGATAGTACCTGCAACAGGTGCGACCACTGTCGCTCCTATAGCCTTACCCTGAAGTTCCTCGATCTTCTTCTGCTGATCTCTTATTATAGAATTCTGATTGGCCAGATCAAGAGTCTTGCTTATATCGAGCAATAGCTGTGTCTGGTAATCCTTGGCTTTCTGAAGAGCAAGATCCGCATCTGCTTTGCTCTTGCTGAGATCCTTAAGGAGATTATTCTGGCTGACCGTATCATTGGTCATCTCATAACTTAAGTTATTGACCTTGGTCTGAAGCTCACTAACCGTATTCTTAGCGCGATTAAGTTCGCCTTCCTTACTCTTAAGATCCTTCTGAGCCTTGGCATACTGATCATCCTTGCCCTTAAGAGACTCATATTCCGACTTGGCATCATTATATGCGTTGTATTTCTCAGTAAGATCCTTAAGATCGATACTAAGGATCGCTGCCACATCATTAAGGGCATCCGCGTCCTTGATACTGTTATCACTGATGTCTATTATCATCGCAAGGAACTTGTCGATGGTATCCAGGCTGCTGTATTTATCGGCATTACGCGCTTTCAGGAGCTCAAGCTTCTTATTCCAGTCATCTGCAACATAGGGATTACCGTCCCCATCGGTAACATTCCAGTCGCCTTCGATACATCCCTTGACTTTCTGAAGCTCTTCATTATAAGCAGCCTTGGTATTGGCCAGCTTCAGCTTAACCGATTCAATGGCATTCTGATCGCTCTTGCCTGCTTCCACTACAGCCTTAAGAGAGTCCACCTCGGACTGAAGAGAGGTTGCCTTGGCCTCAGCCTGAGTCAGTTCATCTTTGACCTTATCAAGCTCAGCCTGCTTATTGGAAGGAGCAGTACCTTCATCGAGATAAGCCATCTGTCTTGCGATACTGTCTACATTATCCTGAGCGGCCTTAACCTTACATCTTGCGTCTTCTATCTCAGCCTCATAAGTATCCATGCTCTTGATATTGCCGTTGGTGGCATTCTTATAAGCCGCATCGGACATATCACCTGAAAGAGCGCCCACGGTGTAATTGTATACAAGCTCATCAAGAGCCTTCTTGGCTTCCTCAAGCTCCGCACTATCCTTATCCTCGAGATACATGATCACCTGATCCTTCTCAACAATATCTCCGGGACTTACTGCCACACTCTTAACGGTTCTCGACTCGCTTAAGACAACACTGTATGGATCTTCGGCAGTTACGATACCCTGACCTCTGACAGCTTCGGCCACCGAACCGCTGCTCAGATACTCCGTCGCAACTTCCGGAAGCGATTTGTTCATAATGGAATTGGAGAAAAATGTGAGCAACAGCATGATCGAAAGAAATACAATCGCCACATTTTTGATAAGATCCTTCCTGATCCTGATCGTCTTCTCTTCACCTGTAAGATTATTCTTATTACTCATTTCTATCCTTTCACTCCACCCTGATAAGTAATTCCTTCGATCAGGTATTCTTCGCCGTAGAGGAATACCAGTAATGTAGGTACCATGTAGATCGTTGCGACTGCAAAAGCAAGTCCGATCTCGCCGGTACTGATCTTGGAGAGGAACACGCTTAGAGGATGTTTGTCAGTGTTTTCCAAGAGGATCAACGGCTGTTCAACCATATTCCAGTAATCTATGAACAGCAGGATCGCCACGCTGGCAACCGCTCCCTTGACCGAGGGAACGCATACCCGCCGGAAAATAACCCACTCATTGGCTCCGTCTATCTTAGCCGCCTCGATTATGCCCGTCGGAATCCTCCTCATGGCCTTGGTCAGCAGATATACCGCAAAGGGAGAGAAGATACCGGGCAGCCAGATCGCCCAATTCGTATTATATATGTTCAGCCAGTTACTCACGAGGAAGTTCGGCACGAGAGTGACCTGATACGGCATCATCATAAGTATGATATACGAGAAAAATATAATCTCCCTCAGTTTTCCTCTGTATCTGCTGAATCCGTACGCCGCGAGCAGAGCAACCACCAGCTGGAAGATGACTATCGGCAGTACCAGTATGACTGAGTTCCAGAACTTGAAGAGATAGTCCGGTGAGTTGAACAGTACTGTATGATACTGCTTGAAGCTCACCATATCGGGAATGAACTTAAGGTGTACCGTCTCCGATATAAAGTGAGTACCCGAACCGCGTCCGCCTTCGAATATCTGTCCGTAGTTGGCCGTTATCTCCGATTCATTCATGAATGAGTTACAGATCGTGAAGATGATCGGTATCATGAAGACCAGTGCCATGAATATGGCCACGCCAACAAATATCAGTCGCTTGAATTTTTCCGTTATTCTGATCAGTGTTCTTCTTATCCGTCTGATAGATCGTCTCATACGCTAACCCTCTATATCTCTGCCGAAGACGTTTTCTATTATAAAGAGGACTCCGATCAGGACGATCATTACAAGACTCATAAGTATGGCCGCCGCAGATAATCTCTGATAATCGAGGCTTCTGAACATGTTGTTCATGTAGTGCTGCAGCATATATAGGGAATCATAGGGATAATCGCCCGTCAGAAGGTAGATCTCCCTGAATACCTTGAACGAATTAATGATCGAGAGAATGGTGACAAAGAGGATGGAAGAGGACATATACCTCACCTTGATGTGCAGGAATATCTTCCATTTATTGGCACCCTCAAGACAAGCCACCTCTATCAGTTCGGCGGGAACCGCTGCGAGAGCCGCCATGAACAATACCATGTTGTAACCCAGATTCTTCCATACAAAGAGGATGATTATTATCACCTGAGCATAATCCGAGTTGAACCAGTCTATCTTGCCGACATCGAATCTGCTAAGAAATTCGTTGACCACGCCGTTATAGTGGAAGAGTACCTGCCAGATCAGGATGACCGAAGCTATGGGCACCATCATGGGACTAAGCAGTGCCGATCTTATTCGGGACTTACCCGGTAGATCCGCAGTCAGTATCACCGCTATCATAAGTGAAAGGAGGACTACAAGGGGCACGCTTACCACTGAGAACTTAACGGTATTGAGTACCGCAAGGCGAAAGGCCTTATTGGCGATCACGGCCTTGAAGTTATCTAAGAATACGAATTCCTTCTTAACCGGATTGTTGACGACCGAGTAGTATATTACCACTAAAAAGGGCAACACAAAAAAGAGCAGCACTCCTGCTACACTGGGTATCATATAAAGAGCCGACACTCTTTTGGCCCTTTTAAAGCTTTTATTCAGTTTACCGGTTCTCTTTATCAAAGATCTCATCAAACTGCTTCTTAGTGTATTATATGAATTAGTACACTTAATATACACCGCTTTATTAAAGCTGTCAATACACCCATATCGATTTTACCATAACAGACTAGACAATATCTATAATAAAGCCATATTTACGCTACATTATCGCAAATGTACGCTTTTATTTTGCTATCTCTTATGATAATATTGATACAGAGTCTGAGAACAGCTCATTATCGATGAAGTGGATTCACTTAAGTAAGGAACCGGATCCTGTAAACGGATCAGATCCCGTGAACTTAGTTGAGATACTATTTTCTTATTATTAACGGAGGCTATATTATGGATGGTTCATTTTTTATACTTGCAGGCGGTCTTCTCATTATTATTGCGGTAGTTGTAGTCATTAGTGCAGCAACTTCAGTTATTTCAGCCGTAGCAGCAGAGGAAGATGAAGAAGATTGATAGACAATAAATGATTTTCGGCTTCCTGTCGGCATGGATCGTGCTGACCGGAAGCTTTTTTTATGTAATAGGAAAGTACTTCCTATTACATAAAAAACGCTCCGCTAAGGATGCGCACTCGCGCGAAAGGCAGACGAGATTTCGCATCCGCGCTCGGCGCGAAAATGTCGCAAGCGACATTTCTTTCTTATGTAATAGCGCGAAAATATCGCAAATAATATTTTTTCTTATTAGAGGTTAGAGATGAAAAAAATACTTATTACCAATGATGACGGAATAATGGCAAAAGGAATCATAAGACTGGCAGAAGCGGCTAAAGAATTTGGCGAAGTGTGGATCGTTGCGCCTGAAACACAGAGAAGTGCTACTTCACACAGTATTACCCTAAGACATCATATAGATGTCTATCCGCACGATTTTCCGGTTGACGGCGTTAGAGCATTCTCATGCAGCGGAACTCCGGCAGACTGCGTAAGAGTGGGCAGTCTCAATGTTATGCCTTATAAGCCTGATGTACTTCTATCAGGTATCAATTTCGGATACAACGTTGCTACTGATATACAATACTCAGCAACAGCCGGTGCCGCATTCGAAGGTTCTTTTCAGGGATTACACTCGATCGCACTGTCTGAAGGAATAAGCGGTATTCATGAAGTAACAGATGCTTATCTTAAAGAGCTCCTTGGAGAAGCGATCGATATGAAACTGGGCTACGGCGAGATCGTCAATATCAACTTCCCCGACTGTCCCCTGTCAGAATGCAAAGGCATCATAAGAGATACCGCCGTATCGGTTAATTCCTTCTACACAGACAGATACAAGGTTATTGAAGAACTCGACAATGGTGGTAAACGATATATGGTAGATGGTATCCACCGCAGGGTTCATGAACAGGGTACCGACTATGGCGCTGTTCTCGACAATTACATTTCCTTCGGAACCGTCAACAATATCGGAACGTGATCAATTGGCATATATAGAATTAGATCAAATATATAAAACCATTATGTCTTTAGGTTATGATCATTTATAAAGAAGCATCAAGATAAGCCTTCTGCTCGTCTGTCAGCACATCGATCTTCTTGCCAAGGAACTCGAGCTTCCTCATGGCAACATCCATATCAACATCCCTGGGTACATCGATGAGCATCTCATCGAAGCTGCCCTGATGTTCAACAAGATATTTGGCAGAAAGAGCCTGAATTGCAAAACTCATGTCCATTATCTCTGCGGGATGACCGTCACCTGCGGCAAGATTGACAAGTCTGCCTTCGGCTATAACGCATATCCACTGTCCTGTAGGAAGCTTATAGCCCATGATGTTATTACGCATCTCCTTGCTCTCAACGGCCATAGCCCTAAGTCCGGCCATATCAACTTCACAGTCAAAATGTCCGGCATTGGTAAGTATTGCGCCATCCTTCATTACTGCGAAGTCATCGGCATCTATTACCTTATCACAGCCTGTAACGGTTACGAAGAAATCACCAAGCTTAGCTGCCTCATTCATGGGCATTACATCAAATCCGTCCATTACAGCCTCGATTGCCTTGATGGGATCGATCTCTGTTACGATAACTCTTGCGCCAAGTCCCTTAGCTCTCATGGCAACACCCTTACCGCACCAGCCGTATCCGGCAACAACAACGTACTTGCCGGCAACGATCAGGTTGGTCGTTCTGTTGATACCGTCCCATACAGACTGGCCTGTTCCGTATCTGTTATCAAAGAGGTGCTTACAATCAGCATTATTGACTCTGACCATAGGGAACTTAAGCTCTCCCTTTCTGTTCATTGCCTCAAGTCTTATGATACCTGTTGTCGTCTCCTCGCATCCGCCGATCACCTGCGGTATCAGATCCGTGAACTCGGTATGCATCATATGCACCAGATCACCGCCGTCATCGATGATGATATTCGGTCCCACCTCAAGTACGCTTCTGATATGCTTATTATATTCTTCATCGGTCACGCCATGCCATGCATATACGTTAAGACCCGCCTTAACAAGAGCTGCGGCAACATCATCCTGAGTTGACAGAGGATTGGAACCGGTTATATACATCTCGGCACCGCCCGCAGCAAGAACCTTACACAGGTAAGCCGTCTTGGCTTCAAGATGTACGGATAAAGCTATCTTCTTACCCTGAAAAGGTTTGGTCTTTGAAAACTCCTCTTCAAGCATACTTAAGAGATTACAATTTCTCTTAACCCACTCTATCTTCCTTTCGCCGGATTCATACAGATTAATGTCTTTGATCGCGCTCATTTTCTCTCCTTTAAATATAAAAAATTCGTCTGACTTACTGTCCGTTAAGACATAATGATCTCTCTTTATCGCCCGGATCGTTCAGACCAAATGACTTCTTTCAACCGTTTGGAATCTTAACTCACTCAATTCCTCGTTGCCGTCAGATCGCACGGTTTCACTCGTTGCCATCAGATCGCAAGGTTTCGCTCGCTGCCGTCAGATCACACGGTTTCGCTCTTTACCGTCAAATCACACGGTTTCGCTCGTTACTGTCAGATCACACGATTTCGTTCTTTACCTTCCGTGAAGGCCTTGATATTGGCAACTATCTCATCTACGCACCTGTTGCGTGCCTCAACCGAAGCCCATGCCATATGCGGAGTTATTATCAGTTTTCGACTGTCAGTTATACCCGCAAAAGGCGAATCCTTCTGCATCGGTTCCACAGTCAGAACATCCAGTCCCGCTCCGGCGATCGTGCCGTTATTAATGGCATCCGCCAGATCTCTCTCATTGATAACACCGCCTCGTGATACATTAATCAGTATAGCAGAATCTTTCATTTTCTTAAAGGCATCGGCATTCATGATCTCCCTTGTATTATCATTGAGAGGGCAGTGAACCGATATCAGATCGGAACGTGTAAGAAGCTCGTCGAATCCGACCCTTTCATAATCTTCATCATCATGGCCACCCGAAGTCGAATAGTATATCACCTTACAGCCAAAGGCCGAAGCGATGCCCGCAACCTTCTTGCCTATATTACCGAGACCTACTATACCCCAGGTCTTACCTTCAAGTTCGTTATATCTCTCATCGAAATTGCAGAATCCCTGCTGCGCGCTGTACTTGCCCGACTTGACATAATCGTCATAATAACTGATCTTCTCAAGTACATACAGAGCAAGCGCAAAAGTATGTTGAGCAACCGCGGCTGTCGAATAACCCCGCACATTGCATACCGCAATGCCTCTTTTTTGCACATAATCAAGATCTATGTTGTCATAGCCCGTTGCGGTAATACACAGAAGCTTCACGTTCGGCGCGTCCTTAAGAGTCCGCTCGTTCATCTTGGTCTTATTGAAGATTATGACCTCCGCGTCCCTGATGTACCTGATATTATTCTCCTCGGTGTCCTGCACATGCTCGGTAAATTCGCCGAACTGCGCGAATACGGAAGTATCTATATCCATTCCAAGCGTATCTCTGTCAATCTCAACAATCTTCATGATGAACCTTCTTTCGATAATGATTATTATTTTTCTCCCTTTTTACAAAAGTATTTCTACCCGACAAATTTGACGAGTCAAGCTCTTGTTGATTACGTTGTAGCATCGATTTTTGCAATTTTTGTAATTCCGATGCCCAGAACATCGGATTTTGATAGTTTTAGGCATCGATTTTTGCATTTTTTGTAATTCCGATGCCCAGAACATCGGATTTTGATAGTTTTAGGCATCGATTTTTGCATTTTTTGTAATTCCGATGCTCAGAACATCGGATTTTGATAGTTTTAGGCATCGATCTTTGCAATTTTTGTAATTCCGATGCCCAGAACAAAAAAGCATTGATAGTCTAAGCATCGAAAAAACCAAAAAGCGCAGGAATTGATGCGCAAACTCCGTTTGTTTTCACAGACACACAAATGAAAATAGGGATATGTAACAAGAAATTGCTTCCACAAAAAACGCTCCGCTAATGATGCGCACTCACGCCAAAAGTAGATGTAAAGCATCCGCGCCCGGCGCGAAAATGTCGCAAGCCACATTCTTTCTTGTAACTGTTATTCTTCGATCCTGCCCACGAATAATTCGGAAAAAGCAGGAAGGAATCCTGACCTTACTCCGACCATTCTTGAGAGCGCGTGCGATTCATTGGTCCCATAGAACGGAAGATAGCCTTCCTCCATGATCGACTGCTTCAAAGTAGTCACAAGCTTAACGCCAATGCCCTTACCCCTGTAAGCATCGCTTACATCTATGCCGATCTGCCTCGTGTACTCGCCGTCAAGACTTGCGCCCGCTATCCCTCTTATCCTCTCCGGGTAAAAAATCCCGCAACTGTCTATCACGTCCATCCCACCGGAATCGACTACCGCCACATAATCAGGCTGGGTCGGCGAATAGCAGAGTGCGTATCTATGATCATGTTTGCCCTTAATGGCGCTGATCTCATCGCGATCAAGCCATCTGTATTCCGGATCGGCTTCTATCCGACGCGCATCAGCGTCCGGCAGATAATAGATATGAGTATCTATGATCTCCCTGTCAAATTCATGCAGGATATGATCAAGCTTACGCAGATGACCGTAATTGAAGAACCAGTCAGCCGAATCTGACTTCAACAATTCCGCAAAACCCGGGATCAGTTCTTCCTCGGCCATAACATATGCCTTACCCATGATTATGATAACACGAAAAAACGGATCGAGCTTGTCTATTCTTCTGGATCCCTTTAATACCTTAGTCGGAGATATGAAGATATTCTCATTAACCGCCTCCGCCTCCGCGGTATTGCAATCAAGAGCTATTTGCTTAAGCATCATATCCATATGCTCATCAGATATTCTCATTCGCACCTCAAAATTACCTATTACATAAGATTATCCCCGAATGAATACACTCGGGGATATGATATTAGTTAACATAACAATTATGATCACACTTGTATGTTTTCAAGTGCTGTACATATAATCCTGTTATCCAACAATCAGATATTAAACATATCGCTGTATACCTTAAGAGCACCGTCGGTATCATGGGCAAGTACTCTCTTGGCAAGAACCTTACCAAGCTGAACACCTTCCTGATCGAAGCTGTTAACATTCCAGATGAATCCCTGGAACATGATCTTATTCTCAAAGTGAGAGAGAAGAGCGCCGAGTGACTCAGGTGTTAACTGCTTACCTACAATGATGCTCGAAGGACGACCGCCGTCGAACTTCTTATTAAGGTTCTCATCATCCTTACCACATGCGAAAGCCACGATCTGAGCTGCAACATTAGCGCAGAGCTTCTGCTGGCTTGTGCTGTCCTGGATCACAACATCAGTTCCAATCTGACTGTCAACAAATCCGATGAACTGAAGAGGGATGATATCCGTTCCCTGATGTAACAGCTGATAGAATGAATGCTGTCCATTGGTACCTGGCTCACCGAAGATCATGGGACCTGTCTTATAGTTAACAGGCTCACCGAACCTGTTAACGCTCTTACCGTTTGACTCCATATCTGCCTGCTGGAGATGTGCGGGGAAACGGCTGAGTGCCTGTGAATAAGGAAGAACCGCTGTGCTTCCATATCCCAATATATTACGCTCATATACACCGATAAGTGCATCCAAAAGAGCGGGATTCTGTCTGATATCCTTATTTACAGCGAGCTTATCCTCGCTTGCTGCTCCGTCTAAGAATCTTGCGAATACATCTGCTCCGAAAGCAAGAGAGAGAACTGCGCCTCCGACTGCCGAAGTAGAAGAGAAACGACCTCCGATGTAATCATCCATGAAGAAAGCTGCAAGATAATCACTGCTCTTGGCAAGAGGTGATGTCTCACTTGTAACTGCTATCATATGCTTACTTACATCAAGACCTGCTTCCTTAAGAGCATTCTTAACAAATGACTCATTGGTAAGAGTCTCAAGTGTTGTACCTGACTTAGATACAAGTACGAAGATAGAATGTGCAAGATCTATTGTATTAAGAACTGCTGCCGCATCATCAGGATCTACGTTGCTAATGAATCTTGCCTCCATCTTAAGTGTATCATTCTTCTTAGCCCAATTCTCAAGAGCAAGATACATAGCTCTGGGACCAAGATCACTTCCGCCGATACCTATCTGTACTACCGTATTGAACTTCTCGCCTGCGGCATTGGTGATCTCTCCGTTATGAACTTTAGCTGCAAACTCAGCTATTTTCTCCTGCTGTGCAACGTAAAAATCACGCTTATTTACACCGTCTGCGATAACATCTTCACCAAGCTGTCCTCGTGTGAGCTGATGAAGTACAAGACGCTTCTCACCTGTATTGATGACAGCGCCGTTATATAACTCAGCAAACTTATCAGTACATCCAACCTCGTCCGCAAGCTTCTGAAGAGCATTAAGAATATCCTCGTTAACTGCCTTGGCTGCATAATTGTAGTTCATATCTGCTGCCATGGGAACAGTGTAATTCTTAACTCTTTCTGCTCCGGATTCGCCACTCATAACCTTAACAAGGTCAACTTTCTCACCGAGATCCTCAAGTTCCTTGTACGAAGCCAATGTGTCCAGATTATTCCATGAAACCATTCTCTTATCCTCCGTCTTATTTAATTGCGGAATATCATCCCATTCTCAGAATAATTATTCCTTCCTCCAACATTTGCTATTCTACTTGATTAATCCCTTTATTTCAAGCATTTCTTAGCATTATGACCGATTAATAAAAATGTTTTTATTAGCCTTCACTAACTGTGCTCTGAATAATACTGATTATATTTTTAACTGAGTTGCCAAGATCACTTTTCTTCATGGCTTCTATATATCCGTCCCTCTCATCATAGACCATATTGATCTTCTCTATGAGATTGGCGGGATCAAGCGCTTCTTCCTTGATCACTACCGAATACCCGCTCTGCTGAAAACTCATGGCATTCAGTAACTGATCACCTCTTCCGCCCGCAAGCGGAATCAGGATATTGGGCTTATTAAGAGCCAGAATCTCGCAGATCGCATTGGCTCCAGATCTTGAGACCACAATATCAGCCAAAGCGAATATATTCTTAAGCTCATCCTTAACATATTCGAACTGCTTATAGCCCGGAATATTGAGCATAAGATTATCAACCTTGTCCTTACCGCAGAGATGAACGACATTGAATCTATCCAATATCTTTGGAAGCGCTTCCCTTATAGTCTGATTGATGCTCATAGCTCCCTGCGAACCGCCGATCACCATAAGTACGGGCTTATCATCAGTGAATCCGCAGTATTCCTTACCACGGGCCTTGTCTCCCGTAAGTATCTCCTGTCTGATGGGAGATCCCGTAAGAACAGTCTTATTCTTAGGCATCATCTCCATAGTCTCGGGGAAATTACAGCAGATCTTCTTAGCGATCGGAATACATAATTTATTGGCAAGTCCGGGTGTCATATCCGATTCATGTATAACACAGGGGATCTTAAGAGAAGCCGCAGCCCTTACAACGGGAACTGCCACGAAGCCTCCCTTTGAGAAGACAACATCGGGCCTGATCTCCTTAAGTATCTTCTTGGCCTCCTTCATTCCTCTCAATACCCTAAACGGATCCGAGAAATTCTTGAGATCGAAATATCTTCTGAATTTACCGGTAGATATCCCATAGTACGGAATATTGTAATCGGCGATCAGCCTCTTCTCGATCCCGTCATACGATCCGATATAATAAGCCTCAAAACCTGCCTCCTTCAATTCCGGCAGGAGAGCGATATTCGGAGTTACATGACCGGCCGTTCCGCCTCCGGTTAACACTATCTTCTTCAATATATAGCACCTCTGACTTTCATATTTTCGAGACTAATCTGCCAACTCCCTTTTTTGAGCAGGTATTTTGAAAAAAGCGTGAGTGACAATAATTTTTGTCAAAATTACCGTCACCTTAAAAGGCTTTTAACAGCTTAAGTATATCAATAGAACATAAGATTCATGTCGGCCTGACCTTTGATGCCGTCGACCGAACCTGTGGAAGAGTACTGCCAAATCCTGTATCTGTAAGGGAATCTGATGGGATATCTGTAGTAGGCGAACCACTTATCGTAATCTTCCAGCTGTTCGAAATCCATCATTACCATCATGGATTTCAGATTACCGTAGATCATCGCTTCATAGCCGGCTTCTCTTATCCTGTCGCAGAATGCGATGACATTCTTGGTCCTCTGTTCCTTGGTCAGGTTCTTAGTTCTTGACTTGCTGATATTGGCCGATTCCTCCACATCTATGACGATTGGAAGTTCAATATGGTAGTCCGCCAAAGATTCCAATACGAACTCCGCTTCTTCGACAGCTTCTTCCTCGGTCTTGGCCTCGGTGAAGAAATACACTCCGCAATCAAGCCCGACCGCATTACACTTCTTGATATTTACTTCATACATTGAGTCATTCACGATCTTGCCCGACTCATATCCTCTGTAACCCAGTCTGATATAAGCGTACTCAATGCCGTCATTTTTTACCCTGTTCCAATTGATCGTACCCTGGAATTTGGATACATCCACGCCGAGTCTCGCCCTCATCTCACCGTCTTCGTATGAAGCGCGACCCTCATATGATCCGTTTTCCTCGTTCTTTACGGGATAAACAAAGCAGTTTTCTTTATTGTCAGATTTTCGATAATTCTTTATCTCAAAAAATCTGTACACTCCGGAATCCGGCACTATTATATTATTCGGATACAGATTCTCAAGAACCGTCAGGGCACCCTCGCCACTCTCGAAAGTATTACGGATATAAGTGAGCATGGTCTGTTTTGCATTATTCTCGCTGTCAGACATGATCGAACGGATATCTTCCTCCGAATATGTATCATTCGCTATACGATCGTTCAGTTCTTCTATCTCTTTATTCTTGGCACTGATCATCTCTTCATCAATCCTGTACAGGCGATAATAATATCCGCCAAGAACGATTGAAGTGATAAGGAGCATCGCCACTATCGTATTGATGACCATCCTTATCTTCTTACGCTTGATCAGTTTCTTCTTACGGCGTATCTTCTCGTAGTCTTGAGTATTCGTCATTCTTCCTCTTCATCCCTGTGAGTCTTATACAGAAAGGCCTCATGATCCCTTCTGTTCTCGATCTTCTCATCTCTGAGATACAGTAACTTCAATAAGATCGGTGTCGCTACACTTGAAGTGATGATCAGCAGTATCACTGATGTAAAATATACCGGATTGAGCAATCCGACGGACAACCCCTTCTGGGATACGATCAGTGCTACTTCCCCCCTGGTCATCATTCCGATTCCGATCTTCAATGAATCAGCCGGCCTGAACTTACAAGCCAAAGCCATAAATCCGCAACCCACGATCTTGCTGATAAGTGCCACCAGCACGAAACCGATCGAGAACCACAAAACTTCCATATTGAGATTATCGATATTGGTCTTAAGTCCTATACTTGCGAAGAATACGGGACCGAAGAACATATATGAATTGATATCCATCTTCTCGACGATATAATCCGAATCCTTAATGGAGCAGAGGATGATACCTGCAACATAAGCACCCGTGATATCGGCGATGCCGAAATATCTCTCGGCAATATAGCTTAAGGCCAGACAGTATGCAAGTCCCGCGATCGGTATTCTCCTCGTATGCGGATATCTGTTGTCCACCCACTTGAAGATCTTGTAAGAGATGAAGCCCACAATTACCGCGAATACGAAAAACAGCACGGTACTTACTACAACTGAAGCCGGATTAGATTCCGGATTCTTAAAACCGATTACAAAAGTAAGGACGACGATACCGATGACATCATCGATTATGGCCGCAGACAGGATAGTTGTTCCCACCTTACTCTTAAGTCTTCCAAGTTCCTTAAGTGACTGAACGGTGATACTTACACTTGTGGCAGTCATGATAACGCCAGTGAATACGGCGGTAAAGAACTTCTCTGAACCCCACGGAGCATATCCGTAGAATCCCATATACAGAAGAGTACCGAACACCAGAGGTATGAATACTCCGGCACAGGCTATCGCGAATGCGATCGGTCCTGTCTTAAGCAATTCCTTAAGATCTGTTTCAAGTCCTGCCGAGAACATAAGGAGGATAACTCCGATCTCAGCCATCTGTGACAGAAATTCTGTCTGCTGTACCAAACCAAGGACGCAGGGTCCTATAAGTAAACCGGCGATTATCTCTCCGACTACCTGTGGTGCCTTGAGCTTCCGTGCGATGATTCCGCAAGTCTTGGCAAAAATTACGATAATTGCCAGATCTTTTAATATACTGTATGTCTCCATTATACGACTCCATTCAATTCCTGATATAGATTCTTGGCAAAAGAATCCGTCATTCCGCAGATATAATCCGTTACAAGAAGCAGTCGTAAGTAGAGCTTCTCTTCTTCGGGTCTGTCTTTGGAATAAATATAATATATTCTCTTATAATCCTCGGATATAAGAGAGACTATCTTCTTATTGACTATCGAGTTCTCTTCATCGGTATCAAAATTGATGATCGCGTTGATGAATTTCTCGTAGAGATTGTTGAATATCGAATCCGCAGCTATCTCAAGCTTATGGATCGGTCTCGATATGAATGCATATCTGTAGGCGATATCGCCCAGGATATACATGATATCCTGTACTTCGGTTCCGTAGAAGAGATCTTTCTTATATGTACCAGTCATTATCTCACTGTAATGATCGATAAAGCTGTCGGTCGCGGCAAACAAAAGATAACCCTGGATCGAGATTATCCAGTTCTTAACCGCATAGATATCCGGCTGGGATATATTATTCTCATTAGCTTTTTCATACTTGTGCTTAAGTATATCGATGATCTTATAGAAGAGGGTAGAGCAGTCATGCTGATCACCGTAATCCATAAGTTCCTGCACAAGCTGGGTATAGAGGATACATCCTTTATTGATCGAGTCCTCAATATCCGCTGTCTTGTATGCGATATCATCGGCCGCTTCAAGCAGAAAAGTCAGGGGATGACGACATCCGTTGGTCCCCAGCGTCCGGTCGATCTCTTCGTAGATATCCTTATCCGCATAGAAGTAACCCATTTTTTTACAACGGATATCACCCGGATATCTGCCGATCTCGAGCGAAGATACGGGATACTTGATTATCGTACCAAGCAGAGCTTTGGTAAGGTTCATTCCATGCTCATCGACAAGGAAGTGAAGCTTGCTTACGACTCTTAATGCCTGAGTATTACCTTCGAAATTATAAAAATCGGCGATCATCTGATCATTCAGTATCTCAGTGATCTTCCTGCCTTTAAAGTACAACCTGTCGAAATTGTTCTTGCACCATTCCCTTGTGGTATTCTCACCGAAATGCCCGAAGGGAGGATTGCCGATATCGTGTATAAGGCCGGCGCACTGCAGGATGGCGCAGATATCTTCCTTCTTACTGTTATCAAAATCTTTATCGAGCCCTTCGCTAACGATCCTCTCGCCGACATTCTGAGCAAGAGATCTCGCAAAAGAGCTGACTTCGAGAGAATGAGTAAGCCTTGTTCTAATAAAATCATTCTTATCAAGAGGAAAGACCTGAGTCTTGTCCTGAAGCCGTCTAAAGGACGCACTTCCGATTATCCTGTGATAATCCTTCTCAAATTCAGTTCTTAGATCCCTTGATGTAGTTGATTTTGTATATTTTCTTATTCGCTCTCCGCTAAGAAGGTCATTCCAATTCATTATCATGCCTTTCTATTCGGTAAGACAGGGGTCGTCGTAATCGACGACCCCTATATTCTTATATCAAAATATATCAGTAACTGTTCGGTGCCCACAATTAATTACTGTTCGCAGATGTCTTTACGCTGCAGGTCAATATATTCACCGAAACGGCGCTCTCGCTCCGATGTGAGCGTAGCGGACACTAAGCTTGCCTTCGGCTCGCTAAGTGCCGACGCTCGCATAGGCGTTTCTTGTGAAAATATTGACCTGCAGCTACCAAAAAAACACAATAAAGTAACTATATATTATTCACTGATATTGCTTGGATCTTCGCTATTCTCCGAGGTCTCATCAGATACGTCATCCGAATTATCATTAATAAAAACTTCGGAATCTCCATCAATCACATCATCGGAACCTTCGATCTCAACCTCGTCACCGCTGTCAACGGTTACCTTATCTCTGACCTTGGCAATCTGGGCAACCTTGATGTCATCACTCAGATCCATAAGCTTGACACCCTGAGTGATCCTGCTGTAGATATTAATATCTGACATTCTGATCTGGATAATGATACCCTCGGTAGTGATCATCATGATCTCATGTTCATCATTAACAGCCTTAACACCGATGATCTTACCTGTCTTCTCGGTGATCTTGTAACACTTAAGTCCGACACCGCCACGCTTCTGAAGTCTGAACTGATCGATAGGAGTTCTCTTACCCATACCATTCTCGGTAACTGTAAGAAGAGTATCACCCTGAGTATTGATCTGCATTCCGACGATCTCATCATCGCCTAGCAGCTTCATTGACTTAACACCGACTGTATTACGTCCGGTAGCTCTGACTTCCTTCTCCTTGAACTGGATACACATACCGTTCTTTGTCACAAGGAAGATGGTATTCTCACTGTCTGTAGTCTTAACATCGATAAGTTCATCGCCATCCATGATATTAATGGCGATCAGACCGTTCTTACGGATATTATCGAATTCATGAATAGGAGTCTTCTTAATGATACCTTTTTTTGTTGCAAATGTAAGATTCTTATTATCTTCCGTACTTGTCAAAGGAATGATAGCAGATATCTGTTCACCCGGATTAAGAAGCAGGAGATTGATGATAGCTGTACCTCTTGCGGTTCTTCCGGCTTCCGGAATCTCATATACCTTAAGTCTGTAGACCCTTCCCATATTGGTGAAGAACATGATACTGTTATGGGTATTGGTCATAAGAAGATCGGCTATATAATCATTATCGATAGTAGACATTCCCTTGATTCCCTTACCGCCTCTGTTCTGGGCACGGAAATTATCCATCGTCATTCTCTTGATATAACCCAGGTTAGTCATGGCGATAACGACATTCTCATCGTCTATCATATCTTCGATAGAGATATCTTCCTCATCATATCCGATCTTAGTCCTTCTGTCATCGCCGAATTTATCAGCTATTTCTTCGATCTCACCCTTGATTACTGCAAGTAATACCTTCTTATCTGCCAAAATAGCCTTCAACTCACTTATCTTCTTGAGTAATTCCTGATGCTCCTGCTCGATCTTCTCAGATTCCAGACCGGTCAGCTGCTTCAGTCTCATCTCGGTAATAGCACCGGCCTGGGCTTCCGTAAGACCGAATCTCTCGATCAATCTCTCCTTGGCTTCACCGGTCGTAGCCGAACTTCTAATGATCTGGATCACTTCATCGATATTATCGAGAGCGATAAGCAAGCCCTGTAAGATATGATCTCTTTCTTCTGCCTTATTGAGATCATATTGGGTACGTCTTGTAACAACTTCTTCCTGATGCTTGATATAATACTTAAGCATCTCAAGAAGATTCATAACCTTGGGCTGATTATTGGCAAGTGCCAGCATGATCACGCCAAAGGTATCCTGTAACTGGGTATGCTTATACAACTTATTAAGAATAACGTTGGCATTAACGTCCTTTCTTAATTCGATGACTATACGCATACCTTCTCTGTCTGATTCATCTCTCAGATCGGTAATTCCATCTATTTTCTTATCTTTGTGAAGCTCGGCGATCTTCTCGATAAGCCTTGCTTTATTGACCATATAAGGAAGTTCGGTAACAATGATCCTCGGCTTACCGTTCTCCATAGTCTCAATATTGCAGACAGCTCTTACCTTGATCTTGCCCCTACCGGTTCTGTAAGCTTCTTCAACAGCTCTTGTTCCGAGAATAATTCCTCCTGTCGGAAAATCGGGGGCCTTAACAAGTGGCAATATCTCTTCTATATCCGTATTCCTGTCTTCATCTATGCGATTATCAATGATCTTCGATACCGCACTGACTACTTCCCTGAGATTATGGGGAGGAATATTGGTCGCCATACCTACGGCGATACCGGTGGTACCGTTAACCAGAAGATTGGGATATCTACTGGGAAGAACAACGGGTTCTTTCTCGGTCTCATCAAAATTAGGTACGAAATCAACAGTATCTTTGTTGATATCGGCAAGCATCTCCATTGAGATCTTGGATAATCTCGCCTCTGTATATCGCATTGCAGCAGCTCCGTCACCATCCACAGAACCGAAATTGCCATGACCGTCTACAAGAGTATATCTGAAGTTCCAGTCCTGAGCCATATTGACAAGAGCTCCATATATGGAACTATCTCCGTGAGGATGATATTTACCCATTGTATCACCGACAATACGAGCACATTTTCTGTGAGGTTTGTCGGGACCGTTATTAAGTTCTATCATGGAATAGAGGACTCTTCGCTGAACTGGCTTAAGTCCGTCTCTTACATCGGGGAGCGCACGAGATGCGATAACACTCATAGCGTAATCGATATAAGAATTCTCCATTGTTTTCTTCAAATCTACAGATTTTATTTTATCAAAAATCTGGTCATCCATAACCGGTCTCCATTTCAAATATTAAATATCGAGATTCTTAACGTATTTTGCATTCTCTTCAATGAAATCTCTTCTCGGCTCAACCTTATCACCCATAAGAGTTGTGAATGTAAGATCAAGTTCCGATTCAGAATCTTCATCCATACTTACCTGAAGAAGAATTCGCTTTGAAGGATCCATTGTTGTATCCCATAACTGCTCGGCATCCATCTCTCCAAGTCCCTTATAACGCTGAATCTTATTATTTTGGTCTCTTCCGACTTCATTTATGATCCTGGCAAGTTCATCATCGGAATATGCATACCAAATCTTCCTGTTCTTCTCTAACTTATAGAGAGGAGGCTGGGCAAGATATACATATCCGTTCTTAATGAGTTCAGGCATGAATCTATAGAGGAAAGTAAGCATAAGAGTAGCGATATGAGCACCGTCAACATCGGCATCAGTCATAATGATTATCTTATGATATCTTAACTTACTTATATCAAAATCGTCCGATATTCCGGTTCCGAATGCCGTGATCATAGCTCTTATCTCAGCATTACCGAGTATCTTATCAAGTCTTGCCTTCTCAACATTAAGGATCTTACCTCTAAGCGGAAGAATAGCCTGAGTAGCTCTACTTCTTGCAGTCTTGGCACTACCGCCGGCCGAATCTCCCTCGACTATGAATATCTCACAATTCTCGGGATTCTTATCAGAACAATCCGCCAGCTTACCGGGAAGTGAACTTCCGTCAAGAGCAGACTTACGTCTTGTAAGATCTCTTGCTTTTCTGGCTGCCTCTCTCGCACGCTGTGCAAGGATAGATTTTTCACATATTATCTTAGCTATAGAAGGATTCTGCTCAAGATAATAAGTCAGCTGCTCGGATACTATATTCTCAACCGCACCCCTTGCTTCACTGTTACCTAGCTTCTGCTTGGTCTGACCTTCAAACTGAGGCTCTTCAACCTTAATACTTATGATAGCAGTAAGACCTTCTCTAATATCATCACCCGAAAGATTCTGATCATTATCTTTCAGTATCTTATTATTCCTTGCATAATCATTGAATGTCTTTGTAAGAGCATTCCTGAATCCAATAAGATGGGTTCCGCCTTCCGGAGTTATTATATTATTAACAAAGCTTGCAACATTTTCCGTATAAGAATCATTATGCTGAAAAGCTACTTCAACATATACATTATTCTTACTTCCTTCAAAATAGAGAATATCATTGTAAAGTGCTGTCTTACTCTTATTAAGATATACTACGAACTCTTTGATACCGCCTTCATAATGGAAGGTATGACTTCTGTGAGTCTTATTACCTTCTTCGTCGGTCTCTCTTTCATCAGTAAGAACGATCTTCAGACCTTTTGTAAGGAAAGCAGTCTCTCTGAGACGGGTCTTAAGGATATCATAATCATAAACCGTCTCTTCAAAGATAGTATCATCAGGCATGAAATCAACTCTTGTACCTGTCTTATCCTCAGGACATTCTCCTATGACCGCAAGTTCACCGCAGGTCTTACCTCTTTCATAACGCTGTTTATATATCTTACCGTTTCTGTATATCTGAACTTCAAGCCAGTTGGAAAGAGCATTAACTACTGAAGCACCAACTCCGTGAAGTCCGCCGGATACCTTGTAACCTCCACCGCCGAACTTACCGCCGGCATGAAGAATGGTGAATACTACTTCAACCGCAGGCTTTCCGGCCTTGTGATTGATATCTGTCGGAATACCTCTTCCGTTATCAATTACGGTTATCGAATTATCTTCATTGATGAAGACATTTATCTCATTACAGAATCCCGCAAGTGCTTCATCTACGGAATTATCAACTATCTCATAGACAAGATGATGAAGTCCTCTTGAAGAAGTGCTTCCAATATACATACCCGGACGCTTACGTACAGCTTCAAGTCCTTCCAAAATCTGTATTTGATCCGCACCATATTCCTGATTATTTTGACTCATAATCATTCCTCCAACTTATATTGATCAATACTACCTTCAGTCACCTTGAATATCTTATTGATCTCAAACCTGTTATTAACAAATTCATCCAAACCCGTACAGGTAACTATGGTCTGAATATTCTTAATATTGTTAAGAAGGTAATTCTGTCTTTTACTGTCCAATTCCGACAAAACATCATCAAGAAGAAGAACCGGTGTATCATTGGTTATCTTCTTAACGATCTCTATCTCGGTAAGCTTAAGTGAGAGAGCAGCCGTTCTCTGCTGACCCTGTGATCCGAACTTCCTGATATCAATACTTCTTCCCTGCTTATCATTGATGATAAAAGAAATATCATCTCTGTGCGGACCGACAGTCGTCATCTTAAGTCTTATATCTTTTTCCCTGCTCATATTTAATTCTTTCTCAAAATCTTCTATGCTTACGCAGGGCATATATTGTATCTTAAGATCTTCCTTTTCTCCGGACAGACCTTTGTGTATATCATTGATTATCGAATTGATCTGGGATATGAACTGTTCCCTTCTCTCGATTATCTTACTTCCGTACGAGATTATCTGATTATCCCAGATATTGAGCGTATCCTTAAGTTCCGGATTAAACTTAAGATTCTTAAGAAGCTTATTACGCTGATTGATTATCTTATTGTAATTATTAAGATTATAAATATAGAATTTATCCAGTTGACATAACTCCATATCTATAAATCTTCTTCTCTCAGCCGGTCCGTTCTTAATAATACTTAGATCTTCCGGTGAAAAAAAGCACACATTCAGTATTCCTAACAGATCGGCAGCTTTATTGATCCTCGTCTGATCTATCGCAATACCTTTCGAACCTTTTTTACGAAGATGCATATCTATCTTGGTATCTATACCATCCTTCTCAATAAGAGTTCGTATATGAGCTTCATCATTATTGAATCTTATTATCTCACTGTCTTTGGCACTTTTATGGGACTTTGTCGTTGCAGACAAATAAATTGCTTCAAGGATATTGGTCTTTCCCTGAGCATTGTCACCGTACAGAATATTGGTTCCTTTATCAAAATTGATACAGGCATATTCATAATTCCTGTAATTACTGATCTCCAGTGATTTGATTATCATTATCTTACCTTGTTATTTTCTTAATCTATAATGATCTTATTGCCTTCAAATTCAACTACATCACCGGAATATAATTTCTTACCTCGCTGCAATTCAACATTACCGTTAACTTTTATATTACCTTCGGTGATAAGGAATTTGGCATCAACACCGGAATCAACAAGTCCGACAGCCTTAAGTGCCTGACCCAGTTTAATAAATTCATCTCTTGGTTTAATATGTTTTTCCATTATATCTGCCTTTTAGATCGAATTAAAGTTAACCGGTAATACGAGATAAATATAAGTATTTTCTTCATCCCTGATAAAAGCAGGAGACTTGGCATTCATAAGATATATATTGATCTCTTCATCATCAATTACTCTGAGAGCATCTACCATGAACTTAGGATTAAATCCGATGATCTGGTTAATACCTTCTCTGCTGATATCGATAACATCATTAAGACTACCGAGAGGAGAATTAAGCCCTATCTCAATATTCTCTTCATTAACCTTCATAATGATAGGTTTCTTATTACCGTCATTGATAAGAAGTAATCCTCTGTTGATAGAATCTATAAGGCTCTTCTTATTGATTGTGATCTTAGTATCATAATTATCTGTAAGCATCTTGTTGATATCAAAATATTTACCTTCGATAAGTCTTGATACAACAGTAGTATCATCATATTCGAAGATGATATGCTTGTCGCAGATATAGATAAAGAGATCTCCCTCTTCATTATCAATGATCTTGGTCAACTCATTAAGAGTTCTTCCGGGAATGATGATACTCTTATCTTCATAAAGAGCATTAAGCTTAATATTGTTGATAGATATTCTGTGACCGTCAAGAGCTACAACTCTTAAGTTATTACCTGTTATCTCAAAGAGCTCTCCGGACATAACCTTATTGGAATCTTTTTCATTAATAGAGAAGATCGTCTTTCTGATCGCATCCTTAAGAGTGATCTTGGATATAATTATAGGATTACTCTTCTCATACTTAGGAAGATAAGTGAAAGAATCCGTATTTTTGGCTACTATATTGAACATGGAATTCTCACAACTTATAACAGTCTTATAATCATAATCACAATCTATAGTTATATCACTGTCAGGGAAACTTCTTACAATATTGATTATTATTGAAGAATCAATAGCTATAACTCCCTTTTCATATATAGTACCGGGAATGATCGTCTCTATTCCAAGATCCATATCATTAGCGATAAGTTTGATCATTCCTTCATTACAATCAAAGATGATACATTCAAGTGTATCCATTGTTGTTTTATTAGGAACTGCTTTTGAAGCTATATTAAGACCTTTTAAAAGTTCACTTTTTGAACAAACTATTTTCATCCTGGATTCTCCTTAAATTATTATTATTAAATAAAGTAGTATTATTATTAAGGGTTGTTAATATGTTAAGAACCCTTATAAACCCCTAAAATAAAGCATTTTTTA